>JBEHYU010000010.1:0-87031 GCA_048498015.1 Pseudomonadota bacterium
TCCCCGCCTGACTGTTCCTAAAATCCCGCTGCGGAGAAGCGCTGGGCGTCTCGCCTAGCAAACATAACCCGGAGGCGCCCAGCGCTCTCCGTCCGTGGCCCCGCTTTGGCCACGGCAGGATAACACCCGAGACCGCAAGGTCGTCGGTCACTCCCGCTCGCCTGCATCGCTCAGTGGCTGGGTGAGCGTGCCCCTGCCAGTTTAGAGCCGTTCCAGCCTGTGTCGTTATTTCTTGATAGCGTCACTCTGCTTTGTTACCGCGCGCCCAGCCGAACCGATGGAGATGGGGCGATGAAGAGAATTTTGGCCGGGTTGATGCTGAGCGGGGCGCTGATCGCGCCGGCGATGGCGGCGGATGCGCCCAGCGACGAAGCGATCCTCAAGAACTACGCCGACATCGCGCTGGCCGGCTATTCCGATGCGCTGGGCAAGGCCGAGGCGCTCGACGACGCCATCAAGGCGATGCTCGCCAACCCGACCGACGAGACGCTGAAGGCCGCGCGCGACGCTTATGTCGCGGCGCGCCCGTTCTACCAGCAGACCGAGGCGTTCCGCTTCGGCAACCCGGTGGTCGACGACTGGGAAGGCCGGGTCAACGCCTGGCCGCTCGATGAGGGCCTGATGGACTACGTCGATACGGCGTCCTACGGCACCGAGAGCGACGAGAACCCGCTGTTCACCGCCAATGTGATCGGCAACAAGACGATCACGATCGAAGGCAAGACCGTCGATGCGTCGAACCTGACGCCGGACTTCCTGCGCAACACGCTGGCGGAAGCGGGCGGCATCGAGGCGAACGTCGCCACCGGCTACCACGCCATCGAGTTCCTGCTGTGGGGCCAGGACCTGCACGGCACCGGACCGGGCGCCGGCGAGCGTCCGGCCACCGATTACAGCCTAACGGCCTGCACGCACGGCAATTGCGACCGCCGCGCGCAGTACCTGCAGTCGGCGGTGGACCTGCTGGTCTCCGACCTCAAGGAGATGGTGGGCGACTGGAGCGAAGGCGGCGCCGCGCTCAAGGCCGAGCAGGAGACGGGCATCACCGCGATCCTCACCGGCATGGGCTCGCTGAGCTATGGCGAACTGGCCGGCGAGCGCATGAAGCTCGGCCTGCTGCTGCACGATCCGGAAGAGGAGCACGAGTGCTTCTCGGACACCACCTACCTGTCGCTGATGAACGACGCGGTGGGCATCCGTAACGTCTATTTCGGCAAGTACACCCGCGCCGATGGTAGCGTGGTCCAGGGTCCGTCGATGTCGGACCTGATCGCCTCCAAGGACGCCAAGCTCGACACCGAGATCAAGGGGCTGCTCGACGATACGCTCGCCAAGTTCGGTGTCATGAAGACCCGCGGCGACACCATCGAGAAGTACGACCAGATGATCGGCGAGGGTAACACCGAGGGCAACAAGGTGGTGCAGGACGTCATCGACGCCCTGATCGCCCAGACCCGCGGCGTCGAACGTGCCGTGGCGCTGCTCAAGCTGGACGTGACGGTCGAGGGCTCCGACAGCCTCGATAATCCGGATGCGGTTTTCCAGTAAGAAGTATCGAGCAAGGGTTGCGCGAATCCGTCGCGCACCCCTTCATCCAACCGCGACCGGGATGTGGTAGAGGGTGCGAGACATGCACAAGCCCCTCACCGCCATCCTGGTCGTTCTGCTTTGCGCCGGCATCGGCCTCAGCGCCGCCGACGACAAGGCGCAGCGCACCGACCTGACCCCCAAGGATCTGGCGCGCGTCCGCTCCGTCACCAAGCCGACGACGGACTTCTCCAGGCCCGAGCAGTTCGAGCTGCTGCCGGGCGGGGCGCAGACGACAAAGAAACTCATCAACCGCGATATCTTCTCGCAGTTCTCGGCGAATCTCAGCTTCGACGACCAGGAGCGGTTCAGCCTGGGCAACGGCTTTTTCCGCAAGGTGTGGGTGCAGGCGCCGTCCTCGACGCAAGCGTCGGACGGGCTGGGGCCGCTGTTCAACTCGCGCGGCTGCCAGAACTGCCACCTGAAGGATGGGCGCGGGCATCCGCCGATGGGCTCGGCCGATGACGGCGTGTCGATGTTCCTGCGCGTCTCGGTGGCGCCGCAGACGACGGCCGAGAAGGAGCTGATGGATTCCGGCGAGCAGAACGTCATTCCGGAGCCGACCTACGGCACGCAGCTGCAGAATTTCGGTGTCACCGGCCTCAAGGCCGAGGGCCAGATGCATATCGACTATACCGATCTGCCGGTGACGCTGGGCGACGGAACCGTGGTGACGCTGCGCCAGCCGCATTATTCGGTGACCGATCTCGCCTATGGGCCGCTGGCCAAGGACGCGATGCTGTCGCCGCGCGTGGCGCCGCAGATGATCGGGCTGGGGCTGGTGGAAGCGATTCCGCCCGAGGATATCCTCGCCAATGCCGATCCCGGTGATGCCAACCATGACGGGATTTCCGGGCACGCCAATTTCGTCAAGGACCTCGAGACCGGCCAGGTCATGCTCGGCCGTTTCGGCTGGAAGGACGGCGCGCCGACCATCCGGACGCAGAGCGCGGAGGCGTTCGCTGGCGATCTGGGCATTTCGACGCCGCTCAACCCCAAGCCCTATGGCGACTGCACGGCCGCGGAGACCGACTGCCTTGCGATGCCCAATGGCGAGCAGGCGCGGCTGGGCGTCGGCGAGGCGCCCGACCCGATCATGGACCTGGTGACCTTCTATTCGCAGAATTTGGCGGTGCCGGCGCGGCGCAACATGGACGATCCGGCGGTGCTGCGGGGCAAGCAGGATTTCTACGAGGCCGGCTGCACCGGCTGCCACACACCCAAATTCGTCACCTCGCGCAAGGCGATCAACGAGGGCCAGCGCTTCCAGCTGATCTGGCCCTATTCGGACTTTTTGCTGCACGACATGGGCGAGGGGCTCGCCGATCTGCGGCCCGAAGCGCAGGCTACCGGCTATGAGTGGCGGACGGCGCCGCTATGGGGCGTCGGCCTGACGGAAACCGTCTCCGGCCACACCTTCTATCTGCACGACGGGCGGGCGCGTAATCTGACTGAAGCAATCCTCTGGCATGGCGGCGAGGCGCAGAAGGCGCGCGATGCCTTTGCCGACATGCCCAAAGCGTCGCGAGACGATCTGTTGGCCTTCCTGGAGTCGCTGTGATGCGTTTCGTCCTCGCCGCCACGCTGGCGGTTTTCGCTGGCCCCGTGTTTGCGGCCGATACCGTGCCGTATCACGACCTGATCGTGTCCTCGCTGACCAACTATGCGCGGCCGCATTTCACCATGCTGGCGACGGAAGCGAGCAAGATGAAGGACGATGTGGTGGCGCTCTGCGCGACGCCGTCCGCGGCGAACCTGACGGCGGCGCAGTCCTCCTTCAAGCTGACGGTGCTGGCTTTCTCGAGCGTCGAGTTTTTCAGGCAGGGGCCGCTGGGGGCCGAGAATCGGCTCGAGAGGCTGCTGTTCTGGCCGGATACCAAGGGCATCGCGCTCAAGCAGGTGCAGGTGGCCATCGCCCAGCAGGACCAGAGCGCCGCCAGCGCTACGACGCTCAAGGACAAGTCCGTGGCGATGCAGGGGCTGAACGCGGTGGAGTATCTGCTGTTCGGCACCGGCTTCGAGGACCTGACCAGCAGTGCCGGCGCCTATCGCTGCTCCTACGCCGCCGCCGCGAGCACCCTGATCGCCGGACTGACGGCGACGATCCGCGATGAATGGCTGAACGATGCGCCCGACAGCGCCGCCGACCAGATGTTGGCGCCCAAGCCGGACGGGCAGGAATATCGCAGCGAGCGCGAGGTCATCGACAAGCTGGCCGGGGCGCTGACCTTCGGGACCGATTCGATCCGCGACCAGCGGCTGTCGGCGGTGATCGGGCTGGCCGGCGGGGCGCCGAAGCCGAAATCGGCGCTGTTCTGGCGGTCGGACATGACGATCCCGGCGCTTGCGGCCAATTTCCAGGGACTGCGCGACCTGTTCCAGGGCGCGAAATTCCCGGAGGCGCTGGCGGGCGAAGGCGCAGCCTGGATCACCCACAATGTGCTGTTCGAGTTCGATGGCGTGTTCACGGCGCTCAACAAGGTGCCCGATCCGATCGACGCCGCCGTGGCCAATGAGGAGGAGCTCAAGCAGCTCAAATATGTGGCGATCGTAACGCGTTCGCTCGACACGCTGGTGGGCGACAACATGGGTAGCGCGCTCAGCCTGTCGAGCGGCTTCTCGGCGCTGGACGGCGACTGAGATGTGGCAGCGCCGCGCGTTCCTCAAGGCGGCCGGAGCCGGTTTCGCCGCCTCGCTGCTGCCCGAACGGGCGATGGCGCTCGAGGGCGCCGAGCTGCTGTTCGCCACGGCGACGCAGGAGACGCCCGGCAGGTTCGGCGCGCGCGTGCTGACCGAGACCGGCAAGCTGATCACCAATGTCGACCTGCCGGTGCGCGGGCACGATGTGAGTTATTCGGCTGCAGCCGGCCGAGCCGTAGTGTTTGCGCGGCGGCCGGGCACGTTCGCGGTGGTGTTCGATCCGGCCGGGCAGGCGGCGCCGGTGACGATCGCCAGCGTCGAGGGGCGGCACTTTTTCGGGCATGGCGTGTTCTCGCCGGACGGCAAGCTGCTCTATGCAACCGAGAACGATTTCGACAATGCGCGCGGCGTGATCGGCATCTACGACGTCGCCGGCGGCTACAAGCGGATCGGCGAGTTCCAGACTTTCGGGCAGGGACCGCACGAGATGATCCTGTTGCCCGATGGCGTGACCTTCGCCATCGCCAATGGCGGGATCGAGACCCACCCGGACTACGGGCGGGCTGAGCTCAACATCGACTCGATGGATCCGTCGCTGGCGTTTGTCGATGCGCGTGACGGGCGTCTCGTTGGCCAGCTGCGGCTGGCTTCGGATCAGCACCAGCTGTCGATCCGCCACATGGCGGTCGATGCGCACAATCGCATCTGGTTCGGCTGCCAGTTCCGCGGCGACGACAGCCAGCGGCCGCAGCTCATCGGCTACGCCACACTCGATGGCGAGATCCGGCTGATCGAGCTGCCGCCCGACGCGCTCGGGGGGTTGCGCAACTATGTGGGCGGGCTCGCGGTATCGGCCGATTTGCAGACGATTGCCGCGTCGTCGCCGGTGGGTGGAACGATCCTGTGCATCGACGCCGGCAGTGCGCGCCCGAGCGGGGTCACGCTGCTGCGCTCGACCTGCGGGGTGGCGCCAGACGAGGTGGGGTTCGTTGCGACCAACGGCTTCGGCGATCTGGTGGGGCTGGCGGGATCGAACGCGCCAGAACAGCGTTTTGGCTTCCAGTTCGACGAGCACATCAGGTTGCTTAGGACGACGGCCTAGAGCGCTGGTCCAGTGGACTGGCGCAACACCATCTCTACCGGCCACAACTCATGGATTTCGTTGGGCTTCTTGCCGGCAAGCATCTGCGTGAGCAACTCGGCGACGCGGGTGCCGGCGGCACGGATGGACGAGCGTGTCGTCGACATCGAGGGGACCATCGTGTCGGCGTTGAGATAGGGGAAGACGTCGTCGTGGGCGATCATCGACACGTCCTTGCCGAGCACTAGCCCGGCCGAGCGGATGGCGCGGAAGACGCCGAGCGCCGTCATCATCGAGCCGGCGAGGAAGGCGGTGGGGCGCGGGGTGCGCTCCAGCATCGCCTGGGCCAGCCGGAAGCCGACTTCGTCGGTGAACAGGCCATTGGCCATCAGCGCCGGGTTGGGCACCAGCCCACGTGCGGTCAGCGCCTCCCGATAGCCGGCTTCGCGGTGAATGACGAAGGTGGCGCCGCGCGGGCCGTTGAGCAGGGCAATGTCGCGATGGCCAAGGTCGAGCAGATGCGCGGTGGCCCGGCTGGTGGCCTGGGCGTTGTCGATATCGAGCCAGGCGATTGGAACGTCGCTCTGGGTGCGGCCGTGCAGGATGAACGGGAAGTCGAGTTCGCGGAGCAGGGCAGTGCGGGGGTCGTCCGGACGCGGCGAGTGCAGGACGAAGGCATCGACCTTCTTGCTGGCGATGGCACGGCGGTAGGCGGCGAGCTCGTCGTCAAGACGCTCGACGGTGGAAACCAGCACGTCGACTTCGTCGAGGGCCAAACGCGCCCCAAGGCCGCCAAGGAACTCGGTGGTGTGCGGGCCGTAGCCTTCGGCGGTCGAATAGACGATGCCGACCGCACCGGCCCGGCCGGTGGCGAGGCGGCGGGCGCTGGCGTTGGGGCGGTAGCCGAGCCGGGTGGCGGCCTCGGCTACGCGCAGGCGGGTCGCCTCGTTGACCTCGGGGTAGCCGTTCAGCGCACGGCTCACCGTGGTCTGCGACAGGCCGAGATTCCTGGCCAGCTCCTTGAGGTTCATGCCCACGATGTCTCCCGGACGCAGCCGTCCGGACCCCCTGACGCCCCGCTTTAGCGGATGCGCGGGAAGTTGCCCAGCCGGTCGCAAACGGCGCGCATCCAAAGCGATTTCAAACATTCGGACAAGGGTGCGGGGGAGGTGAGGTGCGTACCTCAATCGATGCCCGGCAATTTCCCGCGTACGCACGCGTGAGATACGGTTAAGTAGCTGATGCCGCACGCTAATGTGGACCAGCGCGAGAAATCTTCGGCAAGCGTGAAATCTCCCGCTTGACAGTCCAAAGCGCTTACAAATACGCTTTTGACCAAAGCGCTTTGAAGAACTGACGGCTAACCGCCAGTCGCAGGGCGCTTTCAGGGAGGAGCTCCAGGAGAGCGGTCGAAAACGCCGATTCCGGCGGCGATCTTCTCATGCCTTTTTCCCTGCGACTTCAGCCCCTTGGGAGGACATCCATGAAACTGAAATCGATCGCCGGCGGCTTGCTGCTCGGCGCGCTGCTCGCGGGCTCGGCCTCGGCGGCGACCCTCAACATCGTCAACGGCGACACCGGCGGCAACCTGCAGTGGCTGCGCGGCGTGCTCGACGAATACCAGAAGACCTCGGGCGACACGGTCAACATCGTGCCGATGCCCTCTTCGACCACCGACCAGTTCGGCCAGTACAAGCTCTGGCTGGCGGCCGGCAGCTCGGACGTCGACGTGTACCAGACCGACGTCATCTGGGCGCCGCAGCTCGCCGACCAGTTCACCGACCTGACTGACGCCGCCAAGGGCGTCATCGGCGACTTCTTCCCCTCGATCGTCGAAAGCCAGACCTCGAACGGCAAGCTCGTCGCGGTGCCGTTCTTCACCGACGCGCCGGCCCTGTACTACCGCAAGGACCTGCTCGAGAAGTACAACCTGCCCGTGCCCAAGACCTGGACGGAAATGGCCACTGAAGCCAAGACCATCCAGGACGGCGAGCGCGCCGCCGGCAATGCCGACTTCTGGGGCTATGTGTTCCAGGGCAATGCCTATGAAGGCCTGACCTGCGATGCCCTCGAATGGGTGAAGTCCTACGGCGGCGGCCAGATCGTCGAGCCCGACGGCACGATCTCGATCAACAACGAGAAGGCCGCGGCGGCCATCGACGAAGCCAAGAGCTGGGTGAACACCATCTCCCCGCCGGGCGTGCTGTCCTACGGCGAAGAAGAGAGCCGTGGCGTCTGGCAGCTGGGCAACGCCGCGTTCATGCGCAACTGGCCCTATGCCTACGCGCTGGGCAACGCCGCCGACTCGCCGATCAAGGGCAAGTTCGACGTGTCGACGCTCCCGGTGGGCGCCGAGGGTGACAAGCCGGCCTCGACGCTGGGCGGCTGGAACCTCGCCGTGTCGAAGTACTCCAAGAACCAGGACGCCGCGATCAAGCTCGTTCTGTATCTGACCTCGGCCGACGTGCAGAAGAAGCGCGCCATCGACCTCTCGGCCCTGCCGACCCGCGTCGCCCTCTATGACGACGCCGACATCGCCGCGGCCCAGCCGATCATTCCGAACTGGAAGTCGGTGTTCCAGAACGCCGTGCCACGTCCGTCGGCGCCGACGAAGGCCAAGTACAACGAAGTCTCGAACCTGTTCTGGTCGGCGGTGCACGATACGCTCTCCGGCAATGGTTCCGCGGCCGACAACCTCGAAGTCCTCGAGGGCAAGCTGACGGATCTGAAGGGCGCTAGCTGGTAATCCGCAAGGATAACCGGCACCTCCCGGCGCGGACGGCTAATTCCCATCAGCCGTCCGCGTCTCCACAGGAGCAGGGCATGAGCGACGTAGCACTACCGGCCAAGACCATCGTGCGGGCGCGCCCCGAGGAATCGGACCTCGTCAAGCAGCGCGTGCGGGCCGCGATGTGGTTCCTGCTGCCGATGCTCGCGGCGCTGGCCGTGGTTGCCGCCTGGCCGCTGCTCAGGACAATCTATTTCTCGCTGACGAACGCCTCGCTCGTGCATCTGGGCGACGCGCAGTTCATCTGGTTCAAGAATTACCTCAGCTGGACCGTGCTCAAATCCGGCAAGATCATCTGGTCGGGCGTGCTGGTCGATCCGGCGTGGTGGAACGCGGTGTGGAACACCGTCCGCTTCGCCGTGGTCTCGGTGCTGTTCGAGACGGTGTTCGGCGTGATCGTGGCCCTGGTGCTCAATGCCGAGTTCCCCGGGCGCGGCATCGTGCGCGCCGCCGTGCTGGTGCCGTGGGCGATCCCCACGATCGTTTCCGCCCGCATGTGGGGGTGGATGTTCAACGACCAGTTCGGGATCATCAACGACATGCTGATCCATCTGGGACTGCTGCACGAGAAGATCGCCTGGACGGCGTCGGCGGACACGGCGTTCTACGCCATCCTCATCGTCGACATCTGGAAGACGACGCCGTTCATGGCGCTGCTGATCCTGGCGGCGCTGCAGATGATCCCGCGCGACATCTACGAGGCCGCCTCGATCGACGGGGTGCATCCGGTCAAGACATTCTTCCGCGTGACGCTGCCGCTGGTGCGGCCGGCGCTGATGGTGGCGGTGATCTTCCGCCTGCTCGATGCGATGCGCATCTTCGACCTCGTGTATGTGCTGACGCCCAACTCGTCGCAGACCAAGACCATGTCGGTGATCAGCCGCGAGAACCTCATCGATTTCGACAAGTTCGCGTATGGCTCGGCGGAGTCGACGCTGCTGTTCCTGATCATCGCGGTCATGACCATCCTCTACATCTGGATCGGGCAGGTGCGCTTCGAGGGAGGCTCGCGATGAGCGTTTCGAGCCAGAACTACGTGCCGCCATTCGACTGGTGGAAGCTCGTCAAGAACGTGGCGTTCTTCCTGCTGGTGGTGTTCATCGTCGTGGTGATGGTCTTCCCGTTCTACTACGCGATCCTCACCAGCTTCAAATCGGGCACCAACCTTTTCATCGTCACCTACTGGCCGCAGGAACTCAATTTCGCGAACTACATCAATGTGTTCCAGAGCGCGGCGTTCCTGCAGAATCTGTGGAACTCGGTGTTCATCGCGACGGTGACGGTGCTGCTGTCGCTGCTGCTGTCGGTGACGGCGTCCTATGCGCTGAGCCGGGTGAATTTCCGCGGTCGCGGGCTGTTGCTGATGACCATCCTCGCCGTCTCGATGTTCCCGCAGATCGCGGTGCTGGCGGGGCTGTTCGAGCTGATCCGCTTCTACAACATCTTCAACACGCCCTGGGCGCTGATCTTCAGCTACACGATCTTCTCGCTGCCTTTCACGGTGTGGGTGCTGACCACCTTCATGCGCGATCTGCCGATCGAGATCGAGGAAGCGGCGATCGTCGATGGCGCTACGCCGTGGATCATCATCTGGCGCGTCTTCCTGCCGCTGATGTGGCCGGCGCTGGTGACCACCGGGCTGCTCGCCTTTATTGCGGCGTGGAACGAGTATCTGTTCGCGCTGACCTTCACCTCATCGAACTCGGCGCGCACGGTGCCGGTCGCGATCTCGCTGTTCTCGGGCAATTCCGAGCACGAGATCCCGTGGGGTACCATCATGGCGGCCTCGGTGCTGGTCACCGCGCCGCTCGTCGTGCTCGTCCTCATCTTCCAGCGCAAGATCATCTCCGGCCTGACCGCCGGCGGCGTCAAAGGGTAATCCGTCATGGCCGAACTGCAGCTTACCGATATCCGCAAATCCTTCGGCTCGGTGGACGTGATCAAGGGCGTGAGCCTCACCGTGAAATCGGGTGAGTTCATGGTGTTCGTGGGGCCGTCGGGCTGCGGCAAGTCCACGCTGTTGCGGCTGGTGGCGGGACTGGAGTCGATCTCGGGCGGCACGCTCAGCTTCGATGGGCAGATCGTCAACAACCTGGCGCCGTCGAAGCGCGGTATTGCGATGGTGTTCCAGTCCTACGCGCTCTATCCGCACATGAACGTCTACGACAACATGGCGTTCGGCATGCAGCTGGCGCATGCGGGCAAGGAACAGATCCGGGAGCGTGTCGAGAAGGCGGCGGAGCTGCTGCAGATCACGCCCTATCTCAAGCGCCTGCCCAAGCAGCTTTCGGGCGGCCAGCGGCAACGCGTCGCGATCGGCCGGGCCATCGTTCGCGACCCAAAAGTGTTCCTGTTCGACGAGCCGCTGAGCAATCTGGATGCGGCGCTGCGCGTCGCGACGCGCCTCGAGATCGCCAAGCTGCACCATTCGATGAATGGCGCGACGATGATCTATGTGACGCACGACCAGGTCGAGGCGATGACGCTGGCCGACCGCATCTGCGTGCTGCGCGACGGAATCATCGAGCAGGTCGGCACGCCGGTCGAACTCTATGAGAAGCCGCAATCGCTGTTCGTGGCCGGTTTCATCGGGTCGCCGAAGATGAATTTCCTGAACGGCGCCCTTGCCGACCGCTATGGCGCCAGCACTATCGGCGTCCGCTCCGAGCACATCCTGATCGGGCCGGGCGAGGGGGCGTGGACCGGCAAGGTGATCCATTCGGAGAATCTGGGATCGGATTCGTACGTCTATGCCGATATCGGCACGGCCGAGCCGGTCATCGTGCGCGAGGACGGCACCAGGAAGCACCAGCCGGACGAGGCGATCTCGATCCGCCCGATGCCCGGGCAGGTGCACCGGTTCGACGCCGCCGGCAAGCCGCTGGGGCGGCAATAAAGTCGCGGCCATGAACACACGCCGAAGTCTTGCGTTTCGCCCTGTGCCGGTGCACTGAAGCGCCCGCCGGGACTTTCTAAAACGATTTGGCCGCGCGGAATCACCGCTTTTCGGCCCATCACCGCCTGAAGGAGACCACCATGCCGATCCGAGCCACAGTCTGGGGCGAAAACGTTCACGAGCAGACCAGCAAGCTGGTCGCGGAGCTCTATCCGCAGGGAATGCACACGCAGATCGCCAAGCTCTTGTCCGAGGACAAGGGCATCGCGGCGACCACCGTGACGCTGCAGGACCCAGAGCACGGGCTGACCGACGCCAAGCTGGCCGAGACCGACGTGCTGGTCTGGTGGGGCCATGCGGCGCACGAGAAGGTTGACGACGTGGTGGTCGACCGGGTCGCCAAGAAGGTCTGGGAAGGCATGGGCCTGATCGTCCTGCACTCGGGCCATTTCTCCAAGGTTTTCAAGAAGCTGATGGGCACGCCCTGCGATCTGCGCTGGCGCGAGGCGGGTGAGCGCGAACGCCTCTGGGTCACCAATCCGGGCCATCCGATCGCGCGCGACCTGCCGGACCATTTCGAGCTCGAGATGGAAGAGATGTATGGCGAGCCGTTCGGCGTGCCAGAGCCGCTTGAGACGGTGTTTTCGTCCTGGTTCCAGGGCGGCGAGACGTTCCGCTCGGGGCTGGTCTATCGCCGCGGCGCCGGCAACATCTTCTACTTCCGCCCCGGCCACGAGGCGTATCCGACCTACCACCAGCCGGTTATCGGGCAGGTGCTGCGCAATGCCGTCAACTGGGCGCACAATCCGCGCCGCGTCGATGCCTGGCCGCCGGTCTCCAACCGCAAAGAACCGCTCGAGCCGCTGACCGTTCGCGGCGGCAGCGTGCACGACTAAGGCAGGACTTTCCGACATGCGTCTTCTCATTCTCGGCACCGGCGGCATGGCCGCCCAGCATGCCAAGCACTTCGCGGCTATCGACGGCGTGACCGTCGTCGGTGGCGTCGACGTCGATCCCAACCGGCTGGCGGCGTTCAACGCCGAGCACAAGATCGAGCACGCATTCCCGTCGCTGGACGCGGCGCTGGCCTGGGGCGAGTTCGACGCGGTGGCCAACGTCACGCCGGACTCGATCCACCACGCGACCTCGATTGCCGCACTCAGGGCGGGCAAGCACGTGTTCTGCGAAAAGCCGCTGGCGACCGATGCCGTCAAGGCGTTCGAGATGGTGGACGTGGCGGAGGCGTCAGGGCTCATCAATATGGTGAACCTCACCTATCGCAACGTGGCGCAGTTGCAGGTGGCCCGCGAAATCGTGACGTCGGGCCAGATCGGCCCGGTCAAGCACGTCGAGGCCAGCTATCTGCAGAGCTGGCTCAGCTCGAAGGCCTGGGGTGATTGGCGCACCGAGAGCAAGTGGTTGTGGCGGCTCAGCAAAAAGCACGGCAGCAATGGCGTGCTGGGCGATATCGGCGTGCACATCCTCGATTTCGCCTCGTTCGGCTCGGGGCTCGACATCGAGCATGTGTTCGCGCGGCTCAAGACGTTCGACAAGGCGCCGGGCAACAAGATCGGCGAGTACGAACTCGACGCCAATGACAGCTTCACGATGGCGGTCGATTTCTCCAACGGCGCGCTGGGCGTGATCCACGCGACGCGCTGGGCGACCGGTCACTTCAACGAGCTGCGCCTGCGCGTCTATGGCGAGCGCGGCGGCGTCGAGGTGCAGCACCGGCACGACTGGAGCAAGCTGCGCGTCTGCCTCGGCGAGGACGTCGAGACGGGCACCTGGAAGGACATGGAGGTCGAGCCGGTACTGACCAACTACCAGCGCTTTGCCGGCGCGGTGCGGGCGGGCAAGAACCAGCAGCCGGACTTCCGGCATGCGGCGAACCTGCAGAAGGTGCTCGACCTGGCGATGGTGTCGGACACCGAGCACAAGGAACTGCCGACGCACTAGCTTCTTTGTGCTCTGGACCAGGCGATCCTAAAGCAGGCTCGCCTGGCCAACCGCTGCGATCTTGCGCCGGGGCCCGGACGTTCCAATATTCCTCCCGTCAATGGAGGCAGGTCATGGATATCGTCTGGGCTATCGTGGTCGGGTTCTTTGCGGGCATCATTGCCAAGATCGTCACGCCGGGCGGCCCGAACCCGCGCGGCTTCATCCTGACGACGGTGCTGGGCATCGTCGGCGCCGTGGTCGCCACGTTCCTCGGGCAGGCGATCGGGCTCTATCACCCCGGCGACACCGCCAATTTCCTGGCGCAGATCATCGGCGCGATCATCGTGCTGCTGATCTGGCGGTCACTGGCGCGCGCGCAACGATAGATCGAGGTGCGTGAGAAGTTCACGCACATCGCTCTTTCTGTCTTCCTCTCGCATGGCAGTCGCGGAAAACCGGGGCCCACTTTTCGGTGCGATGCCCTGAGGGGCTGACAGCGGCCTGCGGATTTTGCTATCTCCGCCGCGGGGCATTTACTGCTGGGGGCGACGTGGCGTTCAGGTTCGACCGCAAATCCTGGATTCTGTCTGAGGCTAACACCTGGTACTACAACCGGCGCATCTGGATTTTGTCCCGGGCGCTGGCCAGAGCCATCCCCAACCGGGGGACGGTGCTCGATATCGGCTGCGGCGATGGGCAATTGGCGCTGGCACTGATGAAATTGCGCCCCGACCTCAGGGTCGAAGGGCTCGATATCGTACCGCGCCCCAAGACGCTGATGCCGGTGGCGCAATATGACGGCGTGCACGTGCCGTTCCCCGACAAGAGTTTCGACTACGTGACCATCGTGGACGTGCTGCACCACACCGACGACCCCAGCATCGTGCTGGCGGAGGCGTCGCGGGTGGCGCGGCAGGGCGTGGTGGTGAAGGACCATCTGCGCGAGGGTTTTCTGGCGCAGGCGACGCTGGCGTTCATGGACTGGTGCGGCAATATCGGGGACGGCGTGCCGCTCCCCTACAATTTCCTGTCGCGCACGGAGTGGCAGGGGGCGTTCTTCAAATCGAAGCTGCAGCAGGTGGAAACCACCGAGAAGCTCGGTATCTATTTGCCGCCTGGGCGCTGGCTGTTCGACCGCAATCTGCATTTTGTTTCGCTGCTCGCGCCGAAGGTGGCGTGAGGGGCATTCCGCTGCGTCCTTCCCGCCTGCGCGGGAATGACGTTGTGGGTGTGAACGACTACAGCGAATCCATCGTCGAGTGGCGATAATGGCTGGCGCATCCGGCTGTTTTGGGTAAGCTCCGCGCGCTTTTGAGGAGTTGTCTGAATGCGCAGTGCTTTGATCGTCTGGGGCGGGTGGAGCGGACACGATCCGGAGGAGTGCGCCGCGATCTATCGGCGCTGGCTGCACGAGGACGGCTTCTCGGTGCGGGTCGAGACGAACCCGGAAGTGTTCCTCGAGCCCGAGATCAAGGATCTGTCGCTGATCATTCCGTGCACGACGATGGACAAGATTTCGCGCGAGGCGGCGACGAATCTCGCGGCCGCCGTCGAGGGCGGCGTCGGCATGGGCGGGCATCACGGCACCATGGGCGACAGTTTTCACGATTCGCCGATCTACCAGTTCGTGACCGGCGGGCAGTGGGTGTCGCATCCGGGCAATATCATCGACTACACGGTGGATGTGACCAGGCCGGACGATCCGATCATGCAGGGCATCCCGGCGTCGTTCCCGTATCATTCCGAGCAGTATTACATGCATGTCGATCCGGCCAACGAGGTGCTGGCGACGACGAAATTCACCGGCGAGCATGCGCCGTGGATCGACGGCGTGGTGATGCCGGTGGTGTGGAAGAAGAAATACGGCAAGGGCAAGGTGTTCTATTCCTCGCTCGGCCATCGCGCGGCGGAGTTCGAGAACCCGAACATGGCGACGATCCTCAGGCGCGGGATCAACTGGGCGGCGCGGGACTGAGCCGCGGTTGCATCGTGGGTGCGAGGGGCTGCTTCACGGCTCCTCACGCACCGTTGGGCAGTCGTGACTTGAAACTGGCGGCGATTTGGCGCCGTTTCTGACCTCGATTGCGGACGATCCGCGACGGGGGACGGCATGGCAGTGATGGAGCAGGGCGCACCCGCCGGGTTCAACCCCGGGGCGCGGAATACCGCCGCCGGGCTGGCGCTGTTGGCGGCGCTGCTCGGCGCCGTGATCGTTGCGATGCTGCTGGTCGCGGCGCCGACGCTGGCGCAATGGGGCGTGGATCGGTCGTCGGACTCGGTGACGCTGTCGCTGTTCGCCGCCGGCGTGCTGTTCATGCTGCTGGGCGGGGCGATCGTGATCGTGCGGCTCGGGCTCGGCGGGGCCATCGCGCTGATCGGGACGCTGTTCTGGATCGCCGGCTGCATCAGCTTCAAGAGCTTCGGCTGGCTACTGGCCGGGCCGGTGGTGCTCGGCTTCCTCGGCGCCCTCACCGGAATGATCGCCAATGACCGCATGGCGGTGCTTGGCGACAGCAAGCTGATCTACCGGCAGGCGACGCTGACGCGGCTCACCCACTGGGTGTGGGCGGTCACCATGTTCTTCATGCTGCTGTCGGGACTGCAGATCTTCAACTCGCGGCCCAACCTCTATATCGGCCAGCAATCGGGCTTCGGCTTCGACAACTCCATCCTCGATTTCGGGCTGAACGACGACGGCACCGTGCCGCAGGTGCGCGTGTTCGGGCATGTGTTCGACCAGGCCGGCTATCACGGTACCGCCGAGAGGCTGCCGCGCTCCAACTATACCGCCGTTCCATCGTGGCTGACGATCCCGTCCTACCACGATCTCGGCGCAGGGCGGGTGGTGCATTTCTTCTTCGCCTGGATCCTCGTGGGGACGCTGGCGATCTGGCTGATCAACGCGATCTCGACCGGGCATCTGTGGCGCGACATCATCCTCAAGCCGCGCGACATTCGCGGCCTGCCCAAGGACATCCTCGACCACATCAGGCTGCGCTTCACGCATGGACGGAGCTACACGCCGCTGCAGAAGGTCGCCTATTTCGGGGTGTTCGTGGTTGCTTTCCCGCTGATCATCCTCACCGGGCTGACCATGTCGCCCGGCATGGATGCGGCCTGGCCGTGGCTGACCGAGCTGTTCGGCGGCCGACAGACGGCGCGGACCATCCATTTCCTCACGATGTGTTCGTTCGTGCTGTTCTTCGTCGTCCACATCATCATGGTGGTGCTGGCGGGGCCGATCAACGAATTGCGCTCGATGATCACCGGCTACTACAGGACCAACGTGCATTTGGAACAAGAGTCCAGCGATGGGGAGCGCTGAGATGGCCAACCTCATCCTGAACCGGCGCACCTTCCTGACGGCCTCCGCGGCCGGCGCCTCGAGCCTGATCCTCGCCGGCTGCGACCAGTTCGATTTCGTCGGCAACCGAGGCGACCAGACGCGGGCGATCCTCGATCGCGGCAATTCGCTCACGCTGGCGGTGCAGCGTCAGCTGGGCGTCGGCTCGGCGCTGGCGCGCACCTATGACGAGGCGGAAATCCGGCAGCCGCAGCGGCCGAACGGCTCCACCGATCCGCAGAGCCCCGAGTATCTGGCGATGGTCGCCAACAATTTTGCCGACTTCCGGTTCAAGGTCACGGGCCTCGTCAACAAGGAGCTCAGCCTGTCGCTGGACGAGCTGCGCAACATGCCGGCGCAGAGCCAGGTGACGCGGCACGATTGCGTCGAGGGCTGGAGCGTCATCGCCAAGTGGACCGGTACGCGGCTGGGCCCCGTGCTCGACATGGCGGGGCTGAAGCCGGAGGCGCGGTTCCTGGTCTACCACTGCTTCGACTCGATGGGCGGCGGGCTCAGCGGGCCCGAGCCCTATTACGAGAGCTCCGACCTGGTCGACGCGTACCACCCGCAGACCATCCTCGCCTACGGGCTCAACAACCAGACGTTGCCGGTCAGCAACGGGGCGCCGATCCGGCTCAGGAACGAGCGGGCGCTCGGTTACAAACAGCCGAAATACCTGCACACCGTCGAGGTGATCGGCAGCTTCGAGGCGCTCAAGGCGTTCGGCAAGGGCTATGGCGGCTATTGGGAAGATCACGGCTACGACTGGTACGGCGGCATCTGATCCGCCTGGTGAGGGGCGGTCGTTAACCTTTTATTAACTTTGCGCGCACCGGTCGGGGCGTCTCTGATATTGTCCGCCGCAATCGGTTATGCGGGGGCCAATATGCTTCGGACTTTCAAGACGATCGCGGCGTCGCTGGCGCTGGTGGCGGCGCTGGGCGGCAGCGCCGCGGTGATGGCGCAGGGCCTGCCGACCCTGACGCTGATGGCGCAGGACGGCGCGTTCAACGGCAAGTGGGTGTATCGCAGCTTCGGGGTTTCCAAGAACCCCAAGGACACACTGCAGAAGCTGGCCCTGGGGCTCAACGAGCTGACGCTGACCGAGCAGGGCGGCAAGGTGGTGGGGCAGCGCACCGGGCAGGGCGTGACCTACGATCTGAGCGGCACGGCGCTCTATGTCGCCAAGCAGGGCGCGACGATCCGCCTGCATGGCACCGCCACGATCAGCGGCAAGGCCTACAATTACGACTATTTCGGCTACCTCATCCCGTCGTGGAGCGTCGGGGGCACGCAGCCCGACACCATCATGGGCACGGTGCTGCGCTCCGACCCGGCCAACCCGGCCAACGAGCCGCTGATCGCCTCGTTCGCGGCGACGCGCGAATAGAACGCCGTTAAAGGCTGGATTACCACAAACCGAGGCCGGTCAACACGACCGGCCTCGCCTCTGCTAGTACACGCTCACCAGAAGGTGGGTCATGTACGAGTATCGGATTTTCTTTCAGCGGAGGCGGAAGATGCTGACACGGATCGGCGCATTGATTGCCCTAGGAGTGGGTGGCTTGCTGGCGGTGTTGCCGCGGGCGGACGCGCATGCGGCGCAGGTGCAGATGGTGGCCGAAACCGGCAGCCCGACGAGCTTCCTGCTGTCGCCCGAGCGCATGTCGGGCGAGCGGTTCGCCGCCTTCTACGCGCTGGCGCATCGCTGACCTGCACGAATTTGCCTTGCATCGTGGGCATCTATCGCCCATATGCCCCCGTGTCGCGGTGAGGCTTTGGCCGACAGCCCGACAGGCTTCTCTTCTTATCGATCGTTAGCGGTGAGCGGTGAAGCAGCCTGGAGACCATCCCGGGCCTGAACGCACCCGCGCGATTTTCCCAATCGCCCGATTGCTTTGTTTGTCCCGCCGCCGTGAGCGCGGCGACGCGCTCCGCATGGTCCGGAGCGCCAATGAAAGTTGTGCTTTGAACCACACCAGTTTCTCCACTCTCGGCCTGCCGGCGCTGATCCAGACCGCGCTCACCAAAGCCGGGTTCACCACGCCGACCGCCATCCAGGCCAAGGCCATCGAGCCGCAGATGCAGGGCCGCGACATCCTCGGCATCGCCCAGACCGGCTCGGGCAAGACGGCCGCGTTCGGCCTGCCGATCCTCGCCGGTATTGCCGAGCTCAAGGGCCGGCCCAACCCGATGACCACCCGCGCGCTGATCCTCGCGCCGACCCGCGAACTGGCGGTGCAGATCGAGGAAGTGCTGCAGAAGCTCTCGACCGGCATGCGCCTATCGACGGTGCTCGTGCTCGGCGGCGTGTCGCGCAACGCCCAGATCCAGAAGATCGCCAAGGGCGTCGACGTGGTCATCGCCACCCCCGGCCGCCTCAAGGACCTGATCGACGACCGCAAGATCCGGCTCAACGAGACCCGCTGGCTCGTCCTCGACGAAGCCGACCGGATGCTCGACATGGGCTTCATCATTCCGGTCAAGCAGATCGCCGCGGCGATCGGGCCGCGCCGGCAGACGGCTTTGTTCTCGGCCACCATGGCCAAGGAGATCGCCGAGCTGGCCAAGGGCCTGCTGAACGATCCGGTGCGTGTCGAGGCGCAGCCGCCGGCAACGACCGTCGGCACGATCGACCAGCGCGTCATCCTGTCGGGCTCCAAGCAGAAGCGCGACGAGCTCAACAAGCTGCTCGCCGATCCGGCGCTCGCCCGCGTCATCGTGTTCTCGCGCACCAAGCATGGCGCCGACCGCGTCACCAAGAACCTGGCGCTCGACGGCCATGAAGCGGCGGCGATCCACGGCAACAAGAGCCAGAACGCCCGCCAGGCGGCGCTCAAGGGCTTTGCTTCGGGTCAGGTGCGGATCCTCGTCGCGACCGACATTGCGGCGCGCGGCATCGATGTGCCCAACATCACGCACGTGATCAACTACGAGCTGCCCGACGACGCCGAGAACTATGTGCACCGCATCGGCCGGACGGCGCGCAATGGCGCCTCGGGCTTTGCCATCTCGCTGGTGGACGGCACCGAGCGTGGTCAGCTGCGCGACGTGGAGCGGCTGATCCGCAAGACGCTGCCGACGACCGGCGAGATCAAGCAGAACGAGACCGCCCCGGCCCAGAAGCCGGCGCATCGCGGGCAGGGCCCCAAGCCCGAAGGCGGACGCCCGAACGGGCAGCGGCCGCAGCGCAATGCCGGCCGGCATTTCTCGGGCGCCAAGAAGGCGGCGATCGTCGATGGCCGCAAGGGCAATGGCGGCAAGCCGCAGGGCCAGCGACCGGGCGGCCGCAAATCCGGCGGCGGGCAGAAGCCGCAGCGCCCGAGGCAGCAGGCCACGGCATGAGTTCAGGGGCGGCCTTCGGGCCGCCCCTTTCGTTTGAGCCGTGCGAATTGTGAACGGCAGCTAAACGGGTTGGCGCGGGAACGTTCAAATGCGGGCGCGCATTGTGCCCCCAGATGATGTTGGGGAGCACAGAAAATGCTCAAGCTCGGTCTGGTCGTGATGTTCGTGCTGTCGCTGGCGACGCTGAGCTTCGCTTCATCGCTGGTGCCGCCGCCTGATGGCACCATTGCGGTGGCCGATCCCGCGCAACCGCAGGCGTGGCTGCACACGTTCGAGTAATGACGACGGTGCAGCTGCTGATCCTGTTTGCCGTCGTGATGGCCGTGCTCGCGCTCGGCGCGGCCAGCATCCTTATTTAGCCGGCTCGATCCGCTGTTTGGCCGCGGGCGTCTCGGCGGCGGCGACGAGTGCCGCGACGGCGCGATCCGACAGATCTTCCGCGTCAGCTTGCGACAGGGCGTCGGCCGCGTAGCCCACGAAGATGTCGATCCCGCCGCCCTGCTCGGTGGTGACGATGAACAGCGATGGGCCGAACAGGTCGATCGACACGGACTCGCTCATGCCCTCGACGGTGAAGCGGCCATAATCGGGCCGGAAGGCGGTCTCGCCGGCGGTGGTGATGGCGATGCCGTCGATGCGCCGGCGATGCTTGATGGTGGGCATCACCTCGGCGCGGATGATCTCCCAGGTCGCGAGCTTCATCACGGAGGCCGATTCCTGGTCGCGGGCGAGGGCAGAGATCAGCTTGAACGAGAGGTCCGATGCCATGGCCCAGAAATCTTCGCTGAGCCGGTGGTGGGTGCGCAGGATGTCGATGTAGCAGCCGAAGGCGGTGATCGGCAGCGGCGGCTTCATCATGCGGCGCAGCTCGACGGTGGACAGGATGGTCATCTCGTCCATGCCGAATTTTTCGCGCGTGGCCATCAGGAAGGCGGCGCCGATGGCGCCATGCATGGTGGAGCGGCGGGCGCGGATGGCGGCGCGCAGCTTCTCGCCGATCATCGGCCCGATGCGGCGCTCGACCGAGCGGCTGGCGCGCTCGGGGTTGGGCACCTCGGTCAGCGGGAAGCGGATGGCGCGCTGGTACGGCTTGCTGCCGCTGTCGGGCTTTTTCGGCAGGCCGGATTCGAGCGAGGGCGGCAGGCCGAGTTGCACGGGCGCCTGCTGTTCCATCGCCTCGGGATCGGCGAGATAGCGGAAGAGCTGGTCGTTGAGCATGCTGCCGGCCTGCGCGTCGGCGATGCAGTGATCCATCGTCATCACCAGGCGAGTGAGGTCGGCGCCCTCATGCGTGCGGACCATGACGATGCGCAGCCGGGGCATCTTACCTTTGCCGATGGGCAGCTTGTTCTCGGCCTCGAGGATGGCTTTCCAGGCATCGGGGTTCGGATCGGTGACGACGCGAATGGGGACCGGCAGGGTGCCGCGCGTGTCGAAGAACGGGATGGGATAGAAGAAGGGCGGCACGTTCCGGAACGCGTAGCCCTGGTAGCGGATGTGCGAGTTGAGGATGGGGTGCTGGCGCTGCAGCCAGGCGAAGGCGCGGGCCAGCAATTCGGGCGTCAGCGGGCCGCGAACCACCGTCGCGCCGGAGGCGATGAGGCCGCCGGCCATGTGCAGATAGTGGAACAGGCGCTCCTGTTCACCGACCTGCCGGGTCTCGACGATTTGCTCAATAGCCGCCATTCATTCGTCCTGCTCGTGTCGCATGGCGCTTTTCAGGTCGCCGCATTTGGCTATTATGCCCGACTCTGAGGCAGTGGGGAGTTCCAAATGACCGATATCGAACAGTCCATCCTCGAGCACATTCGCGGCGTCGCGGCGGGCTCGGCGGTTTCGGTGACGCGGGAAACCGGGCTGCTGGAGACCGGGCTGCTCGATTCGATCAATCTGGTCGGCCTCATCCAATTCCTCGAAGAGCGCTTCTCCATCCGTATTCCCGACAACGACATCGGGGCCGATCTGTTCACCTCGCCGGCGACGCTGATCGCCTATGTCGAAAGCCGGCTGGGTGTTGCCGCGAAGCCGGCGAGCGTCACGGCCTAGGCCGGCTCCATCAGCTTGCCGCGCAGGATCTTGCCGGTCGCGCTCTTGGGGATTTCCGAGCGGAACTCGACGACATTGGGGACCTTCTGCGAGGCCAGGCGCTCGCGGCAATAGCGGATCAGCGCGTCGCCCGATTCATCGGCGGATTTGACGATCACGGCCTTGAGGCGTTGTTCGCCGGTGCGCGGGTCGGGGATGCCGACCACCACGGCTTCGGCGACGGCCGGATGGGCGGCCAGCACTTCCTCGATCTCGTAAGGGTCCACCTTGTGGCCGGCGACCTCGATGATGAGCTTGCTGCGGCCACGGATGAACAGGTTGCCGTTGGCGTCGAGCTGACCGAGATCGCCGGTGTAGAAGCGGCCGTCGCGCAGAGTCCTGGCGTTGACCTCGGGGGCGTCGAGATAGCCTTTGGTGACGCCCGGCGAGGTGACGACGATCTCGCCCACGTCGGGGCCGAAGGGATTGTCGGTGGGCTCGATCTCGAGGGTCAGGCGCGGGGCGGGCGTGCCCACCGAGTCCCACAGGTCGGGGTCGCCGGCTTCGTTGGAGGCGATGGTCAGGCACTCAGTCGAGCCGTAGACCTGCCGGATCTTGAGCCCGAAGCGGGCATGATAGCGATCGAAGATGTCCTTGCGCATGGCGACGCCGGCCGACTGCGACATGCGCAGGCGCGACAGGTCGACGTCTTCCTTGAGGTTGGCGAGGGCGTCGAACATGAACGGCACGCCCATCACGATCGTGACGCCACCGGTCTCGATGGCTTGGGCGAAGCGGCCCTTGGACAGCATAAAGGGTTGCGGATCGCTCCAGTAGAGCGTGGTGGCGCCGCCATTGGCGACGTGCACGGCACTCAGGAAGCCCATGGCGTGGCTGCCGGGCATCATGTTGATCATCACGTCGTCGTAGGCGTAGCGGCCTTGTTCGCGCGCGCCCTCGAGATCGATCATGATCTCGCCATGGGTGTGCGGAACGACCTTGGGGATGCCGGTCGAGCCGGATGAGAACATGTAGAGCGCCGCGTCGTCGGCGCCCGGCGTCGGCAGGCTGCCGATGGAACGGCGCTCCAGCTCAGCGACGGAATCGCTACCGCCGCCACCGGCGACGATCAGGGGCAGGGCGTCCGGAGCGGCGAGATCGGCAATGAGGTTGCCGGCGATCTCGGCATAGGGTTGCGAGGCGATGATGCCGCGCACGCGGGCCTTGCGGGCGGTCGCGGTGAGTTCGGCGCGCGGGGCGTGGGCGTTGAGCGGCACGACCACAAGGCCGGCGGCAAAGATCGCGTAAGCGAGGGTCAGCAGCTCGGGCCCGTTGATCATCAGCAGGCCGAGAGCCGTGCCGCGCTCGAAGCGATCGGCGAGGCCGGTGGCGATGCGGCCGGCACGCTCGACCATCTGGGCGTAAGAGGTAAAGCGGTCGGCTTCGCGCAGGCCGCTGGTCGATGGCGCAATAGCGGCCACCTTACAGAGTGAGTCGTAGATCATTGCCCTCTCCCCTCCATGCGCCCCTGACCGGGGAGTGTAAGAGAACCGTCACGATGTCACAAGGCGCGCGGAATTTCGTTCATCCTGGCCATATGCCTGCTGACGATTGGCGCGCTAACGATCGGTCTCAGCTGAGCGGAATGCCTCTCTTGCCCTTGTCGCGCTGGTAGATGGCGCTGAGATCGGCGTAGAGGGCCGTGAGGTCGTCGACGCGGGCGGTCAGGGCTTCCTTGTTGCCGCGATCGAGGCCGGCGATCATCCGGCTCATGTCGTGGCTGACGAAATAGGCATTGCTGCGGTTGTAGAGATCTCGGCCGGGCGCAGGCGCGGTGCGATCCGGATCGGGGACGGCGTAGACGGCCCTGAGGATCTGGATGTCGTAGGGGATGGCGAAGGCGTCGGCCGAATCCTGGTGGCTGAACAGGAAGTAGAAATTGTCGAAGCCCGACCAGGTAATGCCGCTGAGGCAGAGCGAGCAGGGCTCGTGCGTGGCGAGGAACAGGCAGTCCTTTGGCGCGGGGCGCTGCTCGGCAGGCAATTCGTAGAAGCGCTTGATGGCGTGCATTTCGCCATGCCAGAGCGGGTTCTCGGTCTCGTTGTTGGTTTCGGCCACGACGACCGAGAGGTCGGTCTTGCGCAGGATCGCAGCGCCGAACAGCTTGTTGCCGTGCTCGACGCCGGCGCGGGTTTTCGGGGCGATGTCATGCTCGATGACATCCATCAGGCGGGCGAGAAGTCTTGGGGTGTCGGTGCTCATCGCCGCAGCTTTAGCAGAGGCTTGCCGCCTGCGCCAAACAGGGTGAGTTCGTCGCCGCTGACCTGCCAGGTGAGGGTCGCGGCGAGGGCATCGTTGAAGGCCCGCTCCTGCAAATTGACCGACTGCGTGCACGCCTTGAGGGTCGAGATGATGCTGCCGAGGCGAAGCGTGGCGCCCTCGAGTTGGACCTGGGCGAACCACGAATTGCAGCCGCCGGTGCCGCCGGCGCGCATGTCGGCGCCGATCAGCAGGGTCGGGACGGAGCCTTCGAGGACCGCGGTGTCGCCGATGCTGGTGACGACCCAGGTCGAATCGAGAATGGCGGGCGCGGCCGGAGTCGTGGGCTCGGTGCTTGCGTCGGTCGTGGTGTCGTTCTGCGCGACGAGATTGGTGACGATGATGATGGGTTCGGCCGGGGCGAGCGGGGTGACGGGATAGGGCTCGAAATTGCGGAACATCAACCCGCTATCGGTGCTGATGGCAGCGATCAGCGCGTAGTCGTGATTGGGAATGATGAGGGCATCGTCGAAGCCGAGGCTGAAGCTGAGCGGCACCTGGCCCTGGCCGATCGGGGCTTCGACCTCGACGCGCGGCGGGGCGCTGGGCAGGGTCTCGTCGACGAGTTGTAGCTTCAGCGTCGCCGGATTGGGGAGCGCGATGCGCTCGCGGTAGGTGACCTGGCCGGACAAGGTCGCCTTGGCGGCAAAGGCCGGGGCGGGGATCAGCAACAGGGCCGCAAGCGCGGCGGTGATCAATAGTCTCACAGCAGCCTCCAAATGCCCCCTCCGCAAAAGTGACGGGGGAATATGGAGTTCATAAGACGCAACCGGGCGGCTGCTCATCGCTCCCGGACGATGAGGGGCGCGGGATAGAAATGCTCTTCGAGGTTGTTGCCGTCGCCGCCGCGATCGACGCAGAGGAAATCGGCCTCGCCGCCCAGCGGGGTGAGCACGCCATGCCAGGTGTTCATGGCGATGTTGACGCCCTGGCCGGGGGCGGTGACGAAGCAGCGCGGCGTGCCGGGCGTGCCGCTTTCGTCCGGCGCGACGACGACGAGGAAGGGCGCCTTGCCCAGCGGGTAGAAGGCCTGGCTGCCGAGCGGGTGGCGCTCGACCAGCCTGAGCTCGTAGGGCAGGGCGAAGCCGCGCGAATGCATCAGCGAGATCAGCGGGCGGGCATGCACGCCGCCGAGCTCGACGCGGGCGAGATCGTGGTAGCGTTCGCAATTGCCGGCATTGATCGGGTAGTGATGCGCACCGTCGGTCTCGATGACCTGGCCGAAGGGGGCGAAGGCATCGCGGGTGAGGGGCTCGGTGAAGAGGTCCATCCGGTGCTCTCCTAGAACGGCAGTTTGGCGTGGCGGTTGACGTCCTTGTAGAGCAAATAGCGGAAGCGCTCGGGACCGGCGTAGCAGGCCTGCGGACAATAGGCACGCAGCCACATGAAATCGCCGGCCTCGACCTCGACCCAGTCGCGGTTGAGTCGATAGACGGCCTTGCCCTCGAGCACGTAGAGGCCGTGCTCCATCACGTGAGTCTCCTCGAAGGGGATGACCGCGCCGGGCTCCAGGGTGACGATGTTGACGTGCATGTCGTGCCGCACGTCGGCAGGATCGACGAAGCGCGTGGTGCCCCAGCGCATATTGGTGTCGGGCATCCAGACGATCGGCTCGTCCTGCTCGTTGGCGACGAAGGCTTCGGGGATGGCGATGCCCTCGGCGACCTCGTAGGCCTTGCGGACCCAGTGGAAGCGTACCGGGGTGCGGGACTTGTTGAGGAACTTCCATTTGCTGCCGGGCGGCAGATACGCATATCCGCCGGGGCGCAGATTGTGGGCCTTGTCGCCGACGGTGAGCGTGCCGTGGCCGGCGACGACGAAGAGCACGCCTTCGGCCGCCGGGTTGGGTTCGGGATCGGTGCTGCCGCCGCCGGGGAACACTTCCACGATGTATTGCGAGAAGGTCTCGGCGAAGCCGCTGAGCGGGCGGGCGATGACCCAGGCGCGCGTCTCGTTCCAGTGCGGCAGGTACGAGGTGACGATGTCGCGCATGACGCCGCGCGGAATGAATGCGTAGGCCTCGGTGAAGACGGCGCGCTGGGTGTGCAGCGCGCTCTGCGGGGGGAGGCCGGCGCTGGGGCTGGCGTAAGGGGTTTGGGCCATGGGTCCGACGCGTGGTTGTGATGGGGTGGTTAGAACAGAAGTATTGGGCGAGCGGAAGGTCCGGACGGCCAGGGGCCTCCGGGGTTTACCTCGCCGTTGCCAATAAGGGCCACGGACGGAGAGCGCCGGGCGCCTCCGGGTTGTGTTTGCTAGGCGAGACGCCCAGCGCTGCTCCGCGACGGGATTTTGGGAACAGTCAGGCAGGGAGCAGGGTGAACCTGCCGCGACCTGAACGCTGGACCTGGAGCAGCACGACTGCCACTCCCCCACCGCGTCCGCCGGTGCTTCGTCGGCACCCCGCGGTAGATGACGGACGCACACCTAAGATAACCCCGCCGGAAGTGGCGGCAGCCCGAGGGGAGGATAGCGGTTGGCGTAGAGGCGGAAAGTCCAGGTCGCCTCGGTAGTTGGAAGGGCGTGTTATCGGGCAACTCGATGGCGCAGTCAGGGTCCTTCTCCCCGCAGCAGGGAGAGGAGTCCCGACTGAAGCTAAGGTTGTTGGGTGCTGACTGAGGGCAAACACCCCCTCACCAAGCTCCGCTACGCGCTGGCGCGCTAGCTTCGCTATCCTCCCCCACCAGGGGGGAGGATGACATCGCGCAAGCGGCGCCTCTTGATGACGGTGAAGTCGGCACGGACATCCCCCCACCGGGGGGAGGAGACCGTGCAAGCGGCGCTTCTGCTGGGGCGGCTCCGGGGATGCTTGCAGTTGCGGTAAATGCGGTCGACGCGGGTAACGGGGCTTCCACACCTCAGTGCCAGGGTGGCCCAATGAGTTCTGTGTCTTCCATTGCGCTCTCCGGGATGCGCGCGGCCGAGGTCCGGCTCAATGCGGCGGCGAGCAATATCGCCAATGCCCAGAGCAGCTCTGCCGACGGTTTGCCTTACCAGCCGGTCGATGTGGTGCAGGTGGATGTGAGCTCGGGCGGGCAGCCGGGCGGAACGCTGGCGACCTATGCGCCGCGGGCGGCGGTGTCGGCGTCGCCGGCAGATGCCGGTACGGCCGAGGTGCCGGAGGTCGATCTGGCGAGCGAGCTGATCCAGGCGCATCTGGCGCAGATCCAGTACGAGGCCTCGCTCAAGATGTTCGAGGCCGGCTCCGAGATGGACAAGGCGACCCTCGATATCGTCGCCTAGCGCTTTTTCCACGGACGCCGCCCGGTCGCGCGTTCAACAAGCCGTAAGATTTGAGGGGCATGCTGTTAACCATGAGCATGCCCGCCCACAATCCGACCGGTCCGATCGCCGAGTTCATCGAGCGGCACGAGATGCTGCGGATGATCGCCGAGTGGCTTGCCGATCGCCTCTCGGACGCGGAGGAGGAAGATACCTCCATCGCGTGGGAAGATGGCGAGGAGCACGAGGACGAGCGCGCGTAGTTTGAGCGCCTCCTGACCTTCAGTACTGCCGCTGCGTCATTCCCGCGAAGGCGGGAATCCAGACCGGGTCCACGGACGTCCGAAGGCTCCGCCTGGATTCCCGCCTTCGCGGGAATGACGTTGTGGGTGGGTGAGGTCAGTGGTGACTTCAGGCCTTGGCGCGGTAGTCGGCGATGACCTCGTGGGCGAGGGTGGTTTCGTTCTCGTGGTTGGGTTCGCGCTGGGTCTCGGCGATGCCGGCGGCGTACCATTCCTGCATGGCAGGGTGGGTCAGCAGCAGCGCGACATAGGCCAGCGACTTGTCCGCGAGCGGCAGGTCGTAGGTCTGGACGCGGAAGGCGACGGGGCAGAAGAAGGCATCGACGGCGGTGAAGCGGTCGCCGGCGAGGTAGGGGCCGCCGAAGCGGCCAAGGCCATCGGTCCAGAGTTCGTCGAGGCGGTCGAGATTGCCCTCAAGCGCGGCGTTGATGGCCGGGCGCCTGCAGCGGATGCCGACATTCATGCCGCACTGGTTGCGCAGCGCGCCGAAGCCGGAATGCATCTCGGCGGCTGCCGAGCGGGCCCAGGAGCGGGCGCGCGGATCGGCCGGCCAGACCTCGTGGTGGCGCTCGGCGAGATGGCCGAGGATGCCGAGCGAATCCCAGACCTGCATCTCGCCATCGTCGAGGACCGGCACAAAGCCGGAGGGCGAGAACTTCCTGAAGTCCGGATAGGAGGGGCGGTCCGGCGGGAAGTAGTGCTGCTTCTCCTCGAACGGCACGCCGGCGGCCTTCATGGCGACCCAGGGGCGCAGCGACCAGGACGAGTAGTTCTTGTTGCCGATATGCAGGGCGTACATGTGAAGTCCTTTTTCTTGCTCTGTCCGATCGATCCTAAGGAGGCTCGTTCGGCCAACCGCCGCTGTTAGAGCTCCGGGAGAATGCTGCGAAGGCGCAGCAGTGCGATGCGCTCGACCTGGCCAGCGGCGGTGCGCAGCTCGCTGTCGCGGGTGTTGCCGAGGCGGGTGTGCATGGCGGCGAGGATCATCGGCTTGGTGTTGTCGCGGGCGGCGATGATGAAGGGGAAGCCGAATTTGGCGACGTAGGCGGCGTTGAGCTCCTCGAATGCGGACCGCTCGTGGTCGGTGAGCGCATCGAGGCCGGCGGAGGCCTGCTCGGCGGTCGAGGCAGCGGTGAGCCGCTTTGCGGCCGCGAGCTTGCCGGCGAGATCGGGGTGGGCCTGGAGGACGCCGAGGCGCTCCTTGTCGGTGGCCATGCGGAACTGGCTGCGGAGCGCGAAATGGAGGCCCGTGGCCGTGTCGTTGACCGGGCCGAGCTCGCCGTCGAAGGCCCGTTCGGCGATCCAGGGCGAATGCTCGAAGATGGAACCGAAATGGCCGACGAATTCGGTGCGGTCCATCTGCGAAGGGACCAGCGCCGGGGCCTCGTAGGGGTGATGCTGGGCCCAGTGGCGTGCGATGTCGATGCGGCGGGCGATCCAGACATGGTCCTTTGACTGGATGTAGTCGATGAAGCGCTTGAGGCCGGCGAAGCGGCCCGGCATGCCCACCAGCCGGCAATGGAGGCCGAGCGACATCATCTTGGGGGCGCCGCGGCGGCCTTCTTCGTAGAGGACGTCGAAAGAGTCCTTGAGGAACTGGAAGTATTCCTCGCCATTGTCGAAGCCCGGGCCGGTGACGAAGCGCATGTCGTTGGCGGCGAGGGTGTAGGGAATGACCAGCTGGGCACGGCCCTTGTGCGGGCGCCAGTAGGGCAGGTCGTCGTCATAGGTGTCGGAGATGTACTCGAAGCCGCCTTCCTCAGAGGTGAGGTCGACGGTCTGGAGGCTCGAGCGGCCGGTGTACCAGCCATAGGGGCGCTCGCCGGTGGCGATGGTGTGGAGGCGGACGGCTTCCGCGATCGAAGCGCGCTCCTCGTCCTCGGGCATGTCCTTGTGCTGGATCCATTTGAGGCCGTGGCTGGCGATCTCCCAGCCGGCTTCCTGCATGGCGGCAAGCTGCTGCGGGGCGCGCATCAGGGCGGTGGCGACGCCATAGACGGTTACGGGCACGTTCTGGCCGGTGAACAGGCGCCAGAGGCGCCAGAAGCCGGCGCGGGCGCCGTATTCGTACATCGACTCGACGTTGGCGTGGCGCTGGTTGGGCCAGGGCGCGGCGCCGATGACGTCGGAGAGGAATGCCTCCGACGCGCCGTCGCCGTGCAGCACGTTGTTCTCGCCGCCTTCCTCGTAGTTGAGGACCACCTGGACGGCGACATAGGCGCCGCCGGGCCAGCGGGCGTCGGGCGGCGTCTTGCCATAGCCGAGCATGTTGCGGGGATAGCGCATGGGAGCCTCCGGGAGACCGGCCGATTTAGGCCGGCGGGGCAGTTGCGCACAAGCCGGGCAAAAGTTGACCGACTGGTAAAATTTAGGCGCGGCCCCCCTTGGAATGTGACAGATTTTTGCTGATAGTCGCTCGAAGTTGGAATGAAAGGCACCCGAATGGCGGGCGCTGCACGCCTCACGACCCACGTCCTCGATACCATGCGCGGCAAGCCGGCCAGCGGCTTGCGGTTCGATCTGCTGATGCTGCATGGCGACCACAGCCACCATCTGCTGAGCGCCGAGACCAATGAAGACGGGCGCGCCCCCGGGCCGCTGCTCGAAGGCGACCATTTCCATCTTGGGGCCTACGAGCTGATCTTCCATGTCGGGGCCTATTTCGAGCGGCTGGGCGCAAGCCTCGAGACGCCGTTCCTCGACCTCGTGCCGGTGCGGTTCACGATGACCGAGATGGCGCATTACCACGTGCCGCTGCTGGTCTCGCCGTACGGCTATTCGACCTATCGGGGAAGCTGATGGGCGCCCTGAAATTCATCCTCAACGACGAGGACGTCGAGATCACCGAGATCGGCGCGACCGAGACGCTGCTCGACTATCTGCGGCTGACCAAAAGGCTGCGCGGCAGCAAAGAGGGCTGCGCCGAGGGCGATTGCGGGGCGTGCACGGTGCTGGTTGGCCGGCTCGGTGGCGATGCGCTCAGCTACAAGACCGTCAATGCCTGCATCTGCTTTGTCGGCATGCTGCATGGATCGCACGTGGTGACGATCGAGCATCTGTCGCCGGCGGGCGGACCGCTGCATCCGGTGCAGCAGGCGATGGTGGATTATCACGGCAGCCAGTGCGGCTTCTGCACGCCGGGCATCGTGATGTCGCTGTATGGGCTGTGGATGCAGAACAGCGCACCGACGGTGCCGCAGATCGAGGTGGCGCTGCAGGGCAATCTCTGCCGTTGCACGGGCTATCAGCCGATCGTGAAGGCCGGGCTGGCGATGGGCAGCTATGCCGACGTCGCCGCCGATCCGCTGGTGGCGCATCGCGAAGCCATGAAGACGCGGCTGCGGGCCATCAATGATGGCGCGATGGTCGATATCGGCGCGGGCAAGAACCGGCTGATCGTGCCGGCGACGGTGGATGAGCTGGCCTGGGTCTATGCCGAGAACCCGACGGCGACGCTGGTGAGCGGGGCGACCGATGTGGGCCTGTGGGTCACCAAGTTCATGCGCGACATCGGGCCGATGATCTATATCGGCCATCTGCGCGAGCTGCAGGCGATCACGGCCAGCGATGGCGCGTTGACGCTGGGCGCGGGCGTCACCTATGCCCAGGCGCGCGAAGCGATCGTGGCGCATTTCCCGCAACTGGCGGAGCTGTGGGACCGGATCGGCGGCGGGCAGGTGCGCAATGCGGGCACGGTTGGCGCCAACATCGCCAACGGCTCGCCGATCGGGGACTCGCCGCCGCCGCTGATCGCGCTCGATGCGCATGTGATCCTGCGCAAGGGGAGCGACCGGCGCGAGGTGAAGCTGCGCGAATTCTTCATTGCCTATGGCAAGCAGGACCGGCAGCCGGGCGAGTTCGTGGAAACGGTGATCATTCCGTATCTGCCGGCGGGCGAGAAGCTCGCCTGCTACAAGGTGACCAAGCGCAAGGACGAGGACATCTCGGCGCTGTGCGGCGCGTTCCGGGTGTTCGTCAACGATGACGGCAATGTGGGGATGGTGCGCATCGCCTTCGGCGGCATGGCGGCGACGCCCAAGCGCGCCAAGGCGGTGGAAGAGGCACTGATCGGCAGGCCGTGGACGACGGCGACGATCGAAGCGGCAATCCCGGCCTTTGCGGTGGACTACCAGCCGCTCACCGACATGCGGGCCAGCAAGGAATACCGGCTGCTGGCGGCGCAGAATTTGCTGCGGCGGTTCCACCTCGAGACGACCGGCTCGGTGGAACGGCTGAGCAAGGCGGTGGCATGAACAAGCTCGATATCGTCGTGCCGCCCGACAGCATGGCCGGCAGGCTGCATCACTCGACGCCGCACGACAGCGCCATCAAGCAGGTGGCGGGGCGGGCCGAGTATGTCGATGACCTGACCGAGCCCGAGGGCACGCTGCACGCCTATCTGGGGCTGAGCGCCAAGGCGCATGCCGAGATCGCCTCGATCGACCTCGACGCGGTGCGCAAGGCGCCGGGCGTGGTGGGCGTGCTGACGGCCGAGGACGTGCCGGGCGAGAACGACGTTTCATCGGTACACAAGCACGACGAGCCGGTGTTTGCCGAAACGGTGGTCAAATATCACGGCCAGCCGATCTTCTGCGTGATCGGCACGACGCGCGAGCTGGCGCGGCGCGCGGCGAAACTGGCGAAGATCGAGTATCGCGAGCTGCCGCATGTGACCAGCGTCGCGGCGTCGCTCAAGGATGGCGGCAGGCTGGTGACGGAGCCGCTGAAGCTCGAACGCGGCGACGTGGAAGCGGGGCTCGCAGCGAGCAAGCGGCGCGCCAAAGGCACCGTGACGATCGGCGGCCAGGAGCATTTCTACCTCGAATCGCAGGTGGCGCTGGCGATCCCGGGCGAGGACGACGAGGTGACGCTGCACGTATCGACGCAGCACCCCACCGAAATCCAGGTGATGGTGGCGCAGGTGCTGGGCGTCCCGCATGCGGCGGTGACGGTCAGCATGCGGCGCATGGGCGGCGGCTTCGGCGGCAAGGAAACGCAGGGCAATCTGTTTGCGGCGGTCGCGGCGCTGGCGGCCAAGCGGTTCGGCCGCGCGGTGAAGATCCGGCCCGACCGCGACGACGATTTTACCATCACCGGCAAGCGCCATGACTTCGTGGTGAGCTACGATGTCGGCTACAACGATGACGGGCGGATCCAGGGCGTGGCGGCGACGTTCGCGGCACGCGCCGGCTTCTCGGCGGACCTGAGCGGGCCGGTGACGGACCGGGCGCTGTTCCATTGCGACAATGCCTACTGGTTCCCCGCGGTGCGGGTGAATTCGCTGCCGCTGTTCACCAATACGGTGAGCAATACGGCGTTCCGCGGCTTTGGCGGGCCGCAGGGGCTGATCGCCTGCGAGCGCTGGATCGAGCACATCGCCTACGACCTCGGGCTCGATCCGCTCGAGGTGCGCAAGCGCAATTTCTACGGCACCGACGCGAACAACATCACGCCCTACCACCAGACGATCGAGGACAACATCATCCACCGGGTGGTGGAGGATCTGGAACATAGTTCCGACTACCAGAAGCGGCGCGCGGCGGTGCTGAAGTTCAACCGCGAGCATGCGGTCCTCAAGAAGGGCATCGCGCTGACGCCGGTGAAGTTCGGCATCTCGTTCACGGCGACCTGGCACAACCAGGCGGGCGCGCTGGTGCATGTCTATCGCGACGGCTCGATCCATCTGAGCCATGGCGGCACCGAGATGGGGCAGGGCCTGCACATCAAGGTCGCGCAGGTGGTGGCCGAGGCGTTCGGGGTGACGCTCGACCATGTGAAGATCACCGCGAGCCACACCGGCAAGGTGCCGAACACGTCGGCGACGGCGGCGTCGTCGGGCACCGATCTCAACGGCATGGCGGCGCTCAATGCATGCGAGCAGATCAAGGCGCGCATGGAGGCCCATGCGGCGCGCATCTACGAGGTCGAGCCCAAGGACGTGCATTGGGAGTTCGGCGGCATCCGCGCGGGCAAGCAGTTCGTCGAGTTCGGCGAGCTCGCCACGTCGTGCTGGATGAACCGGGTGCAGCTTTCGGCCGCCGGCTTCTACGCCACGCCGAAGATTCACTGGAACCGCACGACCGGCATTGGGCGGCCATTCTACTATTTTGCCTATGGGGCCGCCTGCGCCGAGGTGACGATCGATACGCTCACCGGCGAATACCAGATCGATCGGGCCGACGTGCTCGAGGATGTCGGGCATTCGCTGAACCCGGCGATCGATATCGGTCAGGTGGAAGGCGGCTACGTCCAGGGCATCGGCTGGCTGACGACCGAAGAGCTGGTGTGGGACGACAAGGGGCAGCTGCGGACGCATGCGCCGTCGACCTACAAGATCCCGCTGGCGTCCGACGTGCCGCGCGAATTCAACGTGCGGCTGGCCGAGTGGTCGAGCAACAAGGAGCCGGCGATCGGCCGGAGCAAGGCGGTAGGCGAGCCGCCGATCTGCCTCGCAATGTCGGTCGTGGAGGCGCTGTCGATGGCCGTCGCATCGGTCGCCGACTACACGATCGCGCCGCATCTCGACATGCCGGTGACGCCCGAGCGGGTGCTGATGGGCGTCGAGCGGATGAAACGGGAGAGAGCGGCCTGATGCGCAGTGGCGAACTCGCCAGCTTCGTCGCCTCTCATCCCGCCGCCGTGGTGGCGGAACTCACAAATGTCCGTGGATCGTCGCCGCGGGAGGCTGGCGCCTTCATGGCGGTTGCGGCAGATGCGCTGGTGGGGACGATCGGCGGGGGCGCGCTGGAATATATGGTGATCGCGCGGGCGCGGCAGGCGCTGAGGGATGGTGAGGAGCCCGACGGGCTCGATATCCCGCTCGGGCCGGAAATCGGGCAGTGCTGCGGCGGGCGGGTCGAGGTATCGCTGCGGTTTCTCGACGCGCCGCGCGGGGCGGCGCTGATGGCGCGGCTCAGATCCGCTGAGGCGGCACTGCCGCATGTCTATCTGTTCGGCTCGGGGCATGTGGGCAAGGCCCTGGCGCGGGCATTGGCGGCACTGCCGCTCAACGTGCACGTGATCGATACGCGGCCGGACGAACTGCACGATCTGCCGCCGGGCGTCGAGGCGAAGGCGGTGCCGATGCCGGAAGCGGTGGTGCGCAACGCGCCGGGAGGAAGCGCCTACGCGATCCTGACGCACGACCATGCGCTGGACTTCCTGATTGCCGCCGAAGCGCTGAAGCGCACCGACTCGCCCTATGTCGGCATGGTGGGGTCGAGGACCAAGCGGGCCAAGTTCGCGAGCTGGTACCGGGCCGAGGCGGACGGCACCGAGGCGGCGCTGCAACGACTTATACTGCCGATCGGCGCATTCGGGCTCGTGGATAAACGGCCCGAAGTGATCGCGGCTCTGGCGGCGGCTGAAATTATGGTCCACATTGGCCGCGGGGAAGCTTCAGCGATGCGCGTGCCGGAAACCAAAGCGAGTTTGGGAGCCGCCGTTGACTGACATCCCCCGCCTCAGCCTTCGCGGGATCACCAAGCGCTTTCCGGGCGTGCTGGCCAATGACGACGTGTCGTTCGAGGTCAAGCCGGGCGAAATCCATGCGCTGCTGGGCGAAAACGGCGCCGGCAAATCCACCCTCGTCAAGATGATCTACGGCATCATGCAGCCCGACGCGGGCGAGATTGCCTGGAATGGCGAGCGAGTCGTGATCGCCAACCCCAAGGCGGCGCGAAAGCTCGGCATCGGTATGGTGTTCCAGCATTTCTCGCTGTTCGAGGCGCTGACGGTACTCGAGAACATCGCGCTGGGCATGGATGCGAGGATACCGCAGCGCGAGCTCGAGGGACGCATCCGGCAGGTGATGACGCAATATGGGCTGACGCTCGATCCGCGCCGGATCGTGGCGGACCTGTCGGTGGGCGAGCGGCAGCGCATCGAGATCGTGCGCGCGCTGCTGGTGAACCCGACGCTGCTGATCATGGACGAGCCGACCTCGGTGCTGACGCCGCAGGAGGTCGACCAGCTGTTCGTGGTACTCCGGCAGCTCGCCGGGGAAGGCTGCTCGATCCTCTACATTTCGCACAAGCTGCACGAGATCAAGGCGCTGTGCGACACGGCGACGATCCTGCGCGGCGGGCGGCTGGTGGGCACCTGCGACCCCAAGGTCGAGAGTTCGCGCTCGATGGCCGAAAAGATGATCGGCGGCAGTCTCAAGGATATCCAGAAGCCGGCGGGCCGCAGCTTTGGCGGCGAGAAGCTGGTGGTGACGGAGCTGTCGATGCCGGGCGCCGGCACGTTCGGCGTAGCCCTCAAGGACATCAGCTTCCGGGTGCATGCGGGCGAGATTTTCGGTGTCGCCGGCGTGGCGGGCAACGGGCAGAACGCGCTGCAGCTGGCGCTCAGCGGCGAAGCCTCGACCAATGATGCGCAGGCCATCCGCGTGGGCGGCAGGGCGATCGGCAAGCTCGACACCAAGGCGCGGCGGCTGGTGGGCATCGCGACGGTGCCCGAGGAGCGCAACGGCCATGCGGCGGTGCCCGATTTCACGCTCAGCGACAATGCGGTGCTGACGGGGCGCGACCGGCTGAAGCTTGCGATCTCCGGCATCATCCGGCCGGGGGCGGCGAAGAAATATACCGGCGAGGTGATCTCGACCTTTGCGGTGAAGGCCACTGGCACCGAGGCGACGGCGGGCTCGCTGTCGGGCGGCAATCTGCAGAAATACATCATGGGCCGCGAGATCATGCAGCGGCCCGACGTGCTGGTCGTCAACCAGCCGACCTGGGGCGTCGATGCCGGCGCCGCCGCGGCGATCCGGCAGGCGCTGGTCGACCTCGCGGCGGCCGGCTCGGCGATCGTGGTGATCAGCCAGGACCTCGACGAGCTGCTGGAGCTCTGCGACACGCTGGCGGTGATCAATGACGGCAAGCTCAGCAAGGCGATGGCGGTGTCGGGCGTCGACATCAACGAGATCGGGCTGCTGATGGGCGGCATCCATGGCGACGGCGCGGCACAGCCGGCGCCGATGGCCGGCGGTATCGGTGCGGAGGCGACCAGTGCAGCTTAAGCTCGAAAAACGCGCCGAGCCCAGCCAGTTCATGGTCTACGCCACGCCGGTGGGCGCGGTGATCATCACCATGATCGTGGGCGCCATCGTGTTCGGGATCATCGGACCGCCGCCACCGCAGGGTTTTTCGCCCGTGCCGGCCGTGCCGCCCTCGTTCCTCGACGATCTGTGGGCGCATGCGAGCTTCGGCCTGCAATCGGTGTACCAGGTGTTCATCGCGCCGCTGACGCTCAGCTACAAATGGGGCGACATCGCCGTGAAGGCGTCGCCGCTGATCCTGATCGGCGTCGGGCTGGCAGTCGGCAACAGAGCGGCGATCTGGAACATCGGCGCGGAGGGTCAGTATGTGGTGGGCGGCCTTGCCGGCGTGGGCATCGGGCTGCTGACGCAGAAGATGACCGGCGTGTGGATCCTGCCGTCGATGCTGATCGCGGGGCTGATCGGCGGCGCCGTCTGGGGCGCCATTCCGGCGGCGCTCAAGAACTGGTTCAACGTCAACGAGACGCTGTCGAGCCTGATGATGACCTATGTGGCCATCCACCTGATGAACCATCTGGTGACCGGCCCGTGGAAGGACCCGACCGGGTTCTCGTTCCCGCAGACGCCGCTGGTGACCGCCGACCAGACGCTGCCCATCCTCGTGCCGGGGACCTATGTGCACCTCGGCATCGTCATCACGCTGGTCATCGCGGTGATCGTGTGGTTCCTGATGAGCCGGTCGCTGTTCGGCTTCCAGGTGCGCGTGGTCGGCTCGGCGCCGAACGCGGCGCGGCATGGCGGCTTCTCGCAGAAGGCGACGGTGTGGATGGTGTTCCTGCTGTCGGGGGCGCTGGCGGGCCTCGCCGGCATCTTCGAGGTCACCGGACCCTTCGGGCAGATGAGCCTGGGCTTCCCGCAGAACTACGGCTTCACGGCGATCATCGTGGCGTTCCTCGGCCGGCTCAATCCGCTGGGTGTGATCCTGGCGGGTATCGTGCTCGCCATCACCTATATCGGCGGCGACCTGGCGCAGAGCGCGCTGCAGCTGCCTAACGCCAGCAAGGGTATCTTCCAGGCGATGATGCTGTTCTTCCTGCTGGCGAGCGACATCCTCATCCGCTACCGGGTCAAGGTCGTCTCCAATGCGCCGGCGCCGATCGCCGCGGCAGTGAGGAGCCCGGCGGAATGAGCATCGATTTCCTGATCTCGGTGATCATCACCATCGTCGGCGCCTCGACGCCGATCCTGCTGGCGGGGCTGGGCGAGCTGGTCACCGAAAAGAGCGGCGTTCTGAACCTGGGCGTCGAGGGCATGATGCTGGTGGGCGCCGTGTCGGGCTTCATCGCCATGGTGACGACGGGCAATCCCTGGTTTGCGGTGCTGGTCGCGGCAGCAGCGGGCGCGGCGGTATCGATGATCTTTGCGGTGCTGACGCTGTCGCTGCGCTCGAACCAGGTGGCGACGGGGCTGGCGCTGACGATTTTCGGCACGGGGCTCTCGACACTCGCGGGCCACGGCTTTACCGGCCAGCCGATCAAGCCGTTCACCACGATCTTTCCCGACGCGCTGGCATTGCATCCGATCGGCAAGGTGATCTTCGGCTATTCGCCGCTGGTGTATTTCGCCTTCATCATGGTGGCGCTGGTCGCCTGGTTCCTCAATCGCACGCGGCCCGGACTGATCCTGCGGGCGGTGGGCGAGAACGACCACAGCGCGCACTCGATCGGCTATTCGGTCATCGCGGTGCGCTATGCGGCGGTCGCGTTCGGCGGCGCCATGGCGGGCATCGGCGGCGCCGTATTCCCGCTGGTGCTGACGCCGCTCTGGGCCGAGGGGCTCACCGGCGGGCGCGGCTGGATCGCCATCGCGCTCGTGGTGTTCGCCGGCTGGAAGCCGTCGCGGCTGCTGGCGGGCGCCTATTTCTTCGGACTGCTCGGCACGCTGGAATTGTACGCCAAGGCCTCGGGCACGATCTTCACCGCGCTGCTCCCATCCGAGGGGTGGGCGGCATTGCCTTACATCGCCACCATTATCGTCCTTGCCATCATTTCGGCGAGCAAGGCGGGAGGGGGCAACGCTCCCGCCTGCCTGGGCAAGCCGTTCACGCCATCCGCCTAAACGCCTACCAAAAGCAACAGGAGAGAGACGTCATGATCACTACCATCAACCGCCGCACTTTCGTGGCGGGCGCCGCCGCCGCGGCGACCCTGCCGATGCTGGCGAGCCGCGCCAACGCGGCCGATCCGCTGAAGGTCGGCTACATCTATGTCGGCCCGATCAACGATGGCGGCTGGAATACCGCGCACGAAGCCGGGCGCCAGCAGATGCTCAAGCAGTTCGGCGACAAGGTCGTCTCGCAGTATGTCGAGAACGTTCCGGAAGGCCCGGATGCCGAGCGCGTGCTGCGCGATCTCTACAACCAGGGCAACCGGCTGCTCTATGCGACCTCGTTCGGCTTCATGGATTCGGCCGTGAAGGTGGCGCAGGCCTACCCGGATGTCACGGTCGAGATGTGCACGGGCTTCAAGCCGTCCTCGAACAACAACCTGTCGAACTACAATATCCGCTTCCACCAGGCCCGTTCGATCTTCGGCACCATGGCGGCCATGATGAGCAAGACCGGCGTCGGCGCCTACCTCGCGACGTTCCCGGTGCCGGAAGTGATCTCGGGCATCAACAGCTTCACCATCGCGGCCCGCAAGGTGAACCCGAACTGGAAGACCAAGGTGATCTGGATCAACACCTGGTACGATCCGGCCAAGGAAGCCGACGCGGCGCGCGCGCTGATCGACCAGGGCGCCGACGTGATGACGCAGCACACCGACAGCCCCGCTGCCGTGCAGGTCTGCGAGAGCAAGGGCGTGCCGACCTTCGGGCAGGGCTCCGACCAGAGCCAGTTCGGCCCGACGATGTGCAAGAGCTCCTCGCTCGATCTGTGGGGCGCCTTCTACACCATCCGCACGCAGGCCAAGCTCGACGGCACCTGGAAGCCCGAGGACACGTATTGGGGCATGAAGGAAGGCGCGCTCGACATCGCGCCGATCGTCAATGTGCCCGATGACGTGAAGGCCGCGGCCGAGAAGCAGAAGGCGGCCTGGATCGACGGCTCGTACGACGTCTATGCCGGCCCGATCAAGGACAATGCCGGCAACGAGAAGGCCGCCGCGGGCGCCGCGCTCAACGATGGCGACATCCTGGGCATGAACTGGCTCGCCGAAGGCGTCGACGGCGCGCTGCCGTCGTAAGCGGTTTGCCATATGTACCGGGAGGCGGGCGCGAGTCCGCCTCTCGTCTTGTGAAAGCCGGCCCCTCCCAGTGGGGCGAGGGACGATAGAGCGGAAGGCGAGGTTCGATTGCCTTCTCCCCTTGAGGGAGAAGGTGCCCGAAGGGCGGATGAGGGGTTGTCTCAGCTACCGCGGATGCGGAGACAACCCCTCATCCGTCTCGCGCTACGCGCGATCCACCTTCTCCCTCAAGGGGAGAAGGAGTCCGACTGAGAGATTGGAAGCGACGAAATGCCTGACTACGCGATCATGTGGGAGTGGTTCTCGTTCGCCGTGCGGTGGACGCATGTGATCACGGCGATCGCGTGGATCGGATCGTCGTTCTACTTCATTGCGCTCGATCTGGGGCTGCGCAAGACGCCGAGCCTGCCGCCGCTGGCGCATGGCGAGGAGTGGCAGGTGCATGGCGGCGGCTTCTACCACATCCAGAAATACCTCGTGGCGCCGGATTTCCTGCCCGAGCACCTGACCTGGTTCAAGTGGGAGAGCTATTTCACCTGGCTGAGCGGCTTCATGCTGCTGATCGTGGTCTACTATTTCGGCGCCGATCTGTTCCTGATCGACAAGCACGTGCTCGACGTGCCGGCGTGGGGCGGCGTGCTGATCTCGCTCGGCACGATCGTGGTCGGCTGGTACGTCTATGACCTGCTGTGCAAGTCGCCGATCGGCGAGAATACCTGGGGGCTGATGGCGGCGCTGTTCGTGGTGCTGACGGCGGCGTCCTACGGCTACACGCTGCTGTTCACCGGGCGCGCGGCGATGCTGCATATGGGCGTGTTCACCGCGACGATCATGGCGGCGAACGTGGCGATGATCATCATCCCCAACCAGAAGATCGTGGTGGCCGACCTCAAGGCGGGCAAGGTGCCCGACGCCAAATACGGCAAGATCGCCAAGCAGCGGAGCCTCCACAACAACTACCTGACGCTGCCGGTGATCTTCTTCATGCTGTCGAGCCACTATCCGCTCGCCTTCGCGACGAAGTTCTCGTGGCTGATCGCGACGCTGATCTTCCTCGAGGGCGCGATCATCCGGCACTGGTTCAATACGCGCCATGCCCGCAAGGGCAATCCGCACTGGACCTGGCTGGCCGCCGTGGTGATCTTCATCGTCATCGCGTGGCTGAGTGCAGCGGGCAAACCGGCGGATGCGAGCGAGGAGGTGGCGTCGGCGAGCGCCGGGCCGTTTCTGGCAAACAGCCATTTTCCCGCCGTCCGCGACGTGATCATGGGCCGCTGCGCCATGTGCCACAACGCGAACCCGAGCGGCTATGCCGGCCTGTGGGAAGCGCCCAAGAACGTGCATCTCGATTCCGACGCGGCGATCGCCAACCATGCCGAGCAGGTGGCGATGGAAGCCGGCTTCTCGACGGCGATGCCGCCGGGGAACGTGACCGAGATCACCCCCGAGGAGCGCGCGCTGCTCGTCGCGTGGTACCGCGAGGTCACGCATTGACCGACGCGTCACAGGTGCGGGTGCTGCGCGGGCGGGTGCTGAGCTTCATCGACGCGCCGCAGGCGGTCGATGATACGGCGTCCTATCGCTACATCGAAGATGGGGCGGTAGTGATCGGGCCGGACGGCAGGATCATCATGGTCGGCGAGTTCAACCCCAAAGCAGCGGCCCATCACGAGGTGATCGACCACCGGCCGAACCTCATTCTACCGGGTCTCATCGATCCGCATATCCACTTCCCGCAGATGCAGGTGATTGCCTCGTACGCGGCCAATCTGCTCGAGTGGCTCAACACCTACACCTTCGTCGAGGAGCAGAAGTTCGGCGACATGGCGCATGCGACGCGCATCGCCTCGCGCTTCTTCGACGAATTGATCCGGCACGGCACAACCACTGCGGCGGCGTATTGCAGCGTGCATCCGGGCTCGGTCGACGCGTTCTTCTCCGAGGCCGCCAGGCGCGACATGCTGATGGTGGGCGGCAAGGTGATGATGGACCGCAACGCGCCCGAGGCGCTGCGCGACACGCCGCAATCGGGGTATGACGACACCAAGGCGGGCATCGAGAAGTGGCACGGCAAGGGCCGGGCGCATTATGCGATCACGCCGCGCTTCGCCATCACCTCGAGCTTCGAGCAGATGGAGATGGCCGAGACGCTGGCCCGCGAGCATCCCGACCTGCACATCCAGACGCATGTGGACGAGAACCTGGCCGAGGTGGAGTTCGCGCGCGAGCTGTTCCCCAACATGCCGGACTATCTGGGGATCTATGAGCGGTACCATCTGCTGGGGCCGAAGACGCTGCTGGGCCATTGCATCCACCTGACGCATCGCGAATGCGAAGTGCTGGCGTCGACGCGGTCGGTGGCGGTGTGGTGCCCGACGTCCAACCTGTTCATCGGCTCGGGGCTGTTCGACCACGACAGGGTCGAGAAGCATGGCGGGCGGATCGCGGTGGCGACCGATGTGGGCGGCGGCTCGAGCTATTCGATGCTGCGCACGCTCGACGAGGGCTACAAGGTGCTGCAGCTGCGCGGCCAGCGGCTCAATCCGCTGCGCTCGTTCTACATGATGACGCTGGGCAATGCGCGGGCGATGAGCCTAGAGCACCGGCTGGGGACGCTGGCGCCGGGGATGGACGCCGATCTCGTGGTGCTCGATGCGCGGGCGACGCCGCAGATGGCCCTACGAATGGATGCCGTCGACAGCCTTGCCAATGAATTGTTCCTGCTGCAGACGTGCGGCGACGACCGCGCGGTGGCCGAGACGTATGTGATGGGCAGGCCGATGAAGTCGGCGCTGGCCGCGTGAGGGCAGCTACACGGAGTATGCGATGAGCTATGTCGAGAAAGCCGGCCTCAAGGTCGATGCGCAGCTGGTGAAGTTTGTCGAGAGCGAGGCGCTGCCGGGGACGGGGATTGCGCCGGCGGCATATTGGGCCGGGCTGGCGGGGCTGGTCGAGCGCTTCATGCCGCGCAATCGCGAGCTATTGGCGATCCGGGACAGGCTGCAGCAGCAGATCGACGAGTGGCATCATCAGCATGGGCCGGTGGCGAGCGATCCGGCGGGCTATGAGGCGTTCCTCAGGCAGATCGGCTATCTGGTGCCCGAGCCGAGCGAGTTCCAGATCGAGACCGACGGGCTCGACCCGGAGATTTCCAGTATCTGCGGTCCGCAGCTGGTGGTGCCGGTGTCGAATGCCCGCTACGCGCTCAACGCCGCCAATGCGCGCTGGGGCTCGCTCTACGATGCGCTCTACGGCACCGACGCGATCTCGCGCGCGGGCGAGCTGGCGCCGGGCAAAGGCTACAATGCGGCGCGCGGCGCGGCAGTGGTGGCGCGTGGAGCGGCGTTCCTCGACGAGGCGTTTCCGCTCAATCGCGGCAGCCATGCCGACGTCAACTGGTACGCGGTCGAGAATGGCGGGCTGATGATCCGCACCGCGGACGGCGTGGCGGCGCTGGCCGATCCGGCGCAGTTCGTCGGCTATGCGCCGGGACAGATCCTGCTGCGTCACAATGGGCTGCATGCGATATTGGCGATCGACCCCAACAGCGCGATCGGCAAGACGCATCCGGCGGGGCTCAGCGATATCGTGCTCGAGAGCGCGCTGACCACCATCGAGGACTGCGAGGATTCGGTCGCCGCGGTGGATGCCGAGGACAAGGTCGGCGTCTATCGCAACTGGCTCGGCCTGATGAACGGCACGCTCAAGGAGACGTTCGAGAAGGCCGGCAAGACGGTGCATCGCGAACTGCACAAGGACCGGACGTTCACGTCGCCGGATGGCGCGACGCTGACATTGAAGGGCCGGGCGCTGCTGCTGGTGCGCAATGTCGGGCATCTGATGACGAATCGGGCCGTGCTCGACAAGGACGGCACGCCGATCGGCGAGGGCCTGCTCGATGCGGCGGTGACGGTGTTGTGCTCGCTCAGCGACAAGGTGAACTCGCTGACGGGCACCATCTACATCGTCAAACCCAAGATGCATGGGCCGGACGAGGTGGCGTTCGCCTGCGAGATCTTCGGTGCGGTCGAGGCGATGCTCGGTCTCAAGCCCAACACCATCAAGATCGGCATCATGGACGAGGAGCGGCGGACGTCGTCGAACCTGAAGGCGTGCATCTACGCGGCGCGGCAGCGGGTGTTCTTCATCAATACGGGCTTCCTCGACCGGACCGGCGACGAGATCCATACCTCGATGGAAGCGGGGCCAGTGCTGCGCAAGGACGACGTCAAGTCCGAGCGCTGGATCCAGTCCTATGAGGACCGCAACGTGCTGATCGGGCTGGCCACGGGCTTCTCCGGGCGGGCGCAGATCGGCAAGGGCATGTGGGCGCGGCCGGACGACATGGCGGCGATGCTGCAAGCCAAGGTGGCGCATCCCAATGCGGGCGCCAATACCGCCTGGGTGCCGTCGCCGACGGCCGCGACGCTGCATGCGCTGCATTATCACCAGGTCGATGTGTTCGCGGCGCAGAGGCGGCGGCACAACCAGCAAACGCCGGGGCTCGACGCGCTGTTCTCGATGCCGGTGCTGGATGCGAGCCAGCTCGATGCAGCGGCGATCACCGCCGAGCTCGAGAACAATGCGCAGGGCATTCTGGGCTATGCGGTGCGCTGGGTGGACGAGGGGGTCGGGTGCTCCAAGGTGCCCGACATCCACAATGTGCAGCTGATGGAGGATCGTGCGACCTGCCGCATCTCCTCGCAGGCCATCGCCAACTGGCTGCGGCACGGCCTCACCAGCAAGGACGAGATCACCGACGTGTTCGAGCGCATGGCGGCCGTGGTGGACGGCCAGAATGCCGGCGATCCGAACTACATTCCAATGAGCGGCAATTTCGGCTCCATCGCGTTCCAGGCGGCGCTCGATCTGGCGCTGAAGGGCGCCGACCAGCCCTCGGGCTATACCGAGCCGCTGCTGCATGCGGCGCGCGAGAAGGTCAAGGCCGAGGGCGAGAAGCGGGCGTCGTAGTTTTCCGCTGCGTCGTTCCCGCGAAAGCGGGAATCCAGTCGGCGCTAGCGGACGTCCGAGGACCTGGTCTGGATACCCGCCTGCGCGGGAATGACGCCGTGGTTGGTTGGACGTCGCAGGAACAGCACGAGCAAGGTGATGCCCAGCACGAAGCTCGGGATGCCGGCATAGTCCTTGATCCATTCATGCGAGCCGCGGAAATATTCGGGCTGCATGAAGGCGAAGCCGAGCTGGAACAGGCTGAGGAAGGTTGCGTAGGGCAGGCTGAGGCCGGCAAGCAGGTCAGCATCGGGGCGCCTCAACAGCGGCAGGCAGGCGGTGAGCGCCAGCCAGCTAACCCAGAATTGCTGGTTGCCGACCTTGTAGGCCAGCAGCACGGCGAAAAGGCCCCAGCATGAGGCGACGAGCCAGTGGTCGCGGCGCCGCCAGACCAGCGCGATGGCGCCGAGCCAGACGAGCAGCAGCAGCGGCGTGTTGAGGCGGACCAGCAGGTCGGCGAATTCGCCGAAGCCGTTGGCGCGGCCGATGACGGCGATGGTGTTGAAGATCGACAGCATCATTGCGTCGCGGCTGACGCCGAAGCTGATGGCCTCCAGCATGGCGGTGCCCCAGAGCAGGAAGCCGATGCCCATGCCGATGGCGATGGTGAGCAACGCGCCGAGGATGAGGCGGGTATCGAGCCTGCGCTCGTCGAGGGCGAAGAGAGGGATCAGCAGAGCGGGGTAGTATTTGTCGAGCGTCGCGAGGCCGATGAGGACGCCGGCGAGGATGGTGGCGCCGCGCAGCCGGGCGAGCACCGCGGCGATGAGCAGGGCGGCGACGAAGCCGTCATTGTTGCCGAACCAGAACACCGAGATCCAGGGCAGGGCATTGGCGCCGAAGCTCAGCAGATAGAGCAGCCGCCAGTCGCGGGCGGGGCGGGTGCGTTCAAGCGCGAAAAGCAGCGCGGCGTTGGCGGCGAGGAGGGCGGCGGCGGTGACCAGCTTGGGAGCCAGCGGGTGCAAGACCAGCAGCAGCGCGAACAGATTGTGCAGCGGGCCATAGGCGCTGTTGGTGCTCCACGGATCGAGCTCGGCGAGCACCAGCTGCCACTGCTCGATGTAGTAGATGTAGTCGTGCCGGATGCCGCCGAGGATGGTGACGGCGAGGGCGGCGAGGGTGCCGGCGATGAGGAGCGGGCGGAGCATGCAGGTATTGTGAGGGCGGGGGGGTTAGTGGGGACTTAAGCTGGTGTCCTCTGAGAGCAAACACCCCCTCACCAAGCTTGCTACGGGCCTGAAGGCCCTAGCGCCGCTATCCTCCCCCACCAGTGGGGAGGATGTCCGTGCTGACTTCGCCACCTTTGCACCTTGCGCGGTGTCATTCTCCCCCCTGGTGGGGGAGAAAGTGAGCCTTGGGTTTGGCACTGGCCAAACCCAAGGCGAGCAAGTGAGGGGGTTCTTGCTCTCGGTTCGCCGGTCTAAATCTCGTAGACCGGCAGGTGGATGGCGCTGGGTCTTGCGGGGTCGTGGAAGATTTCCATCTGCATGGGGACGAGGCGGGTGGCGGTGCCGAAGGGTTCGGAGGTGCCGGTGTTGCGCGCGAAGCGGGGATGGGCGCCGCTGGCGATCAGCAGGCGCAGGCGGTGATCGCGGCGGAAGCAGTGGGCGGTGGCGTGCAGCTTGAAGTTGAGGCGCCAGATATCGTCGGCGACGGCCGGGTCGGCCGAGGTCTTGCGGATGATGCCATCGCAGATGTTGATGGACTTGCCGGCCGGATCGACGTCGCACAGCTTTACGAACAGGTCGGCGTCGGTGAGGCTGGCACGGGCGTAGATCACGGCGCGGACATTGCCGATGATGGTGAGGTCGCTGTAGAGCGGCTCCGAGGTGTAGACCAGAACGTCGTTCCGCTGTTCCAACGGCTTCTGGTCGAGCGGTCCCATGCCGGTGAAGGCGAACAGGGCGCCGCCCAGATTGGGCGTGGGATCGCGCGGATCGTAGGTGTAGCGATCGGGGTCGGAGGCCTTGACCGGGCGCTGCGATAGCACATTGTCGGGGTGGATGGACCAGATCTGCGTGTCGGGGGCGCCGGGCGGGTAGGCGTCGAATTCGCGCCATTCGTTTCGGCCGCCGATGTGCAGCTTTACGGGCTTGTCGGCGAGGCCTGAGCGGTCGCCGAGCAGCTCGGCGTTCATCCAGCTCAGCGTATCGCGCACATCCTCGATCTGCAGCTCCTGGCTGACATGCGTCCAGGGGCCGACGGTGAGCCGCGTCGGGCGGCCGGCATCGGTGAGCGTACCGTAGTCGCGCAGCAGCTGGTCGACCATGAAGTCGTACCAGCCGGACATGAAGCTGGTCGGCGGGGTGCGGATGCCGATGCGGTGGGTGTGATCGAGCGGCTCCCAAAAGGCGTCGTTGCCGATCGAGTCGGTGAGCCAGTGCTTCCAGAAGGCGACGTCGTGGCCGGTGGCACGCCGATCGGCATCGACCAGCGGCAGGGTGTTGGCCGCGGCGATGGTGCGGCGCTCGATCTTGCCCGAGGAGATCGAGCGGGCGAAGCGGAAGGCGTTGTCGCGTATACCCTCGATGACCTGGATCCAGCCCAGCCACAGGCCGAGATGGAAGCTGCCGCCGGGGAAGACGACGGAGCGGAATTCGGCGCTCGACACCTTGATGGCCATGGCGGACTGCTTGGGCAGGGCGTCGCAGATGGCCCATTGGGCGTAGCCCAGATAGCTCGGGCCGGTGGTGCCGAGGCGGCCATCGTACCAGGGCTGCTGCCTGATCCAGGCGAGGGTATCGAGGCCGTCGTCGCGCTCGTGGCTGAGCGGGTCGAATTCGCCCTCGGATTTGCCGGTGCCGCGGCAGGCCTGCAGCACCACGTTGTAGCCGCGCTCGGCATAGGCTTCGGCGGCGGTCGAGAAGCCGTTGAGGCCGTAGGGGACGCGGATCAGCAGGGTTGGCCGCTTGTCCTTGAGACGCGACAGATGCAGTTCGGTGTCGAGCCTGACGCCGTCGCGCATGGCGATGCGCAGCCCGCGCTGGCGCGTGGCGCGGCTCAGGCGCCGCCCGAGCCTGGCGGCGCGCGCCACGAAATAGCTGCCGATACTCATACGCGTCTCGATGCACCCGACCCGCCGCCACATTGGGCCGGCGGGGCGCAAGGTCAAGGGCTTGCGGAACTCCAGCGTTGCCGAGGCGTTGCTTTGTCACACCTCAAGGAGGGGCAAATGGAAACCTACGACGCCCACAAGACGGCAACGGAAGCCCGGCAGGCCAGTCCCCGCAAGGACAATTTCTGGGTGCTGATCATTTCGACCGCGGTGGTGATCGGCCTGTTCGCGATCATCTTCCTGGTGTTCTTCGTCAATACGCCGGTGACCGCGAGCTAGACCCGCCGATGCGGCTCAAGACGATTTCCCGCGACGACCTCATCGTGCGCCGCGTCCGGCATGGGCGCGGGCACGCTTTTTTCGATGCGGACGGCAAACCGTGGCCGGCAGGCGAGCTGCGCGCCCGGGCGCTGCACCTCGGTATCCCGCCGGCATGGACCGAGGTGCGCGTGGCGCCGGAGCCCAACATGCACATCCAGGCCTGCGGCATCGATGCGGCGGGGCGGGTGCAATATGTCTATCATGCGGACTGGGAGGCCCGACGCACGCGCAAGAAGCAGAAGCAACTGGCGCTGCTGAGCGAGGCGTTGCCGCGTATCCGGCGGCGGGTCGGTGAGGATCTCGGTGCGGAGGCCGGCTCGAAGCGGCTGGCGCTGGCGATCGGCGTGGCGCTGATCGACCGGACGGCGATGCGCATCGGGCGCGAGCGTTATCTCGATGCGCGCGGTACGCGCGGCGCCGGAACGCTGTTCTCCCGCGACGTCAGCGTCGAGGGCGACGAGCTGGTGCTGAAGTTTCCGGCCAAGAGCGGCAAGGTGGCGCAGTACCGGCTGGAGGATGCAGCGCTGGCGCACGCCGTCGCGCGCGTGAAGAGCATTCCGGGCAAGCGGCTGCTGATGTATCGGGACGAGGCGGGCGTCGCGCATGCCATTCGCACCGACGAGATCAACCGGTATCTGCGCGAGATCGCGGGCGCCAGGGTGACGGCCAAGGACTTCCGCACGCTGCATGCGAGCGCGCTGGCGGGCGAGGCGCTGGCCAGGCTCGAGCCGGGCGAGTCCGCGGCGGCGCGCAAGCGCCAGATGGCGGGTGTCACGCGGACGGTGGCGGAGTTCCTGCGCAACACGCCGGCGATCACGCGCAACAGTTACATCGCGCCGTGCCTGTTCGCGATGTTCGAGCAGGCGACGCTGGGCGAGCTGTGGGCGATGAGCGTCGAGCGGCATGACGGCATACGGGCACGCGAGGCACGGCTGGCGCAGGTGCTGGCGGCGGCCTAGGCGACCTGCGCGGCAGGTGCGGCGTGGCCGGTGTTGAGCTGCAGCAGCGGGCCGATGGCGGCGGCCGACACCGGTGGGGAGAGCAGGAAGCCCTGGTAGATGTTGCAGCCGAGCTCGGTCAGTACGCTCATCTGCTCGCGCGTCTCGACGCCCTCGGCGGTGACCTCGATCTTGAGGGCGTGAGCGAGAGTGATCATCGCCTGGACGATGGGGACCGAGACGCTGCCCGGCGAGAGCTGGCTGACGAAAGAGCGGTCGATCTTGATGCGATCGACGGGGTAGCGCTTGAGGTAGTTGAGCGAGGAATAGCCGGTGCCGAAATCGTCGAGGGCGATGCGGATGCCGGCCGAGCGGAACATGCGCAGTGCGTCGGTCGAGACGGTGGCGTCCTCGAGCAGGATGCCTTCGGTGATCTCGAGCTCGAGGTCGGCGGCGCGCATGCCGGTTTCGGCCAGCAGCGCGAAGACGCGCGAGGGGAAGGCGGGATCGCGCAGCTGCGCGGGCGAGATGTTGACGGCGAAGGTATGGCCCGGCCAGCGGGCGCCCATCTCGCAGGCGCGGCGCAGCACGTATTCGCCGAGGGCGCCGATGAGGCCGCTGGCTTCGGCGACCGGGATGAAGTGCGCGGGCGAGACCTGGCCGAGACGCGGATGGTTCCAGCGGGCAAGGGCCTCGGCGCCGACGATGCGGGTGTGGTCCTGGCCGAACAGCGGCTGGAAGGCGACGGCGAGCTGGTCGGTGCGGCGCAGCGCCTCGCGCAGTTCGGCCTCGATGGTATGGCGGTTCTGCAGAAGCTCGTTCATCGCCTCTTCGAAGATCACCGCGCGGTTGCGGCCGGTGGTCTTGGCCTCGTAGAGCGCGATGTCGGCCTTGCGCAGCAGCTCGCGCGAATCGGCCTCGTCGCCATCGGCGGTGGCGATACCGATCGAGACCCCGACAAAGGCTTCCGAACCGAAGACGTCGAACGGCTTGGCGGTGGCCTCGATGATCCGCTGGCTGAGCAGCAGCGGCTCGCCGATGCCGGGAGCGTGGCTGTGCAGCAGGGCGAACTCGTCGCCGCCGAGGCGGGCGAGAAAATCTCCGGGCTGGAGGAACTGCCCGAGGCGCTGGCCGACCGCCTGGATGAGGTCGTCGCCGGCGCGATGGCCCAGCGTGTCGTTGACCTGCTTGAAGCGATCGAGATCGAGCATCAGTACGCTGAAGCGACGGTCGCGCGCCGGGCGCTGAGCGAGGGCCCGGCCGAGGGCGGTCTCGAAGCTGGTGCGGTTGGGCAGTCCGGTGAGGGCGTCGTGCGAGGCCTTGTGCTCGGCCTCGAGCTGGCCGGCTTCGAGGTCGCGCGATTTGCGCCACAGCAGCACCAGCAGCACGAAGGCGAGCAGGGCGGCGAGCGCGAAGGCGGCGAGCATCGCGGGCAGGGTCTGGAAGAAGATGTCGGCGCCCGGGGTCGCCTTGTCCCACTCGAAGAAGGTGACGAAGCGGCCGGCGCTGTTGGTGAGCGGCAGCAGGACCTTGCCGGGGGTATTGACGCCGTATTGCTCGAAGGCGACGTCCGGGATGGCGTACTCCTCGCTCAGCCGGCTGGCGTAGTCGGCGTCGAGATGGACCATGCTGATGTGGATGTACTCGGTGCCGCGGTCCTGCTTGATGGCGCCGGTGTCCGAGACGATGGGCATGAGGCTGACGAGCGAGGGCACGCCCTGCACCACGACGAGATCGGACACCGAGGGGGGCGCGTCGGCCTGGCCGTCCTCGAAGGCTTCCAGCCGGCCGCCGGCGATCAGGCGGCGCAGATTGGCGATGAGCGGGCCGAGGTCGGCCATTTCGGCATCGGCATGGCCGAGCCCGACCTGGAGCCCCTCGCTCATGGCGTAGATCGGCTGGTTGCGCTCGTTGATGATGACCACTTCGTCGTGGTCGAAATAGGTGTTCATCCACACGCCGAGATTGTCGTTGATCCAATCCTGGTCGAAGCCGAGCTTGGTGTGGGTGATGGCGTCGTCCCAGGTGGTGACGCTCTGCTGGTCGTGCGGAATGCGGCCGAGCTGGGTGGCGATGACGTGGTTGGCGAGCACGGTCTGGCGCTCGAGCGAGCGGTTGTCGACGCCCTGCGCCGACCACAGGACAAAGCCCAGCGTCGCACCCGCGATCACGATCAGGCAGATCGCAACCGGCGCCAGAACCGACAGGGAAAAACGCCAGCGCCGCAACGCTGCCTGCACCACCATCACGCAACTCAACACGCAGACGCCGGTATACTAGCGCGGGCCGGCTTGCGGATCGGTTACCGGAAGGCGGGCGTTTGGTCCGGCTCTCGCGGAATCTACGTAGCGAGCCGCGCTAGCCGCGGCCCTGGAAGATGAATTCATCGAGGAACGCGTTGCGGAATTTTCCCGCCGGATCGTGCTTCTCGGCCAGCGCGCGGAAATCGCCGAGGCGGTCGTAGCGCGACTGCACCTGGGCGCTGGGCATGACGAAGAGCTTGCCCCAATGCGGCCTCGGGGCGAAGGGCGCCAGGGCCGCTTCGATTGCGGCCAGCGACTGGCTGACCGCCGGCCAGTCCTGTCGCCAGGTGAAGTGGAAGGCGACGCAGTCCTGCTTGTGGTTGAGCGACAGCCATAGATCGTCGGCGGCGATGGTGCGGATTTCGGAGACCATCAGCGGGCCGGTGATCCGGTCCTGCACGGCGTGGAGCGCCTTGAGCGCGGCGGCGGCGTCCTTGCGGGCGACGAAATATTCGGACTGCAGCTCGGCGCCGGCGCTCGGCTGGAACTCCATTTTGAAATGCGGCAGGCGGCGGTACCAGGTGCCCGGCACGCCCATCTGGTCGGTACAGGGCGTCGGGTCGATTTCGGGGATCGGGTGCCAGGGGCGCGTCGCCGGGCTGGCGCCGTAGAAATCGCCCGCTGGCGGTGTCCGGTCGGCGAGGTTCTTGAGCCAGACGAAGCCCACCGTGTCGCCGCGCCACTGGGTGAAGCAGCTCACCGAATAGGCGGCGCCGGAGATGGCCTCGAAATTATCGACCAGCGACTGGAAGGGCAGGTCGGTGTAGATGTCCTGCCGGACGTCGAAGCGCGGCTGGATGTCGAGCGTGATGCTGCTGACGATGCCGAGGGCGCCGAGGCCGACGACCGCGCTGTCGAAGTCGGGATCGCCGCGGCGCAGCGTAACGGTCTCGCCAGAGCCCGTGACGATCTCCAGCGCGGCCACCTGCGTCGCAAGATTCCTGTTGGCGTTTCCGGAGCCATGGGTGGCGGTGCTCACCGCGCCGACGACGGAGATGTGCGGCAGCGAGGCGAGGTTGTGCAGGGCGAAGCCGGCCGCGTCGAGGGCCGGGCAGAGCTCGCCATAGGTGATGCCGCCCTCGACCGTGACGGTCCTGGCGCTGGCGTCGATATCGAGCACGCGGTTGAGCAGGCGCATCGACACCAGTGCGCTGTCGCTGTCGGCGATGCGGTTGAAGGAGTGGCGTGAGCCGAGGGCGCGGAGCTTCTTCGCGCCGCGCACGGTGGCCTGCAGCTCATCGCGCGAGCGCGGGGTGCTCAGGGCGCCCGTCGAATAGATGATGTTGCCCGCCCAGTTGGTCTCGCTCATCGGCTCCGCCCGTGTTTTCCGCATTGGTTGCGGGTTTCAGGCACGGGCGCAAGGGCGGGCTGCGGTTATTGGGCCGGCTGCAGGGCCGGCTTGTGCGGATCGCGGGCGAAGGCGCGGAGGGCGATCGGGATGCCGATGGCGGCGATGACCGCGAAGGTCAGGAACAGGGTCCGCGCGGCGGCTTCGATATCGGTGATGTCGGCAGCGCGCGGCAGGCCGGCGGCATTGACCGCGACCCCGCCGATGGCGGCGCCGAGGCCGCCGGCGAAGATCTGGACCATGCTCAGGGCGGCGGAGGTCTTGTCGTTCTCGGCGGCCGAGGCGGTGGCCAGCACGCGGGTCGACAGATGCTGGCTCGACAGGCCCATGCCGCTGCCGAGCGCGAACAGGCAGAGGCCGGCCAGAGCGAGGTCGGGCAGGCCGGTCGAGGCCCGCGCCACCGTCAGGGCCAGGCCGAGCATCGAGAGCACCAGGATGATCGGAGCGGCAATGAGGGCGGCGCGGACCCGTCCTCCGGTCCAGCCGGAACTGAGGACGCCGACGATGCTCCAGCCGCCTGCGACGAGGGCGGTGACGTAGCCGGCGGTGAGCGGGGTGAGGCCGTGCAGCTGCTGCAGGAACAGCGGCACGAAGATATCGGCAGCGACGGTGATGCCGAGCACCAGCAACAAGCCGAACAGTGCACTCATGGGCGAACTGAACGAGAAGGTGCCGGCGGGTAGGAGTTTTGAGCGCGAGAAGATCTCGGCGAGCGCCAGCAGCACCAGATCGACGCCGCACAGCATCACCAATGCCCCGGCGATGTCGGGCGCATTGGTCAGCAGGCTCGCGACGGAAATATCGAGCACGGCGACGGTAACGAGGAAGATCTGCTTGTAGGGCAGGCGGGTGGGCGGCGTGGAGTCGCTGCTGGTCGGCAGCGCGCGCCACGCCGCCAGGGCCAGGATCAGCGCGGCCGGCACGATGCACAGGAACGCCCAGCGCCAGACGCCGAATTCGGCAAAGATGCCGCCGACCGCCGGGCCGAGTAGCGTCGCGATGCCCCAGATGCTCGAGGTCAGCGCCATGGCGCGCGACCACAGGCGCTGCGGGAAGACGATGCGCAGCATGGCATAGGACTGGGCGACGATGAGCCCGGCGCCAAAACCCTGCACGAAGCGGCCGGCGAGCAGCGTCAGCATCGATGGCGCGATGCCGCAGAGCAGGCTGCCGAAGCCAAAGGCCAGGGCGGCGATGACATAGGCGGTGCGCGGGCCGACGCTGACCGGGCGCACCGCGGCAAAGACGGTGGCGAGGATCGAGGCGACGACGAAGATCGTGGTGTTCCAGGCGAACAGCTCGATGCCGCCGACGTCCTTGACCACCGTCGGCAGCATGGCCGAGGAAATGAAGGCCTCCATTGCCTGGATGGCCGTGCCGCCGACGATGATCGCCAGTGCCAGACCGCCGGTGCTGAACAGCTCGCGCCATGAGGTGGTCGGTTCAGCCATGGAAGTCTCCTGAAGTCTGGCGCCGGATCAAATCGGGTGCTACGCCTACAACCTCAACTTTGGTTGAGGTAAAGCGGAATCTGGCGATGGCAGTGGAATTGTCGGTCGGCGAGGTAGCGAAGCGGTCGGGCGTAGCGGTTTCGGCGCTGCATTTCTACGAGCGCAAGGGGCTCATACGCAGCCATCGCAGCGCGGGCAACCAGCGGCGCTACGATCGCGACGTGCTGCGCTGGCTGGCGGTGATCCGCATGGGGCAGGAACTGGGCGTGCCGCTGAGCGAGATCGGTGCTCAGCTCAAGACCTTGCCGCAGGGCCATGCGCCCAACCGGGCCGACTGGGCGAAGCTGTCGGCGCGCTGGCGCGAAGGGCTCGACCGCCGCATCGTGCTGCTGACCCGGCTGCGCGATGAGCTCAGCGGCTGCATCGGCTGCGGGTGCCTGTCGATGGCGACATGCCCGCTCTACAATCTCGACGACGCGCTGGCGGCAGAGGGCACGGGGCCGCGCCGGATGCTGCGGGCCGGAACCGATGTGTTCGAGGGGGATTAGGCGAAGATGGACGCGTTCCTGACGGCGATCGGCATGCGGGAGACGTTCTGGCCGCTGCCGGTGATCCTGATCCGGCTGGTGGTGGCCGGGCTGTTCGGCGCCATCATCGGTTTCGAGCGCGAGACATCGCTGCATGCCGCCGGACTGCGCACGCATATCCTCGTGGCACTGGCGGCGGCGCTCTACACAGTGCTGACGCTCGAAATCTTCCATCTGCCGGAAGTGATGACCAACGGCCGGTCCGACCCCGTGCATGCGGTGGAAGCGGTAACGGCCGGGATCGCCTTTCTCGGCGCAGGCGTGCTGTTCCGCGGTGGCAACCGGCCGCATGGGCTGACCACCGCCGCCGGGCTGTGGCTGGCGGGTGCGGCCGGCATGACGGCCGCGCTCGGGTACTACCTGATCGGGTTGTTCGTCGCCGTGCTGGCGGTGCTGATCCTGCTGGCGCTCAAATCCCTCGAGCGGAAGACCTCGCCCAAGCAGCAGGGCGGCAAGGATGCGTCGGGAAACGAGGAGAAGGAATGAGACGACGGCCGCAGGGAGGTTTCCGCGGCCGTCGCTCAGTGCCAGTCCGTCCCCTGAAAACGAAACGGTTGCTGGGTCTACAGGTGGCAAGACCCTGCGAGAGGGGAATGCCGGTCTCGGCCACCTGATGCCGCGCTCGGGAGAAAGCGCGGCAAGTGGTGCGGGGAGGGCGTTGGGAATGCCGCGACGGTCGCCCACCGCCTAGCACGCCGCTCCCCGCGGCACCTGAGGATCTCTTGGGGACCGCTCAGGTACCAACTGCATCCAGGCGCTGCGAACGCACCCAGAAAGCCACGATCGCCGCGGCTTCGCGGCGGTAAAGGTTGAGGTCGGCGTGCCGTTCGAAGACGGCGGCGGCGCCGGCGTCGAGCAGCTCGTTGCGGCTGTCGCGGTCGAGGCTGGGCGCCATGGCCACGACGAGCAGGCTCGCGGCCTTGTCGCGCAGCTGGGCGACGAAATCGCGGGTCGCGGTAGAAGAAGACTTGAGATCGACGATCACCATGCAGCGGCCGAGCGGCGAGGGCGTTGCCGCCGCGCCGACCAGCGTCTGGACGGCCAGTGCCGCATCGCTCATGGCTTCCACGTGCGGGCCGCCATGGGCTGCGAGCATGCGCAGCATCAGGCGGGTCGAGTGAAAGTCGTCGTCAACCAGCACGATGGCCGGTTGCCTGCCAGAAAGGGACGTCATCGCATATCCTTCCCCGCGCCGCGCGGGAGGGTTGGGCCGTCATTCCGAATTTGGTTCGCGCGCCCTGGGAGCGTTGCGCACACGGAAGGGAGGAACCGTCGTGCCGCCGGTGAGGTACGAACCTCAGCCGGTTACGCTGTGTCTGCGAATGACGGCGCATATGCCGATCTATTGGGGATGCCGGAAGGCAACACGGGGTAAACCACACGTAACGGGCTTGCGTTTTACATGTTAAACGGCCAGTGTCCGGGCCGGCTGGAGGGGGAAGGACAGCCGTGACGGACGCCGAGCCCAGTGCCGGACAGATACAGGCTGCCTTGGACGAGCTCCTTGGCTGGCAAGGCATTTCGAGATCGCCGCAGCTGAGCCAGCTGCTGCGCTACGTGGTCGAGAAGACCCTGGGCGGCGACACCTCCTCGATCAAGGCGTATGCGATCGCGGTCGATGTATTTGGCCGGCCGCCGACCTTCGATCCGCAGTCCGACCCTATCGTGCGGGTGCAGGCGCGGCGGCTGAGGACCCTCCTCGAGCAGTATTACGAGCTGGGCAAGGGCGAATCCGAAGTACAGATTCACCTGCCGCTCGGCCGTTACGTGCCGGAATTCTCGCTGGTCAGGCGGCCTATACATGGCGCCCCTCCGCCGGCCGATCCGCCGCCCCCGGCCGAGGTCGCGGCTCCGGCCGTGCCGCCGGCGGCAGCGGCGGCCGTTGCGGCAGTGCCGGCCGGCCCGGCGCCGCGCAGCCGAACGCGCAATTTCGTGCTGACTGCGGTGCTGGGACTGTGCTTCACGCTCATCGGCGTGGCGCTGGCCGTGATGATCGTCCGCTGGACGCTGCCCGGCGTGCAGCCGGCGGCGCCGGCAATCCCGGACATCCCGGTGGTCTCGCTGGGCAGTTTCGACAATCTCACCGGCAATGCGGCGCTCGACAAGGACGTCGTCGACCTCGCCAGCGCCATCGGCAACGATTTGGCGCCGTTCGAATATGTCAAGGTCAGCAAGGATGCGTCGGCGCTGGTGCTGACGGCGACGGTGCAGGGCACGGCGGCCCAGCCGATCATGCGCGCGACGCTGACCTCGGGGCAGACCGGGGGCATCGTGTGGAGCACGATGCTGCAATCGCCAAGCGGCGCGACGGACGGGGCGGCGCTGCGCGAGCTGGCGCCGATGCTGGTCCGGCAACTGACCGGCGCGCGCGGCCCGCTGTTCGCCGCGGGACGGGCCTGGCTGGCGCAGCAGACGGCGCCGACGGCGACGCCGAACGAATATGTCTGCCGGCTGGCGTTCGACAGTTGGCGCGAGACGCGCAATGAGGGGCAGGCGCTCGACGCCATCGGCTGCTTCCAGAAGCTGATGGATCGCAACCCCAACGATCCGCTGGCGATGGCCGGCAGCGCCAGCGTCGCCTCGTGGCGCGTGCAGATGAATGCGCGACCGGGCGACCAATTGGTGGCGCTGCTGGTGGACGAGAAGGCGGCGGCGGATCTGGCGGTCAAGCTGATGCCCAACAGCAGCTTCGTGCGCGAGCAGCAATCGCTGGTGCTGGCGCGGCAGGGCAGCCTCGACGATGCCGAAGCCGCCATTGCGGCTGCGGTCAACCTCAACCCCAACAGCCTCGATGCGATCAGCATCAAGGGGCTGTATCTGGCCTTGCAGGGCGATTGGGCCCACGGCGTGCCGCTGGCGCAGGAAGCGCTCGACGGCGCGCCGTCGCCGCCGCCCTTCTATTATTACACCACGGCGCTCAACGCGTTGCGCGAGCACCGCTATTTCGACGCGGTCGACCTCGGACAGAGCCTTGCGGCCGGCGATGGCGAGGCCGGGCAGGTGATCGTGCTGGCCGCGGCGCCCAGCGCCGGACGCACGGACCTGATCGACCGCTACCGCCCGGCGATCCTGGGCAATCCGAATTTCCAGCAGGCAGGGATCATCCCGCGGCTCAGCATCTATTTCCGTCAGGACGTGCTGATCCGGCGGGTCACCGAAGGGCTCGTCCTTGCGGGGCTGCCGCCCAATACGCTCACCGCGCCGTTCAGGCCGGACGGCACGCCGAGGATCTAGGGCCCCGCAGTCGGGCCATGAGGGTGGACAGGAACAGCGAGACGGTTAGCCGAACAATTCGTTGGCGATCCGAACAAAAGCCCGGCCGCGTTCCTCGAAATCCTTGAAGGCGACACCCGGCTTTTCGAGCTGGCCGTAGCTGGGGGCACCGGGGGACATGATGATCGTGTCGAAGTTGTCGCGACGGGCAATGAGAGCCTTGAGGCCCGCTTCGAGGCTGCCGGCTTCGACCACTTCGATGCCGGGCGCGGCGGCCGAGGTGGCCGTGGCGAGGCGATCGCCGGTGACGGGCAGGGCGACCAGCACGGTGACGCCGCGCGGCGCAAGCAGGCTTGCGAGCTCGGTGTAATCCTGCTGGCGTTCGTGGCCGCCGGCAATCAGGGCGATGCGACGATCGGGATAGGCGGCGAGGGCCGCCTTGGTCGCCTCGGGCGTGGTCGAGATGGAGTCGTTGACGATGGTCAGCGGCCCGATGGCGTGCTCCTCGAGCCGGTGCGGCAGCGGCACGAAGGCGTTGACGCCCTTGACGATGCCGTCGAGCCCGGCGCCGGCGGCGAGCGCCAGCTGCGCGGCGAGGCGGGCATTGTCGAGATTGTGCGCGCCCTTGAGCTTCGAGCGGGCCACGACCGACTGCAGGCGATCGTCGATGAACGGGGCGAGCGGGGGCAGCATGCGGCGCATGTCGCGCAACGCCGCGAGCACCAGCGCATTGTCGCGGGCGCCGGCGCCGAGACCGACCGGGAAGGGCTGGTCGCGATCGATGAGGTTGAGCTTGTCGGCGAAGTAGCGCTCGGTGGCGCGGTGCCAGTCGGTATGCTCGGGCGTGAGGTTGGTGACGGCCGCGATGTCGGGCGAGAACGCCATGTCGGCCGTCTGGTAGCTCGAGAGCTCGAAGACGACGATCTTGTGCTTGTCGGCGATCTCGAGCGGGGCGAGGCCGACATTGCCGGCGAGGCCGGCATCGAGCCCGGCTTCGGTAAGCATCAAATGGGTCAGGGTCGCGGTGGTCGATTTGCCCTTGGTGCCGGTGATGGCGATGACGGTGCGGCCGTCGCGATAATACTCGCCCCAGATATTGAGGTTGGAGGTGACGGCGATGCCGGCCTCGCGCGCCGCCAGGAAGATCGGGCGATAGCGCGATACGCCGGGCGATTTGACGATGGTGCCGAAGCGCCTGCCGTCGATGGCCGCCTGCAGGTCGGTGGGGGCGATGAACTCGGCGTCCTCGATGTCGGCGGCGCCGCTGTCGACCGTGACGTAGACCTTGAGGTCCGGCGCGCGCGCCTTGAGGAAGGCCCGGGTGGAGCGAGCCTCGCGGCCGGCGCCGTAGAGCAGGACGGGAGCATCAAAGCGCATGAGGGGCGATCCTTTCGGCCAGCACCTCAGGGATATGATGTTCCGGGCTGTCGGTGAAGAGGTCGTTGAGCGCCGCGGACAGGCGCGGCCGGCCATATTGCGCAATGAGGTCGTCGCGCAGCGATCTGACGACCATGCTGTTCTCCCAGTCGGGGTGCGACGTCAGCAGATAGAGACAGGCGGCGGCCTCCTCGATTTCGCCGACGCATTCCCAGGGCTTCTGGCCGGCGAGGCCGGTGAGCTCGCGGAAGGAATGCTCATTGGCGGGCACGTCGAGGAAGTCGCGGCCGAAGATGCCGAGCATGCGCGCACGATCCATGCGCGGCGCCATCATCAGGAAAGTAAAATGGCATTTCGGACATTCGCCGCACCAGAGCGGACCGTCGTGCCCCGACAGGCGGAAATTGCGATTGCAGCTGGAGAACACGTGGTCGAAGCGCGTCTGCCGGGCGAACAGTTTGGCGATCCTGGCCTCGGAATAGGGACGCAGCAGCGAGAAGTAGCCGAGCGCTCCGCCCGTGGCTGCTTTGAGCACGTCGGCGATGCGGATCTCGAAGTCCAGCGACTTCGAGTATTGATGGTTCACCTCGCGGCCATCGTGGACGACGTTGCCTTCGCTGGCCGAGCGCTCATTGGAGAGGATGATGCGGTTGTACGAGAACAGCAGGGCGGTCAGCGCTGCGATCATCGAATTGATCGCGGTGGAGGGAACGTGGCCGTTGAGGTAGCCGGGCTCCTTGCCGAGGCGGATCATTTCGGGGTCGAGCGTGCGCGTTACGTAGAGCGGCGTTCTGGCGATCCTGTCGACTGAACCGAGGATCGGGCCCTTGGGGTTCACCGCGAAGGGCGAATAGTCGAGACCGGCAGCTTCCAGCAATTGCACGGAGACCAGCGAGTCCTTGCCGCCGCCGATGGGCAGCAGAGCGCGGTCGCGCAGCAGCGGGGCAGGGCGGCCCTTGCGCGTGTCTGCGGGCGCATCGATGTCGAGCTTGCCGAAATGGTTGAGGTTGTTGCGGGCGTAGAACTCGCCGAGGCCGTTGGAATAGACATCGAGCGCGAAATCGCGCTCGCCGGCGGTCAACGGAAAGGCGGTGCTGATACGGAACGGCGCCTTGAGCTTGAAGTAGCTGACGCCGAGCACGACGGCGGTGAGGTCGAGCAGTTTGCCGAAAGCGGTGCTTGCCGCGGCGTCGGCATCGACGCCGGCCGGGAAGGCCAGCGTCTCGGTGAAACGCAGCTCGCCAAACGCATAGGGGAAGCGCGCGATGCCGGTGGCGGCATCGAAGGTCGGCGCCTCGATGTGGAAGGACGTGCTCAATAGATTCTCAGACTCAGCCTCAGCACAATATCGGGGCTGAGCCGCTGGAATCCAAATTCGCGCATCGAGCAGCTCCAGGCCGTGCCGAGCCGCTCGATCTTGAAGAGGTTGTAGCGCGCCGGATCCTCGCCGCCATCTTCGCTCTGGGCCGCGCCGGCGGCGGCCACGCCGACCACCGGTACGTCGCCGGTCAGCCCGGGGATCGCGAAGATCGAGGATTTGTGGGTATGACCGTGGAGGATGAGCTCGGCGCCCTGTTCGGCAATCACCTGGCGGAAGAGTTTTGCGCCGCGCAGGCCGAGCCGATAGTGCCGCGCTTCCTGGTTGGGCGGGTGGTGGATCATGACGACGCGGAAATAGCCGGCGTCGCCCATCATCTTGAGGATGCGCGCGAGGCGCTTCGCCTGGGCCTCGTCGAATACGCCGATCGCCATGAAAGGACCGGACGGCACGCTCGAGGTGCACGAGATGATCGCCACGTCGCCGACGCGGCGGACGAAGGGGAATTGCGCGGCATCGATGGTTTCGCCGCGCATGTAGTCGCCCCAGCGCTCGCTGTTCCAGGCAAAGGACGGCTTCACGTAGGAATCGTGGTTGCCGGGCGAAACACAGACCTTGCTGGCCGGCCCCACCGTCTGCAGCCAGTTCCAGGCGGTGTTGGCTTCGGCCTCGAGCCCCAGATTGACGAGGTCGCCGGTCACGGCGACGAAATCGGGCGATTGTTCCTTCATGTGCTGGACGAGATTGTGCAGCCCCTGGCCGCTGAGTGACGCCTGCCGGCGGAAGCGCCAGTTGAGGTAGCCGGTCAGGCGCTTGTTGATGAGTTCGGACCAGCGGACCGGCGGCAGCGGCGCCAGGTGCACATCCGAAATGTGGGCAAGAGTGATCATCGTCCGGCCCTATGCCACGGGCCGCGTGGCAAGAAAATGGCCCCTGTCACGAGCCGGCCATTTTGCCGGGGACGCGGGACTGCTAGGTCGAAGCCATGAGCGATGGACTGAAACTGACCGGCTGGCAGCGTTTTCGGACCCGGCTGCATTTGTTTCTCGTGGGTGTGCGCAAGCGCATGACGGTGGGTTGCCGGGCGGTGCTGCTGGACGGCCGCCGCGTCCTGCTGGTGCGGCACACCTACCTGCCCGGCTGGCACTTTCCGGGGGGCGGCGTCGAGCCGGGTGAGACAGCGGAACGCGCTGCCGCCCGCGAGACGCTGGAGGAGACCGGCTATGCCATCGATGGCCGCGGCACGTTGCACGGGCTGTTCCTCAACCGCATCGCCGGCGGCAATCGCGACCATGTGGCGGTCTATGTCTGGCGCGAGTTCCGCAGCCAGCTGGAGTTCGCCCCGAACCTCGAGATCGCCGAGTGCAAATGGTTCGACGTGGACGCGCTGCCGGCGGATGTCGGGGCAGGGACCGCAAGGCGGGTACGGGAAATCTACTATCGGGAGCCGGTGGCGTCGGAGTGGTGAGGGGTTGAGAATGTGTCTCTCATGGGATACATATGGTTGAGATTGAGCGAACAGATGCGTTCGTGGCCTGGTTCGACCGGCTTCGCGATGAAGACGCCAAAGCCAAGATTGCCATGCGCCTCGATCGGGTCGCCGCGGGCAACCTTGGCGACGTGAAGTCGGTAGGTGATGGCGTCAGCGAGATGCGCATCGCGTATGGTCCGGGTTATCGCCTGTACTTCACTTGGCACGGCCAGACGCTGATCGTGCTGTTGTGTGGCGGCGACAAGTCAAGTCAGCGCCGGGATATCGCAGCCGCCAAGGATTTGCTGCGTGAGATCGAGAGGTCAGGATGGTCAAGCTAGAGAAGTGGGATACGGCCAAGGACTATTTGAAGACGAAAGAAAGCGTCGCCGCATATCTCAATGCCGTGCTTGCAGAGGATGATCCGGCGCTGCTCACGATCGCCCTCGGCAATGTCGCACGTTCGGAGGGCATGACCGAGATCGCGAAGGCGACCGGGCTGACCCGGGCCAGTCTCTATAAGGCGCTGTCCGCTGAAGGGAATCCGGAGTTCGCGACGGTGCAGAAAGTTCTTCAGGCGCTCGGGCTTAAGCTTGCGGTTGCATCAACAGATGCCGCCTCGGCCGACGCTGCCTAATCCAGAAACTCCAGTTCCGGCCCAACCGGCACGATCTGGGTCGGATTGATCCGCGTGTGACTCCAGTAATAGTGGGTCTTGATGTGGTCCATGTGGATGGTGTCGCGTACCCCGGGGACCGCCACGAGACCCTTCAGATAATGCGAGATGTTGGGGTAGTCGGCGATGCGGCGGATGTTGCACTTGAAGTGGCCGAAATAGACGGCGTCGAAGCGCAGCAGGGTGGTGAAAAGGCGCCAGTCGGCTTCGGTCACTGCAGCGCCGGCGAAGTAGGCGTTGTCGCTGAGGATGTCCTCGATCCAGTCCAGTGACTCGAACAGCGCGACGACGTTCTTCTCGTAGACGTCCTGCTTTGTCGCAAAGCCGGCCTTGTAGACGCCGTTGTTGACGGTGTCGTAGACGCGCTTGTTGATCTCGTCGATGCGCGGGCGGAGCGGCTCGGGATAGTAGTCGTCGTCGTTGCCGGTCAGGCCGTTGAAGGCCGAGTTGAACATCCGGATGATCTCGGCGCTCTCGTTGTTGACGATGGTTTTGCGCTGCTTGTCCCAGAGCACGGGCACCGTCACGCGGCCCGTATAGGCGGGGTCGGCCTGCTGGTAGATGTTGTAGAGGAACTGCGAGCCATAGAGGGCGTCGCCGGTCGAGCCTTCGTCCGTCTTGAACGACCAGCCGGTTTCGTCGGGCATTTTGGGCGAGACGACCGACACGGAGATCATGTCCTCGAGGCCCTTGAGGGCGCGGAAGATCAGGGTGCGGTGGGCCCAGGGGCAGGCGTAGGAGACATAGAGGTGGTAGCGGCCCGCTTCGGCCCTGAAGCCGCCTTCGCCGGTCGGGCCGGCCGAGCCGTCGGGGGTGATCCAGTTGCGATAGCCGGATTCGCCGCGCACGAAGGCGCCGCCGGTCTTTCTGGTGTCGTACCACTCGGTCGACCACCGGCCTTCAACCAATTGTCCCACAATCGTCTCCTTGTCGTCGCGTCAGCGCCCCACTTAGGCGCTCGGATCACAATCACCAAATGCTAACGCTGAGGTCTTGAATTGGACGGCTGTCTCCATGATTTCTCGTTTACGCGTTGCCCCGCTGGTGCTAATGCGCAGTTCAGACGTCAGGAGGCGTCCAGGATGGAGAACGTCGTTCACGTGACCCGACGACCGTAAAAGGTCGGGAGCCGGCTTCAGTGCCGGCGCGTTTGTCCTTTGCTCTTGTCCTGGACTGTCACGATGATCGCTCCGTCTGCCTTCACGCCGCCGCCGTCGGCCCCTCCGCAATCTGTCCAAATTCCCACCTGGCGCTTGGCCACGCCCGACGATGACAAATTCGTCGAGGAGCTGCAGGCGCTGGCCTTCGGCCCCGGGCGCTTCGCCCGCACGGCCTTCCGGGTGCGCGAGCGCTTCCCGATCGACAAATCCCTCTCCCTCATCGCTGAAGTCGACGGCACCCGCTCCGGGTCCGTGTGGATGACGCCGATCTCGATCGGCGGCCTCGACGGCTACATGCTCGGCCCGCTGGCGACGCATCCGGATTTCCGCAAGCTCGGCGCCGGCAAGATGCTGGCCAAGGAAGTGACCCGCCTGGCGCTGGAGCGCGGCGAGGGCAGCTTCGTGGTGCTGGTGGGTGATCGCGACTATTACTGCCCGCTCGGCTGGCAGCCCACGACCCCCGGCGCCATCGAGTGGCCCGGCCCGGTCGACCCGAACCGCGTCCTGCTCTATTCTGACGACAAGACGCTGGCGACGCGGATCAAGGGCAGGATCGGCGCGTTCGGAGCCAAGCGGCACTCGTAACGCCTGAGGTATCCTTGTCGGCAGCCGATGATCTGATCGAGCGAATCAGGCTTCGGCTGCTGCCCAATCCTCAGGCGGCCGAAGAGACGGCGACGCTCACGCCAGACTGGATGCCGGAAGGCGGGTTCTCGGGCCCGCCGCGCGATGCCGCCGTGCTGATCGCGCTGGTGCGGCGCAGCGATATGCTGAGCGTGCTCTACACCGAGCGCTCGCCGGACCTGCGATCGCATTCGGGGCAGGTGGCGTTTCCCGGTGGCAAGATCGATCCCGAGGATAGCGGGCCGGGGGCTGCCGCGTTGCGCGAGGCGCATGAAGAGGTGGCGCTCGAGGCGGCCGATGCGCGTATCCTGGGCTATCTGCCGGCCTATTTCACCGGGTCCAACTATCTCATCACGCCGGTGGTCGCGGAGGTGCGGCCGAGCCACGCCTTCATGGCCAATCCGGGCGAGGTGAAGACGGTGTTCGAGGTGCCGCTATCGCTGATCATGAGCGAGGAGGGCTTTGGTACGTTCCGCATCAAGCGGCGCGACGTCGAGCATACCACCTGGCAGATCGCGCATGAGGGCCAGGTGATCTGGGGCATCACGGCGAATTTGACGCGGCGGTTCTACGAACTGGTGCTGAAGGACGCGGCGGCAGCATGATCCCCGCGGCCGCCCTCAAGCGCCTGAAGGATGCCGCCTGGCTGGCGCAGCCGGAGGTGCAGCGGCTGTTCGCGCTGCTCGATGGCGCGCAGGGCAGCACGCGGGCGGTCGGCGGCGTGGTGCGGGATACGCTGCTCGACGTGCTGCGCGAGGCACCGGAGATCGATTTCGCCACCACGCTGACCCCGACGGAGGTGTCGCGGCGGGCCGGCGAGGCGGGGATTGCGGTGTATCCGACCGGCATCGAGCACGGCACGGTAACGCTCGGGCTTGGCGACACGACCATCGAGGTCACGACGCTGCGCGAAGACGTCGAGACCGATGGCCGGCACGCCGTGGTGAGGTTCGGCACCGATTGGGCACGCGACGCCGAGCGGCGGGATTTTACGCTGAACGCGCTCTATTGCGGCATGGATGGCACGCTGTTCGATCCGCTGGGCGGGGCTGAGGACTGCCTTGCGGGGCGGATCAGATTCATCGGCGATCCGGACAGGCGTATCGCCGAGGACCGGCTGCGGGTCTATCGGTTCTTCCGCTTTTCGACGAGCCATGGGCGGCAGGAATTCGATGCCGAAGGGCTCGCCGCCGTGACGCGCGCCGCCGGCACGCTGGGCGAGCTGTCGGCAGAGCGAGTGGGCAGCGAGATGCGGCGCATGCTGGGACTGCCGAAGATGGCGAGCACGCTGAGCGAGATGGTCGAGGCCGGCGTGCTGGACTTGCCGCTGGCGCTGGTCGAGCAGCTGGCGGCGTATGAGCGGCATGTGCGCAAGGCGAATTTCGGGGCGCGGCTGGCGCTGCTGGTGGCGGGGGTCGGGGCGGAGACTCTCAAGCGGCGCTGGCGGTTGAGCAATGACGATATCGGGCTGGCCGAGACGATCATCGCGGCCGCCAAGCTCCTGAGCGACTTCCATCTCAACGAGGCGGCGTATCGGTATCCGGCGGCGCTGGCGGATGCGGTGGAGGTGGCGGCCACGCTCAAGGGGTGGACGGAGGCGGGGAAGGCAGCGGTGGTGGACCGGCTGGAGGGGCTCGAGGTGCCGCGGTTTCCACTCGGCGGCGGGGTGCTGATAGAGCATGGCATGAAGCCCGGCCCCGCGCTGGGGGCCGAGCTGGAGCGGCTCGAAAAGCTATGGATTGCCAGCGACTTCCGGCTGGATCGTGAGGCGCTGATTCAGCTCATGCGGCCTTAGCGGCGGCGTGGATGCGTTGCTTGATGCGGTCGATCATCTCCGGCCGCACGAGTGTTTCACCATGAACCTCCTGCAGGTGATTGCTGGCGCGGCGCACGATCTCGGCCTCGTTGTCGGCCTGGGTGTGCCACGGACAGCCCGGCACGAGGCATTCATACTGCTTCATCGAAACCTCCATTTGCCCTCGGGTGGGGGAAACGGGCATCGGCGGGCATCGGTTCCTACTCGTCGGCGAACTGCCCGAGGGCGTTGAGGCCCGCGATCGAGGTGCCGTCATCGTCGCGGATGACTTCGTAGGGCCTCGTACCGCTCAGGTCGGCGATCGCGTCGGCGAGCGGTTGCGAGTGCGTCACGACCCAGATCTGGGCGCGCTCGGCCGCCTTGACGATGGTCTGCGCCAAAGCGGGCAGCAGGTTCGGATGGAGGCTGGTTTCGGGCTCGTTGAGCGCGACGAAGGAGGGCAGGCGGTAGGACAGCAGGGCGCCCATCAGCGCGAGGAACTGCAGCGTGCCGTCCGACAGCTCGTGCGCCCAGAAGACGCGCTTGGGTGTCTGCGGGAAGATCATGCCGAAGGTGGCGAATTCACCGGGCGGCGGCACGACCAGCTCGGCGCCGGGGAAGGCGAGATCGATCGCCCGATCGAGGTCGATGGTTTCTTCGCGGATGATGCGGAGCGTCGCAAAGACCGCTGCGAGATTGCTGCCATCGGAGGCGAGCAGCGGGGAGGTGACCGCACGCGCCGGCCGCCGAAGCGCTGAATCAGCATCGGTGCGGAAGCCATGGAAAAATCTGGCATTACCGAGCTCCTGACGCACCACGGCAATCTCGGCCCTGCCGGCGCGCAGGGAGGAGAGAGCGGTTTCGCTCGGCAGCAGATGCTGGTCGATCACCTCGCGCGCGCCCTTGTTGTCGCGGGCCCAGACGACCCGGTTCTTGCGCTCCATGACGCGGACGGCGCGCGAGCCTTCGTGCAGGTCGAGGGCCTCGCTCTTGATCAGGGCTTCGCCGTCGAAGGCGGGGTCGTTGGGCGCCTTGAAGCCGAGCTCGATGCCATAGGACGGCAGCAGGTCGTCGATCTCGAGGCGGGCTTCGAGTTCCAGCCGGGCCTTGTCGCTCACGCGGTAGCCATCGGTGCGGTATTTGGGATCGAAGCTGCCGTCTGGAGTGAGATTCTTGCCGCCCGCCCAGAAGACGGAAGCGAGGCCGCCTTCGCGCGCCAGCTCATGGGCGATGCTGCCAGTGGCGGCGTGGTGCAGCAGCTCGATCGAGCGGTAGAGGTTGGTCTTGCCGACGCCGTTGCCGCCGACGAGGACAGTCAGCCGCCGCAGCGGCAGATAGAGCTTGCGGACCGAACGATAGCCTTTGATCGATACGGCACTGAGCGTCATCCGTCCCCCTTACGGCCAGCGCACCTCGGGGGGCATGGATGACAGGATCGCTTCGACATTGCCACCGGTCTTGAGGCCGAAGGTGGTGCCGCGGTCGTAGAGCAGGTTGAACTCGACGTAGCGGCCGCGGCGGACCAGCTGTTCGTCGCGATCGGCGGCGGTCCACGGCGCATTGAAGTTACGGCGCACGAGATTGGGGTAGACGTCGAGGAAGGCGCGGCCGACGTCGCGGGTGAAGGCGAAATCGGCGTCCCAGTCGCCGGAATTGTGGTTGTCGTAGAAGATGCCGCCGATGCCGCGCGGCTCGTTGCGGTGCTTGAGGAAGAAGTAGTCGTCGCACCACTTCCTGTAGCGCTCGTAATCGACGCCGTGCGCGCCGCAGGCGGCCTTGAAGGCGGCATGGAAATCGACGCTGTCGCGGTCGGACTGGGTGCGCCGGCGGTCGAGCACCGGGGTCAGGTCGCCGCCGCCGCCGAACCACCATTTGCCGGTGACGATCATGCGCGTGTTCATGTGCGCGGCCGGCACGTTGGGGTTCCACGGATGAACGATCACCGAGACGCCGGCGCTCCAGAATTCGGCGCCCGCCTCGGTATGCGGCATCTGCTTGGCGAATTCTTCGCTGAAGCGGCCATGGACGATGGAGATGTGCACGCCGGCTTTCTCGAACACCCGGCCGTGCAGGAACCCCATCTCGCCGCCGCCGCCTTCGGGCCGGCTCCACGGCTTGATCTCGAAGCGGCCCGGCGGGAGCTTGCTCTGCACGCCGCCCTCGAGCTCGATGGCGTTGAGGCGGGCGCAGAGGTCGTCGCGGACCTGGCGGAACCATTTGGCGGCGGTGGCTTTGCGGGCATCGATATCGGCGGGCAGGGTCATCGGGGGAAGTCCGTGGTCTGGGGCGCGGCGCCTCTCATAGCGGGCCAAAGGGTGTTGTGCGCTGGCCACAGCGTCGCAGCGAACCGCCGGCCTGCCGCAAGTAACGCGAAGTCGTGATCGGCTTCGATTCGACTCCGGACGGGCACTGTATTAACTTTTCATAAGGTTTTCGCCTGTTGGGGGCTATACCGTGCCGCGTGTTGCTTTCCGTCTCAAGTCCACTGTCAGCCTGCTGGCGCTCGGTCTGGCGATCAGCGCCGCGCCGGCGCTGGCGGTTCCCGCCACACCGAGCGTGTTCAGCGAAGTGCCCGCCAAACCGCAGGCGCATTATTACGAGCACATCTCGGACTCCCCGGAAGAGAACGGGCTCACCGGCGCCGACATGAATGCGGACGGCTCGGTGGTGGTCGGCGGGGTGCAGTTCGAGGGCGAGGACAACAACCAGCGCTTCGGGCAGGCGGCGGCGTGGAGCCCCGAGCCGGACTCGCTGATGTTCCTCGGGGACTCGCTGGTCGATCCGGATTCCGACGAGAGCGCGGTGCAGTTCTACGACATCAGCCGCGGCGATGCGGATGAACTCTCCTATCTCACCTTCGCGACCGACATCGCGGCAGGGTCGGAACGCATCGTCGGCGTGGCCGATGGCAGGTATCTCGAAGGCGAGGAGGACCCGGAGTTCGACTGGCAGCTGCCGCTCTACTGGAACAAGACCGCCAATGGCTGGTCCTCGGCCAAGCTGCTGCCGGTGATCAACCTGGTGCAGGAAGGCGAGGGCTTCGAGGTCGGCGGCGCCAATGCGATCAGCGACCACACCGTGATGGACACCGACATGGAGTTCATCGCCGGCTTCTCCGGCGTCGCGCAGGAAACGAATGGCGAGGATCCGTCGGACGCCGATTTCGAGGCGACGATGTGGATTCCCGACGAGCCGGAAGGCGACTGGGTCGCGACCGGCATGGGCTACCTCGACAACGAGGACGAGGACAGCATCGCCAACGACGTGAACGACAAGGGGCAGGCGGTCGGCTGGTCGGGCTATGCCGGCAGCTATGAGGATGTGCGCCGCGGCTGGACCGCCACAAGTCCGCACGCCGATTTCAGTCCGCGTCCCTTCGTCTATGACCTGTTCGACGATGCGTTCGACGAAGGCATGCAGAAGCTGACCCTCGATCCGGGCGGCGAGGAACCGGACTACGCCTTCGGTGAGGGCCGGGCGATCTCCAATGACGGTAATCTGGCGGTCGGCTGGGTCGCACAGGTCGTGGACGAAGAAGACGGCCCGCCGCTGGCGGCGGCCTGGACGCCGACGGAAGGCACCTGGGCGACCAACAGCCTGATGGTGCTCGACAGCTCCCTCGGCCCGAGCTCGCTGCCCGATGAGGCCGAGCGCGTGGGCAGCATGGCCGAAGCGGTGGATGACAGCGGGCACGTGATCGTCGGCAAGGCCGTCTATGATGACGATGGCGACGACGAAGATCTCGCGGTCTACTGGCAGCTCGACGACAACATGAATGTGGTGCGGGCAGAATCCATCCAGGGCGCGCTCGAGAATGCGGGCGTCGGCCTCGACGGCAAGGATTTCCCCTCGGGCGACAGCCAGCGCAATCACCGGCTGACCGATGCGACGGCGGTCCGCGTCGTCAACGACGAGGCGAGCGGCGATCCCAAGTCGATCGTCGTCACGGGTACGGGCACGGGCTCGTATGGCTCGTGGATCGCCAAGCTCGGCAAGTTCGCGGCGATCACCACGCCGGTCTCGGTGGGCACGACGATCACCACGATCGACAAGGGCACCAAGCTGCTGGCGGCGCACTTCGCCGATTTCGCCGACAATGAGTATTGCCAGCGCGGGGCAGGGGCGAGCGTGGCGACGACACCGCTATGCTACTGGGTCAGCGGCGGCGCGAGCGGCTATGGCAGCGGCACGACCGCCGGCGGCAGCCTCGGCTCGCAGTTCGGCATCGCGCGCTACCTCGACGACGAGAACTCGGTGGGCGTCAGCGGCGGGCTCGACGCCTTTGCCGGTGGCGGGCCGGGCGCCAGCAGCTACGACACGACGCAGGCGGTGCTCGGCGGCTATGCGGCGCACATGCCGGAGCAGGGCGTGCAGGCGCGCGTCGCGGTGAGCCTGGGAGCGATCATCGATGCGAGCTTCGAGCGCGTCTATGCCAATGGCGGCGGCAGCTCGACCTCGACCGGGCATACATCGGGCGCCGGCTTCGGCGCAGTGGTGCACATGGCCTATGCGACACCGATCGACGAGCTGACGACGCTGATGCCCTATGTCGAGCTCAATTACGGCGCGATCCATCTGGGCGGCTACACCGAGCATGACGGGGCGTTCCCCGGCGTGTTCAGCGCCATCGATGCGCAGCGGCTGACCGCCAGCGTCGGCGTCGATGCGACGCACAAGCTCGACGACCGCACCAAGATCTTCGGCGGGGTGAGCCTGTCGGGCGTCTATCTCAGCGGCACCGGCGTCAACGCCTCAATCGCGGGGTTGCCGTTCGGCGCAGGCGCCGGACCGATGGGCTACGGGCTGCTGAGCGGGACGGTGGGCGCCAGCCTCGACCTCGATCCGCTCTCGGTGCTGAGCGGGCGGGTGACGGCCTCGACGAATTTCGGCAGCTTCTCGTCCGCCGGGGTGATGGTGAGTTATAGCCATAGCCTGTGATGGGCGCCGCCTGCGAAAACGTGGCCCCCGACGTTATTGCCCACCCGCTGCGTCATTCCCGCGAAGGCGGGAATCCAGGCCGGGTTCGCGGACGTCCGTGAACGCAATCTGGATTCCCGCCTTCGCGGGAATGACGTTGCGGATGGGGCTGGCTCGGGGGGACCAGTCGATGGGTAGGCATTTCTTCGTTTACATGCTGGCAAGCAAGAAGAACGGCACGATCTATACGGGCGTAACGAGCCAACTGCCGACGCGCATTGCCATCCATCGCGACGACCTCGTTGATGGCTTCACGAAACGCTACGGCGTCCACATGCTGGTCTGGTACGAATGGCTCGAATTTGCCGAGCCCGCAATCAGGCGCGAGAAGCAGCTCAAGAAATGGAAGAGGGCGTGGAAGGTCCGGCTCATCGAAGAGATGAACCCGAATTGGGACGACCTGTACCCGGCACTGTTCCGGTAGGCGATGGTTCTACCCACTGCGTCATTCCCGCGAAGGCGGGAATCCAGACCGGGTCTTCGGACGTTCGTGAACGCAATCTGGATTCCCGCCTTCGTGGGAATGACGTTGTGGAATAGATGCGGGTCGCGATGATCAAGCTGGATGACGCCATGAAGGCTAGACCAGTGCATCGAACGCCCCCGTCTGGCGCAGCGCCTCGCCCAAAATCAGGCTGGCCGCCACCGCGACATTGAGCGAGCGGCGCTCCGGCAGCATGGGGATGCGGATGCGCAAATCGGCGTCGGCGGCGACTTCGGCGGGCACACCGGCGCTCTCGCGGCCCACCATCAGGATGTCGCTGTCGCGGTAGGCGGCGGCGTAGGCCGACTCGGAAGATTTGGTGGTGAGCAGCACCAGCCGCCGGCCGGCGGCGCGGCGGGCGGCGTCGAAATGGGCGTAGCTGTCGTGCTCCTCGAAATCGGCGAGTTCGAGATAGTCGAGGCCGCCGCGCTTGAGCTCGCGGCGCGAGAACGGAAAGCCTGTGGGGTGGATGATGTGGAGCCTGACCCCGATACAGGCGCCCAGCCGGAGCAGGGTGCCGGTGTTCTGGGCGATATCGGGCTGGTAGAGAGCGAGCTCGACGGGCATTGGCGCCTCCGTGGCGGCGGTGTGGCTAAAGCGTGTGGGTATAGTGTCGCATCCGCGTTTTCGCCCGGTCTCGTAGGCTGGACAAGCGGTTAGGAGAGTGCAAAAAGACACCCAAATCACGCGCTGTTGAGGGCGTGTGACGGTCATCTTGCGCGCGGAGCGGGGGCCCGCAAAGCGGCGCGAAATAAGGCATCAGGCAGGGATTTCCGACCTTGGCGACAGAATCGAATTTGGCGCATGACGCGCCCGACCCAGGCAAGCGCGACTTCATCTATGTCGCGACGGCGGCGGTCGGCGTGGTGGCGGTCGGCGCGGTAGCCTGGCCGATCATCAATCAGATGAATCCCGACGCCTCGGTGCTGGCGCTCGCCTCGGCCGAGTTCGACCTCAGCCACATCGACGAAGGCTCGACGGTCACGGTGAAGTGGCGCGGCCTGCCGGTGTTCATCCGGCACCGCACGCAGAAGAACATCGACGATGCGCGGGCCGTGCCGCTGGGCGACCTCAAGGACCCCGAGACGGACGAAGCGCGCGTCATGAAGGGCCACGACCAGTGGCTGGTGATGATCGCCAATTGCACGCACCTCGGCTGCATCCCGAACGGCGACCAGGGCGAGTTCGGTGGCTGGCTGTGCCCGTGCCACGGCTCGCAGTACGACACCTCGGGCCGCATCCGCAAAGGTCCGGCGCCAAAGAACCTGGTGATCCCGCCGTACAAGTTCCTCAGCGACTCCAAGATCCAGATCGGCTGAGGGGGAAGAACAAGATGTCCGCGCACGACGCCGAGAAATACGTCCCCAGCCACCCGGTGGCGAAGTGGTTCGAAGACCGCCTGCCGCTCATGGGGTTCGCCAAGTCGACCCTCATCGACTACCCGACTCCCAAGAACCTCAACTATTGGTGGACGTTCGGCGCCATCCTCGCCTTCATGCTGGGCGTGCAGATCGTCACCGGCATCGTGCTGGCGATGCATTACACGCCGAACGCGGCGCTGGCCTTCGACTCGGTCGAGATGATCAAGCGCGACGTCAATGGCGGAAGGCTGATCCAGGCGGTGCACTCGACCGGCGCGTCGATGTTCTTCTTTGCCGTCTACATCCACATTTTCCGCGGGCTGTATTTCGGCTCGTACAAGGCGCCGCGCGAGGTGCTGTGGATTCTGGGCGTCATCATCTACCTGCTGATGATGGCGACGGCGTTCATGGGCTACGTGCTGCCGTGGGGCCAGATGAGCTACTGGGCCGCGGTGGTGATCACCAACATCTTCTCGTCGATCCCGATCATCGGCGATCCGCTGCTGCAGCTGCTGCGCGGCGGCTTCGCGGTGGACAACCCGACGCTCAACCGCTTCTTCTCGCTGCATTACCTGCTGCCGTTCATCATCGCGGCGGTGGTGGTGCTGCACATCTGGGCGCTGCACGTGCCGGGCAACAACAACCCGCTGGGCGTCGAGGTGAAGGAAAAGCGCGATACCGTGCCGTTCCATCCCTACTACACGATGAAGGACTTCTTCGCGGTGGTGGTGTTCTGCATCCCCTTCGCCTGGCTGGCCTTCTTCGCGCCGGACATCCTCAGCCACGCCGACAACTACATCATGGCGAATGCGCTGGTGACGCCGCCCAAGATCGTGCCGGAATGGTACTTCCTGCCGTTCTACGCGATCCTGCGCGCCATCGACTTCAACTTCATCATCGACAGCAAGCTGCTCGGCGTCATCTTCTTCGGCGGCTCGATCCTGATCCTGTTCTTCGTGCCGTGGCTCGATACGTCGAAGGTACGCTCGGGCAACTACCGGCCGGCGTTCCGCTGGTTCTACTGGCTGTTCGTGATCAACTTCCTGGCGCTCATGTACTATGGCGCGCTGGAGCCGGACTACAAGGTGCTGAACATCTTCCGGGTGGCCGACATCTCGAAGCTCTCGGTGGCCTACTACTTCGCCTACTTCCTCATCATCCTGCCGCTGCTCGGGCGGTTCGAGAGGCCGCTGCCGCTGCCCAACTCGATCTCTGCGCCGGTGCTCGGCAAGCCCGTGCCGGCGACCAACTGACCCTCAGGACCGCAACAGCATGATCAAGATCACGACAATCGTCGCTGCAGCAGTCCTGGCCCTCGGACTGGCGGCTCCCGTCTTCGCGCAGGAAGACGCGGCCAAGCCGGTCAATCTGGGTACGCAGGAAGTCGAAAAGCAGCATTGGAGCTTCGCCGGCCCATTCGGCAGCTTCGACCAGAACCAGCTGCAGCGCGGCTTCCAGGTGTTCCGCGAAGTGTGCGCCAACTGCCACTCCGCGCATTTGCTGGCGTTCCGCAACCTGAGCGAGCCCGGCGGGCCGGCCTTCTCCGAGGGCCAGGTCAAGGCGCTGGCGGCGCAGTACACCGTCGCCGATCCAGATGCCGATGGCGGCAAGCGCCCGGCGCTGCCGTCCGACCGCTGGCCGGGACCGGACCAGAGCCCGGCCGACCTCAAGGCTTCGTTCGGCATCGTGCCGCCCGACATGAGCGTGCTGGCCAAGGCGCGCGGCGTCGAGGACCCGTTCCCGCAGTGGATCGGCAACTACTTCACCACCTATGCCGAGGGCGGCGTCGACTATATCCACGCGCTGCTCAACGGCTATCTGGAAGCGGCGCCGGCCGGCGTCACCGACACGCAGGGCGAGCCCTTCAGCCTGCCCGACGGCAAGTACTACAACGTCTACTTCCCGGGCCACGCGATCGGCATGCCGCCGCCGCTGTCGGACGGGCAGGTGGTCTATGGCGCCTCCGCCGACGGCACCACCGTGCCGCAGACGGTGCCGCAATACTCCGCCGACGTCGCGGCGTTCCTGATGTGGATGGCCGAGCCCCACCTCGATGCCAACAAGTCGGCGGGCTTCCGCGTGCTGACCTTCCTGCTGCTGTTCGCCGTGCTGATGTGGCTGGTCAAGCAGCGCGTCTGGCGCAACGTCGAGCACTGAGCTCGGATGCAGTGAATGTGGAAAGGGCGCTTCGGCGCCCTTTTTGTTTGTGGCAGTCGGGGCCTCCCCTATCGCGCAGCGATGGGGGAGGTGGCGCCGAAGGCGACGGAGGGGGTGGCCCCGGCCTCCAAGCCTCGCGGCAGCTAGAGCAGCGCAAGCGGCCACCCCCTCCGTCGCTTCGCGCCACCTCCCCCACGGCGATGCCGTAGGGGAGGGACGAACCGATGGCGACGTGACCCGACTGCGGCCATCGCGCCCTTCCCATCTGCCCCCACGGTGCTACATTCCGGCGAACCACGGAGTCATGCCATGTCGCCGATCCGCACTGCCGCCACGTTGATCGGCGTCACCATCGCCGTCGCCCGCCATCCGATGGTGCGCGCGGCGGTAAAGGCTGCGCCGCTGCTGATCACGCCGCGCATGCGCGAGGCGGCGCAGGAGGCAACGCTCGAGACGGCGTTCCGCGCTGGCGTGGTGGCCCGCAAGATCGCACGCCGGACCTGACATGCTCGACCTCAAATCGCTGATCCGCACCATCCCGGACTATCCCAAGCCGGGCATCCTGTTTCGCGACATCACCACGCTCATCGAGCACCCGCAGGGGTTCAAGGAGAGCGTCGAGCGGCTGGCGGCGGCGCATAGCGGGCTCGGCATCACGCATGTGGCGGGCATCGAGGCCCGTGGCTTCATCTTCGGCGCCGGCGTGGCGATCGAGATGGGCGTGGGCTTCGTGCCCATCCGCAAGCGCGGCAAGCTGCCGGGCGCCACGATCGGGCAGAACTACACGCTCGAGTACGGCGTCGATACGATCGAGATTCACGCCGACGTGCTGAGCAGCGTCCACAAGGTGCTGCTGATCGACGACCTGATCGCGACGGGCGGCACGGCGGTCGCCGCGGTGGGCCTGCTGCGACGCACCGGCGCGGTGGTCGAGAACGCCGGCTTCGTCATCGACCTGTTCGATCTGGGCGGGGCGGACAAGCTGCGCGCGATGGACGTGCGGATCGAGAGCCTCGTCCCGTTCCCCGGGCATTGACCCGCGGGCCTCGCGGCCGATCGGTCGAAGAGCCGCTGTCGTAGCGGAGAGGTACGCTCTTCTTGCGTTCGGCACGCACCACGCACGGTGGCCTGCTGCGGTGCACCGGCGCGGTTGTCGAATGCCGGCCTCGTCGTCGACCTGTTCGATCCGGGCGGCGCGGACAAGCTGCGTGCGCGATGGGCGCGGATCTAGAGCCTCGCGCGGTTCCGCCGGCATCGGCCCCGCGAGCCTTGCGGGCAATCGGGCGACGGGCCGTTGCCTCAGCGGGCCGGCGCGCTCTCTTTGCGTTCGACCAGCGCGATCATGCGCACCGCCTGCACGAGGTTGCGCACGCCGAGCTTGGCGAGGGCCTGCTGGCGATGCAGTTCGACAGTGCGCGGGCTGATGCCGAGGCTGCTGGCGGAGTCGCGTGCGGTTTCGCCCGCAAAGGCATGCTTGAGGATCTGGCGCTCGCGCGCCGTCAGCCTCTCCAACCCCGCTTCAACGCGTACCAGACTGTCCGCCGGCACATCGTCCAATAGATCGTCGCGCATTTCGACTCCCCGGCTTTGAGGGCCGGGCCCCTGGGGTGGCTGACGCAACCCGCCCCGATGCACGGGCTTACGATAGCTCTGCGTGTCACAGGTGCCAATGCGCCACGCGCGTGCTCGTTGCACAAATATTAGAGCGCTCACGTTATCATCGGGGATGAGGGCGAAAATGCATCGGGTTTTACCTATTGGCAAATCAGCAAGTGCTTCGCCACTATCGCTTATTGGGTGCTCGAAGTGTCGGACTATGGCCACATACTGGCTCGGCTGACCGGAATCCTGCAGGCGCCGGACGAGCGTAGCCTGCTGGAGCGGTTCGCAGAAGCTATCACCGAGGCGGGTGGAACGGCGTTCGCGCTGGTCTTCGCTCCCTCGGCAAGCCCTGCGGCGGGCGCGGCTCAGCATGGCCTCATCGGGCTGACCGAGTACTTCGATCTGGTCGGCTGGGTCGAGGGCCGTACACCCGGCGAGATTCCGCAACACTCGCTGCGCCCGCTGTTCTGGAGCGACGTTCGACTCGAGGGCGTGCACGCCATCGGGCGCTTCATCCTCGACAGCGCCGGCGACTTCTCGATGGCGGGCCTCATCGCGCCGATGCCGCATCCCGACCATGGCGGGGTGTTCATCCGGATCGCGGACGAATGGCTGCCGCCGGAAACGGAACAGTACCTGACGATGCTGTGCATGGCGTTCCACGGCCGGCTCGGGCAGGTGCGGGCCCACCAGAAATCGATGGCGGCCGATCTCAGCGATCGCGAGATGCAGGTGCTGCACTGGCTGGCCGAGGGCAAGTCGGCGGAAGATGTGGGGGAAATCCTCGGCATCTCGGCGGCGACGGTGATGTTCCACTATCGCAACGTGGCGACGCGCTACGGCACGCTCAACCGGACGCACACGATCGTCGAAGCGGTGCGGCGCGGCGCGCTGCAGCTCAGCTGACGAGCGGGCCTCGATGGCGGCGCACATCGGCGCGCCGCCAAAACCCAGGCAAAACCTAGCCCTTGAGGGCCATGCGGATCATGTCGGCGGTGTTGCGCGCGCCGAGCTTGCGCATGGCGGCGGCGCGGTGCACCTCGACCGTGCGCGGCGAAATGCCCAGCGCGATGGCGGCTTCCTTGTTGGTCTCGCCGGCCACCACGTGGCGCAGCACCTCGAGCTCGCGGCCCGAGAGCGAGGACATGCCCTGGACCACCGGGCCGCTGTCGTCGCCGGCGCGCAGGTCGGAGCGGAACTCCTCGATCACTTCGCGCATCATCTCGGTCAACTGGAACGGCTTTACAAAGACCGAGATGGCGCCGGAGCGCACGGCGCGCACCACGCTGGCGGCGTCGGGGTTGTTATCGGCGAGAGCGAAGACGCGCACGCCGAACGCCAGCGAGCGCAGCGTGCTCACCAGATTGGTGTCGTTGGACAGGGTGGCGAGGTCGATGAGCACCACGTCGGGGCGGTGCAGCTCGATGAGCCGGGCGAGGGCATCGATCGAGGACGCGCTGGAGGCCATGAAGCCCTGCTCGGTGAAAGCGGAAACGACATCCTCGGACTCGGCGGCGTCGGCATGCAGCACGTAGATGACGCGATGGCGGTTGAGATAGGGCCGATAGGTCAGGGCTGCAGCGTTGTTAAGCAAAGGCATTGGAACATCCCTCTGGGTAGTATCCGATGCTGCAAGTAGGCCGCAGGAACGCCATAAGGACAACTAGCGAAACTGATAGGAATTATCCCTAAGATACGGGTTCATTCCGTATCCGAATTAAAACATCGCAAAGATTAGGACAGCGTTCTTGTCTGGGCGAACGCTAATATCACGGCTCAGTGAGCAATATGTTCGACATCCGAACAATTGTCGGCTGCAGTAGAACGTGGATACACGAAAAGTTGATGGCGGTTTGTAATCGATTTCAGCGCGGGACGCAGCTGAGGACCGCCTTGTCGGGTGTGTAGAGCGTCAGGACGTCGTTGCCATCCGCATCGATGCTGGCGAGCGCCGTGGTGATGCCGACGGTGGTGAGATTGCCGTCGAGGAACTTGACGCCGTCCGACCCCATCTGCGCCGTGCCGCTGCCCGAGGCGGTCGAGCCGAAATTGGCGGAGGCATAGCCGTAGCTGCCGGCAAAGATGGTCAGCAGTCCCGCCTTGGTGCCGTCGACCAGCGCAGTGCAGCCCCAATTGCCCTCGGCCGGGCTGACGGTCACGCCCGTGTCCACCTGGGGAGGCGGGGTGTCGTCCTGCGCGAGAGCGGGAGCGGCGAGGCTGAGCAGGCCGAGAGCGAGGACGAGGCGGTGCATGAAATCATCCGGTGCGTGAGGCCAGCAATTTCCCCAAAACGGGGAGTCGGGTCAACGCCAGCAGCAGACGCAGCCTTAGTGGCATTTTGTAGTCGCGCAGCTTGGAGAAGCCGACCAGTTCGGCGTGGTAGACCAGCTCGCCGCGCTGGTTGGTCGCCTCGATGGTGTTGAACAGCAGGCCCCAGCCGGGGATCGAGTTGGAGGGCCGCTTGCCGGTCACCACCAGGGTGTAGGTGACGCGGTCGCCGGGCCGGACGGGCGCCTTGAACTGCATGGTGTTGACGCCGGGGGAGGGGCCGGAGACGCCCGGCTCCTGGCCGAGGCCGCGCAGGCGCTCTTCTTCGGCAAACAGGGCATCCACCATGTGACGATGGCCGACCGACACGGTGTGCCAGCCCGAAGCGACGAGCCCGCCGAAATGGCTGTGCTTTGCCGCTTCCGGATCGACGTGGAAATATTGCGGGTCGTAGAGCTGGCCGAAGCGGATGATCTCGGCCTCGGTGAAATCGTGGCTGCCCAGCTCGAATATTTCGCCCGGCGCGATGTCCTCGAACCAGCGGGTCACGGATTTTCTCCCTCGAGCAGCGGCACGGACGGATCGCGCAGCTCGATGAGATTGGCCAGCCGCATGGTCATCACCGGCTCGCCGCGCTGGTTGCGGATGTCGAAATCGAGGGTGACGATGCCGCGCTCGGGGTGGTGGCGCGAGCGGCGGAGGCCCGCGATGGTGGCGGTGCCGCCGATCGTGTCGCCCACCATCACGGGCTTTTTCCATTTGAGGTCGGAAAAGCCGAGGCCGCCCATCGAGGCGATCTTGGTGAGGAAGGCGTCGCCCAGCATTTTGAGGCTCAGCGCCGCGGTCTGCCAGCCGGACGAGGCGAGGCCGCCCAGCAGCGAGGCTTTCGCGGCAGCCTCGTCGAGATGGAACGGAAACGGGTCGAATTCGCGCGCGAAGGTGACGATCATCTCGCGCGTCACGGTGGTGCGGCCGAGGTCGATCACCTCGCCGATGGCGAGATCCTCATAGTGCCGGCGATTGGCGGTGATCGGGTTCATGGCAGGTTGACGTATACGTCAACCCCGGCGGGCCGCCAAGGACCAGACCGCGGCCTCAGCGTTGGGCCACTACCTCGCCCGAGACGGGATCAGTGATGCCGAGGCCGCTGCCGAGGTCTTCGAGGAAGGGGCGGACTTCGTCGAGGAAGCCGATCATCTGGGGACGCGCGGCGACGATGTCGGCGAAGCTCGTCCACTTGCCGATGAAGCAATAGGTGCGCTCGCCGGTCTTGATCAGCGCGGCGTCGAGCGAGCCGGGGATGGCCCCACCGCTCAGCGATTTGCGCTGGCTTTCGACGAACCTGTCCTCCATGCCGGGCTTCACCTTGAAACGCACCACATTGTACGCGGTCGCCATCGCTGCCTCCTCGAAATGGCCGAGGTGGCGAGGATAGCGGGGAAGCTGGCCCGGGGCCAGTTCAGGTGTTGAAGCGGAACAGCATCACGTCGCCATCGCGGACGACATATTCCTTGCCCTCGTCGCGGGCCTTGCCGTGTTCCTTCGCCGCGACTTCGCCGCCGAGGGCGACATAGTCGTCGTAGGCGATGGTCTGGGCCCGGATGAAGCCGCGCTCGAAATCGGAGTGGATGACGCCGGCGGCCTGCGGGGCGCGGTCGCCCTTATGAATGGTCCAGGCGCGCGCCTCTTTGGGGCCGGCCGTGAAATAGGTCTGCAGGCCGAGCAGCTGGTAGGCCTCGCGGATCAGGCGATTGAGGCCCGGTTCGTGCAGGCCGAGCGATTCGAGGTATTCTGCTTGCTCGGCGTCGGGCAACTGCGCCAGCTGGCTCTCGATCTCGGCCGAGATGACGATGACGGCGGCGTTGTGCTGCTTGGCGTAGGCCTCGACCTGTTTGGTCATCGAGTTGCCGGTGGCGGCGGAGGCCTCGTCGACGTTGCAGACATAGAGCGCCGGCTTGCTGGTCAGCAGCTGCAGTTCGCGAAAGGCCTTCTCTTCGTCGGCCGAGCGCTGCACGAGGCGCGCCGACTTGCCGTCGCGCAGCAGGACGAGGGCGCGGTCGATCAGCTCGAGGGTGACCTTGGCTTCCTTGTCGCCCTGCTTGGCCTTCTTCTCGACGCCGGTGCGGCGCTTCTCGAGGCTCTCGAGATCGGCGAGCATCAGCTCGGTCTCGACCACTTCGGCGTCGGCGATCGGATCGACCTTGTTGGCGACGTGGATGATGTTGCCGTCCTCGAAGCAGCGCAGCACGTAAGCGATGGCGTCGCATTCGCGGATATTGGCGAGGAACTGGTTGCCCAGCCCTTCGCCCTTGCTGGCGCCCTTAACCAGGCCGGCGATGTCGACGAAGCTCATGCGCGCCGGGATGATCTGCTGGCTCTTTGCGATCACCGCGAGCTTGTCGAGGCGCGCATCGGGGACCGCCACCTCGCCGGTGTTCGGCTCGATGGTGCAGAACGGGAAGTTGGCGGCCTGCGCGTTGGCGGTGCGGGTGAGGGCGTTGAACAGCGTCGACTTGCCGACATTGGGCAGGCCGACGATCCCCATCTTGAAACCCATGGAAATCTCCAGAAATCGTTGGCCCTGACATCGTGGAAGGGCGGGGCGATGTCAATGCGGGGCTGGTGCAAGACGGCCCCTCACCCCTCTGGGGAGAGGGTGGCCGCGAAGCGGCCGGATCAGGGGCGGTCCATCACCGGACTATTCGTCTTTGCTTTCGTTCTTCTTGAACACCTTGGCCAGCATGGCGGCCATCGGACCGCCTTCCGGCACTTTCGTTTGCGGCTGTTTCGGCCTTGCGGCGCGGATATGGGATTGGCCCGCGGGCGCTTTCTTGCGGGTCGGGTCGGCGGTGTCGGGGCGCTGGTCGCGGGCGGCGGCGTCGCCGTTGACCGCGATGGCGAGCTTGTTCATCAGCGTGTTGTCGTCGCCGCTGACCAGCAGCGCGGCGTTGTCGGCCAGCGCGGTGAGCAGCGGTTCCAGCCATTCGGTGCGGTCGACCTTGCTGAAATCGCCGAGCACCCAGGGCATCACGGCGTCCTTGTTGCCGGGATGGCCGACGCCCAGCCGGATGCGGCGGTAATCGGGGCCGATGCGCGGGTCGATCGAGCGGATGCCGTTATGGCCGCCGGCGCCGCCGCCGCGCTTGATGCGCGACTTGCCGGGCACGAGGTCGATCTCGTCGTAGACGACGGTGATGTCGGCGGGGGTGAGCTTATAGAACTGCGCCACAGCCTCGACGCTTTCGCCGGAGGCATTCATGTAGGTCTGCGGCTTGAGCAGCAGCACGCGCTCGCCGCCGATCGAGCCTTCGCTCAGCAGCCCCTTATACTTGTCGCGGAACGGCGGAAAGCCATGCCTGCGCGCGATCTCGTCGATCGCGAGGAAGCCGATATTGTGGCGGTTGAGACGGTATTTGTCCCCGGGATTGCCGAGGCCGACGATCAACTGCATCGCCTGTCTCCCGGGTGATGTGATGGTGAGGGCGGGATGGCCCGGAGGCCATCCCGGAAGGCGAGATTACTTCTTGGCCGGAGCGGCCGGGGCGGCGCCCTTGGCCGGAGCGGCAGCACCCTTGGCGGGCGCGGCACCGGCGGCCGGAGCGGCACCGGCAGCCGGAGCGGCGGCGGCAGGAGCGGCAGCCTCTTCCGACTTCAGCGCCGACGGAGCGGCGATGGTCGCAATCGTCATGTCCGCTTCATGCGAGCGCACGCTCGCGCCGGCGGGCAGGGCGATCGAGGACACGTGGATCGAGTCGCCGATGTCCTTGCCGGTGAGATCGATGGTGATCGCTTCCGGAATGTGGTCGGCGGGAACCGAGAGTTCGAGCGTGTGGTGCACGATGTTGACCACGCCGCCCTTCTTGATGCCCGGGCTTGCGTCGTGGTTGACGAAGTGGACGGCCACCTGGACGTTGAGCTTGGTGTGGGCGCCGACGCGCAGGAAGTCGACGTGCAGCGCGAAGTCCTTGACGACGTCGAGCTGGTAGTCGCGCGGGATCACGCGGTGCTTGGCGCCATCGACGTCGACGGTGATGACGTGGCTGAGGAAGCCGCCGGCATAGATCGACTTCATCGCCTCGTTGTACGAGATCGAGATGGGGAGAGGGTCTTTCTTGTCGCCGTAGATGACGGCGGGAATCCAGCCTTCACGACGCAGTGCACGAGCGGCCCCCTTGCCCACCCCGCTCCGCGCCTTGGCCTTCAGTTCAGTCGAAGCCATGGAACGTATCCTTGGGTTGGTGTCGCTATTTCACGCGAAATAGCAACGCGCCCGTCCTCCAGGGGTGACGGGCGCTTCATGGCGCGGGGATATAAGGGAAAGCGGGGAGGGGAGCAAGGGGAGGGGGAGGACGGCCCGCCACGGCTTTGCCTCGAGGGAAGAAGGCGGCCGTCACGATTTCCGTTGAGGTGGGGGGACCCGACTGAGGGCAAGAACCCCCTCACTTGCTCGCCTAAGGGTTTGGCGAAGTACCAAACCCAAGGCTCACTTTCTCCCCCACCAGGGGGAGAATGACGACTGCGAACCCGGCGCTGAAGTCGGCACGGGCGTCCTCCCCACTTGTGGGGGAGGATAGCGTAGCTAGGCGAAGCCGTAGCGGAGCTTGGTGAGGGGGTGTTTGCTCTCAGTCAGGCGACCACATACCCCTTCGGGGCTTCCATCATCAGGCCGATGAGGTGGCCATCCGGGTCTTTCGTGAACGCCATCCACAAATCGTGATCCGGCATCGGGGCCAACAAATGCGGTTCGGCGACGATCTCGGCGCCTTTGGCGTGGAGGCCTTCGACGGCCAGCTTTAGGTCGGCGACGCGGAAATAGAGGGCGCCCTGCGAGGGCGTTACCGCGACGCCGTTCTCGGGCGGCGAGAGCATCAGGCGGACGCCGGCGCAATCGAAGAAGCTGAGATCACCGTAGCGGTAGAGTTTCCTGAGGCCGAGCGTGCCTTCGTAGAAGGCCTCGGCGCGGTCGGTGTTGCTGACGGCGATGGCGATCTGGCCGATCTGGTTCATGGGGCCTCCCGTCTCACCCTAATCCACAACGTCATTCCCGCGAAGGCGGGAATCCAGCCGGGGTCGGAGGACGTCGGAAAGCGCGGTCTGGATTCCCGCCTTCGCGGGAATGACGCAGTTGATGAGTTCACACGATCAAAGGGCTCATCTGACTGGCGAGGTACGCCCTCACCGCGTCGTCGGTGGTGAGGCCGATGGCGACGCGGAAGGCCTCTACCGCGTCGGCGGACTGGCCCAGGCGCTTGAGCAGATGCGCTTTGGCGGCCCAATAGGGCTGGTAGCTCAGCATGCGCTTGTCGGCCGCGAGCGGCGCGATGGCGTCGAGCGCGGCGGCGGGACCATCGACCTCGCCCACGGCCACAGCGCGGTTGAGCAGCACGACGGGCGAGCCGGTCAGCGCCAGCAGATGATCGTAGATGGCGACGATCACCGGCCAGTTCGGCACGCCCGCCAGGCGCCGGGCGACGTGGGCGGACTGGATGGCGGCCTCGAGTTGGTAGCGGCCGGAGGGGCCGCCGGCGCTGGCTTCGTGCAGGAGTTGCTCGGCGAGGGCAATCTGCGAGTCGTCCCAGAGGCTTGTGTCCTGCGCTTCGAGCGGCACATACGCGCCGGCGGCATCGCGCCGGGCCCGGCGGCGGGCTTCGGTGTAGAGCATCAGGGCCAGCATGCCCCTGGCCTCGGGCTCGGCGGGAAGCAGCGAGACGAGCAGGCGGCCGAGCCAGATGGCCTCGTCGGCCATTTCGGGCGTGCCGGTATCGCCGACCTCGTTCCAGCCTTTCGAGTAAGCGGCGTAGATGGCGTCGAGCACGGCGCTCAGGCGCTCGGGCAGTTCCTCCGGGTCGGGGACGCGGAAGGGGATGCCGGCATCCTTGATGCGCATCTTGGCGCGCACGAGGCGCTGGCCCATCGTGGCAGGTGGAACGAGGAAGGCGCTGGCAATGTCCTCGGCGGTCATGCCGAGGATAGTCTGGAGGATCAGCGGCGCGCGCATGCCGCGCTCGATGGCGGGGTGGGCGCAGGCGAACATCAGCGCGAGGCGCCGGTCGGGGATCGCCTGGCCCTCGGCGGAGGCAGCCTCGATCTCGTCGGCGATCAGCATCAGATGCTCCTCCCCCGCAGTGCGGGTCTGGCGGCGGCGGAGGCTGTCGGTCTGGCGCCGCCGCGCGACGGTGAGCAGCCAGGCGTCCGGATTGTCCGGCACGCCATCGGTGGGCCAGAGCCGGAGCGCGGCCGCAAAGGCTTCCGCCAGCGCGTCCTCGGCGCCCGCGACGTCGCGGGTACGCGCTGCGAGGAAGGCGACGAGGCGGCCATAGCTTTCGCGCGCGACGCGCTCGGCGGCGCGGCCGGCCTCGTCGGGATGCGTCACTTCCAGCTCGCTTCGGGCACGAAGACCGGGCGGATTTCGATCGAGCCGTATTTGCTCGACGGGCAGCGTTTGGCCCAGGCGATGGCTTCGTCGAGATCGGCGGCCTCGACGAAGAAATAGCCGGCGAACTGCTCCTTGGTGTCGGCGTAGGGGCCGTCGAGCACCTCGGCCTTGCCGTCGTGCTGGCGCACCGTGGTGGCGGCAGAGCTCGGCTGCAGGCGATCGCCGGCGACGGAGCCGGCAGCCTTTTCCAGCGCCTCGTTGAAGGCGGTGTATTCGGCCCACATCTGCTGCTGCGGGGCCGCGGCGAGGGCGGCTTCGTCGTGGTGGATGAGCATCATGTAGCGCATGTCAGTCTCCGTTGCTGCCGGGCGTTCATCGTCCCGATGCAGCAATGACGGGCCATCCTCGCCGATTTCGACCGGGCCGGGAAATCAGCGCGAGATTTCCGCCAAAGGCCGCACATCGATGGTGCCATATTTGGCCGCCGGGCAGCGCACCGCCCACGAAATCGCGTCTTCGAGGCTGGGCACGTCGATCATGTAGTAGCCGCCGACCTGTTCCTTGGCATCGGCATAGGGGCCGTCGAGCACCACCGACTTGCCGTCGCGGACCCGGACGCGGGCGCCGTGGCGGGTGGTCTTGAGGCGGTCGCCACCGAGCCAGACGCCGGCCTTCGCCATGGCCTCGGTGTAGGCGACGAATTCGGGGTTGATCGGCGGCGTGCCCGGCTCGGGCTCGCGGTTGAACTGGGACTCGTGGCCATTGATCAGCAGCAGGAACTTCATCTTGTCTCTCCTTGTCGCCGGGGCGACGTGCCCCGGCAGCACAATGACGGAGGGGCGGCAAAGAGTTCTACAAAACGCACGCAGTATTTTCAGCCGGCGTGCGACACCTGCCGGATCTCGATGTGACCCCAGATCGCGCCGGGGCACTTTGCCGCCCATTGCTGCGCTTCGGCCATGCCGGCGGCGCGGATCATGTAATAGCCGCCCAGCTGCTCCCTGGTCTCGGCATAGGGGCCGTTGTGGACCTGCAGCTCGCCGGCTTGCGAGAGGTTGACGGTGGTGGCGTCCCCGGTCGCGCCGAGCGCACCGTGGGTGACATGCGCGCCGGCCTTTTCGAGCGCGGCGGCGTAGGCGTTCATCTTGTCCATCCAGCCGGCCATCTGGTCCGGCGGAATGGCGGCGCCGGCTTTTTCGTCGGCGTAGAGCAGCAGCATGTAGGTGTTCATGGCGGTTTCTCGCTCCAATTGTCCCTCGGGACAATGTCGCGCGAGTTGGGCGGATTTCGACAGGGGGGACGATTTTCTGGCGTCAGCGCAAGCGGCGTTCCCCCACCCACCATGCTTCGCATAGTCCCCCCTCCCCGCCAGGGGGAGGGAGAGTGCTGACTGCGCCCTCCAAGTATGCGGAACTTTCAGTCGGTTCTCCCTC
>JBEHYU010000011.1:0-86001 GCA_048498015.1 Pseudomonadota bacterium
GCGGCCCGCCCGCTCAACGCCATCGCGCTGGGCGACGACCTGGCGCGCTCGCTCGGCGCCAACATCACTCGCACGCGCGTCCTCGTGGTGATCGCGGTCGCCGCACCGGCGAGGACCGCGGTCGCCGGCCCGATCGCCTTCGTCGGCCTGATGGTGCCGCATGTGGCACGCTGGATCACCGGTCCCGACCAGCGCTGGATCGCGGCCTTCACCATCGTGCTCGCGCCCATCTTGCTGCTGGTCTCAGACATTGCCGGCCGCGTGGTGATGCGGCCGGGCGAATTGCAGGTCGGCATCGTCACGGCGTTCGTCGGCGCGCCGGTGCTGATTCTCCTGGCGCGGCGCCGCAAGGTGAGCGGGCTATGAGCGATATTCCAGCCCATGCGCCGATCGATTTCGGCCGGCCGGTCCGGGTTCTGCGCCTGTGGGGCGAGCGGCTGTCGCTGCGCCTCGACATGCGCACGCTGGCGGTGTCCGTCGTCGTGGTGGCGCTGGCGCTGGTCGTCGCGCTTGTGACGCTGGCGAGTGGCGAGTTCCAGCTATCGCTGGGCGAGGTCGTCGGCGCGCTGTTCGGGCAGGCCACCGCGAAGGTCCACATGGTGGTGGTCGAGTGGCGCGTGCCGCGCACCTCGCTGGCGTTGATCATGGGGGCGGCGCTCGGCATGAGCGGCGCGCTGTTCCAGTCGCTGACGCGCAATCCGCTCGGCAGTCCCGATGTCATCGGCTTCGATTCCGGCGCCTACACCGGAGCGCTGATCGTCATCATCGCGCTGCACGGCAATTTCGCCGGCGCCGCGGTGGGCGCACTCGCGGGCGGGCTGGTTTCGGCGCTGATCGTCTATGCGCTGGCCTGGCGCGGCGGGGTGCAGGGCTTTCGGCTGATCATCGTGGGCATCGGCGTCAGCGCCATGCTGACCTCGGTCAACACCTACCTGATGCTGCGCGCCGACCTGCAGGTCGCCATGGCGGCCGCCGTGTGGGGCGCCGGTACGCTCAACGGCATGACGCTCGAGCGGCTGTGGCAGGTGGCGCTGGTGCTGGCCGTACTCGTCCCGCTGGCGCTGCTGCTGGCCCGGCCGATGCGGCAGATCGAGATGGGAGACGATGCGGCGCGGGCGCTCGGTGTCAATGTCGAGCGCACCCGGCTCGCCATGACATTGGTGGGCGTGGCGCTCACCGCCACCGTCACCGCCGCCGCGGGACCGATCGCCTTCGTGGCGCTCGCCGCGCCGCAGATCGCCCGCCGCGTCGTCGGCGCGGCCGGCGTGGCGCTGCTGCCGTCGGCCGCGATGGGGGCCCTGCTGCTCGCCGGCGCCGATTACCTGGCGCAGCGTGCCTTCGCGCCCACGCAATTGCCGGTGGGCATCGTCACGGTCTGCGTCGGCGGGCTCTATTTCGCCTGGCTGCTGGTCCGCGAAGCCCGGCGCTGAATGGAGGACAGGATGAACCAGCATTTCTCCATCGCCGACACCGCCGTCGGGACGCGCCTTGAGACGAAGAACGCAACCATCGGCTACGACAAGCGTGTCATCGCCAGCGGCCTCGACGTGGCGATCCCGGATCGGGCTTTCACCGCCATCATCGGGCCCAATGCGTGCGGGAAATCGACCCTGCTGCGCGCCCTGTCGCGCCTGCTGGCGCCCTCGCACGGCGAAGTCGTGCTCGATGGGCGGGCCATCGGCAGCTATGCGGCCAAGGATGTCGCGCAACGCCTCGGCCTGTTGCCGCAGACCTCCATCGCGCCCGACGGCATCACGGTCGCCGACCTCGTGGCGCGCGGCCGCTATCCGCACCAGAAGCTGCTGCGCCAATGGTCCGCCGCCGACGAAGCGGCGGTCGCCTCGGCCATGGCGGCGACGCGCATCGAGGCGCTGTCGCATCGCGTGGTCGACGAGCTCTCGGGCGGCCAGCGCCAGCGCGTTTGGGTGGCGATGGTGCTGGCGCAGGAGACGCCGATCCTGCTGCTCGACGAGCCCACCACTTATCTCGACATCGCCCACCAGATGGAACTGCTCGACCTGCTGCGCGACCTCAACCGCAGCCGCGGCCACACCATCGTGGCGGTGCTGCACGACCTCAACCAGGCCTGCCGCTATGCCGGCCATTTGATCGCCATGCGCGACGGCCGCGTGGTGGCCGAGGGCCGGCCCGCCGACATCGTCACCGCCGAGCTGATCGAGACGGTGTTCGGCATGCCCTGCACGGTGATCGACGACCCCGTCTCGCATACGCCGCTGGTGATCCCCCGGAGCGGCGGCCTGCATCCGTTCGAGGAGCACGCGCGATGAGGTACCTCAGGCGGCTTGCAGCGCTCGCGACCCTGTTCGCCCTCGCGGTATCGCCCGCCTTGGCCACTGACCTTCCGGCCACAGCGCAGCACGCGCTCGCTGCCGCATCCAACACACCCGCCCCCTAACCACAGGACATCGCAATGCCCTCCATTTCCCGCCGTTCGTTCAACCTCGGTGCCCTGTCGCTGGGCGCCGCCTTGGTCATCGCGCCTGCCGCTCGCGCCGGCGACGGCTTCCCGCTCACCGTCAAGCATGCCTTTGGCGAAACCACGTTCCAGTCGGCGCCCAAGCGGATCGTCACCATCGGCTGGATGACGCAGGATGCCGTCGTCGCCCTCGGCATCGCGCCGCTGGCGGTGCCCGAGCAGGCCTGGGGCGGCGACGAGAACAAGCTGCTGCCCTGGCTCACCGCCGCGCTCAAGGACAAGGGCATGGCGCTGCCCGAGCGGATCAATTTCGACCAGGACATCCCGTACGAGCAGGTGCTGGCACTGCAGCCCGACGCGATCCTGGCTTTCTACAGCGGCCTGACGCAGGAGCAGTACGACCATTTGAGCGCCATTGCGCCGGTCGCGGCCTACCCGGACCAGCCCTGGGCCAACAACTGGCACGACGTGACGCTGGCGACCGGCCAGGTGCTCGGCCAGGCGACCGAAGCGCAGGCGATCATCGACGGCATCAACGCACAGATCGACGCGGCCGCCGCGGCCCATCCTCAGTTCAAGGGCAAGACCTTCACCTTCGGCTCGCTCTGGGTCGGCGACAACGGCATGAACGTCTATTCGACCACCGATCCACGCGTGCAGCTGATGACGCAGCTGGGCTTCGTCGCTTCGCCCGGCGTGGTCGAGCTGTCCAAGGCCGGCGGCTATTTCTTTACGGTGAGCTTCGAGAATTTGAGCACCATCGACGCCGATATTGTCATCCTGCTCGACGAAGGCGGTCCGGACTCCGACGCGCTCTACGAGATCGACATGGTCAAGCGCTTCAAGCCGGTGGCCGAGGGCCGCATGCTCCGCCTCAAGGACAAGGCCTTCATCATGGCCACGTCGGCGCCTTCGGTGCTCGGTCTGCCCTGGGCGCTCGAACAGCTGGTGCCCCAGCTGGCTACGATCGTGAAAGCCTGACGCGTCCGATGTTCCGCAGCCTGCTCCACTATTACCGGCCCTACCGGCGGCTGGCGCTGATCGATTTCGGCGCCGCCGTGCTGCTGGGCCTTTTGGAGCTGGCCTTTCCGTCGGCCGTGCAGGCGTTTGTCGATCGCCTGCTGCCGAGCGCCAACTGGGGCCTGATCGTCGCCGCGGCGGTAGCGCTGGTGCTGGTCTATGTCTTCAACACGGTGTTGCTTGGCGTGGTCAACTATCTTGGCCATGCGCTGGGCATCGGCATCGAGACGGATATGCGGCGCGAGGCCTTCGCGCATCTGACCAAGCTCAGCTTCCGCTATTTCGACAACACCAAGACCGGCGAGCTCATCACCCATGTGACGCGCGATCTCGAGGATGTCGGCGAGGTCGCCCATCACGGCCCCGAGGACATCCTCGTGGCGGTGATGACCTTCATCGGGGCGCTGGTGCTGATGCTGGTCGTCCACTGGCAGCTGGCGCTCATCACCTTCGCCATCGTGCCGTTCGTCACCTGGCTCGCCTCGGTCTATGGGGCGAAGCTCCTGCTCAACTGGTACGCGCTGCTCGAGAAGGTCGGCGACTTCAACGTGCGCGTCGTCGAGAGCATGGGCGGCATCCGCGTCGTCAAGGCGTTCGCCAACGAAGCGCATGAGCGCTCGCTGTTCGAGCGCGACAATGAAGGCTATCGCACCACCAAGCTCGCCGCCTACCGCAACATGACCGCGTCGGTGACGCTCAACTATCTGTCCACCCGCATCCTGCAGATCGTGGTGATGCTGGGCGGCACCTGGTTCGTCATCTCGGGCACCCTCAGCTATGGCGGCTTCATCGGCTTCCTGCTGCTGGTCGATGTGTTCATGCGGCCGATCGACAAGATCACCAATGTGCTGGAGAGCTATCCGCAGGCCTTCGCGGGCTTCACCCGCTTCCGCAAGCTGCTGGCGACGGCGCCCGACATCGCCGACCGCCCCGGTGCCGCGATGGTCAGCGGGCTCAGGGGCGATATCGTCTACCGCGATGTGAGCTTCTCCTACGGCACTGGCCGCAAGGTGCTCGACAGCCTCGACCTCGTGGTGAAGGCCGGCGAAACCGTCGCGTTGGTCGGGCCGTCCGGCGCCGGCAAGACCACCATCTGCTCGCTGCTGCCGCGCTTTTACGAGCTCGATGCCGGCTCGATCAGCATCGACGGCATCGACATCCGGGACATGACGCAGGATTCGCTGCGCAGCCAGATCGGCATCGTGCAGCAGGATGTGTTCCTGTTCGCCGGCACCATCCGCGAGAACATCGCCTATGGCCGCCTCGGCGCGAGCGACGAGGAGATCCTCGAAGCGGCGCGGCGGGCCCAGCTCGATACCATGATCCGCGACCTGCCCGAGGGCCTCGGCACCATCGTGGGCGAACGCGGCGTCAAGCTGAGTGGCGGGCAGAAGCAGCGCGTCGCCATCGCCCGTATCTTCCTCAAGAATCCGCCGATCCTGATCCTCGACGAGGCGACGTCGGCGCTCGATACCGCCACCGAACGGCTGATCCAGCTGTCGCTCGCCGAACTCGCCAAAGGCCGCACCACGCTGGTCATCGCGCACCGGCTGGCGACCATCCGCAATGCCGACCGCATCGTCGTCATCGCCGATGGCGGGCTCGCCGAACAGGGCACGCATGCCGAGCTCGTCGCCCGCAGCGGCGCCTACGCGGCGCTCAACGCTTTCCAGACCGTCGGCAGCCTCAACGGCTGAGCGGCGGCCACAACAGGAGAATTGCCTTGACCATCCTCAGCCTCAACCGCCGCCAGATGCTCGTTGCCGCGGCGGCGACCGGCCTCGCCGCCGCTTTGCCGCGCGCGGCGTTCGCGGCCGGCGCCTTCCCGGTGACGCTCGACCACGTCTTCGGCTCGACCACGATCGCCGCGCCGCCGGCGCGTATCGTGACGCTTGGCTGGATGGCGCAGGATGCCGTCACCGCGCTCGGCGTCGTGCCCGTCGGTTGCCCGGAGATGAGCTGGGGCGGCGATGCCAACGGCTATTTCCCATGGCTCGCCGATGCGCTGGCCAAAATCGGCGGCGAGCGCCCGCAACTGTTCAACGTCGATTCCGGAACGCCGTTCGAGACAATCCTGTCGCTGAAGCCCGACGTGATCCTCGCGCCGGTCAGCGGCCTCGAGAAGGACGAGTACGATCGGCTGAGCAGCATTGCGCCGACCGTCGCCTTCAAGGGCGAGGCCTGGACCGGCACCTGGCAGGACACCACGCGCATCGTCGGCGCCGCGCTGGGCAAGAGCGCCGAAGCGGACGCGGCAATCGCCGCCACCGATGCCGACCTCGCGGCGCGCGCCGCCGCGCACCCCGAGTTCAAGGGCAAGACCTTCGTGTTCGGCTACATCACCGCCGGCAGCGGCAAGATGAACGTCTACCTCAAGGCCACGCCGCGCGTCGATCTTATGGAGAAGCTCGGCTTCACCCTCGCGCCGGCGCTCGCCAGCCGCGCGGGCTACGACATGGATATCAGCGCCGAACAGCTCGCCGATTTCGATGCCGATGTGCTGGTCGCCTGGCACGACGGACAGGCCGATGTCGATTATGTCCGCAACGATCCGCTGTTCAGCCGCTACCGGCCGGTGGCGACCAGCCACTATCTGCCGATCGTCGATGCCTCGATGGTGATGGCGACCGCCGCGCCCTCGACGCTGAGCATCGCCTGGGCGATGGACCGGCTGGTCGTCGATCTCTCCAAGCTGCTGCAGGCCTGAAGGAGACCATGATGGGTACCGTGGTCAATCTCAACCGCCGCGCCTTCAACGTCGGCGCCGCCGCCCTTATCGGCATCGTGGCGACCGGCATCGCCCGCGGCGCGGACAAGCTCACCGTCAGCAGCTCGCTCGGCAGCTACGACATCCCGGCCAATCCGCAGAAGGTCGTCGCCATCGACTTCCGCCTCGATGTCGAGCCGGCGCTGGCGCTGGGCCTGCCGGTGATCGGCTATGCGGTGCAGGAGGAGATGCCGGAGTGGATCCCCCTGCCGGCCGGCGCGAGCTATGTCGGCGGCCCGCCCGATCGCGAGGCGATCGCGGCCCTCTCGCCTGATCTCATTGTCTGCACCGATATCCCGGGCAGCGACTACTGGCCCATCGACAAACTCGGCGGTATCGCGCCCGTGCTCCCCGTCGACTACCAGATGAACTGGCAGGCCAATCTGCGCCGCCTCGGCGGCTGGCTGGGCCGCAACGACAAGGCCGAGGCCTTCATCGCCGATTATCAGGCGAAACTCGACGCCGTGAAGGCCGCGCGCGCCGATACGATTGCCGGCAAGCTCGTTGCCGCAATCTGGTTCGAGCCCGACAGCAATGAGCTGCAGCTGCTGCTCGGCGAAGGCACGACCAACGTCACGCTGGCCGGCCAGGTCCTCGCCGATCTCGGCGGCAGGACCATCGCCGACAACAAGCTCGGCGAATACGGCGTCATCAGCATCGAGAAAGCGCCGGAACTGCTCGGTGCCGTCGATGGCTTCCTGCTCGATGCCAGCGAGCCCGATCGCGTGGCGGCGCTCGAAGCGCACCCGATCTGGCAGCGCCTGCCGGCCGTCGTCGCCGGCAAAATAGTCAAATCGGCCGGAGCCTTCTATGGCGGCGGCTATTCGGCCAAGCACATCGTGCCCGAATGGGATGCGCTCTACGCCTCGATCGGCAGCTGACCGTTCCGCTCAGCCCGAGGCCGGTTGGCTGCTGGCGGCGAAATACCGGCCCAGCCTGGCGGCGGTGCGGCCGAGGAACAGGGCCGAGAGCGTCGTCGAGACGAACACGGTGCCCGTGTGCCACTGGCCGTTCGCGCTCAGGGCCGGGTCCATGATGGCGACCACATTGGTGACGTAGCGGAAGACCAGGACCACCGCGATCTGCGCCAGCGACCACCATTCGCCGCGCAGCCAGAGCCTGCCGTCGGCGAGGCGGCGGCTGGCCGCTGCCGGTTCGAGCCGCCATCCCGCCGCGCCTCCGGCAGCGAGGCCGAGCAGGGCTGCCGGCAATGCGCTCACACCGGCGCTCAGCAGGCTCGTGCCGGCAAGCACGGTGACGGCCAGCGGCAGGATCAGGATTCTCGCGAGCGGCATGACGCTGTCACGGGTGCGCGCCAGGCCGAAGCCGAGCAGCAGCGCGTAGAGCGCCCAGACCCAGAGGGGCGTGTGGGCAATGACGGTGGCGATGGTGGCAATGACGACAATCATTCGTGAGTCTCCTGGTTCGAGGGTTGGCAAGAGCTGCGGCCGGCGAGCGTCAGCCAGAGGCTCGTGCCGGCGAGCACCGTGCCGAGCGCGAAAGTCACCTGCAGGCCGCTGATGCCGCCGCCCGCAAGGCCAAGCAGCGGTACGCCCTTGGTGGCGCTCGCATAGAGGGCGCCCATCGCCGAGGCGCCGGTGATGAGGCCGAGGTTGCGCGCCAGGCCGAGCAGCGCCGACACCACGCCGCGGCGGGCGGCGGGCGCGCCCCGCATGATCGAGGTGTTGTTGGCGGCCTGGAACAGCGCGTAGCCGGCGGTGATGAGGACCAGCGCCGTGCCATAGCCGGCCACGCCGGCGAGCCCGGGCAGCACGACCATCAGCAGGCAGCCCACGATGGTCGAGGCGAGGCCGGCCAGCATGGCGCGGCGCGCGCCCCAGCGGTCGATCAGCCGTCCCGACGGTACGCCGACCATCGCCGAGACGGCCGGGCCGATCGCCATCACGAGGCCCGCCATGGCGGCGTTCAGCCCGGCCGGGCCGGTGAGATAGAACGGCCCGACCACCAGCGTCGCCATGACGATGGCGGTGACCAGCGCCAGGGCCACCAGCGCGCCGCCCAGAGCCCGGTCGCGCAGGCTCGCGATGCTGACCAGCGGCGCCGCAACGCGCAGCTCGATGGCGACGAACAGTGCGATCGCCAGGGCCGCGACGGCGATGCATGCCGGGGCCGCGACGCCCGACGTCATGGCCAGCGAATAGGCACTGAGGGCGATGGCCAGCAGCAGGAAGCCCGGTACGTCGAAGCGTGGCCGTGTCGCCTCGGCGGGGACAGCGCGCTCGAAGCAGCGCAGTCCGAAGCCGAACGAAACGACGCCCACCGCAGCGATGACCGCAAACACCGCCGGCCAGCCGGCCCAGGCGATGAGCACGCCGCCGAGCGGCGGCCCGAGCGCCGTTCCAACCGCCGAGACGGTGCCGAGCAGGCCCATGGCGCGTCCGGTCTGTTCGCGCGGCAGTGCGTCGGTGACGGCCGCGATGGTGAGCGACATCATGAAGGCAGCACCCGCGCCTTGCAGCGCCCGCGCGCCGATGAGCACCCACAGTGACGGCGCGATGGCGCAGGCTGCGGAGGCGACGGTGAAGATGGCGATGCCGGCGAGCAGCATGCGGCGGCGCCCGAACATGTCGCCGAGGCGGCCGGCGCCGACGATCAGCGTGGTGACGGCCAGCAGATAGGCGATGACGACCCATTGCACCTGCGCGAAATCGGCGGTGAAGGCGTGCGCGAGGCCGGGCAGCGCCACGTTGGCGATGCTGGTTCCGAGGGAGGGAAGCAGCATCGCCAGCGACAGCGCGGCGAGCCGCCAGCGATAGGTGGCTCGAGCGGGGGTGGGCATGGTCATGGCCAGCGGGCGGGGGTCGGCGCCTTGACCAGCAGGCCGACGAGGCGGCGCGCCACCGGGGCAACGACCAGCACCACCGGGAACGCGATCAGCCAGGATGGCAGCCAGGCGCCGAGCCAGAGGCTCGGGAAGCCGTCGACCAGGCCGAAGTTCCGGAACGTCGCAATACCGGCGACGAGGAACGACATCATGGCGGACAGGATGAAGCCGAACAGGACCGGGGCAAAACGGGCAGGCATGGGAAGTCTCCTTTCGTTGATGCCGGGTATCTCGTCACGACGGCCTCAGTTGCGGAAGGCGCACGGTTTGCATAGAATTAGTGCATAGCACGCCATGTCGGGGGCACAGATGGCCGACCTCAATCTGCTCGTGACGTTGAATGCGCTGCTGGAGGAAGGCAGCGTCGCGGGCGCGGCGCGGCGGCTGCGCCTCAGCCCCTCCGCCATGAGCCGGGCGCTCGAGCGGCTACGCCAGACGATGGGCGATCCGCTGCTGGTGCGGGCCGGGCGCGGCCTGGTGCCGACGCCGCGGGCGATCGAGCTGCGCGCCCAGGTCGGCGCCCTGGTCGATGGGGCGACGACAATATTGCGGCCCGCCGAAAAACTCGATTTGAGCCGGCTGGAGCGCCGTTTTACCCTCAGGACCAGCGAGGGGTTCGTCGAGACGTTCGGGCCCCGCTTGCTGGCCCGGCTGTCGGCCGATGCGCCCGGCGTGACCTTGCAGTTCGTCGCCAAGCCCGACAAGGGCAGCTCGCCGCTGCGCGAGGGCGAGGTCGATATCGAGACCGGCGTCATCGACGAGGGAACGGCGCCCGAGATGCGGAGCCTGCCGCTGTTCGAGGATCGCTGGGTCGGCGTCGTCGCCGACAGCCATCCGCTGGCCCGCGGCAAGGTCGGCGCCAGCCGCTATGCGGCGGCCGAGCATGTGCACGTGCTGCGGCGGGGCCTGCACAGCGATGACATCGATGTCGCCGTCGCAGCAGCGGGGCTCAACCGCCGCATCGCCATCGTCGTGCACGGCTTCGCGGCAGCGATTTCGCTGGCGCGGGAGACCGCGCTGGTGGCGACGGTGCCCGACGTGCACACGCGCGGGCTGCGAGCGGGCATGCAGAGCTTCGTGCTGCCGCTGCAGCTGGCGCCGTTCACCATCTCCATGCTCTGGCATCCGCGCATGGATGGCGATCTGGCGCATCGCTGGCTGCGATCCCAGATCAGGGAGGTCTGCGCGGTCCGCAAGCGCGGCAGGCCCGGCGCCGAGGCGGCGCTGACATAGCGTCTGATGCACGAATGAAGTGCAAACGGTGCGCGTTCCGCAATCGGGCGACGGGCGCTCATGGTGTGGGTGTTCAAACCTGCACCAACCCAAGAGGGCAATAGATGACTACCATCACTATGTCGGCCCAGGCCGTCGCTCCGCAGTCGCAATCTTCCGTCCGTCCGTCCGGACCGGTCTCCCTGTCCGTCCGCGTCGCCGGCCTGTTCGCCGTGGCCGCCGGGCTGATCTATGCGGGCATCCAGCCCATCCATCCGGCCGACGCACTAGCCTCCGTCACCACCGGCAACTGGACGGCCATCATCGCGCTCAAGCTGGCGGCCTGCCTGTTCTTCCTTATCGGTACCGCCGGGCTCTATTTCCGCCAGAACGGACGGGCCGGCTGGCTCGGCCTCGCGGGCTTTGCGCTGTTCATGCTGTCCTGGTGGCTGCAGACGGCCTTCGTGTTCACCGAGCTGTTCGTCCTGCCGCAGCTGTCGTCGATCGTCCCCGACTTCGTCACCAGCTTCCTCGGCATCTTCAATGGGCATCCCGGCGCGGTGGACGTCTCCGGCCTCGCCTCGGCCTATGGCGTGGTTGGCCTCTGCTACCTTGCCGGCGGCATCCTGTTCGGCGTCGCGACCTGGCGCGCCGGCGTCCTGCCGCGGCTGCCTTCGGCGGTGCTCGCCCTTGCGGCGCTCATCACGCCGGCCGCCGCGCTGCTGCCGCACGAAATCCAGCGCTTCGCCGCCGTGCCGATGGGCCTGGCCTTCGTCTGGCTTGGCCTCGCGATGTGGTTTGGCGGCCGCGCGATCACTACATCCGGCAATTGACACTCACACCAACCAGGAGGGCAAACAGATGACTACCATTACCATGGCGGCCCAGGCCGTCCCCGAAGCCGGCGCCGCGAGCCTCGATCACGACCGGCAGCAGCAGTCGCAGTCCCTGGCACGGAAGACGGGCCTGCTGTTCCTCATCACCTTCGTGTCGTCGATCGTGCCGGTCGTGACCTTCTACGTGCCGGTGCTGGGCGATCCGGCCTTCATCGCCGGCGGCGGCTTCGACATGAACCTGTCATGGGGCGCGCTGTTCGAACTGGTGCTGATCCTCGCCAATATCGGCACGGCGCTGACGCTCTACCCGGTGCTGGCCCGGCGCTTCCCGGTGCTGAGCCTGGGCTATGTGACGGCGCGGCTGGTCGAGTGCGGCTTCATTGCGCTCGGCATTGTGGCCCTGCTGGCGGTCAACACGCTGCGGGCCAATGGCGGGGCGATGGACCATGCGACGCTGCTGGCCATCGGCCAGACGCTGCTCGCCGTGCATGACTGGACGTTCCGGCTCGGGCCCGGCGTCGTCGTCGGCGTCGGGAACGGGCTGATCCTGGGCTACATGATGTGGCAGAGCCGCCTGATGCCGCGGTTCCTGTCGATCCTCGGGCTGGTGGGCGGCCCGCTGATCCTGCTGTCCGGTGCAGCGGTGGTGCTGGGCGTCATCGGCGCCGGCTCGCTGCCGCAGGCGATCGCCACCATCCCGGAATTCCTGTGGGAATTGTCCCTTGGCGTCTGGCTGCTGGCACGGGGTTTCAGCCCCAAGGCATTGGCCGCCCTCGACGCCGGGCAGGCGTGACGGCCGGCGAACGGCATCGCCCCTGACGGCACGTGGTGTCGCGTCTCGAATGGTAGCGGGACATCACCGGTTTCACGACTGAAAGGGGAGGGCGCGAGTCCTCCCCTTTGCCGCGGGCGCTAGACCGGCCGCGTCGACTCGCGGACCAGCAGCATGGTCTGCAGGCGGTCGCGCCGCGAGGTATGCGGCTTGCCCGAGGCGATGGCATCGACGAGATGCTCGGCGGCGAGCCGGCCCTTCGACTCGATGGGCTGGCGGACGGTGGTGAGGCTGGGGCTGATGATGGCGCTGTCGAGCAGGTCGTCGAAGCCGGCCACCGAGACGTCGCGCGGGATCGACACGCCCATGGTGCGGGCCGCGTCGAGCACCCCATAGGCCATCATGTCGGAAAAGCAGACGATCGCAGTCGGTCGCTCCGGTGCGGCCCAGACCGTGCGGAAACGCTCGGCGCCGGCGGCGCGGGTGTGGGCGATCTCGTGGATGGAAATGCCGGGGCTGTCGAGCGACAGGCCGGCCGCCTCGAGTGCAATGGCGGCGCCGCGCATGCGGCGGCCGAGCGGCCCGCGCCAGCTGGCCCGGCCTGTATCGAGGCCGGACTCGAAGGCGAAGAAGGCGATGCGGCGATGTCCGCCAGCCAGCAGATGCTCGACCAGTACGCGCATGCCATCGCCATCGTCGATCTCGATCGAGGCGACGTTGGGATGCTCGTCGCTGTCTACGAGCACGAACGGGATCTCGCGCCGGCGCAGCGCATCGACCTCGCCGCGGTCGATCTCGAGCCCGGAGACGATGAACCCGTCCACCGCCGCATAGGGGATGGTCTTGAGCACCGAGCCACGCAATGGCGGCGCCAGCAGCAGCGTCAGCCCCTCGCGGTGGCAGACCTGGCCGACCCCTTGCAGGAACTGCGTGTAATAGGGGTTCTCCAGCACCTTATCGAGCGCCTGCGGCAACAGCAGGCCGATGGAATTGGTGCGGCGGGTGCGCAGCATGCGGGCCGCCGGATTCTGGGTGAAGCCGAGTTCGCGCGCCGCCTCGAGGATCTGCTTGAGCGTCGTCTCGGAGAGTTTTGAGGGATCGTTGAGCGCGAAGCTGACGGAGGTCTTGGAAACCCCCGCCCGGTCGGCGACGTCCTGCATGGTGACGCGCTTCACGCCAGCCGCTCCGTGCTGAAATAGATGGCGGCCGACATCGCCGGCACCACCACGCCTTCGAGGATATGCCCCTGTTCCAGCGGCAGGCCGGCGGCATCGGTCCAGTTGCGGCGGCCGGTCTCGCCGAACGGCACGGCATCGAACAGTCCGGGCGGCAGCCGCGCTTCGCTGCTGCCGCGATTGGCCACCACCAGCGCCCATTCATCGGCGTGCCGCCGAAGGCGGGCCACCAGATCGGGCGACAGCGCCACGACATGATCGTCGCCGCTTTGCAGCGCCGGATGGCTGCGGCGCAGCCAGAACAGTTGCTTCGTGCTGTCCAGCAGAGCGCTGTTCCAGCGGCTCTCGTCCCACTCCATGGTCTGGCGGCAGCCGGGGTCGTTCTCCCCCAGCATGCCGATCTCGTCGCCATAATAGATCATCGGCGCCCCCTCGCTGGTGATCATCAGCGTCAGCGCCACGATAGCGGCTGCGGCGTCCTGCTTGTAGTGGGTGAGCAGCCGCGTCGTGTCGTGGCTCCCCAGCAGGTTGAGCATGCCGCGCCGGGCGCCGGCGGGCAGCGAAGCGCGCAATGCCGCCATGCCGCCCGCAAAGGTCTCGGCGTCGAGGTTGCGCTCGGCGGTGAAGCCGAAGATCAGATTGCGCAGCGTGTAGTTCATGGTGCCGTCGGCGAGGTCGCCCTTCAGCCAATCCTGCGGCTCGCGCCACTCTTCGGCGACGATGTAGAGCTCGGGATCTATGCCCTTCACCACATCGCGAAAACCGCGCCAGAAATTCTCGTTGATGAAATACGGCACGTCGAGCCGCCAGCCATCGATGCCCTGCTCGATCCAGTAGCGGGTGACGTCGAGATGGTGCTTGCGCACCTCCGGATTGTAGGCGTTCCATTTGAGCAGATACCAGCAGCCCGAGCAGGTCTTGTAGTTGGGCACCGGATGCGGCGTCACCGGAAAGTTCTCGACCGAGAACCAGTTGACGTAGGGCGAGGCCTCCTGCTTCTCCATCACATCGCGGAAGGCCCAGTGGCCGATGCCGCAATGGTTGAACACGGCATCGAGCACGACGCGGATGCCGCGCTGGTGCGCCGCATCGAGGAAGGTGCGGAAGGCCGCGAGATCGCCGAGCCGATGATCGATCTTGAAATAGTCGATGGCGTCGTAGCGATGGTTGGTCTCGGCCTCGAAGATCGGCGTCAGGTAGATGGCGTTGGCGCCGAGCCCGGCGATGTGATCGAGGTGCGCCGTGATGCCGGCGAAATCGCCGCCGAAGAAATTGTCGCGCGTCGGCACGCCGCCCCAGGGCTCCATGTCAGGCGTGTCCAGCGACGCATCGCCATTGGCGAAGCGCTCCGGGAAGATCTGGTAGAAGATGGCGCCTTCGAGCCAGGACGGGGCCTCGACGCCGGTGCCGGCCGCAATGGGGGACGCTTCGTTCATAGGCTCAATCCTTGAGGCCGGTCATGGCGATGCCGCGCACCAGCGCGCGCTGGAAGATCAGGAAGACGATGATGGAGGGCACGGCGGCGGTCAGCGTGCCGGCCATCAGATAGTTCCACGAGGTGCCGTAGCGGCCCTCGAAGGCGGCGAGGCCGATCTGCACGGTGCGCAGCGTGTCGGAATTGATCACCAGCAGCGGCCAGAGGAAATCGTTCCAGGCGAACAGGAAGCTGAAGATCGCCAGCGTGGCGAAGGCCGGCATCGACAGCGGCACGATCACGCGGAAGAAGATGCCGGCGCGCGAGCTGCCATCGATGCGCGCCGCTTCCTCGAGCTCGATCGGGATGTTGGAGAAATACTGGCGCAGCAGCACGATGCCGAACACATCGGCCAGCCGCGGCACGATCAGCGCCTGGTAGCTGTCGATCCAGCCCAGCCCTGCCACCATGGCGTAAGTGGGAATGATGGTGACGAAGATCGGCACCATCATGGTGGCCAGCAACACGAAGAAAATGGCGTTCTTGAACGGGAAGCGCAGCCGGGCGAAGGCATAGGCGGCAAGCGCGTCGACCACTACGTGGCCGAGCACGATGCCGCCCGCCATGATCGCCGAATTGAGGTAGTAGGTGGCGAACGGCGCCGCGGTCCAGGCCTTGAGATAGTTCTCCCAGTGGAACGAGGTCGGCAGGATCGAACTCTTGGCGTAGACCTCCGCCCGGCTCTGCAGCGAGGTGGTGATCATCCACAGGAAGGGCAGGATGACGGTCAGCGCGCCCAGGCTGAGCAGCAGATGACGGCCGAGAGCGTTGCGGCGGGTCATCGGACGAACGAGCTCCCGGCGCCCGAGGCGCGCCACTGCACGAGGGTCACGGCCAGCACCAGCACGAGGCTCAGGAACGCGATGGCGGTGCCATAGCTGTAATCGCCGAGGCGGAAGGCGTTGCGGTACATCAGCATGCCGATCGTCTCGGTGCCGCCCGAGGGGCCGCCGCCGGTCAGCACATAGACGAGGTCGAAGGACTGGAAGCTGGTGATCAGCCCCTGCACCACGACGAAGAAGGTCATGGGCCTGAGCAGCGGCACGGTGATGCCCAGCACGCGCTGGCGGGCGCTGGCGCCATCGACCTTGGCGGCGTCGAATACCTGCTCGGGCAGTGCCTGCATGGCGGTCAGATAGAGGATGGCGTTGAAGCCGACATTCTTCCACACCGTCAGCAGGATCAGCGCCAGCAGCGCCAGCCAGCGATTGTTGAGCCAGTCGGGCCCCGCGATGCCGATATGGGCCAGCGCCGAATTGAGGAAGCCCGCCGGGTCAAGCAGATAGCGCCAGACGATGGCGGCCGCGACGGATGAGGTGATGGCGGGCAGGAAATAGATGCTGCGATAGATGCCGAGCCCGCGAATGGGCGCATCGAGCAGCAGCGCCACCGCAAGGCCGGTGACGACGCTCAGCACGCAGACGCCGCCGGCATAGAGCACGGTCACCACAAGGGCGTTCCACACTTCGGGATCGCGGACCATGCGGATGTAGTTGCCGAGCCCGATGAACGGGCGGACCGGATCGAAGCCGTGCCAGTCGATCAGGCTGATCCAGCCGGCGGCGACGATGGGATAGATGACGAAGATGCCGAGCAGCAGCAGCGCCGGGGCGAGGAAGGCTGCGGCGGTCCACAGCTCTTCGGGCTCGTAGCGCTCGCGCTGCCGGGGAGAAACCCGGCCGCCGATGCGGCCGGGTTGCGCAATCCGGGAGGTGGATTGCGCGAGTGCCATCAGGCGCCGCCCTTGAGGATGGCGTTGACGTCGGTCTCGGCCGCCGCGAGGGCTTCGTCGATGCCGATCTCGCCGCGCAAAGCCCGCTCGATCTGCTTGGCGAAGGCCAGCGAGACTTTCGGGTAGAGCGGCGTGTTGGGCCGGGCATGGGCGTCGGCCATCTGCTCGACATAGGGCTTGAGCCGCGGCTGGTTGGCATCGACCCAGGCGAGGTAGTCGGCGCCGGAGGCCACCGACTTGGTCACCGGGATCATGCCGGTCGTCTCGCTCCACTTGGTGACCTGCGCTGGCGCCAGGAACCAGGCGAGGAAGTCCGCGGCGTTCCTGGTCGAGGCGTCGTTGTTGGCGAACACCATCGCCTGCTCGCCGCCGAGATTGGTCGCGGCCTTGCCGTCGGCCGGATGCGGGGCCTTGGCGACGCCGAAATCGAACGGCGGATCGGGGGCCCAGATGCCCACCATCCAGGAGCCTTCCTGCGCGGCCACGGCGCCGCCCTTCTCGAACACGCCCCACTGGGCGAGCGGGCTGATGCCGTCGTCGATCAGCTCTTTCCAGAAGCCCAGCGTCTTCTTGCCGGCGTCCGAGTTGAAGGCGGCGGCGGAATTGTCGGCGTTGAGGAACTCGCCGCCGGCCTGCCAGAGATTGACCTGGAAGTTCCAGGTCAGGCCCTCGCCATTGTCGCCCGCCTGGGTGAAGAGCTCGTAGGCCGGCTTGCCGGTCTTTTCCTTGATGATCTTGCCCTGGGCGATCAGGTCTTCCCAGGTGGCCGGCGGCGTATTGGGGTCGAGCCCGGCGTCGGCATAGAGCGTCTTGTTGTACATGTAGGCGAGGTTGTTGGCCGAGACCGGCACCGACACCAGCTTGCCGCCGATCGAGCCGAAGCCGGTGAGCGCCGGATTGATGTCGTCGACCACATTGGCCGGCAGCAGCGGGCGGAGGTCGGCGAGCGTGCCGATCTGCGCCACCTGCGGCACCCAGACCAAATCGCCGATGGCGATGGTGGGCAGCGTGTTCGACTGCGCCGAGGCCTGCAGCTTGGTCAGGAACTCGCCATTGGGCACGTTGACGGCGCTGATATGCACGCCCGGGTGCGCGGCGGCATAGTCGGCCACCGCCGCATCGAAGGCGTCGGCGTTGGCCCCATCCCAATAGTGCCAGATGACCACGTCGCCATCGGCGGCCATCACCGCCAGCGGACTGCCGGCCACGCTGAGCGCCGCGGCAGCCGCGAGCGCATGAAGCATCGTTCGACGAAGCATGTCGTTATCTCCTCCCTCTTCAACGCTGGCATGAGCGCCAAACGCAAGTGTTCCCGGTACTTGTCCGGTTTATTAAATCGATTAACTACACAAACAACCAAGGTTGGCAAGAGGGATGAATAAGCGTGGTGGGCGGGGGCGCGGAGAAGGAACCGTCGGCGAAGTTAGCACGGACATCCTCCCCCCTGGTGGGGGAGGATAGCGGCGCTAGGGGCGCAGCCCCGTAGCAAGCTTGGTGAGGGGGTGTTTGCTGTCAGTCCGTGCCGAGCAGAGTCCTGACTGAGGGCAAGAACCCCCTCACTTGCTCGCCTAAGGGTTTGGCTGGTCGCCAAACCCAAGGCTCACTTTCTCCCCCACAAGGGGGGAGAATGATATCGCGCAAGGTGCGAAGTCAGCACGGGCATCCTCCCCCCTGGTGGGGGAGGATAGCGGAGCTAGGGCGTCAGCCCGTAGGCGCAGCTTGGTGAGGGGGTGTTTGCCCCCAGTCAGCGCGCTAAAGCGCTCCCCTGAGGGGCGAGGTGACCCGAGTGAGCCATGGCGATCGCTTGCGGGAAAGGAGGGCGGCCGCGCTATCGCGACCGTCATGCTCTTGTCGTCAGCCGGACCGTCGCAACAAACGGCGACGGTCCGCAAGTGTTGGCAGCCCGAACTACGCCTCCGGCACCCACACAACCATCGAGCCCTTGCCCCGGTTGGACCAGAGATAATAGGGCAGCGCGGTGAGGGTCGCCGGTTCCTCCGCCGAGCGCGTCGTGCGGTAGAGCGAGGTCCAGTCATCGGTCTTGATCGCCGTGCCGTCGGCCGAGAGCGTGACGATGCCGCCGAACAGGTCGGCGCGGGTCGACAGCTTGAGCTCGCTGTCGCGGCCGATCTTCAGCCGCTGCACGATGCCGCCCGGATTGTCGGCTTCCTCGACGCAATAGACCAGCGGGCCGCGCTTCAGCGCCACACGGCCGGCATCCATGATCACCGCCGGATGGGCATAGATGCGCTCGGCCGGCATGGGCAGGTCGAGCGCGATAAAATCGCCCTTGCTCCAGCTGCGATTGAGCGTGACGTAGCCGTCCTTCGGGGTCACCGACGCTGCCGCGCCATTGACCTTGACGCTCCAGCCCTTGCACCAGGCCGGGATGCGCAGCTTCACGTCGAACGTCGCCGGCGTCTCGGGTTCGATCTCGATGCGGATGTCGCCCGACCACGGATAGTTGGAGACCTCCTTCACCTTCACTTTCGTGCCGGCGATGGTGGCCACGGTGGAGATGCCGCCATAGAGGTGGAACGCGATTCCATCCGGTGCGGTGGCGACGAAATAGCCGCCGACCGAGGCCACCAGCCGGCTGACGTTCATCGTGCAGCACGGGCAGGTGTGCCAGGCCCAGCGCTCGGCCGAGCCGTCGCTTTCGAGCGGGTTGGCATAGAAATAATGCTCGCCGTCGCGGCTGAGGCCGCTGAGCGCGCCGTTGAACAGCGCCGTCTCGAGGATGTCGGCATATTTACCGTCGAGGTCGAGATGCAGCATGCGCTGGGCCCAGAAGATCAGCGCCACCGAGGCGCAGGTCTCCGCATAGGCGGTCTCGTTGGGCAGGTCGAAATCATGGGTAAAGCCCTCATTGTTGGCCGAGGGACCGAGGCCCGCCGTGATGTACATCTTGGTGTCCATCACGTCGTTCCACAGCGTCTCCAGCGCCTGCTTGAGGGCCGGCTCGCCGGTCTCGAAGGCGAGATCGGCCATGGCGGTGTACATGTACATCGCCCGCACCGCGTGACCGACCACCTTGTCCTGGTCGCGCAGCGGCTTGTGCGACTGGCTGTATTCGTAATTGGCGTAATTGTAACGCTGTTCCGGCAGCCCGCGCGCCTCGCGCTCGGCCTTCTCGATGTCGAAGTAATGCGGGTGCTGGTGGCCGCGCTCATTGATGAAATAGGCCGCGAGGTCGAGGTGCTTGCGCTCGCCGGTCAGCCGGTAGAGCTTCATCAGCGCCAGCTCGACTTCCGGATGGCCGCAATAGCCGTGCTTCTGGCCCTCGCCCGGCCCGAACATGGTGCGGATATGCTCGACATAGCGTTCCATGATGTCGAGCCAGCGTCGCCGACCGGTGGTCTCGAAATAGGCGATGGCGCCCTCGAGCATGTGGCCGGCATTGTAGAGCTCGTGGTTGTCGCGGAGGTTCGTCCAGCGGTTGGCGGGCTCGCGGTCGAGGTACCAGCAATTGAGGTAGCCGTCGGGCTGCTGCGCCTTCTCGAAATCGTCGACGATGGCTTCGATCTTGGCCTCGATCGCCTCGTCGCGGCGATGCGACAGCGCATAGCTCGCCGCCTCGATCCACTTGCCGACGTCGCTGTCCCAGAACACCTGCACCGAAAAGCCGTTGGGGTGGCGCGGAAAACGCAGCGGCGGCGGCGGCTGCGGCAGCTTCAGCGAGCCGAGAATGCCGTATTCGCCCAGCTTCTTGTGCTGGCTGGGGATGGTGGTGCGCAGCACCGTCTCGAGCCGTTCCTTCCAGAACTCGCCTTCGAGGCGGACATTGACGAAGCGCACGGGGGCGTATTGCGACAAGGGAAGTCTCCTGCGATGGCCCGGTCAGCGGGCCGGCTGTTCTGACGATTGGCGGATGACGAGCGTGCAGGGCAGGCGGCGCGTGCCGGCAGCCTTCTCGCCGCCGATCATGGCGACCAGCATGCGGCCGGCCTCGCGGCCGAGCACGCTGAGGTTCATGTCGATGGAAGAAAGCGGCGGCCGGGCGGCCTCGGCCATGATCTCCCAATTGTCGAAGCCTACGATCGCCACCTGGCCGGGCACGTCGATACCGCGCTCGCGCAGCGCATCGGCGGCGCCGCGGGCGATCTGGTCGTTGCCGCAGAACAGCGCGTCGGGCGCCTGCTTCTTGCCATCGAAGAGCTTTGCCACCGCATCGCGTCCCCACTCTTCCGACCAGGCGCCGCTGAGATAATCGGAGGCACGGATCTTGAGACCGGCGGTGGCCAGCTCGGCCACGAGGCCCTTGTGGCGCAGCTGCACGGCTTCGAACCGCTCGGGGCCGGTGATGTGGGCGATGCGCTTGCGGCCGATCGACAGCAGATGCCTGACCGCGAGCCGGGCGCCGCCTTCATCGTCGGGGATCAGCGACAGAGCGCTGTCGTCGGCGGGACGGCTATAGACATAAATCACCGGCAGGCCATCGGGCAGCGGGCCGACCGGCGGGCGCGCGTCGGCGCGGCGGCTGGTGACCACCAGGCCGTCGATGCGCTTGCCCAGCAGTTGGTCGACATGCTGGCGCTCGCGCACCGGATCGTCGGTGGCGTTGCACATGAAGATGGCGATGCCTTGGTCGGCGAGCTGCTGCTCGAGCGCCTCGACGATGGGGAGGGTGAATCGACCGAACGAGTCCGAGGAGATGATCCCCACCGTCATCGAGCGCGTGCGGTGCAGGCTCTGCGCCAGATCATTGGGCCGGTAGCCGATTTCCCGTGCCGCCGCGAGGACCTTCTCGCGCGTTTCCGTCCGCAGCCTGCCGCCGGCATTGAGCGCCTTGCTGGCGGTGCCGATCGAGACGTCCGCCAGCCGCGCCACGTCGCGGATCGTCGGGACGATCCGCTTGCCGGGGGGCGATGGCGGGGCGGGGGCCTTGGCCATAGTCAGCCCTTGACCGCGCCGGACATGAAGCCGCGCACGTAATAGCGCTGCAGCAGCAGGAACAGGATGATGCAGGGGATGGCCATCACCACCACGCCGGCTTCCGTCGTGCCGTAATCGATGACGCCCATGGTCTGCTGGCGCATGTTGGCGACGGCCACCGGCAGGGTCTGCTTGGTGGGATCGGTGAGCATGATCAGCGGCGCGAAGAATTCGTTCCAGGCGGCGAGGAAGGCGAACAGCCCTACCGTCACCAGGCCCGGCCGCACCGAAGGCAGCATGATGCGCCACAGCACGTCGAAGGTGCTGCAGCCATCGATCAGCGCCGATTCTTCGAGATCGCGCGGCACTGCCTCGAAAGAGATGCGCATCATGTAGGTGGCGAAGGGCAGCTGAAACATGGCGATCACCAGCGCCACGCCGACCAGCGAATTGGCGAGGCCGAGGCCGGTCAGCATGACGTAGAGCGGGATCAGCAGCGAGGCGCTCGGCACCATCAGGATGGACAGGGTGACGAGGAACAGGATGTCCCGGCCCCAGAACTTGAAGCGGGCGAAGGCGTAGCCGCCCAGCGCCGAGACGACGAGGGTGATCGCCACCGTCAGCACCGACAGCACGACGCTGTTGAGCACGGTGGTGGGCAGGCCGGGCGTGAAGCTCCACAGCGTGCCGTAATTGCCGAAGCCGTAGCCGAAGCGCTGCGCCGTGCCCGATTGCGGGCTGATCGAGGCGAGGGCGCTCCAGATCAGCGGAAACAGGAAGATGATGGCGAGCCCGCCGGTGAGGACGAAATAGGGGGTGCGGCTCAGGTTCGAGTGCTGCGCGGTGGTCATCGGCTCAATCCCTGTCGCCGCGGAGGAAGCGCAGTTGCAGCGCGTTGATCAGCACCAGCACGACCAGAACGATGATCGAGAGCGCCGCGGCGGTACCGAGGTTCTGGCGCTGGAAGGCTTCGCGATAGATCACCTGCACCACGGTCACGGTCGAGTTGTTCGGTGCGCCCTTGGTCAGGATGTAGAACTGGTCGAAGGCGAGCAGCGAGCCGGTGACGCACAGCACCGTCGCCAGCGACAATGAGGGCCGCAGCAGCGGCAGCGTCACGAAGCGGAAGGTTTGCGCCGGCGTCGCGCCGTCGAGCGAGGCGGCCTCGAATACATCGTCCGGGATGCCCTGCAGGCCGACCAGCAGGATCAGCATGTAGAAGCCGGCATATTTCCACACGATCAGGAAGGTCGTGGACAGCAGCGCATTGAGCGGCGTGCCGAGGAACTGGACGGCCCCATGCGCGAAACCGAGCGTCTCGAGCGCCGGGCCGATCGGGCCGATGGTGGGTGAGAAAAAGCCATAGGCGAGCAGCGAGGCGGCGGCGAGCCCGAGCGACACCGGCAGCAGGAACACCGTGCGCATGATGTTGCTCCAGCGGCTCTGCACCTGCACCAGCAGCGCCAGGCCCAGCCCCATGCCGAGCAGCAGGATGGTGACCAGCACGGTGTATTCGAGGGTGAACCACACCGACGGCCAGAACAGCGGGTTCTTCCAGATCGAGACGAAGTTCTTGGGGAAGGTGAAGCCGGCATCGCCGGTGAGCAGGCCCCAGCTGTTGAGCGACATCTTGCCGACCAGCAGCAGCGGGGTGATGAACAGCACCGCGATCAGGATGACCGTCGGGATGGTGTAGGCGAAGCCGACCAGCTGCCGGCGCAGGTAGAAGCCGGCGCGGAAGCGCGTGGTGACATTTGGCGTTTCCGGCATTGTCGAGGTCATCGCCATTGGTGAATTCCGTGTGGATGATCGGCACGGCTCTCCCGGGAAGTCGAGAGCCGTGCCGATCTTGCCCTCAGCTTACGGGTTGAGAGACGCGTTCATGGCGTCGTTGTTGGCGTCCAGATTGGCGCCATCGCCGAACACCGAGTCCTGCATCAGGGCGACCCACGGGCCCTGGCCGTCGTTGAAGGTGGCGCCGAAGTTCTTGGAGAGCGGCGTCTGGCCCTTGGCGGCGACCGAGTTGAACAGCACGAGGCGCGGATCGGCGGCGCTGTACTTGTTGTTGGCGAGGTCGGAGCGGGTCAGCACCGAGCCGCCCTTGCCGACGATCTCCACCTGGGCGTCGTCGCTCTGCAGCCAGGCGAGGAAGCTCCAGGCCGCATCGGCCTTCTTGCTGTCGCGCGAGATGCCGATGGCGTCGCCGCCGATGAAGGTCGACTGGCCGCCCTTGACGCCGGCGATCGGCGTCACGCCGATATCGGCATCGGCCAGCTGGTCGGTGGCGAGGCCCGTGAGGCTGGCCGGCATCGGCATCACGCCGATGATGCCCTTGCCGAAATACGAGGTCCAGGTCGGGCCCGTCTCGGTCTGGGTGTCGGGCATCAGCGCCGTGCCGTCATGCGCCATGTCGTGGAAGATCTTGAAGATCGACTTCCACTCGTCAGAGTTGGCATGCGACTCGGTGCCATCGGGGTTCATGATGTCGGCGCCATCGGCCCAGGCGATCGGGAACCAGGTGAACACCTCGCAGCCGCCGCAGCTGCCGCCCCAGAACGTGCCGGAGATGCCGTTGCCCAGCTTGGCCACGGCGCGCGCGTCAGCGGCGAATTCCTCGAGCGAGGCCGGCCCCTTTTCGGGATCGAGCCCGGCCTGCTTGAACAGCTTCTTGTTCCACATCCACACCGACAGGTCGGCGATGAACGGCATGCCGTACTTCTTGCCGTCCCAGGTGGAGACGTTGATCGCCGCCGGCGCGACCTTGTCGATGCCCGGCATGTTGTTGATCTTGTCGGTGATGTCGGTGAACAGGCCCGCCGAGGTCCAGTTCGGCATGAACACGACGTCGGCCGAGAACAGATCGGGCAAAGCGTTGGCAGCGGCCGCGGCGCCGATCTTGGTCTGGTAGTCGTCGGTCGGAACGTAGGTGACCTGGATCTGGTTCTTGTGGCTGGCGTTGTAGCCGTTGATCAGCGGGTCCGCGCGGTCCTTGAGGCCGGAGCGGATCCACATCGACAGCTGGGTGCCGTCATCGGTCCCCAGCGGATCGGCGGCCGCGATGGCCGGCAGGGCAGCGAACAGCGCGGCAAGCGCCACCGCCGCCACCTTGGTGAAGGTTGGCAGTCTCATGAAATCCTCCCTGTTGCCTGGCGGACGCCGGACCCCTCATGGGTTGTGCCCCGGTACGCCAGGAAAAGCTTTTCCCATTTCCTCGACTTGCACCGCCTCTGGGGCCGGCTGCAATGTGGGAAAAGCTTTTCCCGCGTGTCATGCCACGAGGAAATGTCATTGGCAAGCCGCCTTGTTGCGTCCGGCGCTACACGGATCGTCGAGGGGTACTGCTAGCGGCGGACGATCTCGTATAGCCGCTGCAGCACGTAGCGCGAGCGCCTGTCCTCAGGGTCGGCGCGCATCTCGTTCATCACATAGGAGAAGCCGGTGCGCTCGGTCGGCCAGGCGCCGTGGATCGAGCCGCCAGCGCCCGAATGGCCGAACGCGTCGAGGGCGGGGCCGAAGCGGGTTTGCGGCGTCTGCAGCGCCCATACCGTGCCGAACGCCATCGCCTCGGCGATGTAGGGATCCATGAAGCGCGAGAGCTCGCTGCGGCCGAGCGCGACAGTTTCCGGGCTGAGCACCGTGACGCCGTCGAGCGTTCCGCCCAGCGCCATGCAGCCATAATAGCGGGCCATCGAGCGTGCATCGGCGATACCGCCGGCGCCACCGATCTCGGCGGCATGCAGCAGGCGGCCGTTCCACGCCATGTCGTCGTCGGGAAAGAGCGGAGGGTTGCCCCAGATGGATTTCAGCACCGGATCGGAAAGCTGTTCTGGTGTCAGCGGGTCCATGCCTTCGCCGAGCCGCATCTTGCCCACCCGCACCTCGAACGCTTCGGGCAGGCCAATCCATGCCTCGAGTCCAAGGGGCGTCGCGATCTCATCAGCGAAAAACTGCCCAAGCGTGCGTCCATCGATGCGGCGGACCAGTGCGCCAACCATCCAGCCGATGGTCAACGCATGGTACGAGTGGAACGCGTCGGGGTCGGGCGCGAAGGGCTGCGCGGCGACCAGCCGCTCCAGCTTCTCGTAGTCCGCCCAATCGGCCGCGGTGAGCGCGGTGGTGATCCCCGGCAGCCCCGTGCCATGCGACACCACATGGCGCACGCGCACCGTGCCCTTGCCGTGTTGCGCGAACTCCGGCCAGTAGGTGGCGACCCGCTCGTCGAGATCGAGCCTGCCCTGTTCGATCAGCTTCAGCACGCAGGCGGCCATCAGCCCCTTGGTGCCTGAATAGATCACCTGCAGCGTATCCTGTCGCCACGGCATGCCGGGTGCCGCCTCGCCGCCCCAGAGATCGACGACCATCTGCCCATCATGCATGGCGGCGAAGCCGGCACCAACGTCAGCGCGCCCAGTGAAATTGCGTTCGAATTCTTCGGCGACCGCCTCGAAACCGGGCGCGACAAAGCCCTGCGCCGGCGCGCGGCGCGACGTCCAGTTGATCTGCATCTATCCCCTCAGTCGCCGTGGCCGGCGGTTTCGAACTGTTCGCCGCCCGCCATCAGGTTGAGCACCTCTTCGCGCGATTTCTCGCCGCGCAGGAATTGTGCGGCGCTGCGGCCCTGGATCAGCACGGTGAAGCGATCGCCAACCTGCAGCGCATGCGTCGCATTGTGGGTGATGAACACCAGCGCAATCCCGGCGTCGCGCGCGCTCTTCATCAAATCGATGACGACCTTGGATTCCTTGACGCCCAGCGCCGCGGTGGGCTCGTCGAGGATCAGCAGCTTGGCGCCGAAATAGAGCGCGCGGGCAATGGCCAGCGCCTGCCGCTCGCCGCCCGACATGGTGCCCACCAGCTGCTCGGCGTCAGTGACACGGCGGATGCCCATGGCGCGGATCTGTTCGAGCGCGACGCGGTTGGCTGTCTTGTGATCGAGACGGCGGAACGGTCCCCAGCCCTTGGTCGGCTCATTGCCGAGGAAGAAATTGCGCGACACAGAAATCAGCGGGATGGTGCCGACGTCCTGGTGCACGGTGCCGATGCCGTAATGCTGCGCGTCGCGGGGCGAGGCGAAGGTCACCGGCTGGCCGTTGAAGCGTATGGTGCCCAGCGTCGGCGTCACCACGCCCGACATGATCTTGATCAGCGTCGACTTGCCGGCGCCGTTGTCGCCGAGCAGGCAATGCACCTCGCCCGGATAGACGTCGATGCTGACCTGGTTGAGCGCGAGGTTGTTGCCGAAGGTGCGCGAGACGCCTTCGAGCTGCATCAGCGGCGCGGCGGTCATTTGGCGCTCCTGCCGCGATTGAGCGCGACGTTGCGGATGAGGTTGTTGGTCAGCACCGCAATCACCAGCAGCGCGCCGATGAAGGTCTGCAGCCAGTCCGTCGGCCAGCCGGTGTAGAACAACCCGAGCCCGACGATGCCGTAGATGATGCAGCCGAGCACGATGCCGGTGACCGTGCCGAAGCCGCCCTGCAGCAGCACGCCGCCGATGACGGCCGCGATGGCGGTCTGGAACACATAGCCCTGGCCCTGAGAGGCATTGCCCTGATTGTACATCACGGCCGACATGATGCCGACGAAGGAGGCGCTGAGCGCCGTCCAGATGAAGAGGATGAGCTTCACGCGGCTGACCGGCACGCCGGCGCGACGTGCCGCATCAGCATTGCCGCCGGTTGCGAGAATCCAGTTGCCCAGCCGGGTCTGCCGCAGCACCCAGGCGGCAAGCGCGATGGCCAGCAGCCACCAGAGGATGGAGACGTTGAAGAAATTCCACTTGCTCGAGAACAGCGGTTCGGCCCAGCCGGCATCCCGATAGGAGACGTTGCTCGAGCCCGAGATCAGGCGCGACAGGCCCAGCGCCGAGCCGGCTAGAATGAAGTTCGAGGCGAGTGTGACGATGAAGCTCGGCAGCTTGGTCGCGTTGACCAGGAAGGCATTGAACACGCCGACGAGTATGCCCAGCGCCAGTGCCATAGCGATGGTGAGCGCCACCGGCAGACCATAAAAGCCGCTGCCCAGCGCCACGATGATGGCCGACGAGCCGACGACCGAACCGGTCGACAGGTCGAACTCGCCGGCGATCATCAGGAGCCCGATCGGTACGGCGATGATGCCGAGCTCGGCCGCCGTGTTGAGCCAGCCGGCCGTGCCGGCGAGGCTCAGGAAGCCGGTGGCGCCGCCGAAAATGCCGAAGAAGATGTAGATGACGATGGCGGCGATGGCCGGGCCAAGCCAGGTGACGCGCAGCAGGCGTTCGACGAGGCCGAGCTTTCTGGGCTGAGCCGGCTCGAGAGTGGTTTCCATGGCGACCATAGCAAGTAGACCCGATAGGCGAAGCTGAAGCCAAAGCCGGCGTCGCTGCAAGCGGCTTGTGTGGAGGAGGGCGCCATCCTCGAGAGGACGGCGCCCCGGAAGGATCAGTTGGCGCCGCGCGAGCCCGGCAGGGTCTTGTTCACGTCGAGCACGGCTTTGGCGTTGTCCTTGGTGACCATGTAGGGGCCGACCCAGGTGATGCCCGACGGAGCCATCTTGTACTTGTTGTACATGTAGGGGATGACCACGCCGTAATAGCCCTGAAGGAAGGGCTGCTGGTCGGAGGCGAAGCTCATATCGCCCGCATCGATGGCCTCGAGCACGGTGTTGCCGAGGTCCATGGTGCCGAGATCGACGCTGCGGCCAGTGGCGCGCACCTGCTTGACCGATTCGAGCGCATCGACCGCGACAGCGACGCCCAGCGTCACCACGCCATCGATGGTCGGGTCCTGCATCAGCATGGCGCTGACCGAGGCCTGGACCTTCTGGCTGTTGCCGATGTCCTCGGAGGCGAGGATCACCATCTTGGCCTTGCCGCCCGCCTTGGTGACGGCGTCGATATAGCCCTGGCAGCGCTGCTCAAGCACCGGGTTGGCGGCGATCTGGTTGATGCAGAGGCCGTTCTTTACGCCCTTGCTGACGGCGACTTCACCGCCCTGGTAGCCCATCTGGTAGCTGTCTTCGCCGATGAAGCCGATGGCGCCCAGTTCCTTGTACTTGGCCCCGCCCGAATTGATGATGATCACCGGGATACCTTCGGCGGCCGCCTGCTTGATCAGCGGCTCGGTCGGCTCGGGGAAGAAGTTGCCGACCGCGATGGCGGCCGGGTGGCGGGCGATCGCCGCCTCGAACATCTTGGTGTAGACCGGCACGATGTCGTTGAAGTCGGCCGGGGCGGTCCACTGGCCTTTGACGCCCAGCTCCGCGACGGCGGCGTTGAAGCCCTGCTGCACGGCGCCCCAGAACGGGTCGGAGCTCGGCCCGCCCAGCATGATGATGGTCTGATCGTCCTGCGCGAAGGCGGCGCCGACCGGCGCGGCGACGGCCATGACGGCAGCGAGCGCCGCAGCGCCCAGAAGTTTGAAGCTCACAATGATCCTCCCTGAATGGCGCGTGCGTGCGCCGCTCTTCCCGGGCGGCTCCCCTCGGAAATTCTCGCCCATATCCAATCGATATTAGATCATAGGTATGATGTAAATGGGCTAGCGTGCATTTCGCATCGTCAGGATGGCGGCTGCTTCCTTCGCCAGCGCCTTGCCCAGCAGATCATGGGCTGGTTCATCGAGATGGATGCCGTCGATTCCGGCGCGCACGGCCTTGTTGGCGTCGTAGTGGAAGCAGCCGGTACGGGTGGCGACCTGCTCGAGATAATAGGCATGATCGGCGCAGCGCCGGTGGCCGTCGCCCCAGATTGCCGGCTCTGCCGCTTCGCCGATGGACGGCGGGGTGACGATCAGCACCTCCGGTCCGCGCTCCACCAGGGCGAAATGGCCTTTGACCATCTGTATCAGCGTCAGCACGCCGCGGGCCGAGTTGAAGGCGGTGATGGAGAACTGGTCCTTGAAGTCGTTGGTGCCCAGCATGATGATCAGCAGGTCCATCGGGGCGTGGCTCTCGATCACTGGAATCAGCGTGCGTGCGCCATTCTTGTGGTTGCCCTCGATGGGATCGTCGAACACCGTGGTGCGACCGGAAAGGCCCTCCTCGATGATCTGCGCCGGTTGCGGCAGGGCCCGGCCCATGATTTGCGCCCAGCGGCGCTCATAGGGAATGCGGTCGGGCGTTTGCGCAATATTGGCGTAAGGCGGGCAACCCCAGGTGTTGGAGTCGCCGAAGCAGACGATCGTGGTCAAAATGCCTGTCCCCCAGCCAAACCGGACCAGTTGCAAATCGGTCGGCTCGTCCTGTATAGGTCCTACCTATTATCTAACTCAACGGTTTTGCATGTTCCGCGAGGGGCGCTCCCCGTGACTGTCTACCGCCGTCCAGACCCGATCCCGCTGCACCGGGCCCGTCCGAGCTCGGAGGTGCTGCACGCCGTGCGCGGCGAGCAGGAGGACCTGCATCGGCTGGTGTCGCGCCAGATCTTCGCCGCCATCGTTTCCGGCGCTTACCCGGAGGGCAGCATCCTGCCCAACGAGGATGCGCTGAGCCATGAGCTGGGGGTCAGCCGCACGGCGCTGCGCGAATCGGTCAAGGGCCTTGTCGCCAAGGGCATCCTCGAAACCAAGCGTCGTCGCGGCACGCTGGTGCTGTCGCGCACGCTGTGGAATCTGTTCGATCCCGACGTCATCGGCTGGCTCCGCCGCGACGACAACCGCTCGGTCACGGACGAACTACTCGGCACGCTCGCGTTGGCACTGCCCGGTGCGGCCGGCATGGCGGCGCAATTGCGGGCCGCGGGCGGGCTCGCCCGTACGGCGCTCGCAATGGGCGAAGCCAGCCTCAAGGCCCGCGCCGATTTCATGCTCGAACTCGGCCACGCGTCCGGCAACCGCTTTGTGGCATCGCTGGTTTCGACCGCGATCCGTGCGCTGCTGACGGAAGGCGAGCATCGCCTCGCCGACTGGTCGGGCTGGCTCACGACGCCGCGCGCGCAGGAGTTGGTGGGGCTGATCCGCACCGGCGACGCCATTGCCGCCGCGGCGCTGCTGCAGCGCGAGACCGAGACGGCCTGATCGTCCGACGGTCGCCCCAAAACCAAAAGGCCCGGGATCGCTCCCGGGCCTTTCCGTCATTGGTAGAACCAGATTTTACTTCTCGATGGTCACGGCATCGAAGTAGGGCTGGTTGAGCGGCGAGCGCCAGAAGCCCTTCACGTAGGGCTTCATCATCATGTACTGGTTGCGGTAGTACATGGGCAGGATCACCATGTTGTCCATCACCAGCGCCTCGGCCTTGCGCATGTCGTCGAGCGCCACCTTCTGGTCGTTGGTCGCCTTGGAGTCCGCGATCAGCTTGTCGTAGTCGGCGTTCTTCCAGCCGGCCAGGTTGTTCGGGCTGTCCGAGGTGAAGTTGTCGAGGAAGGTCATGGGGTGCGGGTAGTCGGCGCCCCAGCCCATCTGGGCGATCTGGTACTGCACCTTCTGCACTTCAGGGTAGTAGACCTGCCACTCCGACGCCTGAATCTTCACGTCGATGTTGAGGTTCTGCTTCCACATCTGCTGGATCGCCTCCAGCACCTTCTGCACCGGCGGCGAGGTGTAGGTGACGAACACCGTGTCGGGGAAACCCTTGCCGTCCGGATAGCCGGCGTCGGCGAGCAGCTTCTTGGCGTCATCGACTTCCGCGGTCGGCGCGAGGCCGAAATCGGAAGTGCCGGTGCGGAAATCCTCGCCGGCGACATTGATGCCGGGCGGCACGAGGCCGAGCGCCGGCTGGTCGGCCGACTGCATCACGAAGTCGATGAGGTTCTGGCGGTCGATCGCTTCCGACAAAGCCTTGCGGACCTTGACGTCGTCGAGCGGCTTCACCGCCGGGTTGAAGAACGCATAGGTGGTGCCGAGCGCCGGCACGACCAGGAAGCCATTGCCGTCGGCCGAGGACAGGCGCGGAATTTCCGGACCGGGCACGGCCTCGATGCCGTCGACGTCACCGGCCTCGTAGGCCGACAGCGCCGTCGCCGGATCGGGCACCAGGCGGAAGGTCAGCTTGTCGAGGCTGACGTTCGCCGCGTTGTAGTAGTTCGGGTTCTTCTCGAGCACGGTGGACTTGCCGAAGTTGAACTCGGTGACGCGGAACGGGCCGGTGCCGATATCGGTCTTGGGGTCCTTCGACCAGCCGTCCGGATTGGCCTCGACCACGTCCTTGCGGACCGGATCGAACACCGAGAAGGGCAGCTCCTGCATCAGGTAGGCGACGCGGTTCTTGAGCGTGAAGGTCAGCGTCTTGTCGTCGACCGCCTTGATCTGCACGTTGTCCTTGGTCGGATCGTTGTAGAAATCCTCGGCGCCCGCGATGGCGAACAGCACCGGGGCATTCTTGGCGCCCGCCGTCTTGGTCAGCACACGCCGCCAGGCATAGACGAAATCGCCGGCGGTGACCGGCTGGCCATCCGACCACTTCGCGTCGTCGCGCAGATGGAAGGTGTAGGTCAGGCCGTCGTCGCTCATCTCGTAGGACGCAGCCAGCGCCGGCACGACCGAGCCGTCCGGCGCGAACTTGACGAGGCCCTCGAAGGTCGCGCCGATCACCGGGAGCGCAAAGGTCTCGGTGGTGAGGCTCGGGTCGAACGTGGCGGATTCGTTGTTGACCACATAGGTCAACTCGCCCGCCGCGAATACCGGCGCGACGCTCAGCAGCAATGCCGCAGTGGTCAGCGGCAAGATTGTCTTCAACATGCGATTTCTCCTGGTTCCGGCGCTCTCGCTGGCGCCGTGCATGACGTTCCCAAATCGTCTTTGCGGGCCGGGCCGCCTCAAGCCGGCGGCGCCTCCCCTGACATCACTCTATCCGCATAATGGCAGGCAGCGAAGTGGCCTTCGCCCATATCGGCGAGCGGCGGCTCGACCCGGGCGCAGAGCTCGGTGGCGAGCGGGCAGCGGGTGCGGAAGCGGCAGCCCGACGGGATATCGATGGGGCTCGGGATTTCGCCCGCCATCGGCTTGGCGTCGTGCCGCGCTGCCGGATCGGCCACCGGGATCGAGGCCAGCAGCGCCTTCGTGTAGGGATGCGCCGGCCGGCGATACAATTCATCGGACGGCGACAGTTCGACGATCTTGCCCAGATACATCACGCCGATGCGGTCGGCGATGTGGCGCACCATCGACAGATCGTGCGTGATGAACAGATAGGTCAGCCCGAGCTCGGCCTGCAGATCCTCGAGCATGTTGACGATCTGCGCCTGGATGGACACATCGAGCGCCGAGATCGGCTCGTCGCAGATCACCAGGTCCGGGTTGAGCGCGATGGCCCGCGCAATGCCGATGCGCTGGCGCTGCCCGCCGGAGAATTCGTGGGGGAAGCGCGTCGCATGATCGGGATTGAGCCCGACGCGCTGCAGCAGCTCGTCCACCCGGGCGCGGCGTGCGGCGGCATCGCCGACGCCGGCGATTTCCAGCGGCTCGGCGATCAGGTCGCGCACCGTCATGCGGCCATTGAGCGAGGCATAGGGGTCCTGGAAGATCATCTGCATGCGCCGCCGATAGGGACGCAGCTCGCTCTCGCTGAGCTCGGCGATATCGGCGCCGTCGAACAGCATCTCGCCGCTGGTCGGCTGGTAGAGGCGGATCAGGGTGCGGGCCAGCGTGGACTTGCCGCAGCCGCTTTCGCCGACCAACCCCAGCGTCTCGCCACGTGCGATCACCAGATCGACGCCATCGACGGCGCGCAGGATCGCCGCCGGACTGAACGGCCCGCCCCCGAGGCGGAAATGCTTGACCAGATTGCGCAGCTCCACCAGCGGCGTCATGCGATCGCCTCGATAGGCCGGTTGATCGTCTCGACGCGCGGCGCCTCGGGATGGTGCAGCCAGCAGCGCGCCAGCTGACCGGGCGCCGGCTCGAACAGCGGCGGCAAGGCCGCGACGCATTGCGCCATCGCATGCGGGCAACGCGGCGCGAACGGACAGCCCGCCGGCGGCTTCAGCATATCGGGCGGCGAGCCGGGGATCGGCGTCAGCCGGTGATGCGCCTCCTCGCGGAGGTCGGGGATCGAGGCGAGCAGGCCGCGCGTGTAAGGGTGCCTGGGGTGCGCGAACAGGTCATGCACGCTCGCCTGCTCCATCACCATGCCGCCATACATCACCACCACGCGGTCGGTGACCTCGGCGATCACCCCCAGATCGTGGGTGATGAGGATCACCGCCATGCCGAGCCGCTGCTGCAGCTCCTTGAGCAGCGCCAGGATCTGGCGCTGGATGGTGACGTCGAGCGCCGTGGTCGGCTCGTCGGCAATCAGCAGCTTCGGATCGCAGGCGAGCGCCATGGCGATCATCACGCGCTGGCGCATGCCGCCCGAGAACTCGTGCGGGTAGGAGCGCAGCCGCGATGCTGCCGACGGGATGCGCACCAGGTTGAACAGCTCGATGGCGCGGGCCCGCGCCTCGGCCCGGCTGACCTTCCGATGCCGCCGGATCGTTTCCATCACCTGCTCGCCCACGCTCATGGTGGGGTTGAGCGAGGTCATGGGGTCCTGGAAGATCATCGCGATCTGGTTGCCGCGCAACTCGCGCAGGGCTTCCTCGTCGAGCTGCAGCAAATCGCGCCCCTCGAACAGCGCACTGCCGCCCAGCACCCGGCCGGTGCCCTTGAGCAGCCGCAGGATCGACATGCAGGTGATCGATTTGCCCGAGCCGCTTTCGCCTACGATGCCGAGCGTTTCGCCGGGCTCGAGCGCGAATGACACGCCGCGCACCGCCTGCACCTCGCCGCGCGAGGTAAAGAAGCTCGTTCTAAGATCGGAAACCTCGAGCAGGCTCATGTGCGGAGCCTCGGGTCGAGCGCGTCGCGCAGTCCATCGCCGAGGAAGTTGAAGGCGAACATGGTGAGGCTGATGGCGGCCGCCGGGAAGAACAGCTGGTAGGGGTAGAGCCGCAAGGTCTCGACCGCCGCGCTGGTCAGCGTGCCCCAGCTGGCTTGCGGCGGCGTCACGCCGAGCCCGATAAAGCTCATGAAGGCTTCGATGAAGATGGCGCTCGGGATCAGCATGGTCAGCGTCACCAGGATCGGCCCGATGGCGTTGGGCAGCAGATGCCGCGTCAGGATGCGGTTGGTCGAGGCGCCCATGGTGCGGGCCGCCGCGACATAGTCCTGCTCCTTGAGCATCAGGATCTGCCCGCGCACGATGCGCGCCATGTCCACCCAGTAGACCGAACCGATGGCGATGATCACGGCGGCAAAGCCGGTAGTCAGCACCACCATGATGAGGATGACGTAGAGGGTCAGCGGAATGGTCGAGATGATCTCCACCACGCGCATCATGATGGTGTCGGTCCGACCGCCCAGATAGCCGGCGAGCCCGCCATAGAACACGCCGATGAAGAAGTTCACCAGCGTCGCCACCGCCGCGACCGTGAGCGAAATCTGCGCGCCATAGATCTGGCGGGCCAGCACGTCGCGGCCGAGCTGGTCGGTGCCGAGCGGGTTGATCGAGTTCCACTGCCAGCCCGAGGGCTGGATTTCGCTCGTCCCGTCGGCCAGCAGCACGCGGCTCTTGCCGGTGTCGATGTTGATCTGCGCCTGCCCGATGGTGAAGACGCTGGTCTTCTTCATCAGGTCTTTCTTGGTGGCGCGGACCAGGTCGCCGAGCGACCCATCGGCGCCGATGGCGTAGACCTGCTGGCTGCCATAGTTGAAGAAGAACCGCGCCACGGTGCCATCGGGCTGCGGCACCGCATAGGTCTGGAACACCGGCGGTACGTTGGCGTATTTGAGGTTCTGGTCGGAATAGTTGTGGCGGTAGACCATCGGTCCGAAGATGGCGCCCAGCACCAGCAGGATGATGAACACCAGCCCGGCCATCGCCAGCCGGTTCTGGCCCAGGCGGCGGCGCGCATCCTGCCAATAGGTGAGGCTGGGCGCGGCGATCTGTTCGGCGGCCCCGGCGGCCTGCACGGCAGGCGCCCACATCGACGGGCTGATCTTCGTCTCGCTCATCGGGCCCGCGCTCCGAAGCGGATGCGCGGGTCGAGCACCATGTAGAGCATGTCGACGACGAAGATCATCACCATCAGGATCGCCGCATAGAAGATGGTGATGCCCATGATGGCGGTATAGTCGCGATTGGTGATCGACAGCACGAAGTGCCGGCCGATGCCGGGTAGGGCGAAAATCTGCTCGATGACGAAGGAGCCGGTGAGCAGGTTCGCCGCCGTCGGCCCGAGCACCGTCACCACCGGGATCAGCGAATTGCGCAGGCCATGCTTGAACAGGATCTGGCCGGGCTTGAGCCCCTTGGATTTGGCAGTGGTCATGTAGTCCTGCTGCAGCGTTTCGAGCAGGCTCGAGCGCGCCAGCCGCGCCACGAACGAAATCCAGAAGCCCGACAGGGCGAACACCGGCAGGAAATAGCCGCGCCAGTCGTCGACGCCGAAGGTCGGCACCCAGCCGAGGCGCAAGGCGAACAGATAGAGCGCCAGCGTCGCGATCACGTAGGACGGCACGGCGACGCCGACGGTGGCGAGCACCATGACCAGCGTATCGGGCCAGCGGTTGCGGTTGAGCGCCGCGACGACGCCGAAGGGCACGCCCAGCGCGATGACGCAGATGAGGGCAAGGAAGCCGACCTGCGCGGTCACCGGCAGGCCGTCGGCGATCATCTGGTTGATGCTCATGCCCGGATATTTGAACGAGGGGCCGAGGTCGCCCACCGCGATGCCGCGCAGATAGTTCACATATTGCAGCCAGATCGGATCATCGAGGTGGTACTTGGCCTCGATGGCGGCCTGGATTTCAGGCGGCGCCATCTTGTCGGAGACGAAGGGGCCGCCGGGCACCGCATGCATCAGAAAGAACGTCAGGGTGATGATGGCGAACAGCGTCACCAGCATCAAAGCAAGGCGCTGCAGCACATAGCCGGTCATGCGGACACGGCGGGATAGCGAAGATCAAGCAAGGCGACGCCCACGAAACAGAGGCATCACAGCACCAAAAGCGAGCCGCATGCAACCCGATCAGATGGTGAAACGGCTGCGCAGGATGAGGAAACAGGCGATGGCCGGCACGGTCAGCAGCCGGCAGGCCTCGACGCGCTCGGGCGTATAGTAGTTTTCCTCGTGCAGCAGGTTGACGCTGCCCAGCATCTCGCCGCCGGCGATCACCGGCATATTGATGGCCGAGCCGCAACCGAGCGCGACGATCAAGTCCATGTCGGGAAAATCCGGCCGCATCACCTCGACCGTATTGCCCACATAGATGAAACGCTCCTCCACCGTCTTGCGGTAGAGCTCGTCGAACACGATCGGCTTGGTGCCCAGCGTCGGATAGGCTTGCTGGTTGCTGGAATAGACGCGGCGGACGTAACCGCCCTTGGGGTTGTCGGCGGTCAGCGTGAAGAGCTTCGAGCCGACCGTGGCATCGGCGAGGCGGTGCAGCGCGAGGCCGACATCGTGCTCGGTCTTGAAGGTTGCGAGCGCGTCGATGAAGTCGTCCTGCGGTGTCATGCTGCCTCCCGGATGTGCGTGGCCTGCTCTAGAGCAATCCACGTTGCGGTTGAAGGGCAGCCGCACTCACTGCGTCATTCCCGCGCAGGCTTATTGGTCGAGGATGCGCCGGGCCCGCGCAATGACCGGTGCGTCCACCATGCGCCCATCGACGGTGAACGCGCCTTTGCCGCTCTTGGCGGCATCCAGCACGCGCCGGGCCCAGGCAATCTCCTTCAGGCTCGGTGCAAACGCCGCGTTGAGAATTGGAACGGCGCTCGGATGGATGCACGTTGCGCCGTCGAAGCCGTGGCCGCGGGCTTCCTGGGCCGCGGCTTCGATTGCCGTCAGGTCGGTATAGTCGGCGACCGAGCGCAGCAGGCCAAAGCTCAGCTTGCCTTCGGCCTTCGCCGCATAGTGGGCCAGCAGCTTCGGCGTGCGCAGCACGTCCGGCGTCGGCGAAGCGCCGAGCGAAGTTGCCAGGTCCTCGCTGCCGACCACGAGGCCCATGACGTTGGGATGGTTGGCGAAGGCGCGGGCATCGAGGATCGCCCCTGCGTCCTCCAGCATCGCAATCACCGGCAACCCGAAACCGTCGAGGGTCCGCAGCGATGCCTTGGCGACGACGAGCGCGCTGGCGCCCGCTGCCGCCGCGGCGCGCGCGTCGCCGGCCTGGCGCTCGCCGGCATTGATGCGCACGAAGATCTGCGCGCCATTGCGGCCGGCGGATTTCGCGGCGTCGCGCAGGCCGGTGCGGGCCGCATCCTTGTCGGCCTCCGGCACCGCATCCTCGAGATCGAGGATGATTGCGTCGGCGCCGCGCTCATGCGCCTTGCTGAGGAAGCGCGCGGAGTTGGCCGGCACGTAAAGCAGCGAGCGCAGCATCAGCGGCCGAGCTCCCGCAGGATTTCCGCATTGTGCTCGCCGAGCGCGGGGGCAGGGCGCCGCCACACTCCCGGCGTGCCCGACAGTCGCGGCACGATGTTGTGCATCGGCAGCGCCCCATAGTCGGCGTCCTCCGCCGCCACCGTGACACCGCGCTCCTCAAAATGCGGATCGGCCGCCGCGTCCGCCGGCGAGTAGATCGGCCCGACTGTCGCGCCCGCCTCGCGCATGATCGTCAACGCCTCGTCGTGGTCGTGCTCGGCGAACCAGGCGCCCACCGCCGCATCGACGAGGTCGCGGTGCTTCACCCGCTGCTCGTTGGTCGCAAAGCGCGGATCGTCCAGCATGTCCGACCGGCCGATGCTCTCGAAAATCCGCCGCGCCACCTGCGGGGTCGAGCCCGACACCGCGAGATACTTGCCGTCGCGCGCCCGGTAGACATTGCGCGGACTGGAGGTATTGGACGCACTGCCCGAGCGCATCTTGGTCTTGCCGGTCACCTCGTACAGCGCCGCCTCCGGTCCGAGCACCGACACGATCGGCTCGAGCAGGCTCAGATCGATCACCTGGCCGCGCGCCTGCCCGCGCTCGCGCGCGAACAGGGCCGTCAGCACTGCGGACGAACCATAGACGCCGGCGATCATGTCGGCGAGCGCCAGCGGCGGAAGCACCGGCTCGCGGTCGGCAAAGCCGTTGCGATGGGCAAAGCCGCTCATCCCCTCGACGATCGAGCCGAAGCCCGGCAGATGCGCATAGGGTCCGGTCTGCCCGAAGCCCGAGATGCGCACGATGACGAGATCGGGATTGGCGGCCAGCAGCTCGGCCGGCGCCAGCCCCATCTGCTCCAGCGTGCCGGGCCGGAAATTCTCGATGAACACGTCGGCCGTCGCCAGCAGCGCGCGCAGCGTCGCCATGTCGCCGGCCTCGCGCAAATTCAGCGCCAGCGACCGCTTGTTGCGGCCATAGACCTTCCAGAACAGCGCATGCCCCTCATCCTTCCACTGGCGCAGCGGATCGCCCTCGGGCGGCTCGACCTTGATGACGTCGGCGCCGAAATCGCCGAGCTGGAGGCTGAGCATGTTGCCCGCCACCAGCCGGCTGAGATCGACCACCCGGATGCCGCTCAGCGGCCCGGTCGCGGCTGGATCGAAATGGATCGTCTCAGGCAAAGTCCTCGATCTCCAGCCGCGCGACGCTCATCCGCCCGGCGCTGGGTAGGCGCATCCCGCCCATGCCATAGCGGTACTCGCCATCGGTGGCCTCGAGCAAGCGCTTGCCGTCGACGGAGAGCGTCAGCCGGTCGCCGATGGCCCTGAGTTCGACCACATAGGTCTTGCCCAGCTCCGCCGCGAACGGCGCATGCGCCAGCACGGTGGTGCCGTGGTTCTCCTTGAGGATCACCGCCTCGCCGTCGACGAACCCCGCCGCATAGAACCGCGACGTCCCCTGCACGCGCGCCGACACCAGATGTGCCCTGCCGGCCAGCGGCGTCAGCGTCGCCGCCACCCGCTGGTCGCGCAGGTAGGCATTGCCGGTCCACGCATCGGCGTTGCTGGCGGTGTGCACATGCAGCTCGCCGCCCTCCAGCGTGAAATAGCCGCGGTTCCAGGTGAAGCGCGTGATGCCGCCCCACTCGGCCTTCTCGAGCTTCGGATCGATCACCAGCTTGCCCGGACCACTCACGGTGAAGTCCGCGAGGAACAGCCGGCCGAGGAACTTCACCCGGCCGAAATATTCCACCAGCACGCCGATCTCGTCGACCGCCTCGCCGCCGCCATCGGGGATCGCGAACTCGTATTGTTGCCAGTCGTCAGAGGCCGGGATGTGCCACGCGCCGATCTCCTCGATGCGCTGCGACATGCCGCGGCGCACATAGGGTACCACGCGCAGATTGCCGTCGCCGTTCCACGGATCGAGTTTCAGCTTGAACCGCACCACCTGCCCGTCATCGGCGGTCGGCGTGAACATCGGGCGATAGCGCTCGTCGTCGAAATCCGATTGCCGGTACCACGGCTTGTAAAAGATGCGTCCCCCCTGGCCGCGCTCCAGCCGGTCGAGCTGGATCTCGAGCGCGCCGCGCGAGCTTTCGGTATGCACCTCGCTCGTGTGCCGCAACAAAATGCGGTTGAGCCCGTCGGTGCGGAAGCCATGCGTCGAGCCGGGCGCATCGAAATCGAAGCGCAGGCCGCGCCGCTCGAAATCCTCGGCCCACAGCGCCTCCGGCGTCTCGCCGTTGAGCCGCTGGCCCAGCACCGTCAGTTCGCGCGCGAAGCTCGGGATATCGAGGATGTTGACACTCCCCAGCACGCCCGAGGTCACGAGGAAATCGTTGATCGGCTTGCGATACTTGTCCCAGCCCGGCTGCAGCCCCTGGAACGTGCCGACGATCGCCGCCGCGTTGCCGGCGTTGCAGTCGGTGTCCCAGCCCGCCATGGTGGCGATCTCGGCGGTGCGCGGCAGATCGCCGGCGCCATACAGCACCGCCATGATCAGCACGCCCGCATTGGGAATGATGTGGCAGACGCCCGGATAGCGGTCATAGCCGAAATCGGCGATCAGCATACGCTGGCAGCTGCGCCAGTCGTCCGGATGTGCCCTATGATGCGCGATCACCGCCTTGGCGACGCGCGCATATTCGCTGTCCGCGGGGATCTGCGCCATCGCCGCGTCGACGATCTCGCCGATGGATTTGGCCGTGAACGCCGCCGCGATCGCCGCCGCCACCCAGCGCGCGCCATGGAGGCCGTTGCCGTCATGGGCCACCGAAGCGGCCCGCGCCGACATCTCGGCGGCGCGCTTGGGATTGCCCGGGTTCAGCCAGCCCCAGCTGTCGATGAAAATCTGCCCGCCGATCTGCTCGGCCACCGCCGCCCCATTGGTGGCGATGGAGCCCGAGGCCGGCGCCGGAATGCCGTTCTTGAGATTGAGGTAGGCGGTGTGCTCGGTCGAGCGCCCGAAGCCGCCCCACCAATACATGCCATGTTCTTCGGCGGCGTAGTTCAGCCAGGTCCTGCCCTCGTCGGCAGCGGTGAAATCGAGCCCATAGTCGCGTAAAACGCGGATGAAATAGACCGGGCCGTTGGTGTCGTCGTCCGCGGCGAAATTCTTGAAATCGTGCAGGTACTGCGTCACCTCGCCATAGGTCTTCTCGATGCGTTCGAGGGTCCAGATGGTGGGCTCGACCGGTGCGCCCAGGCGCACGCCGACGGCCTTGGCGATGAAGCCGGCATAGATGCGGTCGTAGATATCGCGGGTGTTCAACTCACAGTCCTCAGGGCAGGCGTTGGGGAAGCGGCGAGCAGGCTCGCGCGGTGGTTCTGGCGCGCCGTGGCGCGGGCATTGTCGGCCGTCATGATGGCGGTCACCGCCTCGGCGAAGCGCGCGGCCTCGGCGGCGAGGTCGAAGCGGTTGGCGCTGTCGAGCAGCGCTGCGTCGGCCGCATCGATGATCGCCTCGCCGTGCAGGGCGCCCAGGATCGCGCCGGTCATCACGCCGATCGAATCGGTGTCGCGGCCCGAATTGATGCCGTCTTCGATCGAGCGACGGAATTCGGCGCCGTTGACGATGGCAAAGCCGAGCGCCAGCGGCAGTTCCTCGATCGCATGCAGCCGCGAAGGCTGGTAGGCGTCGGTCGGCTGGCCGGATTTGTCGGGCGAGTGGTTCACGTCATCGCCCATCGGCGAGAAATCGGCGATGACGGCGTGGAAGCGCTCGGTCACCGTCGCATGGTCGGCGCCGGCCGCCTTCAATTCGTGCGCCGCCGTGCAGATCGCCGCGATGGCCCGGTGCGTGCCGTCCTTGGCGACGCCGAGCGCCGCATCGACCACGTCGTCGATGCTGGCTTCGGGCGTAAACGCTTCGGCCACCGCGGCCGCCATCACGCCGGCGGCTTCGAGCCCAAAGCTCTGCTGGTGGCCCGAGGCGAAGGCGATGGCCTCGTCATAGGCGGCCTGCGGGTCGCAGGCATTCACCGCGCCGATCGGGGCGATGTACATCGCGGCGCCGCAGTTCACCATGTTGCCGATGCCACCCTGGCGGGGGTCGACCGAGGAGAGCTGGTGCCGCTGGTAAATCCATTTTTCGGGGTAGAACAGCCGCTCGACCAGCATGGTCTCGCGCTGCAGCTCGGGCACCCAGCGCGGCGTCCAGCCGATCTCGCGCACCATGCCCTGCGCCATGTCCCAGGCGTCGAGGTGGCGCTGCTCGGCGACATAGATGTTCATCAGCGCCAGCGTCATCAGCGTATCGTCGGTGACGATGCCGTTGCCGCGCACGCGGCCGTTACGGGCGCTCTCGGGCAGGTCCATCTTGTGCCAGCGCGTATCGAGCGAGTTCACGCGGCCATAACGCGCCCGGATTTCCCCGGCCGAGAGTTTCTCGACCGGGGCACCGAGGGCGTCGCCGAGGGCGACGCCGTAAAGAAGCGCGCTGATCCGTCCCCGAAGGGACAGACCGTCGTCTTCGGTGGTCATTTGAGGATGGTCCTTGCGTAGTCGGTCATGTGCGCATTGCCGGCGGCGTTGAACTCGTCGACGAATTGCGGCCACTGGTCCATCGTGGCTTCGCCGGTGATGAACTTGGCCACCCAGGAGCGGTAGACGTTCTCGGCCGCATCGACGTCAGCGGCGTAGTCCGACGGCCAGACGAAGGAATTGTCGGGCTTGAACCACTTGTTGACGTTGGCGAGGAAGTCGAGCGAAGCCTGCGAACGCCATTCCACCGGCGGCTTGAAGTCCGGATCGTAGCTGAAGCGGGCATACCAGGTCGCCATGTCCGGCTTGATGGTGATGGTGCCGTCGGCGGCCTTGTCGTAATGCGTGCCGGCAAAGCCCATGCGATCGACGATCTGGCCTTCGGGGCTGGCGAGGAAGTCCATGATCTTCATGGCGACGTCCTGGTGCTGCGACAGCGCCGAGATGGCCCAGCCGCGGCTTTCCTTGCTCACGTCCACGGCCGCGAGGCCCTGGCCGCCCGGGCCCGAGGGCACCGGCAACAGGGTGAGGGAGATGTTCTCGCCCGGATGCGCGGCAGCCATCTTGCCGCCGTAGATACCGACGGTTTCGGCCGACGAGCCGAAGATGATGCCGGCCTTGCCGGTGTAGAACTTGTCTTCCTTCACGTCGTATTTGTTGGTGACGTATTCCTTGTCGAACAGGCCCTTGGCGGCGAGATCGGCGTAGTAGGCGATCTTGGCCTTCTCCTGGTCGGTGATGCGCGAGTTCACCCAGGCGCCCGAGGCGTCCTTCATCCAGGTACCGGTCACGCCGAAGGCCTGGTTGAAGATGTCGTCGAGTTCGGCGGTGTTCACATAGGCGGTGAGGCCGAGCGTATCGCCCTTGGTGCCGTCGCCGTCGAGATCGGCGTCATGGATCGCCTGGAACAGTTTGGTGTAGTCGTCCACCGTCTGCGGCGGCTGCATGCCGAGCTTTTCGAGCCAGTCGGTGCGGATCACCGGCTGCGGCGCGCGCGGCGGGAAATCGTACACCAGATACGGGTAGTTCTTCATGCGCTCGGTGTTGTGGCCGTAGAGCTCGGTCTTGAGATATTTGGTGTTGGCGATCAGCGGCGTCAGGTCGGCCAGCACGCCCTGTTCGACCATCTTCTGGTCGCCGCCCTGGAAGTACATCAGGTCGGGAATGTCGCCGCCCAGCAGCAGCGCGCTCAGCTTGTCGGCATAGGACGAGGTGGCGATCGGCACGATCTGGATATCGACGTCGGTGCCGTCCATGGCTTTGACGCCATCCTCGACTTCCTTGACGTATTGCTCGGACGCGGCGTCGCCGGGCTGCAGATCGCCCGACACCAGCCGGATCACCACCGGATCGGCAAAGGCCGCCGCCGTCAGCAGCAGCGTGGTGGCAAGCGCCGTGCCCGCCATCAGCAGTCGTTTCGTAAGCATGGATTCTCCTCCTGTTATGCTTGTGGTTGGATAGTTTGGGTCAACACGGCCCCTCACCCGCCTCGCTTCGCGAGGCACCCTCTCCCCAGAGGGGCGAGGGGACGTCGGGGCCGATATGCCTCAGTTCAGTTGCACCCGCGACTTCAGTCACGTCCCCTCGCCCCTCTGGGGAGAGGGTGGCGCGAAGCGCCGGGTGAGGGGCCGTCAGGTCCACGCTCTTCCCGCGTGCCGATTCCTCAGTCGGTTCCCCCTCCCCCCTGCGGGGAGGGGGGACCATGCGAAGCATGGTGGGTGGGGGGAGGCCGCTTGCGCCGGCGTCTGACGATTGCACGAGCCTCATCCCTTCAGCGCCCCCGTCATCGTCCCCTTGGTGAAGTACCGCAGGATCAGCGGGTAGATCACCAGGATCGGCGCGATGGTCAGCAGGATCATGCCGGCCTTGAAGGCGCGCAGGTCGATCTGGCTGGCATTGGCGTATTTGCCCATGTCCTCGAGCCCGACGATCGACAGCTTGTCGCCCTCGACCACGAACTGGCGCAGCACCAGCTGCAAGGGCCATTTGTTCTGGTCGTTGAGATAGAGCAGCGGATGGAAGAAGTCGTTCCAGTGAAAGACGATGTAGAACAGCGCTATGGTGGCGATGGCTGGGCGCGCCAGCGGCAGCACCACGAGCCAGAAGATCTGGAACGGGTTGGCGCCGTCGATGCGCGCCGCCTCGATCAGATCCTCGGGGATCTCCTCGAAGAAGCGCACGAGGATGATCAGGTACCAGGCGTTGACCGCCTTATACATGATCACCGACCAGTAGCTGTCGAGCAGCCCGAAATGTTTGTTGAAGAAGTATTCGGGGATCATGCCCGGCTCGAACACGATGGTGACCAGCACGATCAGGTAGATGAGGCGCCGGCCGGGCAGTCCCTTGCGCGACAGGCCCCAGGCCATCAGCGTGGTCAGCGCCACGTTCACCAGCGTGCCGCCGCCGGTGATGATGATCGAGTTGATCAGCCCCTGCAGCACTTTGGGATGGTGGATCAGCACGTTCCACACATCGGTCGAAAAGCCCGACGGCCAGATCGCGAGCCCCGACATGCCGGGCACCTTGCCGTTGTCGGAGAACGAGATCGCCAGCAGGTTGATGATCGGCTGCACCGTGATCACCACGAGCAGCAGCAGCGTCGACACGATGATCGCATATTCGATCCGCTCGAGCGGCGTCTGCCCGACGCGGCGGCGATGCGTGTCGCCAGCGGTGGCGGGGGCTGATACGGCGAGCTCGGTCACTACCAAACTCCCCTGCCTGTAAGTCTCTTGCTGACCCCATGCGCGATGAGGATCAGCGCCAGCCCGATGACGCCCTTGAACAGGCCGGCTGCGGTGCCGAGCGCATAGTCGCCGGTCTGCAGGCCGATGCGGTAGACATAGGTGTCGATGATGTCGATGGTCGAGCGGTTGACGTCGTTGGTCATGTTGAAGACCTGGTCGAGCCCGGCGCTCAGGAACATGCCCATATTGAGGATGAACAGCGTCGCGATGGTCGGCACAATGCCGGGCAGCGTGATGTGGATGATCTTCTGCCAGCGATTGGCGCCGTCGATCTCGGCCGCCTCGTAGAGCGACTGGTCGATGGCGATGATGGCGGCGAGATAGAGCAGGCTGTCCCAGCCGGCCGAGCGCCACATCTCGGAGAACACCAGGACCCAGCGGATGGCGCCCGTATTGGTCATGAAGCCGGTCGGCTGGAGGCCGAACAGCTTGACGATGTCGTTGATGGCGCCGCTGCTGGGCGACAGCAGAGCGATGAACAGCCCCGAGATCACCACCCAGCTCAAGAAGTGCGGCAGGTAGATCGCCGATTGCACGAATTTGCGCAGCGGGCCGCTCTGCACCTCGTTGAGCAGCAGCGCCACCATGATGGGCACCGGGAACACGAAGACCAGCTTCATCGCAGAGATGATCACCGTGTTGGCGATCACCGAATAGAACACCGGCGAGGCGAACAGCATGGCGAAGTTCTTGAGCCCCACCCAGATGTTGGGCGGAATGATGCGCACCTGCTCGAAGGCCATCTTGGCCTCCCAGATCGGCACGTAGTCCCAGACCAGGATGAACAGCAGGCCGGGCGCCACCATCAGCAGATAGGGCCACCACTCGCGGAAGCCATGACTCAGCGAAAAAGGCCCCCCGAAAGGCCATGACTTTGCGGTTTCATGATCACTTTTGCTGCCGGTAACGTTCCCGGCGACGGTGGATGGAGATGAGCCCGGATCGATCGTCATGGAGCAGCCGCCGTTGCGGGCTGCGGGGCAGCCGGGGTGAGGTCGGCTAGCGAGCCACGCTCGACCAGCCGGCAGGGGAGGTAGATCCGCCCGTGGTCGGCGTGGCCCGCTATTTCGTCGAGGAGGCATTCGACCGAGCGGCGGCCCAAAGCGCGGGCCGGCTTGGCGATGGTGGTGAGGGCCGGCCAGCAGAACTCGCCCGCCGGCACGCCGTCGAAGCCGAGGATCGAGACGTCCTGCGGGCAGCTGCGGCCGGCCTCGCGCGCCGCCATCATGGCGCCGAGCGCCATCATGTCGTTGGCGGCAAAGACCGTAATGTGGTTCGACCTGTCGGCCTCGAGGATGCGCTTCATCGCGGCGCGGCCGCCGGCGACGGTGTACTCGCCGTCTTCGGTGGGCAGCGACGCCGGGTCGACGTCGCGCTCGACGCAATGGTCGTGCACCGTGCGCAGGAACCGGGCGCGGGCGATGCGCCAGCGCGGTCCCAGCATCAGCCAGGGGCGGCGGTGGCCCCTGGAAATCAGGTGATCCAGCCCTAGCCGCACGGCCTGCGCGATGTCGGAGCCGACGCTGGAGGTATCGGGGAAACGCTCGGCGCTCGAGCCGATCAGCACGAAGGGCAGGCCGAAACGGTGCAGGTCGTCAAAGCTGTCGGCGACCGGATTGATGATGGCGCCCTCGACGCGCGCCTGCCGCAGCGCCTGCAGATGCCGCGCCTCGCGATCGTGATCCCAGTCCGACGAAAAGACCAGCAGCGAGGCGCCGGCATCGGCGGCGCGGTCCTGCGCGCCACGCGCCACTTCGGCCCAGAACGGGTTGGCGATGTCGGGGATGACGAGGCCCAGCATACCCGAGCGGCCCGAGCGCATGCCGACCGCCAGATGGTTGCGCTCGTAGCCCAGCGCCTGCGCCGCCGCGAGCACCTTGTCACGGGTTTCGGGAGAGATCTCGGGGCCATTGGACAGCGCGCGCGCCGCGGTGCTCTTGGACACCCCCGCCTTCGCCGCCACGTCGATAATGGTCTGCCGGCGTCCAGCCCGCACGCGATCCTCCCCGTCAGCCGAAGTCTGCGCTCCGTGCCATTCCGGGAACGTTACCGGAGCCAAATCCGCTTGGCAATCCCCGCCTTACCCCCCCCCGTTTCAATGCGATTTCATGGCCTTTTGGATGCGATTTCATGATCTTCTTGACGGTTGTCGCGCCGATTGAAGCCGACGCTGTACCCCGTAGCCGCATCCCGGTACCAAGGGGACGATCGGCGCCGCATCCGGCCGAACTCGCCACCTCAAGAGAGATCCAACATGGTCAAAGCAGCATTCCTCGGCCTCGGCGTCATGGGCTATCCGATGGCCCGGCATCTGGGAGCCAAGGGGCACGAGGTGACGGTCTACAACCGCACCACCGCCAAGGCCGAGAAATGGGTCGGCGAGCATGGCGGCAAGCTGGCCCGCACTCCGCGCGAGGCGGCGGCGGGACAGGATGTGGTGTTCGCCTGCGTCGGCAACGACAATGATCTGCGCGAGGTAACGCTCGGGCCCGATGGCGCGTTCGGGGGTATGGCGAAGGGCGCCTTGTTCGTCGACCACACGACCGCCTCAGCGGGCATCGCGCGTGAACTGTACGTGGCGGCGAAAGAAGCGGGGTTCGATTTCCTCGATGCGCCGGTATCGGGCGGGCAGGCGGGGGCCGAGAATGGGCAGCTGACGGTGATGGTGGGCGGCGATGCGGCGCCGTTCGAGCGGGCGCAACCGACGATCATGGCGTTCGCAAAGGCCTGCCGGCTGCTCGGGCCGGCCGGTTCGGGGCAGACGGCCAAGATGATGAACCAGATCTGCATCGCCGGCGTGGTGCAGGGACTAGCGGAGGCGCTGCATTTCGGCCGCAAGGCCGGCATGGACCTCGAGGCGGTGATCGAGGTGATCTCCAAGGGTGCGGCGCAGAGCTGGCAGATGGAGAACCGGCACAAGACCATGATCGCCGGCGAGTTCGACCATGGCTTCGCGGTCGACTGGATGCGCAAGGATCTGGGGATCGTGCTCGACGAGGCGCGGGCCAATGGCGCGACGCTGCCGCTTACAGCCTTGGTCGATCAGTTCTACGCCGAAGTGCAGGGCATGGGCGGCAGGCGCTGGGACACGTCGAGCCTGTTCGCGCGGCTCGAGCGGTGAAGGCACGACGTTTCTCGGCTCAATGACGACCAGTCATATTCACAACGTCATTCCCGCGAAGGCGGGAATCCAGGCGATGGTTCGGACGTCCGAAGGCCCGGTCTGGATTCCCGCCTTCGCGGGAATGACGCAGTGGATGTAGGTAGAACGGTGTCTTAGCCGCGCTTGGGGGCCGAGCTGGCGCGGGCGACGAGGCGGGGCGTCACGGTGAAGTGTTCGGCAGTCTGGCGACCCTTGATGCGCTCGATCAACAGGCGCGCGGCCTGCAAGCCGATCACCTGGCCGGATTGGTCGATCGAGGTCAGGGCGTTCTGGGCGAGATCGCACCAGGAGGTGTTGTCGTAGCCGACGACGGCGAGGTCGCCGGGGACCGACAGACCTAGCTCGCGCGCCACGCTCAGCACTTCCAGCGCGATGAAATCGGTCCAGCAGAAGATGGCCTCGGGCCGGCCGCGGCTTTGCAGCAGCTGGCGGACCACCGGCAGGATGTCGCGCGGCCGCTGCGCCGCCCACACGACCTTGATGTAGCGCTTCAGGCCCGCCTGTTCCATGGCGCGGCGATAGCCGATCTCGCGCTGCTCGGTCACCTGGGAGGCGTCGTCCGTGAGCGGGTCGAGGCTCAGCATGGCGATGTTACGATAGCCGCCGGCGATCAGATGCTGCACGACGAGTTCGGCGCCGTGGATGTCGTCGTCATTGACGGTGTCGTAGACATCGGTCTGGCGGTGATGGGCGATCATGGCCAGCGGGGCGCGATGCGCCAGGGTATCGAGGATCGATCGCGGCATGCGCGGGCCGATGAGGATGATGCCATCCATCTGCCGGTCCAGCATCGAGTCGACGAGCGACTGTTCGGTTGCCGCACTCGATCCGCCGATGCCGTAGAACACCTGGTACTGGCTGCGCTCGAGCGCGGTGTTCACGCCGGCGACGATGTCGGTGAAGAACGGGTTGTGGATGTCGGGCAGGATCATGCCGAGCGTGTAGGTCTGGCCGCGCATGCCACGCGCCGCCGCGTGCGGGCGGTAGCCGAGCTTGGCCATCGACGCCTGCACCTTGGCGCGCAGCGCGTCGCTGACGCCATAGGCATCGCGCAGCACCTTGCTGACGGCCGCGACCGAGACACCGGCATCCTCCGCCACGGTCTTGATGGTCACCCGTCCGGTCTTCGCGCTCGGCGCCATAGGTCCTCCAAAGCCCTCTCGTAGCAGGGGAAATCCGGCCCGTCGACTTGGCTGCGGATCGGGGGTTGACGCCCACAAGTCTTTGTAGAACGATACACGTATAACGATCTACATAGAACGATCTACGTATCGACAGGGATCGTCAAGGTCCGCCGGGAGGATTGCGAGAATGAACAAGGCCGTTTCGCCGCGGGCGATGGTGCATGGCAGCGAGCCACAGGCCTTTGCCGCCGAGATGATCGCGCCGACGACCGATCGGGGCGTGGGCACGCAGTCGTCCTTCTTGCGCAAGAGCTTCATGCTGCCGGCCGGCGGCAGGCCGGCGACGCTGCGGATCAGCGCGCTCGGGCTCTACCGGGCCTTCATCAACGGCGAGCGGGTCGGTTTCGATCTGCTCACGCCGGGCTGGACCAGCTACTGGGACCGGCTGCCCTACCAGACCTATGACGTGTCGGCGCTGCTCAAGGCGGGCGAGAACACCATCGACATCTGGCTGGGCGACGGCTGGTACCGCTCGCGCATGATGTGGCCCAAGAACGAGCTGTTCAACACCTGGGGCGACAGGATCGGCGCCATCGCGGAACTGCGCGGCGCGACCGGCGACGTGTTGCTTGCCACGGATGCGAGCTGGCTGAGCGGCCTCGCGCCGATCATGAAGTCGGGCATCTATTTCGGCGAGCGCTTTGACGCTCGCGCCGAGAACGCGCCCACCACCGGCGGCGCCACCGTGCTCGCCGACTTCAACAAGACGACGCTGGTGCCGGCCGAGACTGATGGCGTGCGCGAACTGGGCAAGCTGCCGGTGGTGAGCCATTTCGCCGATGCCGAGGGTCGCACGGTCTATGATTTCGGCCAGAACGCCGGTGGCTATGTGGCCTTTACGGCCGAGGGCGAGGCGGGGGCGAAGATCCTCGTCGAGCATGCCGAGCTGCTCGACCATCTGGGCCAGTTCGACCGTGCCAGCATGCGCTCGGCGGAGGCACGGGTGGAGTACACCCTCAAGGGCGGTGCACCGGAGAGCTATCGGCCGACCTTCACCTTCTTCGGCTTCCGCTATGCCCGCGTGGCGATCACCGGCAAGGCCCGGATCACCGCCATCGAGATGGTGCCGATCAGCACGGCGACGCGGCTCACGGCGTCGTTCAGCTCGGCCAATCCGCTGGTCAACCGGCTGGTCGAGAACACCATCTGGTCGCAGCGTTCCAACTTCATCGACGTGCCCACCGACTGCCCGCAGCGCGACGAGCGGCTGGGCTGGTCGGGCGATGCGCAGGTGTTCGCGCCGACGGCCAGCTACCTGCACGAGAGCCACGGCATCCTCACCAAATATGTGCGCGATCTCATCGCCGACCAGCGGGCGGACGGGGCCATACCGCACGTCGTGCCGGACCCGACGCGCAACCATGAGGACCGCGTGCCGGGCTATTACGGCTCGACCGGGTGGGGCGACGCGATCTGCGTGATCCCCTGGACGCTCTATGTCCACTATGGCGACCGGGCGATCCTCGCGGAAGCGCTGCCGGCGATGGTGCGCTGGAACGACTTCGTCTGGTCGATCAGCGATGGGCCGATCGTGCATCCGCCGGCCGATTGGGGCGCGCGCGGATTCACCTTCGGCGACTGGCTGCAGCCGCAGGGCGATTTCGCCAAGCCCTATCCGACGATCGGCGACGACGCGGCGGCGACGATCTATCTCTACATTTCCTCGACGCTGGCGGCGCGGGCGGCGGAAACCGTCGGCGATGCGGCGCAGGCCACGCGCCTGAAAGCTCGCGCCGCGGAGGTGAAGAAGGCCTTCCAGCACGAGTTCATGACCGCGGCGGGCCGCATCGGCTACAACGACCAGACATCGTACGCGCTGGGCTTCCTGTGGGATCTCATTCCAGCGGAGCACTACGAGGCCGCCAAAGGCTATTTCAAGGAAACCGTGGCACGCGCGCATGGCCGCATCGGCACCGGCTTCATCGGCACGCCGGCGCTGCTGCCGGCGCTGGTCAAGATCGGCGAGCCCGAGCTGGCCGCCGCGGTGTTCCTGCAGGAAGGGCTGCCGGGCTGGCTGTACCAAGTCAAGACCGGCGCCACGACCATCTGGGAACGCTGGGACGCCATCGGCGAGGATGGCAAGGCGTTCGATCCGCAGATGAACTCGTACAACCACTACGCCTATGGGGCGGTCTGCCAGTGGCTGTTCGAGGCCGTCGCCGGCTTCCGCCCCGATCCGCAGCAGCCGGCCTTCGAGCACATCGTATTCGAGCCCGTGATCGTGCCGTCGCTGTCGCCCGTCAAGGCGCACCACGATTCGGCTGCGGGCCGCATCGAGGCGGCGTGGACGGTGGAGGGCGACCGGGTGACCTACACTGTCAGCGTGCCGCAGGGGGCGACGGGCACGCTGGTGCTCCGGCCCGAATACACCGACGTCGCGATTGACGGCAAGGCGCCGGCGGGCGGCGCGCTCGCGGCAGGGGCACACACCGTGACATTCCGCATCGACCGAAAGGCGGCGTGACCGCCGGCGGCAGCAATTCGCGTAACGGCCACAAAGGCCACAATGGGAGGATAGAATGACGTTTCTCAAGTCTCGGCGGGCGCTCATGCTCGCCGCCGGCCTTGCGCTGAGCACGGCCCTGACCAGCCCGGGCTTCGCCGCCGATCCGGTGACGCTGACGGTGCTGACCGACAACCAGCCCGACACCGTGGCCTGGTCGACGCAGCTCAAGACCGATTTCGAGGCGGCCAACCCCGACATCAAGATCGAGCTCGAGACCCGTCCGGGCGGCGCCGATGGCGACAACCTGATCAAGACCAAGCTCGCCACCAACGACATGGCCGACGTGTTCGAATACAATTCGGGCTCGCTGTTCCAGCAGATCAACCCGGTGCAGAATCTCGTCGACCTCACCAGCGAGCCCTGGCAGGCCGATGTGCTGAGTTCGTTCAAATCGACCGTCACGGCTTCCGACGGCACCGTGCGCGGCGCGCCGGTGGGCGCCGCGATGGGCGGCGGCGTGCTCTACAACAAGAAGGTCTATGCCGATCTCGGCCTCAGCATTCCCAAGACCTGGGCCGACTTCATGGCCAACAACGAAAAGATCAAGGCCGCCGGCAAGGCGCCCGTGATCCAGACGTTCGGCACGACCTGGACCAGCCAGCTCTTCATCCTGGGCGACTTCTTCAACGTGCAGGCGCAGGTGCCGAATTTCGCCGCCGACTACACGGCGAACAAGGCGCACTATGCCGACACTCCGGCGGCGGCGCGCGGCTTCCAGAACGGCGCCGACGTGTTCAAGGCGGGCGATCTCAATGCCGACTTCGCGGCGGCGACGTTCGAGGACGGCGTCAAGAAGCTCGCCAACGGCGAGGGCGCGCACTACCCGATGCTGAGCTTTGCGGTGAACACCGTCAAGCAGCTGGCGCCCGAGCATCTCAACGATGTCGGCTTCTTCGCCCTGCCGGGCGACGACGCGGCCAAGAACGGCCTCACCGTGTGGATGCCGGCCGGCCTCTACATCCCCAAGACCAATGTCGACCACCTCGATGCCGCCAAGAAGTTCCTGGCGTTCGTGGCGAGCAAGGCCGGCTGCGACTCGCTGACCAAGGGCGGCGCCGACACCGGCCCGTATCTGATCAAGGGCTGCACGCTGCCTGGCGACGTGCCGCCGGCGGTGGCCGACCTGCAGCAATACTTCAACTCCGACGGCACGACCGCTCCGGCGCTCGAGTTCCTGTCGCCGGTCAAGGGACCGTCGCTGGAGCAGATCACCGTGGCGGTCGGCTCGGGCATCACCTCGCCCGCCGATGGCGCGGCGCAGTATGACGAGGACGTCAAGAAGCAGGCGCAGCAGCTTGGCCTCGCGGGCTGGTAAGCCGGGACGTTTGAGCTAGACTAGCGAACCCGGCGTCGGCTCGGCGCCGGGTTCGTCTTCGAGGGAGGACGACATCGCCAGCATCGCTTCCACCGCTGCCGATACAGGACGGGCGTCACGAACGCGCCGGGCGCCGTCGCCCTACCCGAACTGGTTCTATCTGCCGGCGGCGGTGGTGTTCGGGGTGCTGTTCCTCGTGCCGACGGTGTCGTCGCTGTTCTTCAGCCTGACGCGCTGGAATTTCCAGAACGCGACCTTCATCGGGCTCGATAATTTCCGGCAGTTCTTCCACGAGCAGAACCTCTATCAGGGGCTTATCAATACGCTGATCTACGGCGTGCTGACCTCGGGGCTAAAGGTGGTGCTCGGACTGCTGCTGGGCATGCTGCTGACCAGCAATGTGGTGGCGCGCGGCTATCTGCGGGCGGTCGTATTCTTTCCGGTGCTGGTCTCGACGGTGGGGGTGGGGATCACCTTCACGGCGCTGATGCATCCGACGGCAGGCGCGATCAACACGACGCTGGCGCTGGTGGGCATTCGCGGGCCGGGCTGGCTGACCGATCCGCATTTCGCGCTGATCTCGGTGGCGCTGGTGGATGTGTGGAAGGGCGTCGGGCTCGCCACGATCATCTATATGGCCGGGCTGGTCTCGATCCCGCAGGATTATTTCGAGGCCGCCTCGATCGACGGGGCGACGGGCTGGCAGAAATTCTGGAACATCACTCTGCCGCTGGTGATGCCGGCGACGACCACGGTGGTGATCCTCAGCCTGATCGGGGGCCTGCGCTCGTTCGACCTGATCTGGGCGATGACCAAGGGCGGGCCGGGCTTTACCTCGGACGTGATCGCCTCGGTGATCTACAAGCAGTACCAGGCAGGCTTCTATGGCCTCTCGACCGCGGGCAACGTCGTGCTGTTCGTGCTGGTGGCGGCGATCATCGTGCCGCTGTCGCTGTTCCTCAACCGCCGGCAGATCCAAGCATGAGCCGGCGCCCCAGGGACATCGTCATCGGCGTGGTGGCGGTACTGGTCTCGATCGTGGTGTTCCTCGTGCCGTTCGCCTTCGTGGTGATCCAGGCGCTCAAGGATGTGCGCGAATCGTCCGACCGCAGCTTCGCGCTGCCGACCACCTGGCACCTCTGGGACAATCTGGTCGAGGTGATCTCGACGCGCGACTACATGCTGGTCACGGCGTTCGTGAACTCGATCATCCTGACGGTCGCGAGCGTGACGCTGCTGGTGGTGTTCGGCGCCATGGTGGGTTTCGTGCTGCAGCGGCGGCCGTCGCGCTGGACCGGGGTCGTCGACTTCCTGGTGCTCGCCGGGCTGATCATTCCGCCGGCGGTCGTGCCGACGATCTGGGTGCTGCAGGGGCTGGGCCTGTTCAAGACGCTGCACGGCATGGTGCTGATCGAGGTGGCCTATGGGCTGAGCTTCTCGGTGCTGCTGTTCCGCTCGTTTATCGCCACCGTCCCCAAGGAACTCGACGAGGCGGCGGTGATCGATGGGGCCGGGCCGTTCCGGCTGTTCTTCACCATCGTGCTGCCGCTGCTCAGGCCGGTGGTGGTGACGCTGATCGTCACGCAGTCGGTGGCGATCTTCAACGATTTCACCAACCCGCTCTACTACCTGCCGGGCAACAAGAACGTCACGCTGCAGCTGACCCTGTTCAACTTCCAGAGCCAGTTCAACACATCCTACAATCTGCTGTTCATGAACATCCTGCTGATCACCATCCCGCCGCTGATCGTTTACGCGTTCTTCAACCGGCAGATCGTGGCAGGCCTCACCGCGGGGGCGGTGAAGGGCTGAGGCTCAGAGCGCGATCAGGCCTTCGCGCAGGATGATCGATACCGCGTCGGCGCGGTTGCGGGCGCCGACCTTGTCGAGCACGGCGGTGACGTGGAATTTGGCGGTGTGCACCGAGATGCCGAGCGCCCGGGCGATCACCTTGTTGCTGGCGCCTTCGAGCAGGAGCGCCGCGACCTGCTGCTCGCGGGCGCTGAGCCGGGCGCGCACCGGCACGGCGTCGTGCACGGGCGTGACGCCATAGCCGGCCGCGGTCAGATGCGCGGCGCTCAGGATCAGCGCCGGATCGCGGCTGTCGAGACCGGCGGGGCCGATATCGAGGGCACGGCGGCCGAATTCGCGGGTGGTGCGATCGGTGATGACGACTAGCGCCTCTTCGGCGCCGGCCGCCGACAGTTCGGCATAGCCGGCCAGCGCCACCGCGAGGCGGGCGCTCAGGGCGACATCGCCGACGGCGATGTGGATGCCCGGCTTAGGAGCGCGGACGCTCGCCGAGGACGACGCCAATATCGGTTGCATTACCTGCACGGAGCACTCCCAGTCTTATGCCAGTCCCTACCGGCGAGGCGAGCAGCCGGCGGGAGATTTCGCCCACCGATGCCAGCGCATCGCCATCCCATGTGGTGAGCACGTCGCCCACCAGCAACCCCGCTTTGGCCGCCGGGCTCTCGCCCTCGACGCTGAGGACGATGGCGCCGGCGCCCTGCACCACCGGGTGCAGCATGACGCCGAGCCAGCCGCGCGGCACGTAGCCCTTTTCCGCCAGCGTCGCGACGGCGCGCCCGATGGTGGTCGCCGGAATAACGATGGCGCGGCGGCGTGGCGAAGTTACGGCCATGCCGATCAGGCTGCCATCGGGTGCGACCACCGCCGCCCCTTCGGCGCGGCTCGACAGGCGCAGTGCCAGGGTGATGCGGGCATCGATCTCGCCGCCGCGCATCGAGCGCCAGGCGGGTCCGACCTCGATCACGTCGGTGAGGCTCGCCAGCAGCGAGGTCTCGCCGCGCCCGGCGGCGAGCGCCAGGGAGGCGACGCGCGGCGTGGATGCGGCCGGCCAATCGCCGAATTCGAGGGTGTCGAGCTTGATCAGCGCCACGTCGGTCGACGGGTCGCGGCCGGCGATGGCGGCCTTGACGGGACTGCCGCCGGCGAGCCGGACCTCGACCTCGTCGTCGCCATCGAGGGCCTCGGCGGCGGCAACCACAAGGCCGGTGCGCCAGATGAAGCCGCTCGATTCGCGGCCGGTGCTGTCGCGGACGGCGACGATGCGGGGAGCGACCTGGTCGGCCAGATCGGCGGCGGCGGTGGACAGATCGGTGAGCAGCGACATGGCGTGTTCCTTTGTTGCCCTAAAGCTGCGCTCGCCATCGCCAACGCGAAAGCCGCCCAAATGGGCAGGGCCGCATTTAGCGGCCTGGCTTTCCGGGAGATGCTCGATTGGGGGCGTCCGGAGATGCCCGCGCTGCCCGCGGGGATTGACTCGCTACACGATGTTCCTGTTATGTTCTCATCGCGAGCGGCGAGGCACGGCATGGGACCGGCGGCGACTATCCTCCATGCGGATCTCGATGCGTTCTACGCCTCGGTCGAGCAGCTGCTCGACCCCAACCTGCGCGGCAAGCCGATCGCCGTCGGCGGGGGCGTGGTGCTGGCGGCGTCGTACGAAGCCAAGCGGTTCGGCGTGCGCGGCGGCATGGGCGGGCGGCAGGCGAAACAGCTCTGCCCCCAGCTGATCTTCGTGAACGGACATTTCGACCGCTACCAGGAGCTGGGCGACAAGGCGATCAAGCTGCTCGACGATTACACGCCGCTGGTAGAACGTATTTCCATCGACGAGGCGTTCGCCGACGTGGCGGGAACCGAGCGACTGTTCGGCTCGGCGACCGATATCGCCGTGAAGCTGCGGGAGCGGGTGAAGGCCGAGGTGGGGCTGCCGATCTCGGTGGGCATCGCGCGGACCAAGCATCTGGCCAAGATCGCCTCGCAGGTGGCCAAGCCCGATGGGCTCGCTTATGTCGATCCCGAGCACGAACTCGATTTCCTGCATGCCCTGCCGGTCGATCTGATGTGGGGCGTCGGGCCCGCCACCAAAGAGCGGCTGGCGGCGATCAATGTCGGCACCATCGGCCAGCTGGCCGAGGCGCGGCCGGACTCCCTGCGCCGGTTGCTCGGGCCGGTGGCGGGCGACAAGCTCGCGGCCCTGGCGTGGAACCGCGATCCGCGCGAGATCGTGACGGACCGGCGCGCACGCTCGGCGGGAGCGCAATCGGCCCTCGGTATGCAGCCCTTCGAGCTCAACGTGGTGCGCCCGGCGCTGCGGCACCTGGCCGATCGCGTGACATCGCGGCTGCGCGCCAAATCGCTCGCCGGCCGCACGGTGACGGCGCGGGTGCGGTTCGCTAATTTTCACGCCGTGACGCGGGCCGTCACGCTGCCGGCCGCCATCGCGGCGGGCACGACGCTGGCCGAGATCGCCGAGGAGCTGGTGCGCGTTGTGCGCGACGAGCACCCAAGCGAGCGGGTGATCACGCTGCTGGCGATTTCGGTGTCGCATATCGTTACGCAGGAATTCCTGCAGCTCGAATTCAGCCTCGGCGACCCCGACGAGAAGCGCCGGCCGGGGACGCGGGTGGGCGCGGCCCGCTGGTCGGCCGACCGGGCAATGGACAAGATCCGCGACCGGTTCGGCTGGGAAGCGATCGGCTACGGCGCGGTGGTGTTCGACAAGCGCCACAGCGTGCCGGACGCGTTCCGGAGCCTGGCGGAGAAGGAGCTGTGAGCTTCGTGCTTATGGCTACCCCCACCCACCATGCTTCGCATGGTCCCCCCTCCCCGCAAGGGGGAGGGAGAACCGACTGCTGGTGCGGTGAGGGACGAGAAATGAGCAAAGAGCGTGCCCGCAAGATGCGCCGGGAGATGCCGGCGGCGGAAGTTCGAATGTGGAATTTGTTACGGATGGAGCCGCTCGGGGCATTTCACTTTCGGCGTCAGGCGCCGTTCTGGCCGTACTACATCGACTTCGTATCGCATCGGGCGAAACTGATCATCGAGGTCGATGGGAGACAGCACGGCGAGGACGCGGCGATGGAATATGACGCGCGGCGGAGCAGATACCTCGAGCGGCGTGGCTATCGGGTTTTGCGCATTTCCAATGCCTACGTCGTCAACGACATCACAGGTGTTTATCTGATGGTGGCAGACGCTCTCGCTATCCCAATCAACTGAGCGCGCAGTCAGTTCTCCCTCCCCCTTGCGGGGAGGGGGGACCGGCGAAGCCGGCGGGTGGGGGCCGCTTGCACCAGCCCTTCAGCTCACACCCACGGCGTGCCCTTTTCCAGCACCACGTAAACGCTCTTCATGTGGGAATACTCGTCAAACCCGTGGCGGCCCAGTTCGTGGCCGATGCCGGATTGCTTGTAGCCGGAGATGCCCATGGCCGGGTTGCCCTGGCCGCCGCCATTGATCCAGCAGCGGCCGGCGCGCACCTGGCGGATGGTTTGCACGGCCTTGCCGAGGTCCTCGGACCAGACGCTGGCGGAGAGGCCGTAGATGGTGTCGTTGGCGAGCGCGATCGCCTCCTCGGGAGAGTCGAATGCCGTTACAGACAGCACCGGGCCGAAGATTTCGTCGCGGAAGATGCTCATGTCGGGCGTGACGCCGGTGAAGAGCGTCGGTGGATAGTAATTGCCGGAATTACCCATGCGCGCGCCGCCGAATTCGAGTCTGGCGCCGTCGCGCTGGCCCTCGGCGACGTAGCGCTCGACCTTTTCGAGATGCGGGCGATGGATCAGGGCGCCCATGTGCGTGGCGTCGCCGAGCGGGTCGCCGACACTGACCTTGCGCGAGATGCCGGCGAGGCGGTCGACGATTTCGTCGTGGACGCGGCGCTCGACGAGCACGCGGGTGCCGCCGATGCACACTTCGCCCGCCGAGCCGAAGAGCAGGCGGGCGACCCCATCGGCAGCGGCGGGCAAATCGGCGTCGGCATAGATGACGTGCGGGCCCTTGCCGCCGAGCTCGAGGCCGACGCGCTTGATGCGAGCGGCCGCGATGCCGCCGACGATCTGGCCGACGCGGTAGGAGCCGGTGAAGCTCATGAAATCGGTGCCGGGATCTTCGGCCAACGTCTGGCCGACCGGATCGCCATAGCCGGTGACGACGTTGAACACGCCATCGGGCAGGCCGGCGTCGCGCGCCAGCTCCGCGAGCCGGACGGAGGAGCCGGAGGTGAATTCCGACGGCTTCAGCACCACCGTGCAGCCGGCGCCCAGCGCCCATGGCACGCGTTCGGAGGCGATCAGCACGGGAAAATTCCAGGGCGTCACGATGCCGACGACGCCGACCGGCTCGCGCAGCATCAGGCCGAGCGCGCCGGCGCCCAGATTGTTGTGCGTCTCGCCCTCGAGGCTGCGCGCCTGGCTGGCGGCGAAGGCCCACAGGTCGGCCGAGGCCCCCATCTCGTTGCGGGCATGGGTGATGGTCTTGCCGACCTCGAGGCATTCGATAGTGGCGAGTTCCTCGCGGTGCGCGAGCAGCAGTTCGCCGATGCGGGCGATGATCTTGCTGCGCTCGGTGCCGCTCATGCGCGGCCACGGGCCGGTATCGAAAGCGCGGCGGGCGGCCGCGATGGCCTTTTGCGTGTCGGCGCGCGAGCCTTTCGGCACCGTCGAGACCACACGGCCTTCATAGGCGGGGCTGACCCGTTCGATGGTTTCGCCGGATTCGGCATCGACGCTCTTGCCGTCGATCAGCATCTTGTAGCGGCGATCGACGGTGAGCCGGGGGTCGTCGCGGCGCGGCTCGATGAAGGGCGAGATGACGTTCATGCTCATTTCCTTGCGGCCCAGACCAGGCCGCGGGTAAGAATTTCGCGGGCGGCCGGGTGCTCGAGCTCGGCCGGCACGTGGCCGAGCGCGGAGTAGAACACCCTTCCGGCGCCGAAGCGGCGCTTGAACACCACCGGCATGGTGACGCCGGTGCTCGCCGCATCATACTGCCCCGAGAAGGTGGTCGTCGCCAGCACTTCGATCGAGGGATCGTAGTGCAGGTAATATTGCTCGGAGTGAAAATCGAAGCCCGCAATGCCGGCCATGATGGGGTCGTCCGGGCGCGTCACATCGACATGGAAGTCGATGAAGTCGCCGGGGTGGGCGACCCATTGCACGCCGCAGAGATAATGGAACTCGACGACGCTGCGGAACGAGGTGGCGAGCGCGCCGTGGTGGCCGGCGAGACCAGTGCCGGCGCGGACGGCGTCGCTCAGGCGGACGACGATGTCGCGCTCGATGACGTCGTTGGTGATCATCGGCACCACGAGATCCATCTTGCCGATGTCGGGGGCGCCGAGCGCGGCGTAGTCGCGGGTGACGACGGTGTCGAAACCCTGCTCGCCGAGAATGCCGGCGACGAGTTCGGCGCTTTCCTTGGGTCGATGGCCTTCCCAGCCGCCCCAGACGATCAGTGCACGCGGCATGGTTCAGGCCTGCAGATGAAGCGTGTCGGCGGATACGGCGTGGAGCAGCCTGTCGCCGCGGATGTAGCGCTCGATCTCGCCGACCACGAGGGCCCCGAGGCGCTCCCGCTCGCGGCCCTGTGCGCCTGCGATGTGCGGCGTCAGGAGGACATTGGGCAGCTCGTAGAGCACGGAGCCGGCCGGGAGCACCTCGGGTGTGGTGACGTCGATGACGGCCGAGAGGCGGCCGCTGACGAGTTCGCGTTCGAGCGCCGGCTGGTCGACGAGCGAGCCGCGGGCGGTGTTGATGAGGGTGGCGCCATCGGGCATCAGCGCCAGGCGGCGAGCGTCGATCATGTGGCGGGTCTCGTCGATGGCGGGGGCGTGCAGCGAGACGATGTCGGCGCGCGCCATCAGCTCGTCGAGGCCGACCATGGCGAGGCCGAGCGCCTGCGTTTCGGCGGCGGGGCGATAGGGGTCGTAGACGATCACGTCGAGATCGTGCGGGCGGAGCAGGTCGACCACGCGGGCGCCGATGCGGGAGTAGCCGACGATGCCGATGGTCTTGCGGAAATTGCCGATGTCGGGGCTCGACAGCATGTCCCAGGTCAGGCCGTCGCGGCGTTCGCGGTAGAGGTCGCGATAGCGCAGCACGCCCTTGTTGGCGAACAGGATCGCCGCGAGGGTGAATTCGGCGACCGGAATGGCGTTCGCGTCGGCGGCGTTGCAGACCGCGATACCTGCGGCAAAGACCGCGGGCGTGACGAAGCCCTTGATGCTGCCGGCGGCATGGGCGACGAGCCGCAGATGCGGGGCGGCCGCGATGGCGGCGGCGTCGAGTTTCGGGCAGCCCCAGCCGGTGACGAGGATCTCGGCCGAAGCCAGCGCGCGCCGGGCAGCGGGGGTCGAGAAATCCTGCAGCGGGAGGGGGTCGGCGACGCGGCAGAGCCGGTCGAGGGCCGCGAGGGTGCCGGGGCCAAAGACGCTTTCGGCGTGGCTAGGCCGGTAGGCGAAGGCGAGGGCCGGGCGCGCCGTAGCGCCCCTGGCGGTATCGGCCGAAACTGCTTCCGTCTGCGCCACGTCATCCCTCACGCGGACCTGCCGTCCGCTGGCCGGAGGTGTCGCATGGCATGCGCAACTACGCAACGGCAATCAGCAAATTTGCTATTTTGCGGAAATTTGCGCAAGCGACTCGCCGGCGACCGGCACGACGCCGCAATCGACCTGCAGGCGGCAGGCGTCTGGCTCGGCGATGCGGCGCAGCAGCAGCGCGATGGCCTGGCGGCCGATGGCGTCGGTATCCACCCGCATGGTGGTGAGGCGCGGCGTCATCATGGAGGCGGCCGGCAGGTCGTCGAAGCCGATCACCGAGATGTCCTGCGGGACGCGCAGCCCGGCCTCTTCCAGCGCGTGGATGAAGCGGATCGCGGCGTGGTCGTGCACGGCGTAAACGCCCGTCCAGCGGGCCTTTCCGGCAGCCCTGAGGCGGGCCTGCTCGTGCAGCACGGTGTCGGTGTCGGGCGGTGAATCGACCAGCTGCGCCGTGGCGCCGGGGAAGCCCGCGACGGCGGCCAGGAAGCCGTTCTGGCGGGCCACCGTGGTCCAGCGCACCTGTTCGCGCAGATGCATCAGATGGCGGTGGCCGGCATCGAGCAATTGCTGGGTGGCCAGCGCCGCGCCGTAGAAATTGGCGGGGGCGACGCAGTCGTAGCGCATCTGCGGATCGAAGGTATTGACCAGCACCATGGGACGATCTGGGCTGAAATAAGCAGCCAGTTCGGGCGTGAGGTCGATGCCGACGAGCAGCGTCGCGGCGGCGGGCGCGGCGTCGGCGTCGCGGGCAATACGCTGCGGATCGAGGGTCTGCTGCACCAGCCGGACCTCGAGCTGCAGGCCGGCGGAGGCCGCGGCGGACTGCATGCCCTCGACCAGCGTCGAGTAGAAGGTGACCAGCCCGCCGGTCACCAGGTTGGCGGTCACATAGGTGCGGACGCGGCGGGTTTCGACCGCCAGCATGCCGCGGCCCTGGTAACCGAGCTCGCGGGCAAGCCCTTGTATCTGCAGGCGAAGTTCATCGGAGATGCCGCGTGCGTTGCTGAGCGCACGCGACACGGTGCTGATCGAGACGCCGGCCGCCCGCGCGACGTCGCTCTGGTTGGCCGATCGGCCCATCGATGCTCCCAAGTCCGATGCGGGCGGACCTTATCCGGCACCCCGGCGGCCCGCAATTGCGCATGGCGCATAGTCCGCTGAAAATTTGCGCGTTGACAGCGAAATTTGCGCGTGGTGGATTTCGGGTCGGCTGGTACGTACCGCAACCCCGAAAAAGGGGCTCATGCGCGGGGCACAAGGCCGCCCGGTGGCGGCCAACGGCCGGAGCGGGGCAACGCCCCATGGGAGGAAATGGATGACAGACAAACTTAGCAAAGCGATGCTCGGTGCGCCGTTCGGCCGCCGCGCCTTCCTGCAGGGCGCTGCCGCGACCGCGGCGCTGCCGATGGTGGGCGCGCTCGGTGGCACGGCGCTGGCGCAGGACGCGGTCGAGCTGACCTATTGGGCGTGGACGCCGGGTGACCAGGATATGGTCGATGCCTTCATGAAGGCGTACCCGAACATCAAGATCAACTACCAGAACGTCGGCCAGGGCGGCCCGCATTACCAGAAGCTGCGCGATGCGCTGACCGCTGGTACCGGCATGCCCGACGTCGCCCAGATGGAGTTCAACAACTATCCCAGCTTCAAGGCGCTCAACGCGCTTGCCGATATCGCCCCGCAGGGCGCCAACGACGTCAAGGACAAGTTCGTCGACTGGACCTGGAAGGCCGTTTCGGACGGCGACAAGGTCTATGGCATTCCGTGGGATTCGGGTCCGATGGGCCTGCTCTACCGTGACGACGTATTCTCCAAGAGCGGCATCACCCCGCCCGAGACCTGGGACGACTACGCCGAAGCCGGCATGAAGATCGCCAAGGACCAGCCGGGCGTGTTCATCACCGACTTCGTGGGCTCGGCCGATGCGGGCTGGGTCGCGGGCCTGCTCTGGCAGAAGGGCTGGCGGCCGTTCCACACCGAAGGCACCAACATCACCATCAAGATCAACGACCAGATCGCCAAGGACTGGGCGAACTACTGGCAGAAGCTGATCGACGCCAAGGCGGTGGATACCGCGCCGGCGTGGACGGCCGACTGGTTCGCCGGCTTCGACAGCGGCAAATACGCCAGCTGGGTGACGGCGGCGTGGGGCCCGACCCTGATGATCTCGGCCATGAAGGACAGCGTCGGCAAATGGCGCGCCTCCAAGATGCCGCAGTGGAACAAGGGCGACTACGTCATCTCCAACTGGGGCGGCTCGACCTTCTCGGTGATGGCGGCCTCGCAGCACCAGAAGGAAGCAGCGCAGTTCGCCATGTGGATGGGCGGCAACCTCGACACGGCGAAATACTGGAACCAGAAGCAGTTCCTGTTCCCCACGCTCAAGGAGATCCTCGCGGACCCCGCTGTGCTCGACTACAAGTTCGACTTCTACGGCGGCCAGCAGGTCAACAAGATCTTCGCGGAAGCCGAAGACCACGTCGATCCGTCTTTCGAGTTCGCGCCGTTCCAGGACTATGTGAACACGCATATCCAGGACGAGTTCGCGGCGGCCATCGGCGGCAACGGCACCCTGTCGGATGCGTTCGACCGCGTGCAGGACGCGATCGTCGCCTACGCCCAGGACCAGGGCTACACCGTCACTTGATCTGACCGGGCGGGGCGCTCCACGAGCGCTCCGCCTTCTTTTGGTTGACGCGGCTCGCAGTGCGGCTACGCTCCCGAGCCAGGGGGAGCACTATGGCCGAACTAGCTGCAACGGGCGTTGCCGTGGCGAGACGAGGATCGTCGGTCAATCTCGGACGCCGGATCGCCCCCTATCTCTTCCTGCTGCCCTTCCTGCTGCTGTTCACGCTCTTCCTGATCGTCCCGCTGCTCTACGCGCTCGATCTGAGCCTGTGGAAGAAAGCGCTGGTGGGCGGCACCAGGTTCGTGTGGTTCGACAACTACACCAAGGCTTTCGTCGACGTGAAATTCTGGACCGGCGTGCTGACGCTGGTGAAGTTCGCGCTGATGCAGATCCCCGTGATGCTGGCGCTGGCGCTGCTGTTCGCGCTGATCCTCGACAGCGGCGTGGTCTATCTCAAGAGCTTCTTCCGGGTGAGCTTCTTCATCCCCTATGCGGTGCCCACCATCGTGGCGGCGCTGCTGTGGGGCTATCTCTACAGCCCGATCTCGGGACCCGCGGCGCAGATCACGACGGCGCTCGGCTGGCCCAAGCCCGATTTCCTCAACCCGAACACCATTCTACCCTCGATCGCCAACATCGCGACCTGGGAATATATGGGCTACAACATGATCATCTATTTCGCGGCCCTGCAGGCCATCCCGCAGGACCTCGAGGAGGCCTCGACGGTGGATGGCGCCAGCGCCTTCGCGCATGCCGTCTACGTCAAGCTGCCGCTGATCGTGCCGACGATCCTGGTGACGGTGATCTTTTCGATCATCGGCTCGCTGCAGCTGTTCAGCGAGCCATATCTGCTGATCAACATCGCCCGCACGGTGATCAACTCGTCGTTCACGCCCAACATCTACGCCTACACCCAGGCCTTCATCGGCCAGCAGTACAACTACTCGGCGGCCATTTCCTTCCTGCTCGGCGCGGTGACGGCGGTGATCTCGTACGTGTTCATGCTGCTGACCAGCCGGCGGGAGAAACGCTGATGGCCATTGTCGGCAAGACCAACGACTCGCCCGGCTATCGCCGCAGCAGGCTGCTGCTCACGATCGTGCTGGGGCTCTATTTCGTCTACACCTTCATCCCGATCATGTACGTGATCGCCGCCTCGACCAAGGACAACCCGGACCTGTTCAGCACCTTCGGCTTGTGGTTCGCCGGCGAATTCCATTTCTTCGAGAATTTGCAGGCGCTGTTCACGCAGGATCGCGGCGCCTTTGCCCACTGGCTGTGGAACTCGTTCTACTATGCGCTGCTGTCGGGCGCGGGCGCGGCGCTGGTGTGCACGCTGGGCGGCTATGCGTTCTCCAAATACGAATTCCGCGGCAAGCGCTTCTTTTACGCGCTGGTGCTGGGTGCCGTGATGATCCCGCAGACCGCGCTGGTGATCCCGCTGTTCCTGCTGCTCAGCCAGGTCAAGCTGCTCGATACGCCCTGGGCGGTGATCCTGCCCTCGCTGGTGTTTCCGCAGGGCGTGTTCCTGATGCGCGCCTATATCGACGATTCCGTCAGCAACGAGCTGATCGATGCCGGCCGCGTCGATGGCGCCGGCGAGTTCCGCATCTTCTCCTCGGTTGCCTTCAGGCTGATCGTGCCGGCGGTGACGACGGTATTCGTGCTGGCGTTCGTGGCGAGCTGGAACAACTACTTCCTGCCGCTGGTGGTGCTCAATTCCTCCGAGCACTTCCCGATCACGGTGGGCCTCGCCAACTGGTACGCCTCGGCGGCCGGCGGCAGCGGCGGCAATTTGCTCTATACGGTGGTGATGACCGGCGCGCTGGTCTCGATCGTCCCGGTGATCATCGCCTTCCTGTTCATCCAGAGGTTCTGGCAGGGCGGACTGGCGACGGGCGCGGTGAAGACCTAACCAAGGCTCAGAGTGACGACTGAAGCCAAGAACCCCCTCACTTGCTCGCCTAGGGGTTTGGCGAAGTGCCAAACCCCTAGGCTCACTTTCTCCCCCACCAGGGGGAGAATGACATCGAGCAAGCGGCTCCATCCAGTCGCACCGACATCGCAGTCGTCATCCTCCCCCTGGTGGGGGAGGATAGCGAAGCTAGGCGAAGCCGTAGCGCAGCTTGGTGAGGGGGTGTTTGCCCTCCGCTATTAGAACTCGCTCCAGTCCTGCCCCACCGCCGTCGCGGCGGCGAGGTAGGTTTCGCCGGCAGCGCACGGCTTGGCGCGGGGCGCGGGGGCGGGCTTCGGCCGTGGCGGCGTGGCACGGGCCGAGGCGGCTTCGGTGTCCACCACGAATACGTCCACGATCCTGTCGAGCTCGCTCGCCTGGCTCTCGGTCTGCTCCAGCGCGGCGTTGGTCTCTTCGACCAAAGCAGCGTTGTGCTGGGTCATCTCGTCCATCTGGCGGACCGCGGTGCCGACCTGCTCGATGGCGGCGGACTGCTCCTGCGTCGCCTGCGCGATGCCGGCGATGAACTCGGTGTTTTCGCGCACCGCACCCAGCATGCCGGCGAGCTTGTCGGCGGCGTCGGAGACCAGCTTGGAACCGCCGCGCACCTCATTGGCGGATTGCTCGATCAGCGCCTTGACCTCGGACGAGGCGCGCGCGGCAGACTGGGCCAGCCGCCGTACCTCGACGGCGACCACGGCAAAGCCGGCGCCGGCATCCCCGGCACGGGCCGCCTCGACCGACGCGTTCAGCGCCAGCAGGTTGGTCTGGAAGGCGATGTCGTCGAGCCCGATGATGTTGCTGATCTTGCCCGACGACTGGGTGATGCGCTCCATCGCGGCGTTGGCCTCGTGCATGACCGCGCCGCCCTCGGTGGCGGCGCCGAACACGGCCTGCGCCTTGGTGCTCGCGGCGTCGGCGCGCCGGGCATTGTCGCCGACGGTGGCGGCGAGCTGGTCCATGGCGGTGGAGGTTTCCTGGATGGCGGCGGCCTGCCGGGTGGTGCGCTCGCCCAGATCGTTGGCGCCCGAGAGAATCTCGGCGGTGGCGGTCTTGAGCGAACCGGAGGTGGCGCGCAGCCGCCCGACGATGCCGGCGAAGCGGGCGACGGTGTCGTTGAAGGCGAGGCGCACGGCGTCGAGCTCGCCGACGAAGGGGCCGGGCAGGCGGGCGGTGAGGTCGCCCTGCGCCAGCCGGCCCAGCCCGTCGCCCAGTTCGTTCACCGCGGCTTTGCGGGCCGTGATGTCGGTGGCGTATTTCACCACCTTGTAGGGCTTGCCGTTCGGATCGAGGATGGGGTTGTAGGAGGCCTGGATCCAGACCTCGCGGCCGCCCTTGCCGATGCGGCGGAATTCGGCGGCGCGGTATTCGCCGCGACCCAGGCTCGCCCAGAACTCGCGATAATCGGCGCCCTGCGCCTCCGCCGGATCGACGAACATGCGGTGGTGGCGGCCCTTGATCTCGTCGAGCCGGTAGCCCAGCGCCGCGCAGAAATTCGCGTTGGCGGTGACGATCTCGCCACCGAGCGTGAATTCGATCACGGCCTGCGATTTGCCGATGGCGGCGAGCTGGCCCTCGGCATCGGCGGCGGCCCGCTTGCGCGCCGTGATGTCGACCGCGATCTTGACGATCTTCACCGGCTTGCCGGCCGCGTCCAGGACCGGATTGTACGAGGCCTGGATCCAGATCTCGCGGCCATCCTTGCCGAGGCGGCGGTATTCGCCAGCGTCGAATTCACCGCGCCTCAGGCGCTCCCAGAACTGCAGGTATTGCGGGCTCTGCGCATAGGCGGGCTCGGCGAACATGCGGTGGTGCCGCCCCACGATCTCGCCGAGTTCGTAGCCGACCACGGCGAGGAAATTGGCGTTGGCGGTCAGGATGGTGCCGTCGAGGCTGAACTCGATCAGCGCCTGCGCGCGCGAAATCGCCGCGAGAGTGGCATTGGCAGGATCTCCAGCCGCGGCGCGGCTCGAGAAAAGGCGGATGGGCATGTGACGCAAGGCTCCTGTGGCATTCCCCGGCGCTCATCATACGACCCACGTATTTTTACGTGGTTACGATGCATCACTCGCGAGACGAAATAAGCGGACCGGCGCGGCCCGGAAAGCCGCGATGGTGAGTTGTTTCGTGTCAGTTACCGGTCAGCCCCGGGACAGGCTGAGCGGTTCCGATTCCTGCGCGGCGGAGCGGCGCGTTTGGGCGCCGGCATTGGACGAAACGCCTAGAGATAACGATGTCAGCCGGCTTGACCTTGCCGGATGACCTGTCAAAACTTCGCGCCGCGATGTGGGTTGGGACCCGCTTCCGCCTCTCGTGAAATAGCGTCATTCTTTCAATCGTTCGCCCACCGCTGTCATTGACGAGGCCGCGCGCTGCTGCGCGTGGCCGGAGATTCCTTTTGCCGGCCGAACCGACCAACTCCTCGCAAAAGGCATAGGCATGCCCGACACAAGTTCCGGATTTCGTCCGCTCGAAGAACGCCTGCGCCTGATCGAGGAGCGCTTCCAGATCGGCAGCTGGAGCTGGGAGCGCGCCACCGACGATGTGCAGTGGTCGGCCGGGCTCTACCGGCTGCTCGGCGTCGATGCCGGGGCGGTCAATCCAAGCCTCAATTTCTACGAGAGCCTGGCGCATCCGCAGGACCGGCTGCCCTTTGCCGACAGCGAGCGGATCGCCACCGATGCGCGCCAGAAGAGCCGGCTGTTCCGGCTGATCCGGCCCGATGGCGGGTTGCGCTGGATCCGCAGCCTGGCGCAGACGGTGTTCGACCGAACCGGGGCGATCAGCCGGGTGATCGCCATTGCGGCCGACACCACCGAGCTCGAGGAGACGCGGCGGGCGCTCAGGTCGGCCGAGGCGTTCGACATCGCCATCGCCCGGCTGCTTAGAATGGAGTTCTGGCGGGCGGACGAGACGGGACAGTTGCTGGAGGTCACCACGGCGCTGGCGGATTCGCGCGAAACCGCGCCGCGCGTCTATGCCGGCGGCTGGCAGGCCATCGTGCCCGAAAGCGAGCATGCGCGTCTGGGCGTGGCATGGCTCGAGGCGGTGCGCACGCAGAGCGAATATGTGCAGAGCCATCCGCTGATCCTGGCGGGCGGGCAGGTGCACGAGGTGCATGTGCGCGGCGCCCCGTTCGCCGATCCGGGGACCGAGCGGCCGCGCTGGGCCGGGGTGGCGACGCTGTCGGGCGGGGTGGTGACACCGGCGCCGCTGGGCAACCGGGAGGTCGCCGACGGCCTGCCGCCGGCACAGATCCGGGCGGCGCGGGCGCATCTGGGCTGGTCGGCCGAACATCTGGCGGCCGAGGCGGGGGTGTCGCTGTCGACCATCCGCCGGCTCGAGCGCGACAGCCGCCGGCGGGTACGCACCGCCAGCACGCACTCGATCTTTTCGGCATTCGAGCGGGCCGGCCTGTCGTTCTGGCGCGATCCGGCGGGCCGGCCGTACTTCGTCGCCGGTTAGGACGTTTCGTCTCGGCCGGAAGTTGTGGCTTTGCCTCGCCCGCCGCTTCGGCTAATAGGGCGCGTTCCTGAGGCAGCCCTTGACGAGAATGAACCAGCTCTGGCAGCGCATCCGGCCGTATCTATCGGTAACGGTCAGGTTTTTCCGTATCAGCTATGTCGAGGCCAAGTCCGACTATCAGGGTACCCGGTTGGGGATACTTTGGATACCGTTATCGACGCTGGTCTTTACCGGCCTGCTGGGCCTTGTGTTTCGCAGCGCCGGCTCTATGAGCGAGGTCGAATTCTTCCTCTATGTTCTCACCGGATATGTGTGCTGGAACTTCATTCAAGATTCGATCAGCGCGAGCACCAACATCATCCAGACCAAGCTGGATTTCGCCGTGCATTCCAACCTGTCGCTCGTCGGGCTTTTTGCCAAGACGCTGACGGACAGGCTGTTCGAGTACGGCCTCAATATGGGGCTGCTGCTGATCGCCGTCCTGATTTTCAGCCCCGGAAGTTTTGGACTCAATATCCTGCTTTACATTCCGCTGCTGGCGATGCTTTGCGCGACATCCCTGGCTGTCAGCTATCTGGTCAATCTGACGACGCTGTTTTATCCCGATCTCGCCAACGTCATCAAAACGGCCGTGCGGTTCCTGTTTTTTGCGACGCCGATTTTTTGGAGCACGTCAAGCAAGGCAGGAATTCGTCTTCTGCTCGAGCGCTACAACCCGGCAGCCTACTACCTGAAGATGACGCGTCAGGTATTCGGGGTGGAATCAATCAACTGGGGTGTGTGGGGCGTCGGCCTGGCCATCACCGCCATCGTCTGCCTCATCGGGCTCTACAGCTACCGCAGCAGTTCCCAGTTCGTCAGGAACATCAAATAACATGGCCAGCATCGAGATCGAAAATGCCTCGGTCAGCTATTTCCTGCGCGGGGGCGGCCGCAAAAAGAACCTGGACCGGGGAGCGGTGGGCGCACAGATCATCGTCCGCCAGAGCTATCTCGAGATCCCTGCGCTCAAGGATGTCACGGTCAGCATCAAGAATGGCGAGCGGGTCGGTCTGATTGGGGTCAACGGTTCTGGAAAATCGACGCTGCTCAAGCTTTGCGCCGGAGCGCTCGCCACCAAAAGCGGGACGATACGCATCGATGGACGCGTCAGCCCGCAGTTCTCGCTGGGCGCCGGTGTGAAATCGACGCTGAGCGGGCGACGCAACGCGGAACTGAAGGCGCTCTACATGGGCACGCCGCAACGCTCGATCGACGAGAGGGTCGAGCAGATCCGCGAGTTGAGCGGGCTCGGGGGATATTTCGAGCTGCCCATGTCGACTTATTCGGCCGGCATGCGCTCACGCCTCGTGATGAGCCTGATGATGCTCGTACGGCCCGATATCCTGGTGATGGACGAATGGATCGGCGCCGCCGACCCTACCGTCAACAAGACCGTCGGGGTGCTTCAGGCCAATCTCATCAACGCCGCATCCATCTTGGTGCTGGCGAGCCACTCCCAGCAGGTGCTGACGGAGTGGACAAACCAGGTGATCTGGATGGACCAGGGCCAAATTCGCGCGCGCGGCCCGACAAAAGAGGTTTTTTCCCAATATCAGAAATGGCAAGAGGATCAGCGAAACTGATCCGCGCGATACCTCCGGCCGCAATCAAAGTGCTTAAATGACGTTGGTCCAGTCCACCACGCTGCCGCCCCAGGCTCACCTTAGCCAGAGGCGCAAGATTGCGCTCGTTATTCGCTCGCTCGCCGGTGCGGGTGGTGGGGCGGAGAGACTGTTTTGCGAGCTGGCAAACATTCTCGCCGAGGAAGGCTTCGACGTCACCTGTCTGCATTTCGACGACGTGGAGGGGCGTCCATTCTTTGCCCTGCGGGATGACGTCACGCGCATAAACCTTTCGGCGACGCGGCCCGTTTCGCTGTCCCCTTCGCGGTATCGGCGGTACATCAGGGCAGCTCTTGCCCGCCTGGTGGTCAGCCCGCTTGGTCCGCTCGTGAACCGGGCGATCTGGCAGACGGTGAACGGTCAGTTCGTCCGGCAATTGGCGACGTACTACAAGAATAACCGCCCCGATGCGGTGATCAGCTTCCTGCCGCCGGCCAACACGCCTGCTCTCTATGCGGCGGGCGGCACGACGATCCCGGTGATTCCCACCAACCACAATGTGCCGGAAGAGGATTTCGCCTCGCCCAGGCGGTGGGATCCCAGCCCCTACGATCGCAAGCTGCGGCTGGAACTGCTCGATCGGGCGGCGGCCGTGCATGTACTCTCGAGCCGGTTTGTCGACTGGTTTCCGGCGCATCTTCGGCCCAAGGTCGTAGTGGTCCCCAACTACGTGTCCGAGACGATGCGGCATGCTCCGGTCGCCTCGGTCCGCGACAAGGTCATCCTTGGCGTCGGCCGGCTGGTCCCGGCCAAGAACTACCAGGTCCTCCTCGATGCATGGGAGCTTCTGGCGCCGAAATATCCCGATTGGAGCGTCAGAATCTACGGCACGGGGCGGCTCAAGGGTAAACTCGAGGCGCAGATAGCCGCGCGCGGCCTCGACAAGTCGTTCCAGTTTCCGGGGCTCGAGTCCAACCTGAGCGCCGTCTATGCCCGCGCGTCGATCTTCTGCCACCCGGCGCTGTTCGAGGGCTTCGGGCTCGTGGCCGCCGAGGCGCTGGCGCTCGGCGTTCCGGTCGTGGCCTTTGCCGACTGTGCAGGGCTCGACGAGTACGTCGTCGATGGCGTCAACGGGATCATGGTGGATCGCGCCGAGGGGGCGGTGGGACTCGCGGCAGCGCTGGAGCGTCTCATGCTATCCGAAGAGCTGCGCTCGGCGCTCGCGGGGCGTGCTCCCGCCTCGGTCGAGAAGTATTCAGAGGCCGAGTACAGGGGCAATTGGTTGCGATTGCTCGACCGGGTTCTGCCGTCATGATCGTATCGCGCGCGCTGGACGTACTTATCCCGCACTACAATGACCCGGATGGGCTGGCGCTGAGCCTTGCTTCCGTTGCCGCACAGGACTGGGGTGGCGTTCTACGAATTGTCGTTGCCGACGATGGGTCGACCGTGCAGTCGCGCAAGCAGATGCGAGCGGTCATCGAGGCATCGCCCTTGCAGGTCGTTCTGCTGGAGAACGAGACCAATCGCGGTCGCCCCTACACTCGCAACGTGCTCCTCGATGCGATCGAAAGCTCGCATGTGGGCTGGCTCGATGCCGGGGACGAGTGGTACGCGAACAAGCTCAGCAGGCAGTTCGAGACGCTTGACGCATCGAAGAACCGGCACGTCATCGTCACCTGCAACTACGACTGGCGCTGGACGAGCTCGGCGAAGGCGCGCGCCGTCAAGCAGGTGGTGGATCAGGATCAGCAGCGTGCCTTCCTGGTCGGGCGCAATCTCCGGGCCTATCTGTGGAGCATGATCGGACCCGCGCAGGCGTTCAAGGCGGTCGGATGGTTCGATGAGAACCTGCCCCGGCTTCAAGACCTGGACTTTCTCATACGCTTCAGCCTCAAGGATGGAATGCTGATCGCGCCGGCGATGCGGGACCCGCTGTGCGTGTATCACAAGTCAGATATCGGGCGGGACGGTGAGGAAGTCAGACGCTGCTTCGGCTACATCTTCGACAAGCACCAGGTCGTCTACAATCGCTATGGCCGCAAGTTTACCGAGACGCGGTTGTTCGAGATGGACCTTCATGCGGCACGTTTCGCCATGAACAACGGCGACAGGACGCTGGCCCGGACCTATCTGATGCGCGCTTTCCGCCGCAAGCCCCTGGTGATGTCCCGCAGGGCGCTCAGCCAGTTCCTCAAGCGCGTGCGAAGGTTTGGCGCCGCATAATGTTTCGGGCCCAGGAGCGGGATCATCCTGGCCGCTATCGTCGCGACATCCTGCGCACTTAGCCCCGCAAAGACGATCTCCGGATCGGCCCGCTTCATCGGTGGAAACAGCGGGCCTTCTCGTTCCGTCAGGTATTGCTGGCGCAGACGGGTGTTGTCAGCCTCAAAGCTGGCGAGAAACTCCGCCCTCGCATCATTGCTCCACCACTCTGCCTTAGAACCATATTCGTGGCGAAGCTGCTCGAGCGCGCGGGGGACGAGCGACATGTACTGGCTGGACAGGTTCGTTCCGTTGAGTAGTCGCTTGAACTCGACGAGCGGGATGGGCAGGCCAACGTTCGTCGGAGCGGGCTTGGTCGTCCTGCTCGTGTCGATGCCGAGCGCCCGAAAGAAATTGTCGATCAGGTCGACACCGGCAATGTCCTCGAAGACGAGGACCTTCTGACGGGGGAAATGGCGCGTAAAAACGTCGAGCTGCTGCCTGTAGAGGAAGGCGTCCCGCTGGGTTACCAGAAAGGAGTCAAATGCTTCGTCGAAGCGCTTGGCCTTGACGCGCTCCTGGAACAGCGAGGTGGCAAATTGATCCTGGCGCCGGATGACGAGCACGATGACGACGTCGTCGCCGGGAAAGAAGCTCCTCAGGCGGGAGATATATCCGTCTCGACTGGCCCAGTACTCGCCCTCGAGCGGGTAGAGGTGACGATAGATCGGCTCTGCGCTGATCAGGACGGTCTCACCCGGCCGTCGCGCCGCCTCGATGCGTTCGCAAAATAGCCGTGCCGAGCTCAGCTTCGCAGCGTCGTCCGAAGCGATGGCGTGCGATAGGTGATGATGCGCGTAATGGGCGGGCGCGAGCCCGACGTCCTGATAGAGCGGATACCAGATGCCCAATTTGCGCAGCTCGCTGCGCCGGTCGGCGGCGAAATGCTGGATAGCTGTCGTGCCCGTCTTGTGCGTACCGACGTGCAGGTAGGTGGTCATCCGCGGCTCCCTTGCCGCAGCAGTCCTCCGCTTTCGGCGACCGCGCGCAGGGATGCCGCTTGTGGGGGCCACGCGTCTCCGCGGCCGACAGCATAGTATGGGATGCCGGCTTTTTTCGCCAGGGCCGGATCGTAGATGTTGCGGCCGTCGAAGATGACGGGGGATTTGAGGGCGGATTTGAGGGCGGCGAAATCGACGGACTGGAAGGCCTTCCACTCGGTGGCGATGATCAGCGCGTCGGCGCCCTCGAGCGTGGCTTCCTTGCTGTCGACCAGCGTCAGGTCGGCGCGGTTGCCGTAGGCCTGCGCGAATTCGTGCATGGCCTTGGGATCGTAGGCGCGCACGCTGGCGCCGGCCGCCCACAGGGCCTCGACGATGACGCGCGAGGGTGCCTCGCGGATGTCGTCGGTGTTGGGCTTGAAGCTCAGGCCCCACAGCGCGAACACCTTGCCCTTGAGGTCGCCGCCGAAATGGGCGCTGACCTTGTCGAACAGCACGCGTTTCTGCGCGTCGTTGCGGGCCTCGACGGCACTCAGCAGGTCGGTCGGGGCGCCGGCGCCCTGCGAGGTCCGGCTCCACGCTTGCACGTCCTTGGGGAAGCACGAGCCGCCATAGCCGATGCCCGGATAGATGAAGCTGTAGCCGATGCGCGGATCCGAGCCGATGCCCTTGCGTACCCACTCGATGTCGGCGCCGACGCGCTCGGCGATGTTGGCCATCTCGTTCATGAAGCTGATCTTGGTGGCGAGCATGGCGTTGGCCGCGTATTTGGTCAGCTCGGCGCTGCGCACATCCATGACGATGAACTTCTCATGGTTGCGGTTGAAGGGCGCGTAGAGCTGGCGCAGCACGGTCTCGGACTCTTCGCTGCGGGTGCCGATGATGATGCGGTCGGGCTTCATGCAGTCAGCGACGGCGGAGCCTTCCTTGAGGAATTCGGGGTTGGAGACGACGTCGTAGTCGATCGTCCGGCCGGCCTTCTGCAACGCTTCCCCGATGGCGGCGCGAACCTTGTCGCCAGTGCCCACCGGCACGGTCGACTTGACCACGACGATGCGCGGCGCGGTCATCTGCTCGCCGATCGAGCGGGCGACGGCGAGCACATATTTGAGGTCGGCCGAGCCATCGGGCGCTGGTGGCGTGCCGACGGCGATGAACTGCACGGCGCCGTGCTCGACGCCGGCCTTGGCATCGGTGGTGAAGACGAGGCGGCCTTCGCGGGAATTGTTCTGCACCAGGTCCTCGAGGTCGGGCTCGAAGATCGGGATGCGGCCGGCCTTGAGGTTCTCGATCTTGACCGGGTCGATATCGACGCACACCACATCGTGGCCGATCTCGGCCAGCGCCGCGGCCTGCACGAGGCCGACATATCCAATACCAAAAACTGTGACTTTCACGGGCCGGGCCTGTTCAGCTTGCTCAATCGGGCATGACGCATAAGGTTGACGGGCAGACTCCACAAGCCCCCATCGGCCGGGCTACAGGGACGGCATGAATATCTGGGTGATCCGCGATCTGGAGCCGATCCCGACGGACCCCGGCGGCCGGCGGCTGATGCGCGCCGGCATGCTGAGCCTGGCGCTGGCGGCGCGCGGGCACCGCACGACCTGGTTCACCTCGACTTTCGACCATTACCAGAAGCGCCAGCGCGGCGAAGCGGACGCCACCATCCCGGCGGCGCCGAACCTGACGGTGGAGATGTTCCGCGGGCCGGGCTATCTGCGCAATGTCAGCCTCGGGCGCATCCGGCACAACCGGGCCTTCGCGGCGCGCTGGCGGGACTATGCGGCGAAGGCGGCGATGCTGCCCGACGTGCTGGTGACCGATCTGCCGACCACCGAGGCGGCGGCGGCGGTGGCGGATTTCGGGGCGGAGCGGAACATTCCGGTGGTACTGTCGATCCGCGACCTCTGGCCGGATTTCTTCCTCGACTATCTGCCGCCGGGGCTGAGGCCGCTGGGCCGGCCCTTCATCTGGCCGCTCGAGCAGCAGGCGCGGCGGGCGACCCGCAAGGCGACGAGCATTATCGGCATTTCCGAGGGCTATCTGGCATGGGGGCTGGGCAAGGCGGGCCGGGCGCGCGGGCCGCTCGACCGGGTCTATCCGCTCGGCTATGCGGCGGAGCGGCGGCCGGACCTGGGGGCGATCGGGGAGTATCGCGAGCGGCTGAAGCTGCCGGCCGGCGCCCGTGTGGTGAGTTTCGTCGGCAGCTGGGGGGCGACCTACGATCTCGAGCTGATGCTGGGGGCGGCGCGCGAATTGCAGGGGCGGCGCGACGTAGTGCTGGTGGTGGCCGGCAATGCCGAAAGCCGGCCGGAACTGGCGTCGGCGTTCCGGGCGCTGCCCAATGTGCGGGTCGCCGACTGGCTGTCGGCCACCGATATCGCGACGCTGGTGAGCCTCAGCGCCATCGGGCTGTTGCCGTACAAGCCGGGGGCGCCGCAGGGGCTGCCCAACAAGGTGTTCGAGTACATGGCCTATGGGGCTTACCAGATTGCGGTGCTGGGCGGGGAGATCGCGCAGTTCTACGCCGAGACCGGGGCGGGCCGGGTCAGCGCCGGCACGCCTGAGGGGCTCGCGGCGGCGATCATCGACGCCCTGCCGATGGGGCAGGACGGGCGCACCAGGCGCATCGCGCTGTTCGAGGAACGCTACAGCGCCGAGGTGATCTACCGGCAGATGGTGGAGCACATCGAGGCAGTGGGGCGGCGGTAGGCGCGGTAAGGAGGTCTATCCCCGCCGCGTCATTCCCGCCTCACCCACAACGTCATTCCCGCGAAGGCGGGAATCCAGACCGGGCCCTCGGACGTCCGAGACATCGCCTGGATTCCCGCCTTCGCGGGAATGACGCAGTGCAAGGGGACGCACTCCGCGAATCTTTCGACTAGAACATCATTCGAAATCGTAGCGGAGCTCGATGTCTTCGCGCCATCTGTCGAGGGTGCGCATGTTGCCCAGCGTGTCGGCCCAGGGGACGGATTTGAGCTCCTGCTCGCCCGCGGCGATGGCGGTGGCGGCGGCTTCGGCCTCGAAGCTGAACAGCCAGCCGGGCTCGGCGATCTCCACCACCTGTTCTTCGTCCTTGCCGCGGAGGATGCGGATGCGGCCGGTGCCGCCCTGCCGGCCCGAGCCGATCCAGAAATCCTGCACTTCGATGCGCCCGGTCGTGCCGAACAGGCGCAGCACATTGTCCTGCCACACTGAGAGCGAGCAGGTGAGGTCGGCGACGAGGCCGCTGTCGAATTTCATCAGCGCGCCCGTCCATTCGTCGGTGCGTTCGGCGCCGAAATGCGCGACGCCCTTGACCTCGGCGGGATCGGCGAAGGGTTTTCCGGACGCGGCGCCGGCCAATAGCCGCACCATCGAGACGAGGTAGCAGCCGACATCGAGGATAGCGCCGCCGCCGAGCTGATGGTTGAAGACCCGCGCCGCCGGATCGAAGGGCAGGCCGACGCCGAGGCTGGTGCGGATGAGGCGCAATTCGCCGATGGCCCCGGCCGCGATCAGCTCGACCAGCCGCGCCGTCTGCGGGTGCGGGCGGAACATGAAGGCTTCGGCCATGAAGGTGCCGGCCGCCTCGGCTGCGGCGAACATCGCTTCGGCCTCGCGGGCGTTCATGGCGAAGGGCTTTTCGACCAGCGCGTGCTTGCCGGCGTGGGCCGCGCGGATGGCCCATTCGGCATGATGCGGGTTGAGGTTGGCGATGTAGACCGCCTGCACTTCGGGATCGGCGAGCAGGGCGTCGTAGCCGGCATGGATGCGCGCGCCCGCGAAGGCTTCGGGCAAGCCGGGACGGTCGGGTTCGCGCGTGCCGATGGCGACGAGCCGGCCGCTCTGCGTGCGCTCGAGCGCGGCGGCAAAGGCCCGGGCGGCGCGGCCGGGCCCGATGATGCCCCAGCGAATGGCTGCGCCCGTTTCCCCCATCGCAATCCCCCTGAAGCAAGGCGCCTTTGATAGACCCGCGATGTGGAGCCTGCCAGCCCCTAGGCAGGCGGCGGTCGCGCAGTTAGGGTCGCGCCGTGATTTTGAGGCTGTAATGCGTGTTCTGGTGACGGGCGGGGCCGGGTTTATCGGCGCCAATCTGGTGGCACACCTCTTGGCGCAGGGCGCCGAGCGGGTCGTCGTGCTCGATGCGCTGACCTATGCGGGCAACCTGCAGAACCTGATGCCGGTGCAGGCCGATCCGCGCTACCGGTTCGTCAAGGGCTCGATCCTCGATCGCGCGCTGGTCGAGGGCCTGCTCGAGAGCGAGCGGCTCGATACGGTCGCGAACCTTGCGGCCGAGAGCCATGTCGATCGCTCGATCAAGGGACCGGAGACTTTCGTCGAGACCAATGTGACGGGCACCCTGCGCCTGCTCGAAGCGGCGCGGGCGCATCGCGACAAGGGCAACAGGCTGCGCTTCCTGCAGGTGTCGACGGACGAGGTGTTCGGCACGCTGCGAGCGGACGATCCGAAGTTCTCGGAGGCGACCGCCTATGCGCCCAACTCGCCTTACGCGGCGAGCAAGGCCGGCGCGGATCACCTGGTGCGGGCTTGGCACGAGACCTATGGGCTCGACGCGATGATCTCCAACTGCTCTAACAATTACGGGCCGCTCCAGTTTCCCGAAAAGCTGATCCCGCTGGTGATCCACAATGCGCTGGCCGGCAAGCCGCTGCCGATCTATGGCGACGGCAAGCAGGTCCGCGACTGGCTGTATGTGGGCGACCATTGCGCGGCCATCGGCGCCATCCTCGAGCGCGGCAAAGCGGGCGAGACTTATGCGGTCGGCGGTAATTCCGAGCGCACCAATCTCGACGTCGTCGGCACCATCTGCGGGCTGCTCGACCGGCACCGGCCGAAGAATGCCGGCTCCTATGCGGACCAGATCGCTTTCGTGGCCGACCGGCCGGGACATGACCGGCGCTATGCGATCGATGCGAGCAAGATCGAACGCGAGCTGGGCTGGTCGCCGGCCGAGCAGTTCGACACCGGCATCGAGCGCACGGTGCTGTGGTATCTCGACCACGGCGACTGGGTGCGCGACGTGACCAGCGGCGCCTATCGCGACTGGGTCGCGGCGCAATACGCATGAAGACGGTCATCTTCGGCAAGGACGGGCAGGTGGGGCGGGCGCTGCTGGCGCGACTGCCCGAAGCCATCGCGTTCGGCCGTGCCGAGGCGGATTTCACCCAGCCCGATGCGGTGGCGGCGATCATTGCCGAAGAACAGCCTGAAATGATCGTCAATGCGGCCGCCTACACGGCGGTGGATGCGGCGGAGGACGATCGTGTCACGGCCTGGACGGTCAATGCCGAGACCGTCGGCGCCATCGGCGAGGCGGCGGTCAAGAACGACGCTCTGGTCATTCATTATTCGACGGACTACGTCTATCCGGGCGAAGCGCCCGGCTATGTCAGCGAGGACGAGCCGACCAGTCCGCTGTCGGTCTACGGGGCCAGCAAGCTCGCCGGCGAAGTGCTGCTGCGCGAGAGCGGGGCGCGGCATGTGACGCTGCGTACCAGCTGGGTTTATGCGCCCGTGGGCAAGAACTTTCCGCTGACCATTTTGCGGCTCGCCAGGGAGCGCGAGACGCTCAACGTAGTGGTCGACCAGCTGGGTGCGCCGACATCCGCGGATCTGATCGCCGACGTCACGACGCAGCTCATGGCGCGACCGATCGCCGGGCTCTATCACCTCGCGCCGACGGGCGAGACGAGCTGGCACGGGCTAGCGACGCTGCTGGTGCAGGAAGCCCTGGAAGCGGGCGCGGAGCTCAGGCTTCGGCCCGGGAACATCAAGCCGATCCCGGCGGCAGAGTATCCGACGAAAGCGCAGCGCCCGGCCAATTCGCGGCTCGATACGACGAAGCTGCAGCAGGCGCTCGGCATAACGCTGCCGCCCTGGCAGGACGGGGTGCGGCAGTTGATCAGGACGCTCGCAGCAGAGGGGCGGTTGTAATGCGCAAGGGGATCATCCTCGCGGGCGGCGCGGGCACGCGGCTGATGCCGGCGACGGCGCCGATCAGCAAGCAATTGCTGCCGGTCTACGACAAGCCGATGATCTATTATCCGCTGGCGACACTGATGGGCGGCGGCATCCGCGATATCCTCATCATCTCGACGCCGCACGATCTGCCGCTGTTTGAGCGGCTGTTCGCGGGCGCGGCCGGCTGGGGGCTCAATCTCAGCTTTGCGGCGCAGCCCAGGCCCGAAGGACTGGCGCAGGCTTTTCTCATCGGCGAGAGCTTTGTGGGCAACGACCCGTCGGCGCTGGTGCTGGGGGACAATCTGTTCTTCGGCCATGCATTGCCCGATATGCTGCGGGCGGCCGATGCGCGGACCAGCGGCGCCACGGTGTTCGCCCATCACGTCACCGACCCCGAGCGCTACGGCGTGGTGAGCTTCGATGCGGCGGGCAAGGCGGTGACGCTCGAGGAAAAGCCGAAGCAGCCCAAATCCAACTATGCGGTCACCGGCCTCTATTTCTACGATGCCGACGTGGTGCCGATGGCCAAATCGCTAAGACCCTCGGCGCGCGGCGAGCTCGAGATCACCGACCTCAACCGGCTCTATCTCGAGCAGGATTCGCTGGCGGTGCAGATGCTCGGCCGCGGCTTCGCCTGGCTCGATACGGGGACGCACGATTCGCTGCTCGACGCGGGCCAGTTCGTCGCCACCATCGAGAAGCGGCAGGGGCTCAAGATCGCCTGCCCGGAGGAGATCGCCTGGCGCAATGGCTGGATCGACGACGAGGCGCTGCTGCGGCTGGCCGAGCCGCTCAAAGCCTCGGGCTACGGGCAATATCTCAAGGGCCTGATCGGAGACGACGTCAAATGAAGGCCACGCCGCTGGCGCTCAGCGAAGTGCTGCTGATCGAGCCCAAGCTCTATGAGGATGCTCGCGGCGTCTTCTACGAGAGCCACAACCATCGCACCTTCTCGGAGGCCGTCGGGCGCGAGGTGACTTTCGTGCAGGACAATCACTCCGTGTCGCGGCGCGGCGTAATTCGGGGGCTGCACTACCAGCTCAAGCCGGCGCCGCAGGGCAAGCTGGTGCGGGCGGTGGTCGGGGCGATCTTCGACGTGGCCGTCGACATCCGCAAATCCTCGCCGACCTATGGCCGTTGGGTGGGCGAGACGCTGAGCGCCGAGAACCACAGGCAGCTCTGGATCCCGGAAGGCTTTGCGCATGGCTTCGTGGCGCTCAGCGACAGCGTCGAGGTGCTGTACAAGGCCACCGATTACTATCACCGCGCCGCCGAGGGCTCGATCCGCTGGGACGATCCGGCGCTGGCGATCGCCTGGCCCACGGACGCGCCGCCGATCCTGTCGGACAAGGATGCGATCGCGCCGCTGTTCGCCGATGCCGTCACATTCGACTGAACCGGCGGCCATCAAAGCCCCGCGAGCCTGCCACGGGGCAGCCTTTGTCCCGCCCGCAACGTCATGCTAGCGTTGTCCGCAGTGACCTAAGTTGCTCACCTGATTGAGGGATCATTGATGCGAAATCTGAAGATCGCCGGGCTCGGCGCCATTGCGGCGGCTGCCCTCGTACTGGCGCTCAGCGGCGGGGCCATGGCGCAGCAGCGTCACGCCACGGGCGGCACGCCCACGCCTGCCGAGATGAAGCAGTCGATCCCCGAGGCGCCGATCTATCGCGATTTCCTGCCGCCGGCAGTGGATCTGAGCAAGTACATGCCGGCCGTGGGCGACCAGGGCAACCAGGGCTCGTGCGTCGGCTGGGCCACCGCCTATGCGGCGCGCGCCTACTACGCCGAGCAGATCGAGCATCGCGACATCAGCCAGCCGGCGAACATTCCGAGCCCGGCCTGGCTGTTCGACATCATCCACATCGGCAAGGATTGCGACCAGGGCGCCTACATCCCGGATGCCATGAAGGTGCTGCAGGCCGGCGCCTATTCGCTGGCCGATTTCCCCTATGACGACACCAAGTGCCCGCGGCCGCTGCCGCCGGCCCGCGCCAAGGCGACGGACTTCCGCATCGACAGTTTCGAGCAGGTGTGGGACCAGCAGCGCAATCCCGACCTCGACCAGGTCAAGGGCGCGCTCGCCAAGGGCAATCCGGTGGTGATCCTCGCCTCGCTCGACCAGGCGTTCTTCAACCTCTCGCCCAAGAACAAGGTCTGGAAGTCGGATGCCAAGAAGAAGGACGAGGGCGGCCACGCCGTGACGCTGGTCGGCTATGACGACGCCAGCCAGACCTTCAAGTTCATCAACCAGTGGTCGACCCAGTGGGGCGACCAGGGCTATGGCCGCATGACCTACGACACGTTCGCGGCGCGCGTCTACGAAGGCTATGTGATGCACCTGCCGGGCGACCCGGAGGTCACGCTGACCGATGCCGACTACACCACCGACGCGCCCGTGGTGACGCCGCCGCAGAACGAGACGACCTTCCAGCCGCCGCTCAATGTGCGCCCGCTCGACGCCAGCCGCGACATCGGCGACGAGGCCGCGCCGATCGACGTCGGCGCTCTGAGCTGCGGCAAGGTCGACATCACCAGCGACGCGGACGGCAATTCGGTCGCTGTCGGCTTCGTCGGCACGCAGAAGGAACTCGACCAGGTCGACGAAGCCCTCAAGGGCAAGGTCGACGACAACCAGGTGGCGCTGGCGCCGTGGCCGGCCTGCGAGGTCAAGCTGACGCTCGCGGCCTCGCTCGCCGATACCGATGCGCCGCAGGCGGTGATCGATCCGGAATCGCCCAAGGTCGGCGATGCGGTGCGCATCGGCGTGCAGTCGCCGGGCTTCTCGAGCTACCTCTATGCCGCATACTTCTCGGCCGACGGCACGGTCTCCACGCTGGCGCAGCCGACCTCGATGGATTTGCAGCAGAAGCCGGCGCACACGCAGGTCAAGTTCGGCGATCCGGACAATGGCGAGATGAGCCTGACGGTGCAGAAGCCGGTGGGCGACGAGATGCTGCTGGTGGTGGCGTCCGAGAAGCCGCTGTTCGCCTCTGCCGAGCCCGACAACCAGACCGACCGGCAGTTCCTGTCCGACCTGCGCCAGGCGGTGCTGTCGGGCAATGCCGGCCGCGTCACCGCGACGGTGCTGCCGGTGACGACGGTGGAGTAAGACCAGCAGTCAGGCCCTCCCCTAAGCGCAGCTTGGGGGAGGTGGCACGCGTAAGCGTGACGGAGGGGGTGGCCGCTTGCACGATTGGTGCGCGTGGCCACCCCCTCCGTCGCTTCGCGACACCTCCCCCACGGCCTTGCCGTAGGGGAGGGACCGACTGCATGCTCTGTTTTCGCCGCATTTTTCCCGGACCGTGCAGTTGCACACAGGGGCGAACGCCCCCATGTTCGGCCATAGCGGTTGGCCGAGCGAGACCTCTTGGGACCGCTCGGACAGAGCGCAAACAAGACCAGTCGCCCCATCAACTGGAACCAAGGTTCACAACGCCGCCGGAGGTAGCGAATGCCGCACGATACACCCCTGATCTCGACGATCGTGGCGGGTCTGGTGCTGGCGTTCATATTCGGGGCGATCGCCAACCGGTTCAGGATGCCGCCGCTCGTCGGCTATCTGGTGGCCGGCGTGCTGGTCGGCCCGTTCACCCCGGGCTTCGTGGCGGATTCGGGTCTTGCCAGCCAGCTCAGCGAGATCGGCGTGATCCTGCTGATGTTCGGCGTGGGGCTGCATTTCTCGCTCAAGGATTTGCTGTCGGTGCAGGCCGTGGCGGTGCCCGGCGCGCTGCTGCGCATTGCGGGCGGCACGGCGCTCGGCATGGCGATGGGGCTGCTGATGGGCTGGCCGCTCGGCGGCGGGCTGGTGTTCGGCCTCGCGCTGTCGGTCGCCTCCACCGTGGTGCTGCTCAAGGCGCTGCAGGAACGCCACATCGTGGAGTCCGATCGCGGCCGCATCGCGGTCGGCTGGGTGATCGTCGAGGACATCGCGATGGTCCTCGCGCTGGTGCTGATTCCGGCCTTTGCGGGCGTGCTCGGCGGCACGGCGCAGGAAGTGCACGACCCGTTCGTCGACCTGGTCGAGCGGCTCGTCCACATCGATCTCAACATCTGGGAAATCCTCGGGGTGACCGTGGTGAAGCTTGCGGCGTTCGTCGGCTTCATGCTGGTGGTCGGCCGGCGGGTGATCCCGTGGATCCTGCACCTGACCGCCCATACCGGCTCGCGCGAACTGTTCCGGCTGGCGGTGCTGGCCATTGCGCTGGGCGTCGCGGCGGGTGCCTCCTATCTGTTCGGCGTCAGCCTCGCGCTCGGCGCCTTCTTTGCCGGCATGATCCTCAGCGAGAGCGAGCTCTCCAACCGCGCCGCGCAGGAGAGCCTGCCGTTCCGCGACGCGTTCGCGGTGTTGTTCTTCGTGTCGGTGGGTATGCTGTTCAACCCGATGATCATCGTCACCCATCCCTGGCAGGTGCTGGGCACGCTGTTCATCATCCTGGTGGGCAAGTCGGCGATCGGCTTTGCGCTGATCGTGGCGCTGCGCAAATCGGCGGGCGCGGCGCTCACCATCACGGCGAGCCTGGCGCAGATCGGCGAATTCTCGTTCATCCTCGCGGCGCTGGGCGTCGGGCTCGGGCTGATGCCGCCGGAAGGGCAGAGCTACATTCTCGCCGGCTCGATCATCTCGATCATCCTCAATCCGCTGCTGATGTACGCCGCCGAGGCGATCCGCCCGCGGCTCGAGGCGCGCGCCGTCGCGGCGAACCCCTCGATCATCGTGCCGGCCCGCGTCGAGCCCGACCTCGTGCAGGCCGCAACGCCGGCGCCGGTCGAAGAGTCGGTGGACGAGCAGCATCCGACGCGGCTCACCAACCATGCGGTGCTGATCGGCTATGGCCGGGTCGGCACCGTGGTGGCCGAAGGGCTGCGCCAGCAGGGCATGCCGTTCGTGGTGATCGAAGACGCGGAAAAGCGCATCGCGGCGGCACGGGAGGCGGGCATCGAGGTGGTGGTCGGCAACGCGGCGAGCGGCAAGGCGCTGGCGCTCGCCAATGTGGCGGCGGCGCGCATGCTGCTGGTCGCTATCCCCAATGCGTTCGAGGCGGGGCAGGCGGTGGAGCAGGCGCACAAGCTCAACCCGGCGCTCAACATCGTCGCCCGCGCCCATTCGGACGAGGAAGAGACCTATCTGCGCGACCTGGGCGCCAATGAAGTCATCATGGGCGAGCGCGAAATCGGGCTGGGCATGCTGGGCTGGACGCCGTCCGAGCCGGCCCCGCCGGCGACCCCGACCGAAGCCGGCATGGAAGCGATCGCCGCCGCGCTGAAGCTGGAGCCGATCGTGGCCACGGCGGTAGCGGCGAAGGCCGAGCCGGTTCGGACCGAGCCTGTCATCGAGCCGGCAGTCGTGGCGCCCATCATCGACGCTGAACCGGCTCCCGCGATGCCGGCGGCCGTCGATGAACTCGCCCCGGCGGCGGATACCGGCGTGCCCCCGGCGGCGCCGCTGATGGACGTGCCGGTCGAGATGCTGGAAGCCGCCATCGAGGCGGCGCATCCGCAGCATGAGGCGACCGGTCCGGCCGAGCCGCCCGAACTGGTACCAGCTCTGGGCGAAACGCCGGCCGAGGAGATCGTGTCGGACGCGGCGACGGAGGGCGCGGTTCCGCCGACCCCGGAGTCCGGACCGGAGCCGGTCGCGGTCGCCGCCGTCCCTGAGCCGGTGGTGGTCCCGGAGCCCGCGATACCAGAGCCGGTCGAGCCGCCTCCGCCGTCCCGGCCCAAGCCGGCGGCGCCGTCATCGACGCCGGGCGTGGCGTTCAACCCGGAAACCGTGGACTAACCGGCGCAAGGCGGGACCATCTGCTCTGCCCGGTCGATCCCGAAAGGGCTCTCCACTCCCGGGGCCCCCCCACCCACCATGCTTCGCATGGTCCCCCCTCCCCGCAAGGGGGAGGGACAACCTACTGCACCCTCCATTTGTGAGGAAGCATCCATCAGCGGGCACAGAGCTTTCAGTCAGTTCTCCCTCCCCCTTGCGGGGAGGGGGGACCGGCGAAGCCG
>JBEHYU010000012.1:0-84328 GCA_048498015.1 Pseudomonadota bacterium
GCAGCGCGATCAGCCGGCCGCGCGGGGTGAAGCAGAACACCTGGTCCTGGAACAGCTCGAGCTTGGTGTATTCGAGGAAGTCTTCCTTGGATGCGCCCGTCGTCAGGTGCTCGATGGTCTGGCGCAGCCAGGCGAAGGCCTGGCTGTCGCTGACAAGCCTCGTGAGGTCGGCGCCCTCCTTGTAGGCAGCGTGGGCCGCAATGCCGTATTCGGCGATGCGGTGCATCTGCTCGGTACGAATCTGCAGCTCAATGCGCTGCCGGCCCAGCCCCACAATGGTGGTGTGGATGGAACGGTAGTCATTGTGCTTGGGGACCGAGATGTAGTCCTTGAACCGTCCCGGCACGACCTTCCAGTTGGTGTGGACGACGCCCAGCGCCTGATAGCAATCGGCCACGCTCGCCACGATGACGCGGAAGCCGATCATGTCGGAGAGCTGCTCGAGCGCGATCTGCTTGCGCTCGACCTTGCTGGCGATCGACCAGGCCGATTTCACCCGCGAGGAGACGCGCGCATCGATCCCCTGCTCCTTGAGCCTGGCGGTGAGCTCGGTCTTGATGTGGTCGATGGTTTCCTTGAACTCGGCCTGCATCTCGGCAAGCCGGTCGGTGATGGCCTTGTAATGGTCGGGCTGCAGCGTGCGGAAGGCGAGGTTCTCGAGCTCGCTGCGCATGTCCTGCATGCCCATGCGGCCGGCCAGCGGCGCATAGATGTCCATCGTCTCTTCGGCGATGCGCTTCTGCTTGGCGGCCGGCATGAAGTCGAGCGTGCGCATGTTGTGCAGCCGGTCGGCGAGCTTGACCAGCAGCACACGCACATCGGCCGAAATCGCCAGCAGCAGCTTGCGCAGGTTCTCGGCCTGCGCTTCCTCGCGCGTTACCAGCTGCAGCCGTTCGATCTTGGTCAGGCCGTCGACGATCTCGCCGATCTCGGCGCCGAACAGCTGGTCGATCTCGGCGCGGGTGGCGTCGGTGTCCTCGATGGTGTCGTGCAGCAGCGCCACCGCAATGGTGGCGTCGTCGAGCTTCATGTCCGTGAGGATGGACGCCACTTCCAGCGGGTGGTTGAAGTACGGATCGCCCGAGGCGCGCTTCTGCGTGCCATGCTTCTGCATGGCGTAGACATACGCCTTGTTGAGCAAATTCTCGTCGGCGTGCGGATTGTAGGCCTGCACCTTCTCGACGAGTTCATACTGACGCATCATCGCCGCGATCCTCGCGGCAAGCACGGTAACATCAAGCAGCCCAAAACGAAAAAGGCGCCCGAGAGGCCGGGCGCCCTGTGACTATAGGCCGAAACCGCCGCCGATCAATCGTCGCGGCGCTCGGGCGGCGCGAGGCTCTCGATGCCGCGCAGCAGTTCGTCCTCGGAGATGGTGTCGAACGTATCGCCATCCTCGTCGGCATTGGCGTCGAGCAGCGGCGCGGCGTGCTTTTCGGGCTCGTCGACTTCGACGTATTTCTGCATCGAGTGGATCAGGTCCTCGCGCAGATCTTCCGGCGAAATCGCGCCGTCGCCGATTTCGCGCAGCGAAACCACGGGATTCTTGTCGTTGTCGCGATCGACGGTGATTTGCGCACCGGCCGAGATCATGCGGGCGCGGTGAGCGGCCATCAGCACGAGATCGAAGCGGTTGTCGATCTTCTCAATGCAGTCTTCGACGGTGACGCGAGCCACGGACGTCTCCAGATTCTATGGAATGAAAGCCCCACATATACGAGCCGGCCGCCCGATACAAGGCGCCCGCCTGTGATCTCTACGAGGTGCGGCAATAGCTCCGCCTCTTATGTTCGGAAACTGAACGAATTAATTTGCCGGAACCCGGTGACCTTGCTATGCCGAAAGGGTCGGGCTGGCCACTGGGCGGCGGCGGGGCCGAAACTAAGCGCCGTACAAGAGCGTAATTTTATGCTGGGGGGTCTGAGAGGCCGGCCAACCCAGTCGGGAGGAAAGCTATGACGATCGATCCCCGCGAGAAGGTGGTGCTGTTCATCGATGGCGCCAATCTCTACGCCACCAGCAAGGCCATCGGGATCGACATCGACTACAGGCGCCTCTTGGCGGAATTTCAATCCAAGGCCTACCTGCTGCGCGCCTACTACTACACGGCGCTGGTCGAGGACCAGGAGTATTCCTCCATCCGGCCGCTGATCGACTGGCTCGACTATAACGGCTTCACCGTGGTGACCAAGCCGGCCAAGGAGTTCACCGATGCCGGCGGCCGTCGCAAGATCAAGGGCAGCATGGACATCGAGCTGACCGTCGATGCTCTCGAGATGGCGCCGCACTACGATCATTTCGTGCTGTTCTCGGGCGACGGCGATTTCACGGCGCTGGTCGCCGCGCTGCAACGCAAGGGCAAGCGCGTCACCGTCGCCTCGACGCTGAGCACGCCGACGCCGATGATCGCCGACGACCTGCGTCGCCAGGCCGATTTCTTCCTCGATGTCGCCGAGCTGGCCAAGACCGTCGGCCGCGCGGTCGATCGCAGTGTCGAGCGTCCGGCGCGCAGCGAGCACCATGTTGACCGCGTGCCGGTGACCGCCGACGATCGGGGCAAGTGAGTCCCTCCCCCGGCGCCTGATTGACGCTTACCCAACCGCCGCTCGATTGCCCGCTCTGCCCGCGGCTCGTCGCGTTTCGCGAGGAGGCCCGCCGGCTGCATCCGGACTGGTACAACAACCCGGTGCATTACTGGGGCGATGAGGCCGATGCCCGCCTGATCGTCATCGGTCTCGCGCCCGGCATGAAGGGCGCCAACCGCACCGGCCGGCCCTTCACCGGCGACTATGCCGGCGACCTGCTCTACGCGACGCTGCTCAAGGTCGGCCTCGCCACCGGCCGCTACGAGCAGCGCCCCGACGACACGCTGGAGCTCAGGCACACGCTGATCGCCAACGCCGTCGCCTGCGTGCCGCCCGAGAACAAGCCGACACCGGCCGAGCAGAAGACCTGCCGCAAATTCCTCGTCGCAAGGCTGGAGCAGGAAAAGCCCCGCGCCTACCTGGCCCTTGGCCGCATAGCGCATGACTCGCTGCTGACCTCGCTGGGCGAAAAGCGCAGCGCCTACCCGTTCGGCCATGGCGCGGAACATGAATTGAGCAACGGCGCCCGTCTCTTCGACAGCTACCACTGCTCCCGCTACAACACGAACACCGGCGTGCTCACGACTGAGATGTTCGAGGATGTGGTGGGACGCGCGGCGCGGTTCGTAACCGCTTAGCCCGGGGACTACAATGGACCCAAGACCGGAGTTTGCACCCACGGCTGCCTTTGAACGCATGCTGGGTTGGGAGGTCGATGAGGTTCACTTCGTAAGCTACAACGTGATGGTGTGGTTCAATCACACCGCAGCATTTCTCAACGTTGCCGGCCGCTTTCGCCACACGCCGGCGACCGGTGAAAGCTACACCTACGATGCTCAGGCAGAGGACCAGACTTCGTCCCTCGCCCGTCTCCTTCGGCGAAAGATCGTTGCCATCGAATCCCGGCCGTACGAACTCGACCTTCGCTTCGACAATGGAGACGTCCTCACTGTGCTCTACGACGACTGGTCCGACAGCGAGTCCTGCTCATGGTGGATCGTTGAGCGGGACTCGCCGGGCGGGAAGCAGGTGTGGGGAATGTGGGCGGACAATGGGCTGAGATACGGTGAGCCGATTCAAACAGCAGGACCGCTAGTGATCTATCCACCGATGTCCCGCGGGACAAAATAGCGCCCTGTCAAGGAGCATGCGGTTGGCCGAGCGGCGCGGTTCGCGACCGCTTAGCGATTGAAGAAGAAGTAGTGTTGCCGGACGTCGATGAGGGCGTATCCGTCGCACTGCATCGCCGCGACGGACTTGCTTCGGGTCGTGAGATCGCCTCGGCCGGCGCCCAAGCCGGTCTTTTGCAGCGCGGCCTGGTCAAACGCGTCCAGTTTCTGGGCGAGCTGGGCCGCGTCGCCACCAACGACGCCGATCTTGACCTCCAGCAGATCCCCGCCCCACCAGACGTAGCGTGGAATTTTCTGGGTAGTCGTGACCGGATCGCAAGCATCGGTGTCGGTTTGCGCGATAAGCGCCGAGCTGCAGATCGGATTGCCTGCTGCGGTTGTCTCGAACGACGCCAGCGATCCGGTTGCGCATGGTGGCAGCGGATGGGCAAAACTCTCAGGCCGCCCAAGTTCCGCAAGGACCACATCCTTGTAGTCGCTCGACAGCCCCAGAAGGCCGGTCGACCTTGCGTCTGCATCGATCACGGCAAACCAGGCGACGCCTCCCCCGACAAGCAGCACTCCCAACGCAATGAGCAGTGCGCGCGCCCGGTTCATGTCTCAGCCGTGCTTCATCAGCCGCGACTTCTCGCGGTTCCAGTCGCGGTTCTTCTCGGTCTCGCGCTTGTCGAAGGCCTTTTTGCCTTTGCCCAGGCCGATCAGGAGCTTCGCCTTGCCGTGCTCGTTGAAGTAGAGTTTTAGCGGCACGATGGTGTTGCCGGCGCGCTCGACGCCTTCGGCGAGTTTGACCAGTTCCTTCTTGTTCACCAGCAGTTTGCGCGGCCGCTTCTCCTCATGGTTGAAGCGGTTGGCCTGCAGGAATTCGGGGATGTAGGCGTTGATCAGCCACAACTCGCCGCGCTCGGGCGAGGCGTAGGCGTCGTTGATCTGCGCCTTGCCGGTGCGCAGCGACTTCACTTCCGAGCCGGTCAGCATAATGCCCGCTTCGAGCGTCTCGAGGATCTCGTAGTCGTAGCGGGCCCGGCGATTTTCCGTCGCCAGACCCGTCACGATCATCTTGGGCTTGTTGGGTTCTTTTGCCATGGGCTTCATGTAGCGCAAAAGGCAGAAAAGCCAAACGCACTGGACGTCCAGTCGTCTCCTTCTCCCCTTGAGGGAGAAGTGGATCGCGCCTCAGCGCGAGACGGATGAGGGGTTCTCTCTATTGTCGCGGATGAGGAGGCAACCCCTCATCCGGCGCTGCGCGCCACCTTCTCCCTCAAGGGGAGAAGGAAGGCCGGTGCTAGTTCAGCAGTCCGGCCGTGCCCATCGCAGCATCGATCGCCTGCTCATTGGCGGCCGTGATTGGCACCACCGGCAGCCGGAACTCGTTGCGGCAGAGGCCGAGCTTGCTGGCTGCATATTTGACGCCGCCCGGATTGTTCTCGAGGAACAGCGCCTTGTGCAGCGGCACCAGCTTGTCCTGCAGCATCAGCGCCGCGGTGTAATTGCCCTGCATGGCGGCATTCTGGAACTGCGCGCACAGTTGCGGCGCGACGTTGGACGTCACCGAGATGCAGCCATGGCCGCCATGCGCCATGAAGCCGAGCGCCGTCATGTCCTCGCCCGAGAGCAGCACGAAGTCCGGCCCGAGCTTGGCCCGGGTCATGCTGGCCTTCTCCATGCTCGCCGTGGCGTCCTTGACGCCGACGATGTTGGCGTGGGCATCGCGGAGCCGCGCCATGGTGTCGACGCTGATATCGACGACGGTCCGGCCCGGCACGGCGTAGAGCAGCACGGGCAGCGAAGTCGCCTTGGCCACGGCGGAGAAATGCTGGAACAGCCCCTCCTGCGTCGGCTTGTTGTAGTAGGGCACGACCGACAGCACCGCGTCGGCGCCGATATCCTCGGCGAAACGGGTCAGCGACACCGCTTCGTCGGTAGAGTTCGAGCCGGCCCCGGCGATCACCGGCACGCGGCGGTCGGCCACCTCGACGGCGATCTCGATGACGCGGCGATGCTCCTCGTGGGTGACGGTCGGGCTTTCGCCCGTCGTGCCCACCGGCACCAGGCCGTGGCTGCCCTCTTTGATCTGCCAGTCCACGAAGGCCGAGAAGGCTTTCTCGTCCACGGCCCCGTCTGCGAACGGAGTAATGAGCGCCGTGATCGAGCCTCTGAACATTTCGGGGAGTTCCTTTGACAAACTTGGGCCGCGGCTTTTCCGCCCTTTGGCCATAGTCGCGCACCATAGTTTCAGCCGTCCGACGGAGCAAGCAGAGACCCGGCGGGCGACCCACAAGGCAGTCGGCATGCGCCTGGGCGCACCGCCGGCGATCTTGCGGCAACGGAATGTTCACCCTGACGGGCGACAATCCCAAGCAGCAAGGGTGGGGGCACCTTGTTGGAAGTTGTTTCGGGTACCAACAGGACCAGACCATGTTCGTTGCGAAGGGGATGCCGATCCGCATCCTCGGTGGCGCTGTCGCCACCGCCCTGATCGTTGCGACCGCCGTTTCCTTTCCGGTTTCCGCCCCGGCGACCGACGGCATCGACAAGATCATCACCGGCTCGATCGATCCGGCGCCCGTCAAGGCGACGCCGGCCGCCGGCTCGCACGCTTTCGGCGCCGCGATGGATATGGTGACCAGCGGCGACTATGCGGTGGCCTATGGCAATGCCGGCCAGCTCGGCACCCTCGAGCGCCGCGTCGTGCAATGGGCGGCCATCTACTATGGCAACGGCGCCATCCCCTATGACAGCGTCCGCCGCTTCGCCGCCGAGGCGCCCAGCTTCGCCTTCCCCGGCGTATTCAAGACCCGCATCGAACAGTCGCTGCTCAAGGCCGATGCGCCGGCCGCTACCATCATCGCGACACTGGGCGGCAGCATGCCCAACACGCTCGACGGCCAGATCGCGCTGGCCCGGGCCTATGCCGATACCGGCAAGACCGACCGCGCCGCCGCGATCGCGCGCAGCATCTGGGTCGACAATTTCCTCGACCCGGCCAGCGAGGCGCGCGTCCTCGCCGCCCTGGGCACGCTGCTGACGCCCAAAGACCACTGGGCCCGGGCCGAGCACCTGATGATGAACGATCGGGCCAGCGGCGTCGAACGCCTGCTCAAATTCCTGACGCCGGCGCAGCAATCGCTCGCCGTCGCGCGCAACGCCGTGTCGCGCAACGACAAGGACGCCAAGAAGCTGCTCGACGCCGTCGACAAGAGCGAGCAGACCAACCCGATCTTCTACTTCTCGCGCGCCCAGCGCGCCCGCCAGTTCGAGCTCTGGGACGATGCCATCGCCTATCTCGACAAGGGCCAGGCGAACGACCCGGACGCCGAGAACTGGTGGTATGAGCGCCGCACGCTGATCCGCCAGCTGCTCTCGATCGGCGACGCCAAGCGCGCCTACCGCGCCGCCGCCGACTACACCTCCGGTCCCGAGGGGCGCCTAGTCGAGGCGCGCTTCCATGCCGGCTGGATAGCGCTCAGCTTCCTGAATGACCCCAAATCGGCGGTGAAGCATTTCGAGGCGATGGCCAAGCTCTCGACCCTGCCCGACTCCGTCACGCAGGCCGATTACTGGCTGGGCCGGGCCCTCACCGCCGCCGGCGATACCAAGGGCGCCGCGGCGGCCTACCAGACGGCGGCCGGCTACGGCACGATCTATTACGGCCTGCTCGCGCGCCAGGCGCTCGGCCTGCAGCCGGTCGAGCTGCGCGCCATGCCCAAATGGCAGGACGACGAGACGGCTTTCGACAATCGCGAAGTGGTGCAGGCCATCAACCTGCTCATCGCCGACAAGCAGAACGATATGGCCGCTGTGCTGCTGCGCAATCTGGCGCAGGCTGACCTCAAATCCGGCGGTGAACTCGTGCTCGCGGCACGCCTTGCACAGAAGATCGACCAGCATCATCTGGCGATCGCCATTGCCGATATCGCCGACAAGCGCGGCACGCCGCTCGACCTGTTCAGTTTCCCCAAGGACGGGCTGCCCACCACCAAGCTCGCCGACATCGACATGGCGGCGATCTATGCCATCACCCGCACCGAGAGCCGCTTCCAGACCGATGCCGTGTCCTCCTCGGGCGCCAAGGGGCTGATGCAGCTGATGCCGGCGACCGCCAAGGAGACGGCCAAGAAGATCGGCGTCTCGTACTCGGCCACCAAGCTCACGACCGACCCGGAATACAATGCGCAGCTCGGCTCGAGCTATCTCGCCAGCCAGCTCAGCACCTATGACGGCTCGCTGCTGCTGGCCGCGGCCGCCTACAATGCTGGCGCCGGCAACGCCAACAAATGGATCAGCGCGTATGGCGACCCCCGCGCCGCCAATGTCGATCCGGTGGTCTGGGTCGAGCTGATCCCGTTCCAGGAAACGCGCAAATACGTGCAGCGCGTGCTCGGCAATTATCTCGTCTATCGCGCCCGCCTGGGCGGCAGCGAGATCAGCCCGGTCGCCGCGCTGCATTCGATCGCGGGGTAGGCTCCGGCGCCGCCCCGCGCTACAACCGCGCCATGCCGCGCGCCCTGCCCTCCGAGCACAAGCTCTTCGACGCCCTGCCCATCCGGCGCGTGACCGTAGGTGACGCCGGCAGCGAGATGGCGGTGCATGTGGCCGGCGCGCTCGGGCCCGACCGCACGCCGCTGGTCTGCGTCGCCGGCTACAACCGCAATATGAGCGACTTCGCCGAATTCGCCCGGCTCGCCGGCCGGTTGCTCGGGCCGGACCATCCGGTCGTGCTGGTCGATCTCAAGGGCCGCGGCCGTTCGGCCGATCGGCGACGCGCCGCGGATTACTCCTCGCTCACCGACGCGGCCGACCTGCTGGAGGTAGCCCGCGCCCTCGCCATCGAGCGCGCCATCTTCGTCGGCCAGGGCTATGGCGGGCAGGTGCTGATGGCGCTCGCCGCGACGCAGGCGCGCCTCATGGCCGGGACCGTGCTGATCGACGCCGGCCCGGTCAACGATCCGCGCGGGCTGGTGCGGCTGCGCACCACGCTCAACGAGCTCACGGGCGTCCATGGCGAGCAGAGCCTCAAGCCGATGCTGCGCCGCATGATCGCCGCCGATTATCCCGACGCGCCCGACGCGACGCTCGAAACGCTGGCGACCCACACGCACTTCGTCGACAAGCGCGGCCGGCTGCAGCCGCTGTTCGATCCGGCTCTGGTCAAGCTGCTCGAGCCGTTCGACCTCGACGACGTGCTGGTGGCGCAATGGCCGCTGTTCGATGCGCTCGACGGCGCGCCCTTGATGATGATGCGCACCGAGCACACCCAGCAGCTCCGTCGCGAGACGTTCGAGGAAATGATGCGCCGCCGGCGCGACGCCGAGGCCTATGTGATCGAGCACCAGGGCTCGCCTGCCTTGCTCGACAATACCGACGACGTGCAGCCGATCGTCGATTTCGTCCTCGCCACGGTCGGCGAGCGGCGGGCCGCCTGACCGTCAGCGTGCCAGCAGCCGTGCGGCTTCCCGCTTGCCCTGCTCGAAGCCGGCACGAGCGGCCGGAGCGCGGGCGGCGATGTCCATCAGATTGCCCATCGCGGTCCGCGTCTCCTCTTCGGGCGTGATGATTTCGACACGGCTCCCGGCCCGGCGCAGCGCCTCCGCCTGCCCCGCGAGATCGGCGCCCGGAAAGCGACGGAGGCCTTCGAACTGGCCCGCCGGCGTAGCGCCGGCCTCGCGCCCCGCCAGCGGCGAGAGCACCACGATCTGGGCGTAGCCCATGGCCAGGTCGGCATTTTCGTTCGAGCGGATGCCGCCTGAGACGTAGCGCGTGCCATTGATGACGTGCGTCGGCCCGGCGCCCGGCAGTGAGATGGCCGCGGTGGCGGCGTCTACCAGCTCGACGCCCGAGTTGCGATCGAAGGTCGCGAGCTCGCCCGTCTCGGCATTGACGGCAACGATAACCAGCGGCCTCTGCGGCCAGACGCGCGTCGGCAACCGCGCACCGACCATGGCCCGGCGTTTTTCGGCGATCTCGGGCGCAAAGCTGGAATCGCGCTCCAGTCCGTAGGCGGCCATGGCGTGCTGCAGCTCGTCTGCCGAACTGGCGGCGGCGCCGATGGCCCGCATCCGCTCGAACACCGCATCCATCGGCGAAGCACCTTGCGGCAGCCGGTTCTGCCCCGGCGGTTGCGGCGGCAGCGGGGCAAGCACTGCAGCCAGCAGCTCAGCGGGTGGCGTGCCGCTAAGCACTTGCACTGCCGCGTTGGCGCCGGCGGAGGTACCGATCACCAGATCGGCTAGCTCGGTCAGGTCGAAGCCGCCTTCGGCCAGTCCCGCGACGACGCCGATCAACCAGGCATTGCCTGCCGCGCCGCCGCCCCCGAGAACCAGAGCAATTTTCTTGTCCGCCATGCTAGCGCGTCGCCCGCAGGCCTTCGCGGCTCAGCAGCAACGCCCGCGCCTGCTCCTGCCAGCGCTCCCGCCCGATGCGGCCGCGCGCAAAGGCATGGTTTTCGAGCCACAGCACTTCGCGCTGGTCCCAGCCGCCGATCTGGTCGAAATGGAAGATGCCCAGATTGTTGAGCGTCGCTTCGTCGAGGGCGCTCAGCCCGGTGATCTGCCGCAGGTTGTCGCGCTGGCCGCCGCGGGCGCGCAACAAAGCGCGCGGTTTGCCCAGGTCCGACGCGAGCGCCTCGCCGATGGATCGGGCCAGCACGCTCTCGACGGCCACCTGCGCGGCATTGACCGCCGCGCTCACATCGGCCAGCTCCGGCGGCTGGGCGACGCTGCGCAGCGGGCTGCCTTCGATGGCGCGCATGGCAGCGTCTTCGTCCGTCTCCTCCACCACCGGGGCCGGTGCCGGCGGGGTTGGGGCCGGCGGCTCCGGCGCGGGGACAGGCGGCGGCGCGACGGGGCGTGGCGGACCCTTGGGTAGAACGAAGTTCGCGGCCGCGACGGGCCGGGGCCGGTCCCCCTCCGGCCATGACGAACGAGGCGACGCCGGTGGCGGCTCAGGCACCGCGGCAACCGGCACGGGCTCGGGTTCAGCGGCCGGCATGGGCTCGGGTTCAGCGGCCGGCGCCGGCTCGGCATCCGGTGCAGGCTCGGCTTCGGCAACTGGCTCGGCTGGCGCGGGCGGCTCGGCGTCGCCTGCCAGCTCCGCATCAGGTGCCGCCGGATCGAGCAGCAACCCACCGGCGACCGACGCCAGCAGCGCGTCGTCGAGGCCCAGCCCCTCCTCCAGCGTCTCGATGAAGGCCGGATCGGGCGGCGTTTCGGGCTCGGGAGCAGCCGGCGGACGGCTCTGTGCGAGCGCCCGCTCCGCCGGCTGCTGCAGCGCGGCGTTCAGCAAGGGCGTGATTTCGTCGACCGGCTCCAGCTCGGGCTCGAGTTCCTGCACCAATTGCAGCTGCGGCTCGTCGGCCGGATCGGGCGGCGGCGCGGCTGCGAGTTCGAACTCCGGTTCAGCCTCGTGCGCGACAGGCTCGGCCTCGATCTCGAGCTCGAACGCCGGCCGCGGCGCGGCCTCCGGCTCGGGCACGAGTTCGAATGCCGGCGCCGGCGCCACGGGCTCGATAATGGCGGGCTCGGCCATTGGCTCTACAGTCTTGGCCGCCCCGGAATCGGCCGCAGCAAGGCCCGGCGCCTCAGGCTCGGGCGTCGCTACCTCCGGCTTGGGCGGGTTAGCCGCGTTCACCGCGGCGATCACCGCCTCGAACGCCGCTGCAATCGCGGGCGCCACCTTGTCCACGGGATCGGGCTCGATCGCCGCCGGCTCGGCCAGCATCGGCTCGATCGTTGCCCGCTTGGGCGTTGGCTCGGGCGAGACCGGCTCGAGCGCCGCCACCACCTGAACAGTCGCGACGGCTTCCGCCGCCACGGGCGCGGCCTGCGTCTCGGCGAGCAGCACCACCGCCGGCTTGGGCGGCGCATAGTGCGCGGCGGCACGGCCACGGATCTCGCCATCGAAAGCCTGGCCCGCGACGCTGGCGGGCATGGCCGCAACGACAGCCGCCGGCGCGGGAATTTCGCTGGCTGGAGCATCCGGCACCGGCGCCGCGGCGGTCTCGACGATGGCCGTCGTCTCGGGCTCGGCGGGCGCTGCCGGAGCCGCGACCACCTCCGCCGTCGGAGCAACCGGCTCGGCAACAACAGCCGCGGCCGGCTGTAGAACCCCGTTCATCTCCACCGCAGCAACCGGTGCCGGCTGCGCCACGTCGGCCGGCTCGGCAGCCGCCGCCTGCGGTAGAACCTCATTCGTCTCCGCTCCAGCGATCGGTGCCGGCGGCGCCGCGTCGGCCGTCGCCGCGACGGCGGCCGCGATCACCGCATCGGCAGCGGTCGGAGCAGCGTCGGCGACCGCTGCGGATTTCACCGGCTCATCGATGGCGGCGAGTTCACCCTTCGCGGCCGCCAGCCTGTCGGCCGGAATGGCCGCCGCCTTCGGCGCGCGCAGAGTCAGCCGGCGCACCAGCCAGCCAATGGCCCAGCCGGCCATATAGGCGACAAACATCAGCCCGGCGATTTCAGCGTAGTTGACGATGCTGCCCGGGATCACTTCTTCACACTCACGCTGAACCAGCCCGCCCCGAGCCCGATGACCAGGGCGCCCAGCATGTAGGGCCAGTAGATACCAAGCAGATAGGTCAGCTGGTCGACGAGCAACAGGCTATTCCCCGGTGATGGCAAAGGCGATGCGGCGGTTCTTCGCCTTATTGTCCTTGGTGTCGTTGGGCGCGATCGGCTGCGTCTCGCCGAAACCCTCGGCATAGAGGCGCTCCTCCGCCACCCCGCGCTTGATCAGCTCGGCGACCACCGCTTCGGCGCGCATCACCGACAGGGCGAGGTTGGCGTCCGCATCGCCGTCGGCGTCGGTGTAGCCCTGCACGTGCACATCGTTGGCCGGGCAGATCGCCAGGTCGTTCGCCAGCTCGTCCAGCACTGCCATCGAGTTCGCCATCAGCTCGGCCTTGCCGGGCTTGAAGGTGATGGCGTTGCGCGCGGCCAGCGCGTCCACCGTGTCGCGGCAGACCTCGATGGGGGCGAGCAGGTTGATCTCGAGCGACCAGTCGGCGCCATCGGGCAGCGCCGCGATCGTGCTCGCGACTGCGTCCTTCACCGCCTGCTGCTTGGCCTTGCCATGCAGCCACCAGCGCGTGCCGTCGAAGCCGAGTTGACCCTCGCTGAGTTCGGCGAGCGCCGTCAGGCCCGCCGTGCCGCTTGGGATGAAAGCATCCGGCAGGCCCTGCGCGATCGCCAGTTTGTCGGTCTTCACGCCACCGGCGATGACACCGAAATAGGCGGCGGTCGCCTCGGCGGGCACCGCGCCGCTGAGCGCGATCTTGCCGCCCCTGGGCTTGTTCGCGCTGAACACGAGGCTGTCGGGCAGCGGCGTCGTCACCTCGATCGAGGTCGGCGCGACGTCGCGATCGGCGGCCGGCTCCTCGGAAGAAGACGATTCTACTGCTGCCGGTGCCGGCGGCTCGGACGACGAGGCGGGCTCCAGCGGCTGCTCCGAGCTCGGCGGCACAGGCTGCTCCGAACTGGGCGCGACGGGCTCGACAGAGCTCGCCGCTTCCACGCTGGACGGCTCCGACGCCGATGACGACGGCTCGAGCGACACGATATCCGGCGTGGCGATGGCGGACGAGGCATCGGCCGCTACAGGTTCGGACGAGGGTTCGGCAGAGCTTGCCGACGGCTCGGGGCTAGTGACGGTGCTGGTCCACAGCGCGCCGCCCTTGCTGCCCTTGGCGAGCGCGGCGGTTGCGGCCTGGCCATCCTCCGCCGTCGCGGCGTCGCCGCTCAGCGTCCACTTGCTGCCGTCGAACGCGGCCTTGCCGGTGGCCAGGTGGCTGAGGGCATCGAGGCCCGCCAGCAGGTCGTCGGAGAACCCGGCGGGCTCGCCCGACGCAATGGCCGTGCTGTCCGCCTCGACCGTGCCGGCATGCGCCGCCGCGGAGGTCTTGAGCGCATCGGTCGGCACATAGCCTTCGAGCACCACGGAACCGTCGGCGACCTTGGCCGCCGACCACAGATAGGGCGTGACGACCGGTGCGGCGTTTTTCGCCTGGATCGCCACGACCCAGTTGGCGCTGGCGACCTTGCTGCTCAGCGTGTTCTGCACGCTCTCGCGCTGGCCGGAATCGGCGACGGTGCCGGTGAGCGTCCATTTCTCGCCCGCCAGCCCCAGCGATCCCTCATCGAGCGCCGCCAGCGCTTCGAGCCCGGCGGTCGCGGCGCTGCCGAAATCGGCCGGCGCGCCGGCGCCGAGCACGGTGGAATCACTGGCTTTGGGCGCCCGCACCGCAAGGAAGCGCTTGAAGCCGTCCGAGGGCACGAAGCCGGTGAAGCTCACCGCCCCATCCGCCGTCTTCTGGGCCCGCCAGACATAGGGCGCGATGATCGGCAGCGCGGCCGCCTGCTGGGCCGCCGGCAGCTTGACCGAGTAGGTCCAGCCCGCCGTGCGCAAGCCGGCAATCGAGTAGGCCGCATCGGCGGCGAAGCCCTTTTGCGGCGTATCGACGGTACCCTCGATCGCCCAGCTCTTGCCGTCGAAACTCATCGAGCCGCTGTCGAGCAGGGCCAGCACATCGAGGCCCTTGCCCGCCTGGGCGGCGAAATTGTCCGGCGCGCCATCGGCCGGCACGGCCGAATTGCTGCCCGGCGATTTGACCCTGCCCGTCAGCGCCGCAAGGGCGGCATCGTCCGGATAGAAGCCGGCGAAGGCGATGGTGCCGTCTGCCGCCTTGGTGGCCGTGAAGGTGAAAGGGTTGGCGACGGGCGGATGTACCTCAGCCGTGGCGAGGCTCAGTCCGGCCGGCGCGCCTTTGCCGATCAGCTCGGTGAGCGCCCGGAAATCGGCCACGCTGGCGGCGCGGCCGCCAAGGCTGAGCGTGTTTGCCTTGATGGCGAAGCGGCCATCACTGAGATGGCTCAGGGCGGCAAGGCCGAAATCGAGCGCAGCGCCGAACTGCTCGGGCGCGCCGCGCCCCAGAGCCAGCTGCGCCACATCCGCGCCGGGCTGGCCGGCCAGTCTGTCGCGCGTGGCCGCGTCGGGCGCGAAACCGGTGAAACCGAGCTTGCTGTCGGCCTTGTCGATCGTCAGCGTGTAGTCGGCGACGCGTGGCGGCTCCAGCGCGGCGCTGCCGCCCAGCGTTGCGAGGGCCGCGGTGACCTGGTCCGCAATCGCCGTGGACGCCGGAGCGCCGGAAAGAGAGACGCTGCCATCGCTGATCGACGCCTCACCGCTTTCGAGCGACAGCAGATTCTTCAGCAGCGCCAGCGCCGTAGCGTCGAAACCTGCCGGCTCGCCGGAACTGAGCTGCAGCGTCACCGAGACCGGAATATTGGCCGGCACCACGGCCTTGAGCTGCTCCGTCAGGTCGGCCGACGGTGTGTTCCCGCTGATCGTCAGCGCCGTGCCGTCGAATTTGGCGGTCCACACATAAGGGGACGCGACCGGCGGCGTGATGGTGAGGGCCGCCAGCGTGATCGTTGGGGGTACCGATTGCTTCAAGGTCTGCAGCGACTCGAAGGCGGCAGCCGATTTGGCCCGCCCGGACAGGCTGAGGCTCGTGTCGGAGAGCTGCATCTGCCCCTCATCGAGGCTCGCGAGCGCCGTGAGGCCGAATTGCGCGCCAGCCTCGAAGGCGTCGGGAGCGCCAGAGTGGAGCCTGGTCTGGTCGATCGGGGCCGGGCCGGCAGCCGCCAGTATCCGGGTGTGGACCGGCTCGCTCGGATAGGCGCCATCGAGGGTGACCTGCCCGTTCTTCAGGGTCGCGCTCAGGGCGAAGGGGCTCAGCATTTCGGCGAGCGCCACCCGCGAGGCCACACCGCTTATGCCGCGCACGCCCGAAAGCCGCGTCAGCGCGTCGTCGATCGCCTGCTGCGTCGTCGCGGTGCCCGAAAGCACCAGCTGGCGACCATCGACGCTCACATCGGCCCAGCCAAATTGCTGCTTGTCGAGGACCGCTTCGGCGCGGCCGCCCAAATCGGAGGTAACCGCAGCGCCGGTCTGGACCACCGCGAGGACAGTACCGCCCGCCACGGTCAGCAGACCCGGAATCAGCCATTTGAGGAAAGTGCTGGCCATCATGCCCCCGAAACGCCGCCGCGAACGCTCGCGCCACAGCGCTTAGCAGAAGCGGCGAGTCAACAAAATCGGTCTATCCAATTGTTTATCGGCAATTTTTTGACCGTGACCGGAGGACTAGCCGCCACCGCTTGAACGGCATGTGAACCGCGCCGGGCCGGCCACCCGCCGAATGACCGGGGCCCACAAAAAGAAAGGCCCGGCATTGCCGGGCCTTTCCCAATTCCGCTGAGCGGATTGATTACTTGATGGTCTTGGCAGCCTTGAAGACGGCCTTGTAGCCACCGAGCGAGTTGACGGTGCCGCTGATCGACGAGGTGAAACCACCGCCCGGAGCCCAAGCGAGGCCAGCCGTGCCGTAGAAGTCCGAACCAGCGTCGCCCGAGACAACACCGACCGCACCGTTGAGGGTGAGGGTCTCGGTGATCGCGGCGACAACGCCGGCTTCAGCCTGCGCGACATCGTTGCCGGCAGTGCTGCTGTCCCAGTAGCGGCCGCCGAGGTTCAGCGTCACGCCATCGGTAACCTTCGCGGAGGCCGAGCCACCAACGCCCCAACCGTCGCCGGCAGCTTCGCCCGACGCGGCCAGCGTGAACATGTCGAAGGTCGCCGACACGGAGCCGAGGACGTCGTAGTAGCCGGTGTCGTCATACGACGCGGCGCCAACAACGGTGATCGGATCCCAGGTGCCGGTGAAACCAGCGTGCAGCTTGTAGCCGCCAGCCGGGCCACCCGACACAGCGCTCGACACGTGAGCGGTGATGCCGTCACCGGCGTAGGCGAGCACGCCCACGAGGGTCGGGCTGCCGAACGCGCTGCCGCCGAGGTTCTCGAGACCGCCGCTGGCGATCAGGCCGTTGCCGAGGTTCGACACGACCTGGATCACGTCGCCGCCGGTCGCCGCACCGGTGGTGGCAAAGCCAACGCCGGGGTTCACGGACGAAGAGTTGAACAGGCCGAGGTAGTTCAGCGGAGCGTCGTCGCCCGAGTTGAAGATCGACGACTTGTAACCGGCCTGGAGGACGGTGGTGTCGCCGATGCCAACCCAAGCGGCGTCGATGCCGACGGTCTGGTCAACGGTGCCGAGAGCGTTCTCGGAGATCAGCTTGATGGTGGCCGAAGCGGGGCCGAAGTCGGTGTCGGCGGTGCCGACGAACTGCAGCCAGGCGTCGACGTCAGCGTTGCTGTCGAGGCCGCCGTCATTGTCGATCTGGGTGAACGAGTTGCCGGTGGTGTTGGCAAAGGTCGCGTAGGTCACGCCCGGGGAGTAATCGCCCCAGTCGTACTCGAACGTCACGCCGCCAGTGATCTGCAGGCAGTTGTCGTCGGACGAGATCGTCAGACCCGAAAGACCGAGCTCATCGCAAACGTCCAGCGACGTCACGACGCCCAGGTCAGCGGCATAGCCAGCGGTCGCCGAAAGACCGGCGATGGCCACGGAACCGAGAAGCAGGCTCCTGATTTTCATTGTTGACCTCCAAAGTCAGTCATTTGTTTTGCCGGGTCTCCCCGACGGTTTGCCGAAACGCGACCACACTTGTTTAGTGTGTGTTGCCGTCGCGTTGCGACCGACAAACGATCCCATGCATGGATTCGCATTAGCCACATTACGCAGGACGGGGAGGCGCGCAATCGCACAAAGGCCAAATTGTGGAATGCGCGTCATGGTTGGCCCGGCGTTGTTGCAGATTCAGCACAGGTTTCGAAACCTCCTGTTAACAGAGCTGAATCGGGCGTTACCGGCAGCCCTCCCTGCCCCCGATTTCGGCGCTCCGGCGACCGGAAAATGGCACAATCGCGGTAGCCGGCCAAGCTGAGGGCATCTCTCCGGCGCCGCACAAGCCGCAAATCGGCTATTGGAATAGGCCCCAGCGAGGCGCTAAGCAGCGGCGCGCCAGCCCAGGAGGCCAAGATTACCGCGAAAAAGACCGCCATCGTTACCGGAGCCACGTCGGGGATCGGCCGCGCCGTCGCGCTGGGCCTTGCCGCCGACGGCTACAACGTCGCCGTTTGCGGCCGGCGCGAGCCCGAACTGGCCGAACTGCGCAGTATCGCGGGCATCGCCTATGCGGGGCGCTGCGATGTCGCCGATCCGCAGGACGTCGCGGCCTTCTTTGCGGCGGCGCTCGGCGCGCTGGGCCGGCTCGACGTGGTGTTCAACAATGCCGGCCGCTTCGCCTCCCCGGCCCTGGTCGGCGACCTGTCGATCGAAACCTGGCGGGAGATGGTCGATATCAACCTCAACGGCGCCTTCTATGTAGCGCGCGAGGCGTTCCGGGCCATGCGGGCCCAGGATCCACAAGGCGGCCGAATCATCAACAACGGCTCGATCTCGGCCCACGCGCCGCGGGCCCAGTCGGCCGCCTATACGGCGACCAAGCACGCGATCTCCGGGCTGACCAAGTCCATTTCCCTCGACGGTCGGCCGTTCCGCATCGCCTGCGGACAGATCGATATCGGCAACACGGCGAGCGCCATGACCGCTGCGATGTCCACCGGCGCGCTCCAGGCCGACGGCAGCACGCGGCCCGAGCCGACCTTCGATGTGCGCCATGTGGTCGATGCGGTGCGCTACATGGCCAATCTGCCGCTCGAGGCCAATGTGCAGTCGATGACGGTGATGGCCACCAACATGCCCTATGTCGGGCGCGGTTGACGCTAGCTGGAACGCCAAATGCCCGCTGATATCCGGATCAAATCCGACCTCCTCGCGCCACTGTCCGCGCTCAACAACATCCAGCAGGGGCCCAACTCTTACTATCGCCACCTGCGGTTGAGCAGCGACGCCTACACCAGTGTTGGCGCGTGGTGCGCCCTGCTCGACGGCAAGCTCGTCGTGCGACCGTTCTGGGACGAAATCATTTCGCTCTCGCGCTACCCGGCGATACGGCAGCGGGCCTTCGAGTATTTCAAGAGCGCGCACGACCGCGAATATGCCGACAAGGCCGCTCGGACGGAAATCGCCATCAGCGGCGATCTGCAGCAGAAGGCCATGATCGCCGATCTCGAAGCGCGCCCGGAAGAGGCGACCGAGGCAGAGGCGGAACTCTACCTTTCGACGGGCGACATCAATCATCTGCGCGTGGCATCCGAACAGGCGGATGCCGCTTGGGGCTGGCGCGAGGCGCTCGCCTGGGCGATCCGCGCGTTCCTCATAGCGCCGCTGAATCCCGCCCCGATGCGGCGCCTCTACACGATCTTCGAAAGCGCCTCACAACCTGATCTTGTGGAGGAGTTCGCTGCAATCCTCAGCAGCCGCAACCTGCACCCCCAGGTAGGGCTCATCCTGAGTGCTCTTGTGGCACTCGACCGCAAAGACGCTGCGGGCTGCCTTAAGCGTCTGGCCCCGCTGGACGATGCCAAAATCGCCGCGAATCCGGCGATCGCCCCCTATCTGGGCGCCGTTCGCGACCTGCGCGCCAAGGCGGAAGAAAAGCTCGGCAACTACCGGGCCGCCTACGAGGCCTACGTCAAGCTCAACGCCGCCGAACGCGACCCCAATGTCGATCCCGAGCATTACTACAAGGGTGTCGCGATCCGCTCAAAGCTGGCCATCCCGGCGATACTGCCGCCGGACACCCATCCTGGCGTCATCCAGATGCTCGGCTTTCCGCGCTCGGGTACGACGTTGCTGGAAAACATCCTGAACGCGCATCCGCAGGTGGAGACGTTCGAGGAAATCCCGGCGCTGACGGTCGCGATCGATCGCATCGAGCGCGTCGTCCTGGGCAAGGCGATCGACGAGTCGCACGAGGCGACATTCCTCGCGGCGCGCCAGCGTTACTATCGAGAGATCGAGGTGCGCCGTCGCAAGCCCGGCGCCGCCGTGCTGATCGACAAGATGCCGATCCGTTCGGCCGAGACCGACTTCATCGTCAAGCTCTTCCCGGAATGGCGCTATATCTTTTCGATCCGCCATCCGTTCGACGTGGTGTTGAGCTGCTTCAAGCAGCGGTTCGTGGCCAATCCGGCAATGGAAAATTTTCGCACGATTGCGGGGTCGATCAGGCTCTACGACTTCACCATGAACGAGTGGTTCAAGCATCACACGATGGACGACCCAGCGGTGATCTATGTGCGCTACGATGAATTGGTGACTGACTTCGAACGTGTATCGAGAGAGGTATTCGACTTTCTTCATCTGCCGTGGGACGAGGCCGTCCGGGACTTTGCCAAAGCCTCGGAAAACCGCGCTGCGAACACGCCGAGCTACGCGAAAGTCCGCCAGGGCCTGGGCATCGGCGTGCAGTCCCAGTGGCGCAATTACGATTTCCTGTTCAACACGGCAGAGGCCGCGCCGCTGCGCAAATGGGCGAAGTTCTTCGGCTACGAGACCGAATAGACCAGAACCTCGTTCTCGCTCACGCGACCCTCACATCTGCGCGAGCCGGCGCGAGTTAATTAGGATCATAGCCGTCGATCGGTAGAGTGTGCGGCGCTTCTTCGCCCACCCCCTGCCCCGCATGCGTGACCTCCCTGCCGACCTCCGCCAATTGGCGCTGCTCAATACCGCGCGCGCGCCGGCGGCAGAGTATTACGCGCCGCTGCTCGACAGCGACGACGCCGTGCTCAAGATCGGCGCGTGGTGCGCGCTCCTGGAGCGCGAGGCAGTGGGCGTGGCGCAATATCGGCGGGTCATCGATCTCGCGACTTACGGGGCCATCCAGAGCCGCGCCTTCAACTTCTTCCAGGCCAACTGGGAACACGACTTCGCGGCGGAGGTCGCCGGCAAGGTCGCGACCTCGGAGGCCTCGGCGGCGGCGCTGGCGATGCGGGCCGAGCTCGCCTGCGACGACGTCGCGGCAATCGAGGCGCAGCGCTATCGCTTCCTCGCGACCGGCCGCTTCGACGCGCTGGCCGCGATGGTGCAGAAATCCGAGCACGCGGCAGGGTGGCGCGCCGCCGTCGCCGTTGCCGCGCGGGCGCTGGTGCTCAATCCGCATGAACCGCTGGCGGCGCAGCAATTGCTGCAGCAGCTCTATTCGGCGCGCCAGCTCGAGATGCTCGAGGCGGTGCTGGAGCTGCTGGCCGGCAATGGCCTCCACCCCTATCTGACGGTGTTCTACACTGCCGCCGCGCGCCTGCTGGCCAACGACGCGCTCAACTGCCTCGTGGCCTTGCGGCAGTTGAGCGGGCTGCGCCCGGCCCGCCCCGATGTGATGCTGCGCACGCGCCCGCTGCTGCGCCAGATCAATGCCGAGGCGATCGAAAAGACCGGCGACTATCGCCGGGCCTACGAGGCCTATGTCGAGCTCAACAGCCTCGATGGCGGCAAGGCGGTGAACCCCGACGATTTCACCCAGCTTATCCTGAGCGCTGCCGCGCGCGAGGTGCCGGTGCTGCCGGCCGATCCCAACACCAATCATGTCGTGATGACCGGCTTTCCGCGCTCGGGCACGACGCTGCTCGAGAACGCGCTGGCGGCGCATCCGCGCATCGAGACGTTCGAGGAAATCCCCTCCACCGCCGCGATGGAGCTTTATCTGGCTCACGCCCTGCCCGAGGTAACCACGCCGGCGCAGGCGGCAGCGACCTACCTCACTGCCCGCGAGCGCTATTACGACGAGGAAATCCGCCGCTCACACAAGCCGGGCGCCACGGTATTCATCGACAAGCTGCCGATGCGCTCGGCCGAAGCCGGCTTCATGGCGAAGATCTTTCCCGACAAGCGCTACATCTTCTCGATCCGCCACCCCTTCGACGTGGTGCTGAGCTGCTTCAAGCAGCATTTCGGCCGCAACATCGCCATGGAACATTTCCGCACCTTCGAGGGCGCGGTGAAGCTCTACGATTTCACCATGCGGCAATGGTTCGGCGTGTTCACGCTGGACGACAAGCGCGTGCACTATCTACGGTACGAGGATCTGGTCACCTCGTTCGAGCCGTCGCTGCGCGGCGCCCTCGATTTCCTCGGCGTCGAGTGGGACGACCGCGTGCTCGATTTCGCCAGCGCCGCCGAGCAGCGTTCGGTGCGCACGCCGAGCTACCAGAAGGTCCGCCAGGGCCTGACGATCGGCATCCAGACGCAATGGCGCAATTATGGATTCCTGTTCCAGTCGGAAGCAGCGGCGCCGCTCTACCACTGGGCCGAATTCTTCGGCTATTCGACGACTTAGGCCTTCATCACCGCAATGTTGAAATCGGCGGTGTTGCCGAGCACCGAATAGAGCCGCACCCAGAGCGGCAGCAACTGCTCGGCGGCGCGGGCGCTGGTGATGTCGCCCAGATCGATGATCGAGTGCCAGCCCAGCGTGCGCAGGAAATCCATCACCCTGCCCTTGGCATGCCGGTCATTACCCGACACGAACACCGTATGCGGACCGGGCACGCGTGACGGCTCGATCATCACCGATGCATTGACGGTATTCAGCGACTTGATCACGAAGGTTTTCGGCAGCGCGCGCTGGATCTGCTCGGCCAGCGAATCCGTGTTGGACACGGTGAGATGCGGCGGAAAGCCCTGCGAGAAATCGAGCGGGTTGGCCACGTCGACCAGGATCCTGCCCTCGAGTTCGGCCGCGATCGTCGTGAGCATGGCGAGCGAGGTGTCGCCGCGGGTGCAGTTGAACACCATTTCGCCGTGCGCCGCGGCCTGCGCGAAGGTGCCGGCCTTGCCGCCTGTACGCTGCGCGAAACCGAGGACCTTCTCGTTGTCGGCGGCGCGGGCGCCCATCATCACGTCGTGGCCCATGGCGACGAATTTGGCCGCCACCGTCTGCCCTGCCGCACCCGTGCCCAACACGCCGATCTTCATGCCGATTCTCCCGTCTGCCGCCCTTCTAGCAGGACGGCAGCTTTCGGAAAATCACGCCGCCCAGGCCGTTTCGCCGCCGATGATCGTCCGCCGCATCGTCAGGTCGTCGCCGAGATGGACGAGATCGGACCGCAGCCCGCTGGCGAAGCTGCCGCGCTCGCCGGCGACGCCCAGCGCCTGAGCCGGATAGAGCGAGGCCATGCGCAGCGCCTCCTCCAGCGGCAGGCCGAGCGTCCGATGCACATAGGTGATCGCGTCGATCATGGTGAGGTCGGCGCCCGCCAGCGTGCCGTCCGCGAGGCGCAACGCGCCGTCCTTGCGGTAGACGGTCCGTCCGGTGAGATCGAACTCCGTCCAGTCGGTGCCGGTCGGCGACATGGCGTCGGTGACGAGGAAGATGCGGCCCGGCCCGCGCTTGGCGCGCAGCGCGACGCCGATCGAGGCCGCGTCCACGTGGATGCCATCGGCGATCAGCCCGGCCCACAGCGTCCCCAGATCGAGCGCAGCGCCGACCACGCCCGGGTCGCGGTTGCCCAGCTGGCTCTGGGCGTTGAACAGATGCGTCACCATCGTGGCGCCGGCTTCCGCCGCCGCCTTCACCACCGCATAGGCGGCATCGGAGTGGCCGATGCTGACGACGATGCCGGCTTCGTGCAGCCGCGTGATCTGGTTGGGCGTCACGGTCTCGGCCGCGACGGTGGTCAGCAGGTTCGGCAGCCGCCGGCGCGCTTCGACCAACGCCACCAGGTCGGCCTCGTCCATCGGCCGGATCAGGGCCGGGTCGTGCGCCCCCTTGCGCGCCACGCTCAGATGCGGGCCCTCGAGATGGAGGCCGAGGAAGCCCGGCACGTTCTTCTGCGCCGCAGCCACGCCTGCCGCGATCCCTGCGGCAGTCTTCTCCGGCGTGTCGGTGATGAAGGTCGGCAGGCAGGCGGTCGTGCCATAGCGCGCGAAGGCCGAGCAGATGGTCTCGATGGTCGGCACGTCGGGCGTGAGGTTGAACTGCCCGCCGCCGCCGCCATTGACCTGCAGGTCGATGAAGCCCGGCGCCAGGATGCCCCCGCCAAGCGAAACACGCTGCGCGTCCGTCGGGGAGTCCGCCGCGATGATGCCCTCGATGCGCTCGCCATTGACGACCAGCGCCGAGCGTTCCCACCACAGCTCGCCGTCGAAGATGCGGGCGCCGGTATAGGCGATGCGGCTCATACCGTCTCCGTGACCTTGCGCAGGTGCGGCGGGTTGTCGGGATCGAAGCCGCGGTGGCGCGAGAACATCTCGACGAAGGCGTAGAAGCTCACGATCAGCGACAGGGCGTCGGTGATCGGATGGCCAGTCGCTACGAAGGGCAGCTTGTGGGCGGCGGCAACGCGGCCGGTGGTCGCGAACACCGTGGCGCCCTGGTTCGCGAGGCGATCGGCGATCTCGGCGACGCCCGCTTCGCCCTGGTCGCGCGAGGCCAGCGCCAGTACCGGAAAGCCCGCCTCGACGATGCGTGCCGGGCCGTGCAGCACTTCCGCCGCGCTATAGGCCTCGGCATGGATGCCGCAGGTCTCCTTGAACTTCAGCGCCGCTTCCTCGGCGATCGCCAGCGCCGGACCGCGGCCCAGCACATAGAGCGAATTGCGGTCCTTCAGCGCCCCCATGAACGGCGTCCAGTCCTGCGCCACGGCGCGCGCGAAAGCATCGGGCAGCGCCTGCAGCGAGGCCAGCAGGGCCTCGTCCCCGGTCCAGTGGCCGAGGATGCCGAGGCCGGCCACCACCGAGCTCACGAAGCTCTTGGTCGCCGCAACGGAACGCTCGGCGCCCGCCGCCAGATCGACGGCGATGTCGGCCGACGCCGCGAGCGGCGAGTCCGCTGTATTGGTCAGCGCGATCGTCCGCGCCCCATTGCGTCGCGCCGACTGCGCCATGGCGACGATGTCGGGGCTCTTGCCCGACTGCGAAATCGAAATCGCCGCGCAGCTCTCGAGCTGCAGTTCGCGCCCGTAGATCGACATTATAGACGGACCGATCGAGGCGACCGGCACGCCGGCGACCAGCTCGATGGCGTATTTGAGGAACGCCGCCGCGTGGTCGGAGGAACCGCGCGCGATGGTCGCGACCATCACCGGCTGCAGCCGGCGCAAATCGGCTCCGGCTTCGGCGAGCCTTGCGCCCGAGACCTCGAGCAGCCGGCGCGTGGCGTCGGGGATTTCCTCGATTTCGATGCGCATGTGGGTAGCGTTGGACGTCATCAGTGGCTCCGCGAATCGCCAAGGCGGAGCTCGGCAACAAAATCATAGGTATCGCCGCGATAGATCGAGCGTGTGAACTCCACCACGCGGCCGGAACTGAGATAGGAGGTGCGCTCGATATGGAGGCTCGCCACGCCGGGCGACACGTCGAGCAGTGCCGCATCGTCGTCGCCCAGGCTCACTGCGCGGATGCGCTGGATGGCCCGCACCGGACGATGCCCGCTCTTTTCGAGATGTGTGTAGAGCGACGTTCCAACAGCCTCGGGGTCCGGCAGGATGGTCGCCGAGAGCGTGGCGCGCTCGATGGCCAGCGGCGTGTCGCCGGAAATGCGCAGGCGTGCCACCCGCGCCACCCGGTCGGTCGAACCGAGGCCCAGCGTCACCATCTCCTCGGGCGACGCGGCGTACAATCCGCGGTCGAGGAACACCGAGCGCACCGCCATGCCGCGGCGCGCCATGTCCTCGGCAAACGACGTCAACTGGCTCAGCGACTGCTCGACGCGGCTGGGCTGCGGCGCGACATAGGTGCCCGAGCCATGGCGCTGCACCAGCAGGCCCTCGCGCACCAGGTGCTGCACCGCCTTGCGCACGGTGACGCGCGACATGTCCACCCGCACCGCCAGGTCGCGCTCGGAGGGCAGCGCGTCGCCGGGCTTGATGGCGCCGCGGCGCACCGCGTCCTCGATCCAGCGCTTGAGTTGCAGGTAGAGGGGGCCGCCCTGCGGCAGCAATATCGATTCGGCGCCGAACAGCGTGTCGGCTGCGTCAGGCATCGCTCAGTCTCCGTCCCACCCGGTCGCGGCGCCGCTGCACTTACTTCTCCAGCCTCTGGACGTCCATGATACCAATAAAATACCATTTACCAAACGGCTTTTCATGCTTGCCCCGTCCTATGCTCAAAATCCTTTCCGGCAAGCCGTTTGGCCATCCGACCGGACGAAGCGCAGGGCAGCGGGCAAGCCGCGGCCGCTGGACAAGTGGTATTTTTTTGGCATTAATGCCGGCAACGGAGAAACCCATGCCTCGACCAACGGACGCAACGCAGTTTTCGACCCTTGCGCGAGGCTTTGCGCCATGACCGCCGCCGCCATCCTGCCCCGTACCGAGGCCCAGCACGAGCGCGCCATCGGGCTCGATACGCAAAGCGACGACGTCGTTCTTGCCACGCTGCTGGGCGGGCATCGCAAGGCGGTCGATGCGGTCGAAGCGGCGATCCCGGCGCTCTCGGCAGCCGCTGAGCTGGGCGCGAAGGCGCTCGGCGGCGGCGGGCGGCTGATCTATCTCGGGGCCGGCTCCCCGGCGCTGATGTCGCTCGCCGATGCGCTCGAACTCCCCCAGACCTACGGCATTGGGTACGACCGCATCGTGCTGGTGCTCGCCGACGGGCCCGACCTGCCTCGCCGCCTCAATGGCGTGCGCGAGGATGACGGCGCGGCCGCGCAGGCCGAGATCGCCGCGCTCGGCACCGGGCCGGGCGATTGCGTCATCGCCACCTCCGCCTCGGGCTCGACGCGCTACACCGTCGCCGGCCTGCAGGCGGCGCGGGAAGCCGGCGCCCACACCGTCGCGCTCGCCGGCAATGCCGGTGCGCCGCTATTCTCGCAGGCCGATGTCGCCGTGCTGCTCGATTGCGGCCCCGAGGTGATTTCGGGCTCGACGCGCATGGCGGCCGGCACGGCGCAGAAGGTCGCGCTCAACATGCTCTCGACGCTGATCGGCGTCCGCCTCGGCCACGTCTATGACGGGCTGATGGTCAATGTGAAGGCCGATAACGACAAGCTGCGGGCGCGCGCGGCGCGGATCGTGACGACGATCACCGGTGCCGGCGGCGATGTCGCGGCGGCCGCGCTCGGGCAGTCGGACGGCGAGGTCAAGCCCGCCATCCTGATCGCCGCCGGCGCCGCGAACCTGGCCGACGCCGAGGCCCTGCTCGGCGCCACCCGGGGGAATGTGCGCCAGGCGCTCGGCCGGCTCAGCGCCCGATAAGAGAACCAGATCATGCGCATTGCCTTTGGCGGCTTCCACATCGAGAGCTCGACCTACAATCCGTTCCTGACGCGGGAGCGCGACTTCACCGTCTATCGCGGCGACGCGCTGCGCGATGCGCCCGCCTTCCGGTTCCTCAGCGACTACGAGGCCGAGTGGCTGCCCACCATCCACGCCCGCGCCGTCCCCGGCGGGCCGATCGAGCGCGCCACCTATGAGCGCTTCAAGGCCGAATTCCTCGAGCGGCTGAAGGCCTTCGGCAAGCTCGACGGGCTCTATCTCGCCCTGCACGGGGCGGCCTATGTCGAGGGCATGGAGGACGCCGAGGGCGACTGGGTGACGGCCGCGCGCGAAGCCGTCGGGCCCGACGTGCCGATCACCGCCAGCTACGACCTGCACGGCAATCTCAGCCCGCGCATCATCGACAGTCTGGACTTCTATTCTACTTATCGCACGGCGCCGCATATCGACGTCGAGGAGACCTCGCGCCGGTCCGTCTCGATGCTGCTCAGGCACCTGACCACGGGCGAAAAGGCCGCCATCGTCTGGTGCCCGATCCCGGTCGTGCTGCCTGGTGAGAAGACCTCCACCGTCGACGAGCCGGCCAGGTCGCTCTACGCCCGCCTGCCGGGCATCGACGCGCGTCCGGGCATCTGGGATGCCTCGCTGATGGTCGGCTATGTGTGGGCCGACGAACCGCGCGCCACGGCCGCCGCCGTCATCACCGGCACCGATCGCGCCGCGATGGAGGCGGCCGCAACAGAGCTGGCGCGAGCCTATTGGGACGAGCGCGAAAATTTCGCCTTCGGCAGCAAGACCGGCAGCATCGACGAATGCGTCGGCTGGGCCATGACGAGCCCCACGCATCCCGTGGTGCTGGCCGATTCAGGCGACAATCCCACCGCCGGGGGCGTCGGCGACCGCGCCGACGTGCTGCGGGCGCTGCTCGCGGCCAACGCGCAGGGCGTGGTGCTGGCCGGCATCACCGACGAGGCGGCGACCGAAGCGGCCTATGCCGCCGGCGTCGGCGCCACGATCACCACACCGGTCGGCGGCACCCTCGATCCGGTCGGCAGCAAGCCGGTCGAGATCACGGCGACCGTCAAGGCGCTGCTCGACACACCCGATGCGGCGAAGCGCGAGGCGGTCCTCACCACCGGTGGCATCGATCTCGTCGTCGCCAGCCGGCGGCGGCCCTATCACGACATCGCCGACTTCACCCGCTTCGGGCTCGACCCGCTCGAGGCGAGGATCGTGGTGGTGAAATCGGGCTATCTGTCGCCGGAGCTGGCGCCGATCGCCAACCCCTCGATCATGGCCCTGTCACCCGGCGTGGTGGACCAGTACACCGAGCGCCTGCCGCGCCAGCGCTACCTCCACCCGATCTATCCGAACCGGAAGGACTTCGCCTTCTCGCCGGCGCCGGTCTGGTCGGCGCGGGCGAAGCGTTAGCCGGTCCAGCCGCCGTCGATGACGTGCACCTGCCCCGTCGTGTAGGTCGCCGTCGCGAGATAGAGCGCCAGGTCCGCCACCTCCTCGGGCTGCGCGATGCGGCCGATGGGCTGGCGGGCGATGAACGCCTTGCGCGCCGTCTCGATGTCGCCGGTTGCCGCCCAGCGCTCGTGCAGCGAGGGGCTCTCGACCGTACCCGGCGCGATGGCGTTGACCCGGATGCCCTTGGTGACATAGTCGGCGGCGACGGATTTGGTCAGCCCGATCACGGCGGCCTTGCTGATCGAATAGGCGGCGCGGTTGACCACGCCCTTCACCGACGACGCCACCGTCGACATATTGATGATGCAGCCATCGCCATGTTCCAGCATCGCCGGCAGGAACGCCTGGATCATCCGGACCTGCGCCCAGACATTGAGGTCGAAGGCGAATTCGAGGTCCTTCTCGGGCATTTCGAGGATCGCGCCGTTGTGGACGACGCCGGCGCAGTTGAACAGCACGTCGATCCGGCCGATTTCGGCGGCCGCCTGCTGCACCGCGGCATTGTCGAGCACGTTCAGCACGCGCGTCTCGACATTGGGCAGCAGCTTCAGCTCATTGAGCTTGGCCTCGTTGATGTCGGTGGCGATCACGTGCGAGCCGGCGCGCGAGAAGGCCTCCACGGTCGCCCTGCCAATGCCCTGCGCCGCCGCTGTGATCAGGCTGCGCTTGCCCTCGATACTGCCCATGAATAGTTCCTTCACCAGTGACTGACATGTTAGTGACCTGAGTAGCGCTTCGCGACCGCGCGGGCAAGCTGGCAAGAGGTCGAATGCGGCGCCGCGGCGCCGTTCAGTCCGGCGACGCCACGACGCGGCCGCGGCCGGCCGATTTGGCGGCGTAGCAGGCCGCGTCCGCCATCGCGAGGGCGTCGCGGGCCGGATCGGCGGTAACCTGGGCGACGCCGATCGAGGCGCCGATGCCGTAAGGCTTGCCGTTCCAGCTGAAATCGATGGTGCCGATGGCGTCCACCAGCTTGGCGGCGACGCGGCGGGCATTGGCGAGCGAGCAATCGGCGAGCAGCAGCACGAATTCGTCGCCGCCCAGCCGCGCCGGAAAATCCTGGATGCGGCAGACGCGACGGATGGTGTGCGCCACCTTCTGCAGCAACGCGTCGCCGGCGGCATGGCCGGCACTGTCATTGACCGGCTTGAAGCGGTCGAGATCGATGAAGCAGAGCATGTGGCTGCGCCGCTCCTCGCCCGCCTGGCGCTGAGCCTCGGCCAACGCGCTGGCAAAGGCGGTGCGATTGGGCAGGCCGGTGAGGGCGTCGTGATTGGCCGAATGGGTGAGCTTGCGCTGCAGTTCCTGGCTCTGAGTGGCGTCCTTGAACACCAGCACCGCGCCGATCATGCGGTTGTCCTCGGTGCGTACCGGCGCCGCCGTGCCCGACACGCCGCGCCCGGTGCCGTCGCGGGCCGCCAGGATCACGTCGTCCTCGATGCGGCTCGGCGCGCCGCTGGCGAGGCAGAAGGCGACGTGGTCGATCGCCGGCTCGCCGGTCGACTCGGATTTGGCGACGAAGATCTCGGCGACCTGCCGACCGAGCGCCTCGGCCTCGGTCCACCCCGTCATCGCCTCGGCGATGGGGTTCATGAAGATCACCCGCTCCTCGGCGTCGGTCGAGATGACGCCGTCACCGATGGATTCGAGCGTAACGCGCAGGCGTTCCTTTTCCTCGGCCAGCTCGCCTTCGGCGTGCTTGAGTCGGGTGATGTCGGTGTCGGTGCCGACGGTGCGGGTCGGCTTGCCGGCCGGGTCCCACTCCACCGGCTTGCCGCGGCTCAGGATCCAGACCCAGTGGCCGTCGCGATGGCGCTCGCGATATTCGAGCGTATCGTAGCCGTCGGCGCCGGCATCCTGCTTGTCCACGGTGGCGAGCACCCGCGGAATGTCGTCGGGATGCACGCGGGCCAGCCATTTGTCCTGGCTGGGGTCGATCGCCTCGTCATCGGGGATGCCGCGCATCCGCCGCCACATGCGCGAATAGAACATGCCGTCGGTGGGGATGTCGTGGTCCCACACGCCCTGCCCCGCCGATTCCAGCGCGTAGTTCCAGCGGCTTTCGCTCTCGGCAAGTGCCGCCTCCGCCTGCTTCTGGCGGTCGATATTGATGATCTGGACGATGGTGTAGAGCGGCCGGCCGGTCTGGTCCGAGCGCAGCAGCGAGGCGCTGGCGAGCACCCAGATGGGACTCCCGTCCTTGTGCTGCATGCGGCATTCGAGCCGGAACTCGTCCACCTCGCCGCGCATCAGCTGGTCGAAGCGCAGCATCACCGCCTGCCGATCTGCCGGATCGATCGTCGCCTCAGCAAGCTGGCCGAGGCATTCGTCCGGGCCGAAGCCCAGCATCGCCTCGTAGGCCTTGTTGACGTAGAGCATGCGCGCATCGACGCCGACCAGCGTCATGCCGACGGCAGCGCTCTCCATGACCTTGCGCAAAAGCGCGCCGCTCTGGTCGAAGCGGAACAGCTGGCCGTCGGACTTTTCGGCACGCAAGGAGGTCATTCCGGCAGGATTGCAGTCGATGCTTAAGGACGCGCTTATTTGCCCGGAGTTGCGCCGACGGGGCCGTTAAACTCGGAAAGATGATGAATGGCCGGTAATTTCCGCGGCGCCGGCAGAACCCCCGATATGTCAAATGACAAGCCGGATTTTCAACGCTGCACCGCGATCACAAGTTAAGGCTAACCGCCCGGCCGCGTTGACGGATGCGGGGTTCGATGGGGTAATAGACCGTTAACCCATTGCAATTGGCTGCCATGACGTCGTCATCCGATCCCGCCGGAACGCTGAATCTTGGAGGCATCGCCGTCGGCGCCTCCGCCCAGGAGGTCGTCAACCTGGCGCTGGCCAATGTCGGTATCGACTGGGACGGCAGTTCGGCCGCCTTTGCCTGGGGCATTTCCAATCTCGCCGGCCTGCCCTTCTTCGACCTGCACAACCGCACCGCCGGTCCGGCCAACGTGCCGCTCGATACCGTCTATGCCTCGCCCTTCTGGTGGGACCAGAACACTTTTGGCGACGGCTGGAACACCGTCTGCGTGACCAATCGCGTCCGCGACCTGGCCAGCACGCTCAAGGCCGGCGACATCGTGCGCGTCTACGACACCGGCAACCACTACTGGTACGGCCACGGCCACGACGCCCCCGATGCCCACACCTTCATCGTCGTCAGCACCGAAGGCGGCCACATCACCGTGGTCGACAACTGGTCGAGCACCGGCAAGATCGTCGAGCACGACTGGAGCGACATCGTCGCCAGGATGGCCGACCACGGCAAGTTCGACCTGGCGCTGGTGTCGCGCATCGACGACGGTTTCGTCGATCACCACGTCCCCGACACGCTCAAGGGCCGCGGCTATGGCGACTGGAGCGGCATCGGCACGGACCTGACGGCAAAGATCATCACGGCCGCGACCATCGTCACGGTCTCGGGCAGCCAGGCCGTCAAGTTCAGCTACGAGATCGACAATGCCGGCGTGATCGCGGCCGGCGCCTCGAAAGCCGGCATCTATCTGTCGGCCGACGGCACGATCACGAAGGACGACCAGCTGCTCGCGACGGTCGATATCGCGGCCCTGCTCGCGGGCGGCAGCGCTACCGGCAGCGGCAGCTTCGCGCTGCCTGCGGGCCTTGATGCGGGCAGCTATTATGTCGGGGTCATCGCCGACAGCACCTGCCTCGTCGGCGAGAGCAACGAAGGCAACAACGCCTCGGCCGCGGTCAAGATCACCGTGGCCACCGACCTGTCGGTGTCCGCCCCCGCGCTCAAGGCCGTGTGGGCCGGCGCGGGCAGCGCCTTCACCTTCAACTACAAGCTGAGCAACGCCGGAAATTACACGGCGCCAGAGTCACATAGCGGCATTTACCTGTCGACCAACAGCACCATCTCGACCAGCGACAAGCTGATCGCGGTCGAGGACGTGGGCGCACTCGCGCCGGGCGCCTCGCACATCGAAGGCGGCACGTTCACCCTGCCCGCCGACATCAAGGCGGGCACCTACTACATCGGCGTCGTCGCCAATTACGATGGCGGCGTCGGTGAAAGCGGCAGCGGCGCCAATGCCAGCAAGGGCATCCGGATCACCGTCTTCACCGACGGCGACGACAAGCTCACCGTGCCGACCGGCGAGAGGGCCTGGCACGGGCTCGGCGGCAACGACACGCTCACCGGCACCTCGTCGCGCGACGCGCTTTACGGCGACGCGGGCAATGACAGCCTGATCGGCGGCAGCGGCAGCGATACGCTGATCGGCGGCGCCGGCCACGACGTCCTTACCGGCGGCAAGGGATCGGACTTCTTCCAGTTCGACAATGTCGCCGATATCGGCATCGCCAAGGGCAGCCGCGACATCATCAAGGACTGGAACGCCGCTGCCGACTACATCGACCTGCGCAAGATCGATGCCAAGACCGGCGCCACCGCCAACGACAAGTTCCATTTCGTCGCCACCGCCGGCTCGCATTTCTCGGGCGACAGGGGCGAGTTGCGCTGGGTCAAGGAAAACCACGCGGGCACTTCGGCCGACAAGACGCTGGTGATGGGCGATGTGGACGGCGACAAGCACGCGGATTTCGTTATCCAAATCAAAGGCCTGCATACGATGCACGCCGTCGATTTCCTGCTCTAGGGGGACGGTTTCGGGCGAGGATCACGCACGAACGCGCCGATGATCATTGGCATCGGCGCCGCCCTTCGTGTATCGATCCAGTCGAAATTGCTGCACAATTTGCCGCTTCAGTGCCCGGTGCAGGCACGCGCAAATGAGGGATGATTGCAGTTGACCGCGTCTTGGGGGAGCGGTGCCGTACGGCGGATGATGGCCCTTGGGATGGCCATCGGCCTGATGCTCGGGGCAAGCGCGCCGAGCGTCGCCGACACGGCGTCCATCGCAACGGCATCGACGGTGCGGCCGGAGGCGACCGGGCTGCTCGACGGCGTCACCACGACGCTGATCCCGGAAACCCAGCTCTACCAGGGCCAGACCATCACCACCGGGCCGCAGGGCCAGGTCGAGATCGTCTTTGCCGACAACACCCACATGGTGGTTGGGCCCGGCTCGTCGCTGCTGATCGAGACCTACCTGATGCGCAATGGCGGCACCGCCTCGAGCTTTGCGGTGACGGCGCTCGGTGGCACCTTCCGCTTCATCACCGGCAACAGCGCCAAGAGCGCCTACAAGATCGACACCCCGACCGCCACCATCGGCGTGCGCGGCACCAAGTTCGATTTCTCGGTCGACAAGAAGTCCAAGCAGACCAGCGTCGTGCTCTACGAGGGCGAGGTCGAGCTCTGCCCTACCACCGGCGGCTGCAAGCAGGTGCAGCACAAATGCGACGTCGGTCTCGCCGAGACGTCCAAGGCGCAGCTGATCTCGGGGGGCGGGGGCAAGGGCAACAACTTCCCCTACATCGGCTCGCAGAACAAGCTCAGCAACGGTTTCAAGATCAGCGGCGCCGGCTCGTGCGGCAAGGCCGCCCCGACGCCCAAGGCCGACAAGCCCGCGCCCAAGCCGCAGCCCAAATCCGGCAAGGGCCCCGGCAAACCCAACCCGGTTCCCGACCCGCTGCCCGGCGGCTGACGGTGCGGCCCCCTCGCCTGCCGGCCGGCTGACCGATGCGCCGCTTCGTGCCGATCCTCCTGGGCGTCGCCCTCGTGCTGATCCTGCTCGGGGTGCGGGTGTTCGACCCCTATCCGGTGCGCGTCGTGCGCGAGCTCGCCTTCGACACGCTGCAGCAGATCTCGCCGCGCGAGCGCACCGACCTGCCCGTCCGCATCGCCGACATCGACGAAGCCTCGCTGGCCGAGGTCGGGCAATGGCCCTGGTCGCGCGACGTGATGGCCAAGCTCGTGCAGCGCCTGACGCAGATGGGCGCCGCCGCTGTGGTGTTCGACGTGCTGTTCCCCGAACCCGACCGCACCTCGCCGGCTTATCTCGACAAATCGCTGTCCGCCGACGGCGCGCACGTGGTCAACGACACCGGCGCGCCGCTGGCCGATTTCGACCAGGACTTCGCCACAGCGCTCGGCAATTCGCCCTCGGTGCTGGGTTTCGGCGTCGCGCCCAATGGCCAAATTCCACCCGAGCGCGCCAAGGGCGGCGTCGCCATCGTCGGCTCCGACCCGACGGCCGCGCTGCCCGTGATGCCCAAGGTGGTCGCCTCGCTGCCCGTGCTGACCGCGGCCGCCGCCGGCGGGGGCAGCGTCACGCTCGAGCCGGGCTCGGTCGAGACGGTGCGCCGGCTGCCGCTGCTGTGGTCCAACGGCACGCAGATCTTCCCCTCGCTCTCGATCGAGGCGCTGCGCATCTCGCTCGGGCAGCAATCGCTGATCGTGTTCGGCGACAATGCCAACCAGCACACCGTGCAGAGCATCCGCATCGGCGAGCTCGAGGTTCCCACCAACACCGACGGCTCGTTCTGGATGTACTACCATCCGTCCGATCCCAGCCTCTATGTGCCCGCCAAGGACATCCTCGGCGACCATCCCGAGACCGTCGCCCCGCGGATCCAGGGCAACATCGTGCTGATCGGAACCTCGGCCACCGGCCTGCTCGACATCCGCGGCACCGCGCTCGGCAAGGACATGCCCGGTGTCGAGATCCACGCCCAGGCCATCGAGCAGATGCTGAGCCAGAGCTTCCTCACCCGTGCCGACTGGGTGAGCGGGCTCGAACTCCTCGCGTTCCTCGTCATCGGCCTCGTCGTGGTGGTGTTGGTGATGCGCTCGGGCCCGTGGGTCTGCCTCGTCATCGGCGCGGCGCTAGCCGGCGTCTTCGTCGCCGCCACCTGGTTCGCCTTCAAGCGCTACGGCCTGCTGATCGATCCGAGCTTCCCGATCGTCGGCTCGCTGATCGTCTATTCGGCGATGATCTTCTTCCAGTTCACCATCACCGACAGCGACAAGCGCCTCGTCCGGCGCGCCTTCTCGAGCTACGTCGATCCGGAGCTCCTCACCGAGATCGAGAAGAACCCCGACAAGCTCAAGCTCGGCGGCGAGATGCGCGAGCTCAGCGTGCTGTTCCTCGACATCCGCAACTTCACCACGCTGTCGGAAGCCGTCGAGCCCACGGCGCTGGTGGCGTTGCTCAACACGCTGTTCGGCGAGCTGGGCACCAGCATCACCGACAATTTCGGCACCATCGACAAGTTCATCGGCGATTCCATCATGGCGTTCTGGAACGCTCCGCTGGACGTCGCCAACCACCCCACCCGCGCCTGCCTCGCGGCGCTGGGCATGCGCAACACCCTGGTGCGGCTCAATGCGGCCGACGCCTTCCACCTGAGCGGCAGCACCGGCTCGATCCGCGAGATCGCTATCGGCATCGGCATCTCGACCGGCCCGGCGCTGGTGGGCAATCTGGGGCTCGAATCCCGCTTCGACTATTCGTGCATCGGCGACACCGTGAACGTCGCCTCGCGCGTCGAGGGCGCCTGCAAGCCGGTGGGCTACGACATCGTCGTCTCCGGCTCGACCCGCGAGCAGGCCGCCGGCCTCGCTTTCCTCGAGGCCGGCTCCATCGCCCTCAAGGGCAAGAGCGCTCGCCTGCCGCTGTTCGCGCTCGTCGGCGACGCCGCGATGGCGCAGTCGCCGGCTTTCCTGGCGCTGGCCGAAGCGCATAAGGCGGCCATAGCCGAACTGGAAGCCGGCCGCGACGCTTCCGCCGCGATCACAAATTGCGAAAGCCTGATCGGCGCGGTCGACCCACACCTCGGCAAGTTCTACAAGCAGTTGTCGCAACGTCTAGACGACTTCCCTGCACAAACAGCAGTATTGGAAGCGGCTGCCGGGTGATATTGGCATGCCGCGGCGCGGGGCCCGCGGTGGCCGCATCTTGATACGGGGCGGGCGGGCCCTACGGAAGAACAATGCAGCAGGCGATCGACGAACTCATCCACGGTCTCTCCGACCCGGCAATCCTTTTCGGCCATTTCACCTATCTGCTGCTGATCGTCTCGATGCTGATGCGCAAGATGGTCTGGCTGCGCTCCATCGCGGTGGCCTCCGGCATCGCCAAGATCATCTACCGCGCCTTCATGGTGGTCGATCCGGTGAGCGTGCTGTGGGAGACCATCTTCGTGCTGGTCAATGTCGGCCAGCTGGCGGTCATCTGGTACTACGAGAACCATCACGCCTTCACCGAGGACGAACGCTATTTCATGTCGACCATCCCGCGCGAGGTCGAACGGCGCTCCATCCGCAAGCTGCTCAACCTGTCGAGCGTACGGCAGGTCGAGACCGGCGATACGCTGATCACCGAGGGTACGCCGATGACCGAGCTGATGTTCATCGCCAGCGGCGTGGCCACGGTCGAACACGAAGGCACTGTGGTCGCCGCCTGCGGCCCCGGCGACTATCTGGGCGAGATGAGCTTTCTCACCGGCAAGCCGGCCTCGGCCACCGCCCGCGCCTCCAAGCCCGTGCGGCTCATCGTGTTCGACCAGCTCAAGCTCAAGAATGCCCTCGATGGCGATCCGGGCGTGCGTCGCGCCATGGAATCGAGCCTCAACCTCAATCTCGTGGGCAAGCTGTTCCGCGCCAACGAGCACCACACGGTAGTCGAGACCGGCTGAGCCGGTCGTCACCCGATCCTCAGCTGGAGTCCCGATGACCACCCTCAACATCGTCGCCATCGTCTGGACGCTGCTGGCGCTCGCCCTCGTCCCCTATCAGCTGCGCACCGCGGCGCCCTATGGCCGGCACACCCGCACCGACTGGGGCCCCTCGATCCCCAACCAGCTCGGCTGGTTCCTCATGGAGTTGGTGTCCCTCGTGGTCTTCGCCGGCCTGTTCCTTGCCGGCCCCAATATCAAGACCGCCCCGATGTGGGTGTTTTTCGCCCTCTGGACGCTGCACTACGTCAACCGCAGCCTGATCTTCCCCTGGCGCACCCGCACGCAGGGCAAGACCATGCCGCTCGCCATCGCCGGCAGCGCCGCGGCCTTCAACATCGTCAATGCCGGGCTCAACGGGCTCTATCTGGGCTGGTTCGGCGAGAGCTACCCCGACGCCTGGCTGACCGATCCGCGCTTCATCGTCGGCCTCGTCATCTTCCTCGGCGGCGTCGCGATCAACCAATGGTCCGACAATGTGCTGATCGGCCTCCGCTCGGGCGGGCAGAAGGGCTACCTGATCCCGCGCGGCGGCCTGTTCGAGCAGGTCTCGTGCCCCAACCTGATGGGCGAGATCATCCAGTGGGCGGGATTTGCGCTGCTCTGCTGGAACCTGCCGGCCCTGAGCTTCGCGATCTGGACCGCCGCCAACCTCATCCCGCGCGCGGTCGCCCACCACGCCTGGTACCGCCGCACCTTCCCCGACTATCCGCCCAACCGCCGCGCCGTCATCCCGGGGCTGCTCTGAGCTAAACTCTGATTTTTCGGAGAAACTGGCGGAGAGGATGGGATTCGAACCCACGAGACGCTTTTGACGTCTGCGCCCTTAGCAGGGGCGTGCCTTCGACCACTCGGCCACCTCTCCTACCGGGGGCGCTTAAACCTGCTTTGCGCCCGGAATGCAACCCGGTTTGGCGCGTGAACGTCTGTCAGCGCCGGATAACCGCCACCGCCTCGAACGGCCGGAGGGCCAGCGAGGCCACCAGCGCCGCCTTCGGCTCGTAATTGGCCACCAGCGCCTCGCCCGAAAGCTGCATTTCACGCGGCAGATCCACCGTCACCGGCTGAGCCGTGAAATTGGCCAGCACGGCGATTTTCGTCTCGCCCAGCGTCCGCGTGTAGGCGACGACGGACGGATGCTCGTCGAGATAGCCCTGGTAGCGTCCCTCGACCATCACCGGCAGTTGTTTGCGCAGCGCGATGAGCTTGCGATAGTGCGCGAAGATCGAGGCGTCGTCGGCGAGGCTGGCGGCGACGTTGACGGTGACGAAATTCGGGTTGGCCTCGATCCACGGCTCACCCGTGGTGAAGCCGCCATGTGGATCGGCATTCCACTGCATCGGCGTGCGGGAATTATCGCGGCCATTGGCGCGGGCGCCGGTGATGAAATCGGCCTCCGGCAACCCGGCCTCGAGATGCAGCCGGTGCATGTTGAGGGTTTCGATGTCGCGATACTGGCTGATGGCGGTGAACGGCACATTGGTCATGCCGATCTCCTCGCCCTGGTACACATAAGGCGTGCCGCGCAGAAAATGCAGCACGGTCGCCAGCATCTTGGCGCTCTCGACGCGATAGCCCGTATCATCGCCGTACTTGGACACCGCACGCGGCAAATCGTGATTGCCCCAGAACAGCGAATTCCAGCCATCTTCGGCGAGGCCATACTGCCAGCGGTTGAAGACGCGTTTCAGCGCCACGAGGTCGAACGGCTTGGGCTGCCACTTGCCCCATTTCTCGTGCCATTGCTGCATCACGTGCTCGAACTGGAACACCATGCTGAGCTCGTGCCGGTCGCGGCCGGAATAGAGCAGCGCCGTCTCGGGCGTCGCACTCCAGCTCTCGCCGACGGTCAGCACGTCGCGATCGCCGAACGTCTCGCGGTTCATCTCCTCAATGTAGTCGTGAAGCTTCGGCCCATCCGCCGTGATGCCGCGATCCGGCTCCTTGGCGATGAGATTGATGACGTCCATGCGGAAGCCGGCGATGCCGCGGTCGAGCCACCAGTTCATCATGCGGTAGATTTCCGCCCGCACCTGCGGGTTGGCCCAGTTGAGATCGGGCTGCTTTTTGGCGAACTGGTGGAAGTAATACTGGCCGGTCGCCGGATCGAGCGTCCAGGCCGGCCCGCCGAAGGTCGACTGGATGTCGTTGGGCACGCCGCCCTCCGCGGCCGGGTCGCGCCACACGTAATAATTGCGGAACGGATTGTCGCGTGAGGCGCGCGAGGCCTTGAACCATTGATGCTCGTCCGAGGTATGGTTGACCACCAGATCGAGCAGTATGCCGATCCCCCTCGCGCGTGCCTCGGCGATCAGCCGGTCGAAATCGCCGAGCGTGCCGAATTCGGGGGCGATCGCCTGGTAGTCGGCAATGTCGTAGCCATTGTCGTCCATCGGCGAGGCGAAGATCGGCGACAGCCAGATCACCCCGATCCCCAGTTGCTGCAGATAATCGAGCTTGCCGATGATGCCGGGCAAATCGCCCATGCCGTCGCCATTGGAGTCGGCAAAGCTGCGCGGATAAATCTGGTAGACGGTGGCGCTCTGCCACCAATGGGTCTTTGCGGGCATGATCTCTCGTCAGGTTTCGTCGCTGCGGTGTCCGAGCACGAAGCTCTGGATGGCGACCACGGCGGCGCCGCGGCACCACTCGACATTGTCGCCGGAGCGGATGGTGAGGGGCAGTGGTTTCGTGCGCGGATCGCGATCGGCGCGCAGTCCGGCCTCGACCGCCTCGGCCGCGACCTCGGCCAGCCGCACGCCTTCGCCGCCCAGCACCACTGTCTCGGGCATTGTGAGGTTGGCGACCGCCGCGAGCAGCCGACCGAGCCCCCTGCCCGCATCGTCGACGACGCGGCGCGCCGCCGCTTCGCCGGACGCCGCAAGGTTCAGTGCCGCCTGGTAGCTCACCGGCTTGCCGAGCGCCTGCGACACCGCGCTGGTGATCGCCGTATCGGTCAGCACCGCCTTGGCGCAGCCGCGATGGCCCTCCGAGCACACCGGCCCGAACGGATCGAGCGGCCAGTGCCCGACGAGGCCGATGCCGGATTCGTCGTTGCGCACGATCTCGTCGTGGATCACGAGGCCGTAGCCGATGCCGGCGCCCAGCGTCACCACGGCAAAACGGTCGAGCCCGCGCCCGGCGCCGAACCAGTGCTCATATTCGGTGAAGGCCGTCAGGTCGTTCTCGACGATGGTTGGAATACCCGTCGCGGCCTCGACCATCGTGCCGAGCGAAACATCGTTCCAGTGGAGGAACGGCGCGCTCTTCACGAACCCATGCTCCTCGACCAGCCCGCCGACACCGATGCCGAGCGCCGTGATCTCGGGCGTGCCGCGGCGCAGCGAGGCCGCCAGCTCGGCGATCGCCGCCACCACCGCGGCCGGATCGCGCGCCTTGAGCCGTCGCGCCTCCGTGGCGATGACGTTGGCCCTGAGGTCGGTCGTCACCCCCTGCACTTCGTCGGCCATCAGCTTCATGCCGATGAAGCGGCGCGAGGCGGGGACCACGTCAAGCAGTTGCGAGGGCCGGCCGACCTTGCCGTCGGCCTGCTCGCCGACCTCGACCAAGAGGCCCGATTCGAGCAACGGCGCGCTCAGCCGGGTCAGCGATCCGGCGCTCAGATCGAGCCGCCGGGCCACTTCGCTGCGCGACAGCGGACCGTGGATCAGCACCTCGAGCGCGACGGCGCGCGTCGCGCCATTGCCGGGCGTCCATCGGGGCGTGGTGATCCGCATCAAGGGCTTACGGTCCTCCTCAAACCCACCGCTTAACGCACTGCATTAGTTTTGCCAAGAAACAAACTAGCGGCGATTCTACATCGATCCGGCCGATTGACAGCCGAATTAGTTTCGTCTTAAAACAATTCCAACGAGCCGCCCGCCTTGCTTGAGAGCCGGCTCGTCCATGAGGAGGATCACATGTCATTCACCCCGACGCGCCGCGGCGCGTTGCTCAGCATGGTCGCCGGCGCGGCCATGTTCGCTGCCCTTCCCGCGCTCGCCGACGATGTCACACTGACCTTCTGGGGCGCCTACGGCAATGGCGGAAACTCGACCCAGCAGGACGCGCTCAACACCACGCTGATCCCGGCCTTCGAGGCCGCGCATCCGGGCGTGCACGTCAAGTATGTCGACATTCCCTACGACTCGCTGCTGCAGAAGCTGACCACCTCGGCCGCCGGCGGCGAACTGCCCGACCTGGTCCGCGCCGATCTCGGCTGGGTGCCGCAATTCGCCAAGCTCGGCGTGCTGGTGCCGCTCTCGGACGCGATGAGCGACTTCAAGACCTTTGCCGACGCCACCTATCCCGGCTCGCTGTCGACCAACCTCTATGGCGGCAAGTATTGGGGCCTGCCGCTCGACACCAATACCCGCGTGCTGGTCACCAGCCAGGCCGCCCTCGACAAGGCGGGCCTCACGGCCCCGCCCAAAACCTTCGACGACCTCAAGGCCATGGCGGCCAAGCTCAAGGGCACCGACATGCAGCTGTTCGCCGATGGCGGGCTGGGCGGCTGGAACATCCTGCCCTGGATCTGGTCGGCCGGCGGAAACATCACCGATGCGGACCTGACCAAGGCCTCCGGCTATCTCGACGGCCCCGACAGCGTCGCCGCCGTGCAGATGCTGGTCGATCTCTACAAGGATGGCCAGATACCCAACCTGATCATCGGCAATTCCGGCGCCACCGGCACTTCCGACGGCCTGCCTTCGGGCAATTACGCGACCATCTTCGATGGTCCGTGGATGGCCGGCATCTGGAAGGACCAGTATCCGGACTTCACCCCGATCTACGCGCCGATCCCGGCCGGCAAGGGCGGCTCGATCTCGGTGGTCGGTGGCGAGGACATCGTGCTCACCACCGCCAGCAAGAACCAGGCGGCGGCGCTCGATTTCATCCGCTTCACCCAGTCCGAGCAGTTCCAGATCGAAATGGTCAAGACCGGGCAGATGACGGTGATCCCCGCCTATGCCGACCAGCAGACGGCGATCGCGCCCTATTACGCGACCTATGCCGAGCAGCTGAAGACGGCCAAGTCCCGCCTCGCCATCTCGTCCGCGTCCAAGGTCGACGCCATCCTCAACACCGAACTCGTGCCCGCCTGCAATTGCGACGTCTCGGTGCAGGATGCCCTGACCAAAGCCGCCAAGCAGATCGACGATCTGCTTGCTGCCGAGAAGTAAGAGCATGACGGAGCTGGTCCGCGGCCAGTCCTCCCCCGCTCTCGCGCGGCGCTTCTCCTCCGAAGCGTCGCGTGAGAGGGTACCGCCGATGCACCGGCTCCGTCCCTTCCTCGCCCCCGCGCTGTTCGTTGCGCCCGGCATGCTGCTCTATCTGGCCTTCATCGTCTGGCCGATGCTGCAGGCGGTGGCGATGAGCGTGTTCGACTACAAGGCGGTCGCCGGCGCGACCTCCGATTTCATCGGGCTGAGCAATTACCTCCGCGCCCTCAACGATCCGCGCGTCTGGCTGAGCCTCACCAATTCCGGCATCTACATGCTGTTCACCGTGCCGCCGCAGATCGCGCTCGGCCTCGGGGTGGCGCTGCTGCTGCGCGACAAATCGCCGACGCAGCCCTTCTTCCGCGCGCTCTATTACCTGCCGGTGATCACCGGCTGGGTCGTGGTCTCGCTGCTGTTCAAATATCTGTTCGCCGACAAGGGCCTGATCAACTGGGGCCTCGGGCTCGAAATCAGCTGGCTGTCCGAGCGCTGGACCGCTTTGGTCGCCATCTGCGTGCTCGGCATCTGGAAGGGTATCGGCTGGTCGATGATGATCTTCCTCGCCGCCTTGCAGGGCGTGCCCCAATCGCTGGTCGAGGCCGCCAAGATCGATGGCGCCGGGCCGTGGATGCGGTTCCGCACCGTCACCATCCCGGCCATCTGGCCGACCGTCGGCTTCGTCACCATCATGCTGGTGATCGGCGGGCTCAACGTCTTCGCTTCGGTCGAGAACATCACCCAGGGCGGCCCCGGCGGCGAGACCGACGTGGTGCTCACCTACATGTACCGCCAGGCCTTCGAATTCCTCGATTTCGGCTATGGCTCGGCCATCGCCGTACTGCTGACTTTGCTGGTCTTTGCGCTCTCGGCCATCCAGCTGCGCTTCTTCCGCAACGAGGCGACGTCGTGAGGACGACGCCCGCCAACGCGCTGCGCGTCACCATCCTCGCCATCGGCGCGCTGGTGATGGTCATGCCCTTCCTCTACATGCTGTCGACCAGCTTCAAGGCGCAGCAATATGTGCTGAAGGTGCCGCCGCAGTTCATCCCCGATCCGGCCACGCTCAGCAATTACGAGCGCGTGCTGACCAAGGGCAATTTCGGCCACTTCTTCCTCAATTCGGTGCTGGTGGCCGGCAGCTCGACGGTGATCGCCGTCTTCCTCAGCGCCATGCTGGCCTATGGCTTCGCGCGCTATCGCTTCCCCGGCCGCGAGTGGCTGTTCCGCCTGCTGCTGCTCGGCCTGATGATCCCGGCAATGATGCTGATCATCCCGCAATTCATCCTCGCCAAATGGCTGGGCCTGATCGACTCGCTGCCCGGCCTCGTCGTCTTCTACGTCGCGGGCAACCTCGCGCTGAACGTCTTCCTGCTGCGCGGCTTCTTCGAGGCCCTGCCGGTCGAGCTCGACGACGCCATGCAGATCGACGGCGCCAATGACTGGCGGCGCTTCATCAGCCTGGCCCTGCCGCTGGGCCGGCCGGCCCTCGCCACGGCCACCATCTTCACCTTCCTTGCGACCTGGGACGAATATGCCTGGGCCCTCACCTCCATCACCACGCCCGAGAACCAGACCCTGCCCATTGCCATCGCCCTCATGCAGGGCCCCAAGGGCACGCAATGGGGCCTCGTCTTCGCCGCCTCCATGCTTGCCATCGTTCCCATGATCGCCGTGTTCCTCACCTTCCAGCGCCATTTCGTCCAGGGTCTCACCGCCGGAGCCGTCAAGGGATGAGCGAGCTGCTTCCAACCAGAGCGAGCTATCGGCCCGGCGAGCCCGTCGAGATCGAGGTCCGCGGCAATGCCGGCGGTACTGTGCAGGTCTGGCATCTGGGCGAGCTCGTGCACGAGCAACCCTACGCCGCCAGCCCCATCAGCCTGCCCGCTCTCTCCGAAGGCGGCTACTCGGTCACGCTCGGCGCGTTGAGCACTGCTGTCGAAGTCGCCGCCAACCCACGCGACCGCCTGCGCTACGGCTTCGTCGCCAGCTACGCGCCCGACAAGGATATTGCCGGCGTCACCGACACGGTGCGCCGCCTGCACCTCACCGGAATGCAGTTCTACGATTGGGCCTATCGCCATGCCGACCTCGTGGGCGGCGGCGAGGTCTACAAGGATGCCCTCGAGCAGCCGATCGCACTGAGCACCGTCAGGGCGCTGGCGAAAGCGGTGCAATCGGCCGGCTCGAGGGCGCTCGGCTATGCGGCAGTCTACGCCGTCGGCCCGAAGGAATGGGACGCCTGGAAGCACGACGCCCTGCTGAAACCCTCGGGCGAAGCCTGGGCGCTCGGCGATTTCCTGTTCGTCCTCGATCCCGCCGCGCCCGACTGGCTGGCCCATTTCACCGCCGATCTGCAGGCCTCGACCGACCTCGGCTTCGACGGCTTCCATCTCGATCAATATGGCTGGCCCAAGCGCGCCATCCGCGCCGACGGCACCGATATCGACGTGGGCGCGTCGTTCGTGACCATGCTCGAAGCCGTCCGCGCTGCGCTGCCCGAGGCGCACCTCGTCTTCAACAACGTCAACGATTTCCCGACCCGCCTCACCGCCGCCGTGGCACAGGACGCCGTCTACATCGAGCCCTGGGCGCCGCAGCTGACGCTGCAGTCGCTGGCCGACACCGCCACCCGCGCCCGGCTCTACGGCAACGGCAAGCCCGTGGTCCTCGCCGCCTATCAGCACGTCTACGGCACCGCCCAGGTCGAACCGTCCGACCGCGCCACGGCCCTCACCATGGCGACGCTGCACTCGCACGGCGCCACCCAGCTCCTCGCCGGCGAGGCTGACCGCCTGCTCTACGATCCCTACTACGTCCGCAATTTGGTGATGGCCGGCTCCACCAAGGCCCTGCTCAAGCGCTGGTACGATTTCCTCGTCGCCCATGACGAGCTGCTGATGCCGCCGGAGGTGACCGAAGTCACCCACTCCTACGCCGGAGACTACAACGCCGAAGTGGATGTGAGTTTTGTGACCGGCGTGTTGGAGACCGCGACCGCCGGCAAAATCTGGCGGCGCATCACCAAAGCCGGCGACCGCCTCGTGGTGCACCTCATCAACCTGGTGGATCAGACCGACGCGCTGTGGGATGCCCCGCGCGAAGCGTTCACTCCGCAGTCCGGCCAATTGCGCTTCCGGCGTTTGAAGGACCGCACGCCGAAGGTGCGCGCGGCCGATCCGGATGGGCTCGGCCGCCTAGTGGAGATCGACGTGACACTCGATGGTGACACGGCGGTTGCCAAGCTGCCCGAGTTCACCGTCTGGCAGTTGATCACCATCGACCTGTAAAACCGAACCCGCAGTCGTCCCTCCCCTAAGCAAAGCTTGGGGGAGGTGTCGCCGGCAGGCGACGGAGGAGGTGGCCGCCTGCGCTGACTGAGAGCAAGCACCCCCTCACCAAGCTGCGCTAAGCCTTCGGCTAAGCTCCGCTATCCTCCCCCACCAAGGGGGAGGATGACATCGCGCGAGCGGCGCCTTGGTGGCCGAAGTCGGCACCGACATCCTCCCCCCTGGTGGGGGAGGATAGCGAAGCTAGGAGCGAAGCGACGTAGCGCAGCTTGGTGAGGGGGTGTTTGCCCTCAGTCGTCTCTCCATTGGCGGAGGAGGTCACGAACACCGCCCCTCAGTCAGCACCCACCACCAGCCCCATCCCAGCCCTGATCACCCCACGCACCGTCGGCTCATTCACCCCCGAGCGCATCGTCGCCCCGAGCCGAACCTCGCCATCGAACCCCACCGGCACGTCCGCGCCCTCGCGCAGGAACACCGGGATCGCCTCGAGATCGGCGGCCACGTCGTGCCACCCCGCCTCGTACCAGCGCGCCTCGAACAGATGCCACCACCGGCCCTTCGGCAGGTACACGCGCCGCCCGACGACGCCCTCGTCGATCACCGGAGCGACCAGCAGGTCGCGCCCCAGCATGTACTGATCCCACAGCTTCACCGCGACCGGGTCATCCTGAAAGTCCAGCAGCATCGCGCGCATCAGCGGCGTCCGCGCCGCCACGCAATGCGCCGCCTCCTGCTCCAGATAGGGCAGCAGCTGCATGCGCAGATTCGCATAGAACGCGTATCCTCTCAGCGCCCGTTCATCGCCCGAGCGCTCCGCGATGTTCCACGGCGTGCGGTCCTGGTTGAGCTCGGCCTTGCTCTCGGCGTGGTACTGCATGATCGGGCAGAAGCACGCCATCTGAGCGCCGCGCAGATAGAGCTCCGCGCTCGGCACCTCGCCCGAAAAGCCGGCAAAGTCCCAGCCCCAGAAGATCACGCCCGACATGCCGGCCGACAACCCCGCCAGGAGACTCCGCTTGAACGCGTCCCAGGTCGAGCGTTCGTCGCCGGCCCAGTGCGCCGGGAACGTCTGTGCACCGGTATAGCCGGCGCGCGAGAAGCAGATGCCGCCATTCTGCTGCGCGAAGCGATAGTAGGCGCTGATATAGTCGCGCGGATAGCGGTTGCGGTTGAGCAGCCCGTCGGTGCCGTCGGCAAAGACCAAATCCCTGCCCCACACCATCTCGCCGCCATCGGTCTTGAACCCATCGACGCCCAGATCGTCGATCAGATATTGCCGCTTGCCGAACCACCAGTCGCGGCCCGCCGCACTGGTGAAATCCATCAGCAGGCTGTCCTTGAACCAGCCTTCCGGCAGCCGGAGCGCCTGCCCGTCGGGATGCCGCACGCCATAGCCTCGCGCGAGGAAATGTTCCTCATCCAGGCGCTTCTGCGCGTGCCGCAGCGCGGCCGTCTGCTTGATCACCGGAATTTGCCAGAGGATCAGCTTCAGCCCGTGCTCGTGCAGATGTTCGACCATATCCTTGGGGTCCGGCCAGCGGCCCCATTCCGGGAAACTGAAATCGCCATAGGTGAACGCCTCGGCGCCGGGCTTCTCCTCGTACACGGCATCGTTGAAGATATAGAACGTCGCTTCATCGCTCCACGCCTCGATCACCAGCACCGTCGCCGGGATGCCATGCTCCTCGGTCAGCGCGACCTGCTTGCGGACCTCCGCTTCGCTGTCCCAGTTGTTGGAGCTCATCCATGGCCCGAGCGCCCAGGCCGGCACGTTCATCGGCTCGCCGGTCGCCGCCATGAACTGCGCCACCTGCTCGTTGACGCTGCCGGTGAAGAATTGCAGGTCGAGCGCATCGGCCTCGACGCCCAGCACCGTCACCCCCGGTTCGCGAAAGTCGAACCACGAATAGCTGTCCGTCATCAAATGCAGCCCGAAACCGCGATCGGTGTAGAACACCGGCATCGGGATGTAGGTCCTGAGCCCCTGGTTCTTGTACTGGTTGTAGACGAACTGATCGACGCGGTTGCCGGCCTGGTCCAGCGCGTTGTAGCGCTCCCCCAGCCCGAAGAACGCCGCCGGCTCATGCCGCAGCCGCAACGAGATTTCGCGGATGCTTCCCCCGGCATCCACCAGGCTCGACACATCGGTGATGGCCACGCCCTTGGGCTGCGGGTCGAACTTCACGGGACCGCCCTCGCGCCGTGTCAGCACCTCGTACGCGAACGCGTCGCTCGCCACTTCCGGGTGATCGCGGAAGCGCAGCCGGTAGCGCACCACTGTTCCGCCCATCCGCCGCGATAGAACGAACTCCCAGTGCGTGACGCGATCCTCGCCGGCGACCAGTTCCCCGTCGCAGACGCACTCCAGCACCTCGCCCGGCGAGGCGATCGCCTGCACGATCACGTCGTCCTCTGCCGTCACCAGCTTGGGGAAGCGCTCCTCGAGCAGCGGCTCGTAGCGGTTGCCATTGCCATCCGGACGATGCCGGATGAACAGCGTGTCGAGCTGGCCGAGTTGTTTCAGCCGCCGCCGCACCACGGAGCCCACCATGCCATCACGCGGAAGAAGGTCCCGGGCTCTGGCGTAGCTGCCCTGTTCGCCAAAATACCAGGCGAGCATCTGCCGCTCGGCCGGCGACCCTTCGCGCGCCGCCAGTTGGCGCACCGCATCGACCACCACGAGGTCCTCGGCATCGAACAGCCCGAACGGCACCGCCGCCAGAAGCATATCGAATTCCAGCGTTTGCCGGTCCGACGAGCTCATCAGCGTCCCGCCGCCGGTAAAATTCGCATAGACGTGGCTCTTGGCCGGCGCGACCAGCTGCGTCAGCTCCGCCCGCTTGAGCACGTGGTTCGCCAGCCGCAGCGCCCCGGCCCACAGCGCCACGACCCAGGTGTCGCTGAAGCCGTTGGCTTTGCCGGCCAGCTCGCGCCGCATCGCCTCTGCGACCCGTCCGAGCGCCGGCTCGGCGCCGCGCACCAACGAGCCGTCCCCGGTCAGGTCGGCATAAGTGCCGGCGAGAAAGAGCGCCAGCCCGGCCTCGATCGCGTCGTTCGCCACCTCGAGCCGCTCGACGATGGCTCCGCGTGCCGTCCGCGGCTCGTCGAGCAGCGCTCCATAAAGCTGGAAAAACCACGGATGGCTTTCCCAGGGCGGCGCATTGCGGGTGGTCAGCTCAACACTCATCGTCCAAATCCAGATAGGTGGGCCGGGAGCACGTACTCCCGGCCCGAGACCCTTACGACTTCATCAGGGCTTCGATGTCGGCCTTGGCGTCCGTCAGCGCCTGCTGCGCCGTCTTCTGGCCGAGTCTGGCGGCATCGAGTTCCTTGCCCACCGCATCGGTCAGCTGGTTCCAGTGCGCCACCACCGGCGGCACCACCGCCGTGTCGAGCGCTTTGAACACCACATCGCGATGCTCCGGCGCCGGCTGGTCGAGATAGCCCTGCACATAGGCCGGGTCGCTCACCGCCGGCAGTTCCCAGCCCGCCTTGATGCGGATATCGACCGCATCCTTCGACGAGGTCAGGAACTTCAGCCACTCATAGGCTTCCTTCGGATGGGCGCTGGTCGCCGACACCGCCACGCCATTGGCGAAGAAGTGGTGCGCCTTCTGCGTGTTGCCCGGCTCGAGCTGGATGTCCCAGTTGAAGTTCGCATTGGCGACGAAATCGCCGAGCAGCCAGATGCCGGTGCGCAGCATCGCAATCTTGCCGGCCTTGAACATGTCCTCGGAAGACTGCCCTGCCATCTCCTCGTCCGACGGCGTCACGTGGTACTTCGACACCTTGTCGATCATCCACTGCAGCGTCTCGACGTTCTGCGGGCTGTCGATGGTGACGGTCTTCTTGTCGGGGCTGAGGATCGAGCCGCCATTCTGGGCGATGGTCTTGTAGAATTCCCAGAACTGGATCGGCGCGTAGTCGCCCCACACGCCATTGGCGCTGTCGGTCAGCTTCTGCGCCGCGGGCAGTTCATCCTTCCAGGTCCAGTCGGCGGTCGGGTAGCTGACGCCGGCCTTGTCGAACAAATCCTTGTTGTAGAACAGCACGACGTTGGAGAAGCTCTCGACGAGGCCGAACTGCTTGCCGCCTTCCTGGAAGGCCGCGAGCGCCGTCGGGTTGTAGATGCCGGTCGAGAAGCCGGTATCGGCCGAGATCAGCGGCCCGAGATCGGCGAGCACGCCCTTGTCGGCATAATCGACGAAGTTCTCGTAGTTGAGCTCGAACGCGTCCGGCGCCTGCCCGGCGGCGACCACGGTCTGCAGCTTGGTGAAATAGGCATCGAAGGCCTGCGTCTCGTAGTCGACCTTGATGTCGGGGTGCTGGGCTTCGAACGCCGCGATGGTGGCCTCGAGTTCCTTGATGTAGTTCGGCGCCGCCGAAAACGTCATGTACTTGATGGTCACCGGGTCGGCCGAGGCCGCGCCGGTCATCCCCGCTGCAACGAGCAGCGCGGCGAGCGATAGGGTAAGCTTGTTCATGACTCCTCCTGTGTCGGGTCCTTGGTTCATTTCAGCCCAGTCGTGGACAGACCCTGGATGATGTATCTCTGGGCGAAGACGTAGACGGCGATGATGGGCAGCGTGGAAATCACGGTGCCGGCCATCAGCACGTTCCAATTGGTGGTGTAGCGGCCCTGCAGGAACGACAGGCCGAGCGGCAGCGTCATCATCGACTGGTCGGACGTGATGATCAGCGGCCATAGAAAGCTGTTCCAGCTGGCCATGAAGGCGAAGATCGCAAGCGTCGCCAGCGCCGGCCGCGCCAACTGCAGGCCGATGGTGAAGAAGATGCGCACATAGCCGGCGCCATCGACGAAGGCCGCCTCCTCCACCTCGCGCGGCAGGCGCAGATAGAACTGGCGCAGGAGGAACGTTCCGAACGCCCCGAAGCTCGAGGGCAGGATCAGCGCCTGATAGGAGTTGCCCGAGTGCAGCCAAGTCATCAGGATGAACAGCGGCGTCAGCGTCACCTGCTGCGGGATCATCAGCGTCGCCAGATAGCCGTAGAACAGCACCTCGCGGCCGGGAAACTTGATGCGGGCGAAGGCATAGCCGGCCATGGCGCAGGTCAGCACCATCAGCACCGTGCTGGTCACCGAGATGAACAGCGAATTGACGAGGAACTGCCCCATCGGCACAGCCGTCGCCGCCTCGGCATAGTTGTCGAGCGTGGGCGCTGCCGGGACCAGCTGCGGCGGCATGACGAAGGTCGCCTGCTTGGACTTGAACGAGGTCGAGACCATCCAGGCGAAAGGCAGCAGCATGACCAGCGCGCCGAGCGTCAGCACGACGTAGGTGGCGAGATCGGCGGCGCGGGAGCGGGGGCTAGCCATCGGACCGGTCCAGCCGCTTCTGCAGCAGGTTCTGCGCCAGCGTGATCACGAAGATCAGCGCGAACAGCAGCCAGCTGATCGCCGAGGCATAGCCCATCTTGGAATATGCAAAGGCGTTCTTGTAGATGAGCTCGACCATGGTGCTGGTGGCCCCCACCGGCCCGCCCTGCGTCATGATCCAGACCTGGTCGAACACCTGGAACGAGGAGATCAGCGAGATGGTGGTGACGAAGAACGTCGTCGGCGCCAGCATCGGCCAGGTCACCGTGCGGAAGCGCTGCCAGGCCGTGGCGCCGTCCATGTTGGCGGCCTCGTAGAGCTGCTCGGGGATCTCCTGCAGGCCCGCCAGGTAGATCACCGTGACGAAGCCGAGGTCCTTCCACACCGTGGTGAGGATCACGCCCGTCATCGCCCAGTGCGGATCGAACAGCCAGCCCGGCCCCTTGATGCCAAGCAGCGACAGCCCGTAATTGATCAGCCCGTATTGCGGGTTGAGCAGCCACTTCCAGATCAGCGACACGGCCACCCATGAGGTGACCACCGGCACGAAGTAGATGGCGCGAAAGACCGTTCGCCCCTTGAGCTTGCGGTTCAGCAGCAAGGCCAGCCCGAGGCCCAGCACCACCACCGAAGGCAGGTAACCCAGGATGAACACCAGCGTGTTGCGCAGCGCCTGCAGCACCACGCCGTCGCCGAAGATCGTCAGGTAGTTGCTCAGCCCGACCCATTTGATCGGCGTCAGCAGGTCCCAGTCGGCGAAGCTCAGCACCAGCGAGGACAGCACCGGCAGGATGTAGAACACCAGCATGCCGATGAGGCTCGGGCCGAGCAGCACCAGCAGCGCCACATACTTGCCGCGTCCCGCTACCCCATCCATCAGCGCCGCTCCCGCACGCTGTCGCGCACGACGATGCTGGTGGGCATCAGGACGTTGCGCGTGGTGGCGCGCTTGTCGAGGATGCCGGCCACCAGTTGCCCCGCCAGCCGCCCCTTGTCGACAATCGACTGGTCCACCGTGGTCAGCGCCGGATAGACCATGCCGGCGACCGGCAGATTGTCGAAGCCCAGCACCGACACGTCGCCGGGCACCTGCGCGCCGAGCTTGTGCAGGCCGGCGAGCAGCCCGGCGGCAATGAGGTCAGCGGTGCAGAACGCGGCGGTGATGCGCTTGTCGGCGACGATCCCATTCGCCGCCTCGGCGCCCCACTCGAATGTCACCGAGCTCGAGAACACCAGCGCCGGATCGTAGGCGATCCCCGCGCCCGCCAGCGCCCGCCGATAGCCGGCGACACGCCGCTCGACCACGCCGTCGGCGCGGATCAGTCCGGTGACCAGCGCGACGGCGCGATGCCCCTGCCCGATCAGATAGGACGTGGCGTCATAGGCGGCTTTTTCGTCATCTATGCCCAGCCGGTAGAAGTGATCGTCGTCGATGTAGCTGTCGATCAGCAGCGTGGGCAGATCGTGCGCCTTGAGCTCCTCGTAGAGCCGCTCGCGATAGACGCCGAGCACGATCAGCGCGTCCATGTTCCAGCTCTGCAGCGTCTCGAGCCGGCCGCCATCGGCACGGATACCGGTGAGCATCATGTAATAGCCGGCGTCGCGCAGCGCCCCTTCGATGCCGCTGACGATCTCGGCATAGAACGGGTTGTTCAGCAGCAGCTGGTTGTTCTCGGTGAACGGGATCAGCACCCCGACCATGCGCGAGGCCTTCGACACGAGGCTGCGCGCCGACATGTTGGGCGTATAGCCCAGCGTCGAGATGGCAGCGCGGATGCGCTCCACCGTCTCGGCCGAGGCCTTGGCCGGCCGGCCGTTAATGACGTTGGACACCGTCATCGGCGACACTTTTGCCGCCAGGGCGATGTCCTTGATCGTCGTGCGCGCCACGCAATCCTCCCGAAGTTTAGCGCTAAACCTACAGGACCGCCTTTACCGGCCGCTGAACAGCACCGGTGGCGATTTCTCGAGAAGGTTTTACGTTAAACCGACCGAACTATTAGGCTGCCCGATTTTTCGAGTCAAGCGATCCGCCGAGCCCGCCGCGGCGCCATGCTCACCTGCGCGGCCGGCGAGCGAAGCCAAATCTCCGCTCGCCGCCAACAACGCAATTATAGACTACTGATCTTGTCGACTTAACAGCGATGGCCGTGCTTCTTTTCTGCCATGAGCGCCGCCGACACCGTTCCCTACCTCCGCCCTGCCCGCACCGAGTGGCCGACGATCGGTCTTGCGCTGCTGATCTATGGCGGCTGGCTCGCCCTGACCCTATGCTGGCGCGCCGTCCCGCTGTGGCTGCTGATCCCGCTCGCCGCGTGGACCGTCGCCTGGCAAGGCTCGCTGCAGCACGAGATCATGCACGGCCACCCGACGCGCAACCGCCGGATCAACACGCTGTTCGGTTGGCCGCCGCTGGCGCTCTGGCTGCCCTATCCGGTCTACCGGCTGTCGCACCTCGCGCACCACAAGGACGAGCGCCTGACCGATCCGCTGGACGATCCCGAGAGCTTCTACGTCACCCAGGCCAGCTGGAGCCGCTATCCGCGCCTCCTGCGCGCCCTGCTGACCTTCAACCAGACCCTGCTCGGCCGTCTCCTCGTCGGACCGGCCTTCATGATCGGCTTCTTCCTTCTCGACGAGTTCCGCCGGGTGCGCCGCAACGAGCCGGGTCGCCGGCGCATCTGGGCGCAGCACATCGTCGGTGTTGCCGCGATCCTGGCCTGGGTCATCGTCGTCGCGCAGATGCCGCTCTGGCTCTATCTCGCCGGTTTCGTCTACGCCGGAGGCGCGCTGACGCGTATCCGCTCCTTCGCCGAGCACCGCTTCGCCGACCGGCATGAGGAGCGCACCGCCATCGTCGAGCATGGCGGCCTGCTGGGGGTTCTCTACCTGAACAACCATCTGCACGTGCTGCACCATCTGCGCCCGGCCATCGCCTGGTACGATCTGCCGGCGCTTTACCGGGCACATCGCGAGACGCTGATCGAGCGCAATGGCGGGCTGGTCTATCGCAGCTACGGCGAACTGTTCCGCCGCTTCTTCCTCGTGCCGCACGACCGGCTGCTGCACCCGCACCACGAGGCCGCCGAATGAGCCGAACCGTGTCGCTCGCCATGTACGACGCCGGCGGCGCCGCCACCGCCGCGCTCTGGTCGGCGCTGGGATCGCATCTCGCGGCCGATGGCCTTGCCGGCGTACCCGAGGACCTCATCGTCCCCGATGATTACGAAGCCGCCTGGCTCGAGCCGGATTTGCTGCTGGCGCAGACCTGCGGTTACCCGCTCCGCCACGCGCTCGACGGCAAGGTCCGCTACCTGGGCACCCCAATCTACGAGGTCGAGGGCACCGACGGCCCGTATTATCGCTCGGCCCTCGTGGTGCGGGCCGGCGATCCGGCGGCCGAGCTGGCCGACCTGCGCGGTCGCCGCGCCGCCTACAATTCGGGCCATTCGCAGTCCGGCTACAACGCCTTTCGCGAGATCGTTTCCCGCCACGCCGACAATGGCCGCTTCTTCTCGGGCACGTTGCGTACCGGCAGCCATGCGAAATCGCTGCGCGCAGTAATCGCTGACAAGGCTGACATCGCGGCGATCGATCCGGTCTCGCTCGCCCTCGAGTCCGAGGAAATCCGCAAGGCAATCAAAGTGATCGGCTGGACCGATGCGGCGCCGGGCTTGCCGCTCATCACCGCGAGCGCGACAAGTCACGACGATGTCAATACACTGCGTCGGAATATCAGTTACGTCTTCGCAGACACTTTGTCCGCGCCCATCCGTAGCTATCTCAAGCTCACTGGTTTCGAGGTTCTCCCCGAGGGCGCATACGACGACATCCTGGCGATGGAACAGAGGGCTTTGGACAGAAGTTATCCTCTGCTCGCGTAGGCGACCCGCGACTTCCTTTTTCGAGTTCACCAGCGCCGGACCTGGGGCCGGCCAGCAAGGAGACTACAAATGCGTCTGATCACGAAACTTGCGACTGCGGCGCTGGCCGTGGCCCTGACGGCGGGCGTTGCCAACGCGCAGGTCGTGGTGTCGTCCAAGATCGACACCGAAGGCGGCCTGCTCGGCAACATCATCTCGCAGGTGCTGCAGGCCAATGGCGTGCCGGTCACCGAGAAGATCCAGCTCGGCGCCACCAATGTCGTCCGCGACGCCATCAAGGCCGGCCAGATCGACATCTATCCCGAATACACCGGCAACGGCGCGTTCTTCTACAACAAGGCCGACGATCCGCTCTGGAACGACGCCGCCAAGGCCTATGAGACCGCCGCCAAGCTCGACTACGACGCCGAAAAGATCGTCTGGCTCGCCCCGGCTCCGGCCAACAACACCTGGGCCGTGGCGCTGCGCAAGGACGTCGCCGACGCCAACAAGCTCGTGACCTTCTCCGATTTCGGCAAGTGGGTCGCCGGTGGCGGCACGGTCAAGCTCGCCGCTTCCGCCGAGTTCGTGAGCTCGCCCGCCGCCTTGCCCAAGTTCGAGTCGGTCTATGGCTTCACGCTGAAGCCGGAGCAGCTGGTGACGCTGTCGGGCGGTGATACCGCCGCGACCATCGCCGCCGCCGCCAACCAGACCGACGGCGTCAATGCCGCGATGGTCTACGGCACCGATGGCGGCATCGCCCCCTCGGGCCTCGTGGTCCTCACCGACGACAAGGGCGTGCAGCCGGTCTACCAGCCCTCGCCGATCATCCGCGAGGCGGTGCTGACCCAGTACCCGCAGATCAAGGACCTGCTGGCTCCGGTCTTTGCCAAGCTCGACCTCGTGACGCTGCAGACCCTCAATGGCCGTATCCAGGTCAATGGCGAAGCCGCCAAGGACGTGGCCATCGACTGGCTGAAGTCCAACCAGTTCATGAAGTAATCGTGCTATCGAGGCGGGCAGGAACACCCTGCCCGCCTCAGCGTCCATGGCCCTCGTCGACACTCGTCCCGCCTCACCATCGCTCCTGAACAGCATCGAACGGCTCGGCGTGCTCATCGCCGCGCTGGCGGTGGCCGGTCTTTCCACGCCCTTCGTCGCCTTCCGCGCCAACCGCATCGTTCCTGGCAAGCCGCTCGGCTTTTTTGAGGCTCTCCCCGTCTGGGAGATCGGCATCATCGGCGTGGTGCTGCTCGCCGCCACCGTCATCTCCCTCATTCGCGCCGAACCGCGCTTCCGCCTCGTCATCAGCTTTGCGGCTGTCGCCGCGCTCGCGGTCGCCGTGGGCGATGCGGCGCAGATGCTGACGCCTGCGGGCGACAAGATTTCCCGCACCTCGCCGGGCACCGGCTTCTGGCTCCTGATCCTTGCCTTCGCGCTGATGGCCTCCGACGCCGTGGCCCGCATGAAGCTCAGGCCGTGGTCGCGCATCGGCCTCTTGTTCGGTGTCGCCGTGGCGCTCGCGGCGATCCTCACCTCGGGATTGTGGAACGACCTTTCAGTGCTGCGCGAATACGCCAACCGCGCCGACAGTTTCTGGCGCGAGGCCGGCACGCATGTCGGGCTCGCCATCGGCTCCCTAGCCGTTGCGACGATTATCGGCCTGCCCATCGGCATCCTCTGCCACCGGGTGCCGCGCGTGCGCGGCGGCATCCTCGGCGTCCTCAACGCCGTGCAGACGGTTCCGTCGATCGCGCTGTTCGGGCTACTGATCGCGCCGCTCGCCTGGGTCGCGGCCAACATCCCCGGCGCCGCGGCCATCGGCATCGCCGGCATCGGCGTCGCGCCGGCCATGGTGGCGCTGTTCCTCTATTCGCTGCTGCCGGTCGTCGGCAACACCGTAGTCGGCCTCGCCGGCGTGCCCGAGGCGGCGAACGAAGCGGCCCGCGGCATGGGCATGACCGAGCGCCAGCGCCTGTTCGGCGTCGAGCTGCCGCTGGCCTTCCCGGTGATCCTCACCGCCATCCGCATCGTGCTCGTCCAGAATATCGGCCTTGCGACCGTCGCGAGCCTGATCGGCGGCGGCGGTTTCGGCGTGTTCGTGTTCCAGGGCGTGGCGCAGACGGCGATGGACCTGGTGCTGCTCGGCGCCATCCCTACCGTAGCGCTCGCCTTCGCGGCGGGCGTCGTCCTCGACGCACTGGTCGAGCTGGTTTCTCCCGGAGGCAGACGATGATCGAGATCGAGCATCTGAGCAAAGACTTCGACAGCCGCGTCGTCGACGATGTGTCGATGACCGTCAACGATGGCGAGATCGTCGTCATCGTCGGCACCTCCGGTTCCGGCAAGACCACATTGCTGCGCATGATCAACCGGCTGATCGAGCCGACCGCCGGCCGCGTGCTGATCGATGGCGCCGATACACATGCCCAGCCGGTGCATCTGCTGCGCCGTCAGATCGGCTACGCCATCCAGGGCCACGGCCTGTTCCCGCACCGCACCGTCGGCCAGAACGTCGCTACAGTCCCCAATTTGCTCGGCTGGGAGAAGGCCAGGACCGCCGCTCGCGTCGATGAGCTGCTGAACCTGTTCCAGCTCGATCCGGCGCAGTTTCGCGACCGCCTGCCGGCGGAACTCTCCGGCGGCCAGCAGCAGCGCGTCGGCGTCGCCCGCGCGCTGGCCGCTGCGCCGAAAGTGCTGCTGATGGACGAGCCGTTCGGCGCGCTCGACCCGATCATCCGGGCCAAGGCGCAGGCCGACCTCAAAGCCGTGCAGGACCGGCTCGGCACCACCATCGTGCTCGTCACGCACGACATGAACGAGGCCATCGGGCTCGGCGACCGCATCGCCGTGATGGATCAGGGCAAGCTGCTGCAATACGACACGCCCGAAAAGATCGTGCTGCGTCCCGCCACCGATTTCGTCGGCGAGCTGCTGGGCAGCGGCGAGCGGCCGTTCCGCCTGCTCTCCTTCCGCCCCGTGCGCGATTTCCTCGAGCAAGGTCCTGCCCCCGGCGCGCCCATCGCCGAGACCACCACATTGCTCGACGCGCTCGAGGAGGCCCTGTGGAGCGGTCGCGACGCCGTGCCGATCGCCGGCGCCAACGGCGCCCTCATCGGCCGCGTCACGCTCGCCACCGCCATCCGCCAGGCGGCCCGCCACTGATGAAGCCGGGCGTCATCATCCGCCTCGTGGCGATCGTACTGCTCGTCGCCTTCCTCGCGACGCCGACGACGTTCGCGCCGCTGCTGCAACCCTTCACCAAGAACGGCCAGCCGGCGATCTACACGCAGAACTCGCTGCTCAACCTGACCCTGAGCCACCTCGCCATCGTCGCCATCGCGACGCTGGCCGGCAGCATCGTCGCCATCGGCCTTGCGATCCTCGTGACGCGCCCGGCCGGTCGCGAATTCCTGCCGCTCAGCCGCACCCTCGCCAATGTCGGCCAGACTTTTCCGCCTGTCGCCGTGCTGGCCCTTGCCGTCCCCATCCTCGGCTTCGGTACCGAGCCGACGCTGGTCGCACTGTTTCTCTACGGCCTGCTGCCGATCTTCGAGAACGCGCTCACCGGCCTCACCACTATCTCGCCCGAGATCGAGGAATCGGCGCGCGCCACCGGCATGACGGAGACGCAGCGCCTGCTACAGATCGAGCTGCCGCTGGTCCTGCCGCTGATCCTCGCCGGCGTCCGCCTCTCGGCCGTCATCGGCATCGGCACCGCCACCATCGGCTCGACCGTCGCCGCCGCGACGCTGGGCGAAGCGATCATCGCCGGCCTCATCAACGCCAACCTCGCCTTCGTGCTGCAGGGCGGCGTCATCGTCGCCGTGCTGGCGGTCCTCGTCTCCGACGCCTTCGGCTTCGCCGAACGCTGGGCCGCCAGGCGCGCCGGCCTGCGCCGCTAGCGCTTGCGCTCCAGCGTCAGCCAGGCGATCACGCCCGAGAGCAGCGACAGCGCCGCCGTCACATAGGCGATCGCGGCGAAGGCATGGTCGGTCGCCACCACGCGCGCCGCTTCCGCTTCGGCCGACAGCCCCGCTTCCGGGCTCATGCCAAAACTCATCGTCGGCGCGCCGGCGCCGAGTGCTTTCATGAACACGATCGCCCCGAGCCCGCCCATCGAGGCCACTGCGAGCAGGCCCGCGACGCGCGCCACCGCATTGTTGATGCCCGAGGCGGTGCCGGTGTCCTTGTCCTCGACCGAGGTCATCACCGCCGTCGAGAGCGGCGACACCACGAGGCTCATGCCGAGCCCGAAGACGATCATCAGCGGCAGCACGCCGAACCAGAGGTTGTGCAGTCCGGCCGTCAGCCCGAGGCCGAGGAAGGCCAGCGCCACCAGCGTCGAGCCTGCCGCGATCATCGGCCCCGGCCCGAACCGGTCGGCGAAACGGCCGGTGAAGGTCGAGAGCAGCGTCAGGATGATGCCGAGCGGCAGCAGCACCAGCGACACCTGCGCCGGCGTGACGCCCCAGCCGGTGATCAGCGTCGTGGGCAGATAGAAGGTGATCGCGCTCAGCGAAAAGTACAGCGCGAAGGTCAGCCCCTGCGCGCCGGAGAACGCCTTGTCGCGGAACAGCCCGAGCGGCACCATCGGCGCCTTCGCGCGGCTCTCCCACCACAGGAACGCTCCGGCCAGCGCGAGGCCCGCCACCGCAAGACCAATGCGCAACCCGGCGCCGGTCGATTCGCCGGTCAGCGACAGGGCGATCAGCAGCAGCGACGCCGTTCCCAGTACCGCCCCGCCGACATCGAGCCTGCGGCCTTCATGCGGCTTGTCCGCCGGCACCTTCCAGAACAGCAGCACCAGCGCGGCAATGCCGAGCGGCAGATTGACGGCGAACACCAGCCGCCAGCTCCAGTCGCCCAAAGTCGTCAGCACCAGTCCGCCGATCACCGGCCCGCCGATGGTGAAGAACGAGGAGGCCGACGACCAGATGCCGATCGCCCCGCCCCGCTCCTCCCGCGGATAGGCCTTCGCGATGATGGCGAGGCTCGAGGGCACCATGAACGCCGCACCCAGCCCCTGTATGGTGCGCGCGGCGATCAGGATCTCGGGCGTCGGCGCGACGGCAGAGGCCAGCGATGCCACGACGAACAGGATGATGCCGCCCGCGAACACGTTGCGGATGCCGAAGCGGTCGCCCGCCGCGCCGCCCAGCAGCAGCACCGACGACAGCAGCAGCAGATAGGCGTTCGACACCCACTGGGCGTCGGCCAGCGTCGCGTTGAGGTTGTTGCGGATGGCCGGCGTGGCGATGGAGATCACCGAGCCGTCGATGAAGCCCATCGACGAGGCGAGGATAGCGGCCACCAGCACGAAGACGCGCTGGTTCGGCGCGACGAAGGCGTTCTCGTTTGTCATGCCGGAACGCTACGCCCAAACACGCGGCGCCGATAGGACGCTAGTGCTTGATCAGCGTCATCGACCAGCCGGGCGGCGCAATCGACAGTGTGACCGGGTCGCCGGATTTCGCTGCATCGACCTTGGCCGCCTGCGGCCCGAAAGAGGCACCGCCCACCGGGTTGATCGGGAACTCGAACAGGATGAACACGCCGCACACCGCCACCACGAAGGCGAAGATCGACACCGGCAGGCGCGGCAAATAGATCGCCGCGAACACCACCAGCGTCGCTGCCCACGCCGCGCTGGTCACGACGAAGTAGCGCTCGCTCGCCGCCGCGCTGGCCAGCGCCGGTCCGGCATGGGTGCCGAGCGATGGCGTCAGCAGCGCCACCAGCATGGCGAGCGGCGCCACCAGCGCCAGGCCGCGGGCCCGCCAGTCGCCGCGGATCAGCACGGCCACGATGACCACCAGCGCGAACAGCGCGCCCGGCAGCGCCACCTGGGGCGTCGCGAAGGAGCTCGCCCAGCGCACCGTGGTGATGAAGCCGAACACGGTGCGGGTCACCATCGTCTCGGAGTGGTCCAGCCAGTCGTTCAGCGGGTTCTGCCCGGTCCCCGAGGCGGCAAGCCACAGGAACCCCCCCTGCACGATCGCCAGCACGACGAGGATCGCGGCGAACGGCACGAACGGCGCGGCCCGGTCGCGGTGCGCGAAAATCCTGAACGCCACCAGCGGCAGCGTGAAGATCACGAACGGCCCGCTCAGCCCGGCAAGGATGAGCACCACCCAGTCATGCACCTGCCAGAAGCGGTTGCGCGGCGGATCGGCGACGATCACCGCCAGCAGATAGAGCGCCAGATAGAGCGGCGTCGCCGTGACGAAGGCGTGCACTTCGCCCAGATTGGGCATCAGCAGATAGTAGGCGGTGAACGCCACCTTGGCGCGCCAGTTGATCCAGCTGAAGCGGCGCGAGAACAGGAAGGCCGGCAGCGCCGCGCGCACCAGCAGCGACACCCACACGCCGTAGAGCGGCACCCAGCGCAGCGGCACCAGCTGCGCGAAATCGAACACCAGACGCTGGAACAGCTGGATCGAGCCGCCATAGGCGCGCAGCAATGGCGTCAGCCAGCCCTCATTGTAGGCCTGGGCGAACCAGATCGCGCCGTCCTCCGCCCACAGCACCGCGCTGGTCAGCAAATCGGGCCGTCGGGCGATGAACACCAGCAGCGCCACGACAAAGGCTATCGCCGACGCCCCCTCGCGCTCCGGCCAGGGCGGCACCGATAGTTGCAATTGTCCCGAAGTGCCGTCGGCGAGGGCAATCGCCACCGCGTGGTCGGTGCGCGGCAGGTCGCGGCGCAGCCAGATCTCGATCGTCTTGGCGCGGCCCTTGGGCTCGCCGAAATCGAGCGTCGGCGCGATCATCGCCGCGAAAGCGCTGGCCTGGCCGGCGGTCAGGCGATCCTGCAGCGGGAGTGCCCGCCACAGCCGGATCGCTTCATGTTCTGCCGCCGCCCTGTCCATGCCCCCAGAAGTAGAGGCAAACGGCGCGCTTCGCTACATGCCTTCGGTAAATGCCAGAATGTTGCCCTCGCTGTCGTGGCACCAGGCATTCTTGACCGGCCCGAAGGTCGCCATGCCGTTCTCGGTCTTCAGCCCCGGCAGGTCGTAGTCGATGAACGCCACGCCCTTGGCGCGCAGCGCCTGCATGTCGGCTTCGAGATCAGGCGAATCGAAGCCCAGCATCGTGTTCTCCGCCGTCCCGGCATACTGAGTGGTGTAGAGCATGGCGCGCACGCCGTTGAGGGCGAGGATGGCGCCCATGTCCTCCGGGATCTCGTCGGTAGTGACGAGGCCGAGCTTGTCGGCATACCAGGCCTTGGCCCGGGCCAGATCCGTGACGGGGATCAGCATGGTGGCAATACGATCGGCAAACATCTCAGTCTCCCTTTGCTCAATTGCACTGATGCAGAACTACCGCGCTGGGCGGAAAGTTTGATGACTGCGGGAACCGAACGCTCGGATGGGCCTTGCGTTTCCCGCCGGCCGAGGACGACATAGCGTCGTTTCATACGCCATATTGTCTGCGCGAATCGAGCGCATGAAGCGCTGGCGATCGAGTCCGTTTGCGGCGGCTAGGGAGTTACGTCGTGTGGTTTGAGGCTTTTTCCGCCGCGGCCCGGCGAATTGCGGCCGTTGCCGCCCTGCTCATCATCCCGGCATTGCCCGCTTTGGCCGATCCCATCGCGCTCAGCTCGCTGATGGGCTCGCCGGCCGAAGGCACGTGGCGCACCCTCAACGGCACCGAAATCACCGTGGCGCCGTGCGGTACCGATTTCTGCGGTGCGCTGAGCTGGGTGATCGTACCGCCCGAATACGCCGTGCAGTGCGAGCAGGACAAGGCGGCGTTCGGCCCGCAGATGCTCGACTACCAGAACCCCAAGAAGTCGCTGCGCAGCCGCCCGATCCTGGGCCTCAACATGCTGACGATGCACCCGACCAATGACCCGACGGTGTTCACCGCCAACATCTACAGCCCGCAGGACGGCAAGAGCTATGACGGGATCGTCTGGATCCTGAACGGCAACACCACGATGCGCTTCGGCGGTGGCTGCGTCGGCTCGATGTGCGTCGCCACGCAGGATTGGCCGAAAGTGCCAACCCGCGAAGTGTCGCCCGATTTCACCTGCCGGCCGGAGTGAGCCGGCTCAGCGCTGGCCGAACAGCACCTTCTGCGCCGCATCGTCCTTGCTGAGGTCGATTCGGTCGCGCCCGGTGGTCTTGATGTCGAGCGCCTTGATGATCGCCGGCCGCTCGCGCAGCCGGGCCCGCCAGTCGAACCAGGCCGGAAACTCCGCCTCGTCGATGGTGTAGTTGGCGTAGCCGTTCGACCAGTCGAAGATGGCAAAGTCGGCAATCGAGATATCGTCGCCCGCCACGTAGAGCCGGCCGGCCGCCTGCTGCTTTTCGAGCTGCGTGTTGAGCACCCGGTAGAGCCGGTGCGCTTCGTTCACATAGCGGTCGATGGCGTAGGGAATCTTCTCCTTGGCGTAGCGGGCGAAATGGTTCGCCTGCCCCAGCATCGGGCCGAAGCCGCCGACCTGCCAGAACAGCCACTCGTCGATCTTGACCCGCTCGCGCCAGCTCTTGCCGTAGAATTTGCCGTGCTTTTCGGCGAGGTAGCGCAGGATCGCGCCCGACTCGAACACCGAGATCGGCTGCCCGTCCGGGCCCGCCGGATCGACGATCGCCGGGATCTTGTTGTTGGGCGAAATTTCCAGGAATTCCGGCTTGAACTGGTCGCCGCGGCCGATGTCGATGTGGTTGAGGTTGTAGGGCACCCCCAGCTCTTCGAGCATGATGGTGATCTTCCGGCCATTGGGCGTGGCCGTGTAGTAAAGTTCGATCGGGGCGGTCATTGCGTGTTCCAGTGTGGGGGAGCGGCGCGTCGTTCAAACGCGCCGCTGAAGGAGTTCGCCGGCACTCTATCGGCAACAGCCGATGGAATGCCAGCCGGTTTCACGAAGCAATGAGCCTCAGGCCCGGCTGATCCGCATATGTGGCTCGCCGTCCGACGTCTTGGCCGGCGACTCGCCATTCTGCCCGATGGTGGCGCGCACCCGCTGGCGGTTGTGCACCATCGAGGCAAACTTGCTGACATTCACCGGCTGGTCGAACTTCACCGTCACCTCGTAGTGCTGCATGTCGGCCAGCAGCTGCAGGCCGATCAGCAGCCCGGTGAACGGCTTGCTGAGATAGGTGCCCTTCACCTTGTCGCCGACCTGCGGCAGCACCGGCAGACGCTCGGGCAGCGCGGCCGAGGCCGTGTTCCAGTCGCGATAGCCGTGGCGGCGCGCGACCTCTTCGAGCGCCTGGCCCTGCCCGATCGGCGTGCCGGCGGTCTCGCGTTCGTCACGCAGGGCCCGAGCCTCGGATTTGAGGGTGCGGATGGAAGGAGTGTCGAGAGAAAAGCTCATGATCGATCCTTTGGACCGAGGCATTCGTTCATGGGTGCCCGCCTTGCCACGATCGCCTCGATGAGGATGCGTCATGTCTGTTGGGTCCCGGATCATCCGGGGCTGGACTTCACCATCGGGTTTCCCCGGCGGACGGCCGGCGCCAGCAGCCGGACCGTAAATGGGGCGCAACGCTTCCGAAGTCAAGCCAGCCTTGCAGTCGGGCCCTTCTCCCGCTGGCGGGGGAAGGTGGCACGCGACAGCGTGACGGAAGGGGGCGGCCCCACGCTCGGTGTATGCGGCCGCCCCCTCCCCAAGCTGCCCTTGGTCCCCTCTCCCCCGTAAGCGGGAGAGGACCGCCGACTGCATCATCACGGCAGATGACCCCGATCACGCAAATCCATTGGCGCGCCGCCTCCGGACGCGCTAAGCGCCGCTGATGTACGAGATTTTGCTGTTCCTTGCAGGCCTCTGCGGTGGCGCCATCAACACCCTGGCGGGCGGCGGCAGCTTCATCGTCTTCCCCGCTTTGCTCGCGGTCGGCGTGCCGCCGGTGCTGGCGAACGCCTCCAACACCTATGCGGCCCTGCCCGGCTATGTCTCGGGCGCCATTGGTCTGTGGAAAGACCTGATGCGCTACCGCGACCGCCTGCTGCCCTACGGCCTCGTCTCGGCGATCTTCGGCTACGCCGGCGCCGAACTGCTGCTGCACGTCTCCAACGCGCAGTTCTCCATCGCCGTGCCGTGGCTGATGGCCTTCGCGGTGATCCTGTTCATCTTCGGCGGCCGCATCAACGCCTTCGTGGCGCGCCGCGGCGGCGCCAGTCGCGGCGCCAGGGCGGTCGGCGCGGTGGCGCTGCTCGTCGTGCTCGCCGCCATCGCCTTCTATGGCGGCTTCTTCAATGCCGGGCTCGGCGTGCTGACCCTCGCCTTCCTGGCGCTCGCCGGCGTCACCGACATCCATGCCGCCAACGGCATCAAGCTCTACATCGCCACCGTCATCGCGGTCGTCGCCGTGGCGCGCTTCGCCGTCGCCGGCTCGATCGACTGGTTCCACGGCACCATCGCGCTCGTCGGCGTCACCATCGGCGCCTACGTAGCCGCCCGCCTCGCCCACCGCATCCCGACCAACGTCATCCGCGCCGGCGTGATCGTCTACGGCATCGGCCTGACGGCGTATTTCTTCTGGCAGGGGTATGCGGGTTGACGCCGGCTGGACTCTCGTTCTGCCCTTAGCCGCAAGCTGACAATCCGCTGACACCGTCGTCATTGAACCCTCACGCAACCCTGGGGGGTGCGGGGCATTGTAGGCACATCGAAACACTCGCGCATGCGTCGAACGCGAGGCCAATGAGAGGTCTCAAGAATGATCCGGGTCGCCACTCTCTCCACGCTCTATATCGCAGCGCTCTCGTTCCTGATGCTGGCCTACAGCTTCGCCTAGGCCGGCCCCAAGATACCATCACAAGGAGGTCGCAATGACCGATCGTGAAACCATCGTCACCGGCGGTGACGGCGGCGGCTTCGGCGCCGGCATGATTGCCGCCATCGTCATCGTCGTGCTGCTGCTGATTGCCGGCGGCTATCTGGTGATCAACCACCACGGCTCGGCCACCGCCGTCACGGTCGACGTCCCCAAGATCACCGTCAACACCACCAAGGGCTAGCGTCGAGCCGGGGACAGCTCCGCTCGAGCCGGCCCATTCATTCTGATCATCTGATCGGATAGGACAGACCGGGAGGCAGATTGATCCCTCCCTCCCGGCCTAGTTCTTCGATCTGAGTTCTATCTCAGGCAAATAGGTCGGTGAATATTGGACGCTCAGGAGTTCGAGCGAACTCAGCCGCACCACTTGCCCATGAGCCGCCTCAGACACGAACAGGCGCTCCAGCGCAGCTTCTGTCTGCTGCCTCGTGTAGGAGACCCACGCTTCATCGACCGCATAGTCACGGACATAGGGCGCGGCGGTGCTGAGGCTTTGGCCATAGACGCACACACTGGCGGGCACGACGAGATCAATGCCCCCGGCGAGCCGATACCGGCCATTCTCCAGCGAAACCACTGTCGTCACGGTCCGCATCTCGTCCAGGAATTGCTTCCGGGGCATCTCCTGGCAAGGGGGCATCAGATCGTCGGCTCGCGCAGCGGCCGCGGGTGCGGCGAGAGCAAGAAGCAAGATCAGGTTGCGTATTCTGCCCATCAGTTCGTCGTGCTGATCCACACCGCCGCGTCGTGGAACGCCGCTCCACCGAAGGGCGGGATCTGGTCGGAATTGGTGAGCATGTTGATGCCCTGCCCGCCGCCATGCGCCTTGTTGGGGAAGACGCCCTCGGCGATCAGCACGCCGCGCTGCATACCGTCGAAAATCTTCGCGGTGAGTTCCACCGTACCGCGGTGATTGCCGAGCCGCACCTTCGCGCCGTCGTCGATGCCGAGCGACGCCGCATCATCGGGGCGGATCATCACCGTCGGCACCGGCTGCCGCTTGCGGCTCCCCGCCGTCTCCGAGAACGTCGAGTTCAGGAAGCTGCGCGACGGGCTGGTCGCCAGCCGGAACGGCACCTCGGCCGAGGTCTTTTCGTTGATGTCCCAGAAATCGACCATGCGCGGCGCTTCGGCCGGATCCATCACCCACTGACAGCCTTTGCGGGCCGCCGCGCCCTCCCAGTTCGGGCGGAAGCGGAAGCGCTTGTCGGCCCAGCCGAACCCCTTGAGGAAGCGGCTCTCCTCTTCTGGCCTTTCGCGATCGACGAAATAGCCGGTCTTTTCGACGTCATCGAGCGCCGGATAATGCGAGCGCCGGAACGTTTCGGCCACCATTTCGCGATCGGTCATGCCGAGCGAGGCGTCCTCGGCCCCCAGCCGCCGCAGCAGCTCGTTGACCACCTCGAAATTGGAACGGCATTCGCCCGGCGCCTCGACCAGTTTCGGCCCGACCAGCACGCGCGTATGCCCGCCGCGGGTGTAATAATCATTGTGTTCGAGGAACATCGTCGCCGGCAGCACGATATCGGCCATCTGCGCCGTATCGGTCATGAACTGCTCATGCACGACCGTGAACAGGTCCTCGCGCTCGAAGCCGGCACGGGTCAGCCCCTGCTCCGGCGACACGTTCATCGGGTTGGTGTTCTGGATAAACAGGGCCTTGACCGGCCCGCCATCCTTCAGCGCACGCCTGTCGCCGGTCAGCACCTTGCCGATCTCGCTCATGTCGAGCGAGCGGCCGGCCTTGCCCATGGCATCGCCCTGGATCAGCGCCTTGTTGAGCTTCCACGTACCGGAGTTGGAGTGGAACGCCCCTCCACCGCGATGCCGCCACGCCCCGGTCACCGCCGGGATGCAGAGCGCCGCATGCATATTGGCGCTGCCATTGCGCTGCCGGGTAAAGCCGTAGCCGAGCCGGAAGTAGGTGCGCGGCGTCTTGCCGATCAGCCGGGCGAAATCCTCGATCTCCCCGACCGACAGCCCGGTGATCGCCGCTGCCCATTCGGGCGTCCGCGTCATCAGATGCGCCTCGACCTCGGCATCGAAATCGGTGAACTCGGCGAGGTACTCCCGATCCGCCAGCCCCTCGCGCAGCAGCACGTGCATCACCGCGCAGGCGAAGGCGCCGTCCGACCCCGGCCGCAGCAGGATGGGCATATCCGCCTGCTCCATCGTGGCATTGCGGTAGATGTCGATGACCACCAGTCTGGCGCCGCGCTCCTTCCGCGCCCGCGTCGCGTGGGTCATCACATTGACCTGCGTCGAGACCGCATTGGTGCCCCAGATCACTACGCAATCGGCCTCGGCCATGTGCTCGGGGTTGGGCCCGCCCAGCATCCCGGTGCCGGCGATGAAGCCGGGCCAGGCCGCGCCGGTGCAGATCGTGTCGTACTGGTCGGAATAGCCGCGGGCATGGCGCAGCCGGTGGATGCCGTCGCGATGCACGTGGCCCATCGTGCCGGCATAGAAATACGGCCAGATCGCCTCAGGCCCGAAATCGCGCTCGATATCGAGCCAGCGCGCCACGATCTCGTCGAACGCCTCGCCCCACGAAATCTGCTGCCAGCGCCCCTCGCCCTTCTTGTCCACCCGCCGCAGCGGGTGCATCAGGCGGTCGGGATGGTGGATGCGCTCGGCATAGCGCGCGACCTTCTCGCAGATCACGCCGGCCGTATAGGGATCGTCCTTGGCGCCGCGCACGCGGCCGATGGTGTGGCTATCGACGATATCGACGTCCAGCGCGCATGCCGACGGGCAATCATGCGGGCAGACGGAGCGGCCGACGGCAGTCGCGACGGGCTTGTTCATGCCCCCACGGGTAGCGCCGCCAGGGGCGGCGGGCAACTACCCTCTATCATCTGCAGACACCAGCCAACCAAGCCATAATGGTGCTATTGCTGACAGCGTCGCGCGCATATCTGTTGAGCGTCAACCGACCGTAGTATTCGCCTTTTGGGCCGACGAGCACCGGTCCATCGTCTGAATACGGATTGCATGGGGAGTATTTCGAGTACGGCCCACCAAACGAGCCATACCGGTTGAAAATGCTCGCGCTTTCGTACTGCGAGCCATGAGGCCCATACTCGTTCTGCACCGAGTCCCGATCATACTCGCCGCATGTGAGACAGCCGAGAAACACCGCGTTGCTCTCTCCCCCCGAAAATCAGAATCTTGTCGGATGGGACGGTGCCTACTGCGCTATCATAGGCTCGCCAGAATGCGTCGGATGAATTGTCAAATATGCCGCCGGCCCGAGCTGGCCCGACCGAGCAAAGTACAACCAGAATCATGAGCAGAAGCCCCCGCATGCCTGTCCTCCGAGCATAAACAGGACACATGATGGCATCATCGGCTGTCTTGGCAGTTGCATGAGCCCGCGCAATATCACGGCTCGCAGCAACAACTCGGAAACCAAGTCTCGGCAGGTTATTCTTCGGCGCGGATGCGGGCCAGTTCGAGCTGGAAGAGGCGCAGCGACAGGAAGATCGCGAAGCTGAAGCAGACGATGCCGGTGATCTGGGTCAGCGGCAGGAACTGCAGCGCCGGCACGTGCTTGGCCGCCAGCAGCAGGATCACGAACATCAGGACGGAGGCGACTTCGGGCAGCCGAACGGGCATGGGTTTGCTTTCCAACAAACCGCACAGGCCGACGCTTGCCGATGCGAGGGTTTCCGCGAGGAAAAGCCCCCGCCCGCATAGGCTTACGCGAAATCCGGAAAGGTTCCATGAATTTTCGTGAGCCGGGCAAAAATGTCGCGGCGCACGTGGCGGCGGGGCAACAATGATGTCGGCTCAGCCGTAAGGCCCCCACTCCCACGACGTCATTCCCGCGAAGGCGGGAATCCAGGCAAGGCTCTCAGACGTCGGCGAACGCAGTCTGGATTCCCGCCTCCGCGGGAATGACGCAGCGGATGAGGACACCTAGAGAGCGGACAGGCGGACCTTCAAGCGAACAGCTTCAGCCCGGCGATCCCGGCCACGATCAGTCCGATCGAGCCGATCCGCACCGCCGTCGCCGGCTCCTGGAACAGCACCATCCCCAGGATCGCGGCGCCCACCGTGCCGATGCCGGTCCACACCGCATAGGCCGTGCCCACCGGCAGATCGCGCAGCGACAGTTCCAGCAGCACGACCGACAGGATCATGCCGATGACAGCGACGGTGGACGGCCACAGCTTGGTGAAGCCGTCGGCATATTTGAGGGCGATGGCCCAGACGATTTCGAACAGGCCGGCGATGGTCAGATAGACCCATGCCATTGGATTTCTCCTCGTGGCGGGTCGTCCCGACCGAAAATGCGTGAAGCGCGGGGTCGTCCCCGCGCCCTCTACTAGAACAGTTCCGCCGCTCCGTGAAGCGTCAGCCGCGGCGCGGAATATGGCGGAAGCGGCCGCGGTCGATCTCGCGCTGGCGCAGCTCGAGGTCGATGGCCGAGCTCGATTCGTTGAGGTAGCTCAATTCGGCGTCGGCGCGCGTCGGAAGGCGAAGGCGCGATCTGAGATTCTGGATGAGGCCCATGACGGTTCTCCTTTCACGATCAGGAAGGTGAGCGCTCCGCCGCGCCGGAACAAGGCGCCCGGCCGCATGGCAGGGTTGCGGCCCCTCAAGCAAAACCGGTGATGCGGCACATGCCCAACATTCATTGGCAAGTCGTCCGGCGCTCGGATACTGAGGCCGAGGGGGGATCATCATGACGGACATTGCCGCGACGTCGCGCCTGCCGGTCGCCACGCTGATCGCGACCAGCCTGTTCTTCACCGGCATCACCTATGCCTCGACGCTCAATTACGCCGCGATCGTGGGCATCGACACGCTGGGCATCCCCAACAGCCTCTACGCGGTGCTGCTGATGGCCAGCGCGCTGGTCGGCGCCGCCGCCTCGGTGACGCTGGGCTACATCTCCGACCGGGTTTCCGACCGCCGCATCCTGGTGATCGGCTGCGCGCTGATGGGCGCGCTCGGCTTCGGGCTGATCTTCTTCTTTCGCAACCAGCTGGTGTTCATCCTCGCCATCGCGGTGATCATGCCGTTCGGCGGCGCGCTGTTCTCGCAGTCCTTCTCCTTCGCCCGCTCCTATTACGACCGGCGCGACCCGGCGCGGGCCGAATTCATGACCTCGATCTTCCGGACCATCTTCGCCGTCGCCTGGGCGATCGTGCCGCCCTTCGTGGGCTGGATCGCCACCACTACCGGCGTGTTCAACGTCTACGGCATCGGCGCCGTGGCCTATCTTGTCTGCGGCCTGATCTATGCGCTGCTGTTGCGTGAGCCCACCGCCAGGATCGGCGTGCCGCCGCGCAGCGCTGCCACCCCCACCGAGGGCAAGGCGGGGATCGAGCCGGCCATCCTCGCGGGGATCGCCGGCGTCTGGCTCATCTTCCTCGCGACGGTCATCAACAACACCGTGATCCCGCTGATCATCACCGTGACGCTCAAGGGCAGCTTCGGCCAGCTCGGCATCTTCTCGGGCCTCGCGGCGGCCCTCGAACTGCCGTTCATGGTGCTGTGGGGCTATGCGCTGCGCTGGGTGCCCAAGCATACCATCATCGTCGCCGCGGCCCTGCTCTACGCCGTCTATCTGTGGCTCGTCAGCCAGGCCGGCTCGGTCGACCATCTGCTCTGGCTGCAGCTGATCAACGGCCCCGCGACGGCCGCGCTGATGAGCATTCCGATCAGCTATCTGCAGGACGCCATCAAGGGCCGCCGCGGGCTCTCGACCTCCCTGCTCGACGTCGTGGGCGTTGCCTCTTCGCTCGCCTCCGCGGCGCTGTTCGGGGTCGTCACCGCCAGCGGCCCGAACTATCCGCTGCTCTTCATTATGGCCTCGGGCCTCAGCGTCGCCGGCGCCGTGGTGCTGTTCGCCGCGCACCGGATTTTCCGCCCGGCCGCCGTCACAACCGGCTGAAAAACGCCGCTCCCCGGTCGCTGCTTCGCCTTGACGCCGTCGAGATCGCATCGCCATCCTCGCAGCATTGGGGGTTTGCAATGATCAGGATTTTGCTTGCCGCAGCGGCTGTCGCCGCCAGCATCGCCTCGGCCCAGGCCGGCGCCGTCAATCCGTCGGACACGCTGAAACAGCAACGCGCAGCGGTCGAGGACGCATACTCGCTCCTGGCCTGGACGCGCGAGGCCGCCGAGCCGCTGATCGACTATGCCGATACGAAGCTGACGGACCGCGGTTGCACCGCCGCGCCGCCCAAGACCTACGGCCTGCTTGTCGGCGTGGACAACGCCGCGCCCGATGACAGGCTCCATGTGAAGGGCGCCGAAAACGATCTCGACCTGATGTCTGCGGCCCTGTCGGCGCGACTGGGCGCCAACGCCGAGGTGATCGCGCTGAAGGGCGCGCAGGCGACACGGGACAGCCTGCGGCAGAACCTGCTGGCCGTGCTCGACAAGCTCAATTGCCATGACCTCGTGATGTTCTACTTCGGCGGGGTCGGCGGCTATTTCGACACCCCCAGCTACGCCGCCGCCAGGATCGCCGCCGCGGCAATCAAGCCGGGCGACCCGAGCTACGAGCACGCCCAGATCGTGCAAAAGATCGTCGGCCTGCCGTCGGCCTTCTATCTGTCGAGCGCCGACGTCTCGACGCTGCAGCCCTTCACGGCGCGCGATCTGTCCGACTTCGTGGCCAGCGTGCGCAACCGGGGCGCGGACATCGTCGTCGCCATCGACGCGGTCGGCTCGGGCGAGTCGAACCTGCTGGGCAAGCAGCGCGCCGTCGACCCGGCCAGCGGATGGACCTTCGGTGGCGGCGGTGGTGGAACCGGCGACGTTGGCCTCGTGCCCAATCGCGGCGACTTCGTCGCCTATTACAGCAAGCTCAACGGCCGTCCCGCGATCGAGCGGAAGTTCGACATGCCGGACGGCAGCCAGGTGACGCATGGCGAGTTCACCTTCGTCCTGGCCGAGGCGCTGCAGGACAGTTCGGCGCTCACCGCCGAGGGGCTGGCGCAGCGGCTGACGGCCGTGCCCGACATAGCCGGGCGCAGCGGCACCTTCCTGTCCGAGGGGTCGAACCCCGACATGCTGCTGTTCGACCGCTCTGCCTCGCTCGAGCGCGTGGCCGACGCGATCCACGTCACCTCCCCCGAGCCGACCCGCGGACCCACATCGGTCAGCGCGTCGGCCATAGAGATCGCCGGCACCGTCAACTGGACCAGCCCGGTCACCGCGGTGCTGGTCAACGGCGAGATCGCCGATATCGGCAAGGACGGCCGCTTCAGCCGCAAGCTGACGCTGAACAACGGCGCCAACACCATCAAGATCGTGGCGCTGACGCGCGACAACCTGCTGCTGCAGAAGTCGCTCGACGTCGTCTTCGCCGGCGACGTCAATGCCCTCAAGGGCTCGGGCAAGCGCTACGCCGTCATCATCGCCAACGCCGACTACAGCGCGGCGACCGGCTTCAACGCGCTGCAGACGCCGGTGGCCGACGCCGACGCCATCGAGAAGCTGCTCACCGGCAGATATGGCTTCATCACCTCGGTGACGTTGCCCAGCGGCCAGCCCGCCTCGCTCAGCCTGCGCAATGCCAGCGGGCGCGATACGGCGATGGCGCTCTACAATGTCAGCCAGGTGGCGGGCGACAACGACACCGTCGTCATCTACTACGCCGGGCACGGCATCTACGAGCCGATGACCACCACCGCCTTCTGGGTACCCATCGATGCGGTCGCCGGCGTGCCGCCGACCTACCTCTCGGCCTCGACCATCTCGGAAGCCATCGCGCGCATCCAGGCGCGCAAGGTGCTGCTCATTTCGGACTCGTGCTTTTCGGGCGCGCTGTTGCGCGGCGGCCCGCCGGAGGCCGAGAAGATCGATGCCGACAAGCGCCTCGATGCCCTGCTGGCGCTCGAAAAGCGCAAGTCCCGCATCCTGATCTCGTCGGGCAACAACGAGCCGGTCGCCGATACCGGCGGCAATGGCCACTCGATCTTCGCGCAGGCGCTGCTGAACGGGCTGAGCAACGAGCAGTTCGACGAGTTCAGCGCCCGCGAGCTGTTCGACGACTACATCCTCACCGCCGTCACCGCCAACTCGCAGCAGGAGCCGCAGTTCCGGCCGCTCGACAATGTCGGGCACGATGGCGGCGACGTCGTCTTCCTCAAGGCCGGCGGCTGAGCCTACATCTCGCTGAAGGGCACGCCGCCGCGCGATTTGCTGTCGCGTTTGCTCTCGACGATCTGCACGACCACCCGATCGGCCGGCACGTCGAGGTTCTTCACCACGGCGTCGGTGATGTCCTTCATCAGGCCCTTCTTCTGCTCGGGCGTGCGGCCTTCGGCGAGGTGGACGAGGATCTCGGGCATTATTTCTTCGCCGGACCTTTCTTGACCGGCGACGCCGGCTTGGCCGCCGCCTTTTTGGCCGGCGCCTCCGCAGCAGCCTTGGCGGCGCGGCGCTTGGCCACCGAGGTGCCGTGATGGCCCCAATTGTCCAGCGGCACCTCGTCGATCACGACGAAGGTGCTTGCCGGGTCCTTGCCCAGTTCCTCGACCAGCACCTGGGTGATGCGGGCGATGACCCGCTCTTTCTGCTCGGCGGTGTTGCCGTCGGCGAGAATGCGGACGTTGACGTAAGGCATTCGGCTCCCCCCAAATGAAAAGGCCGGCATCGCTGCCGGCCTTGATGCTTACCCGACGATCTCGGTGTCGGAGAAGAAGAACTTGATCTCCTGCGCCGCCGTCTCCGGGGCGTCCGAGCCGTGCACCGAGTTTTCGCCCATGCTCACCGCAAATTCCTTGCGGATGGTGCCGGCGACGGCCTTCTCGGGGTTCGTCGCGCCCATCACTTCGCGGTATTTCAGGATGGCGTTCTCGCCTTCCAGCACCTGCACCACGACCGGGGCGGCGCTCATCTGGTCGACCAGCTCGCCATAGAACGGGCGCTCCTTGTGCACGGCGTAGAACGCCTGCGCCTGCGCCTTGGTCAGGTGGATGCGCTTGGACGCGACCACGCGAAGGCCCGCAGCCTCGATCAGGGCAATGATCTTGCCGGTGAGATTACGACGGGTCGCGTCGGGCTTGATGATCGAGAAAGTGCGCTCGAGAGCCATGTGAATGTCCTGAAAGGCTTGGGAAAAGGTGCGGGCTTTTAGCCGAGGGCTGTGAATGAGGCAAGACGGCGCTTGGACCGAATCAGCGTCCTTCGTATTCTGAAGTTCGCGTTGGGTGTGGCTTCGTTACCGCACTGCCAACACTGATGACTTGAAAATTGAATCTTGTGGCCGCGCATGACGTGCTGGCCAATCCTAATCAGACGGCGGGCAATCTAATCCAAACGCCTTCTTTCCAAGGCTTCGCCCAAGGGTCCTCCGCCGTGACCCGCGCTGGCGGAGCTATGGGACGAGGCTATGCTTTTCCGGAACATCGTCGAAAAGTTGTCGATTGGCCGCCGCGGCCCTAGTGGGACGGATGCGCTCATGGGGGCGTTCCGATGGCATCTGACGCTTGCAATGTTGTTATCCTGGCTCTTCAAACAGCCTGACATCTTCGACCGCGCGGCGGATCGTCTCGAGAGAGTTTCCCGGGGTTTAGCACCACCGGGAACTTCAGAGCGAGCGCCGAAGACAACATTGCCCAAAGGGCCGCAACCTCCTATCTGAGCCGCCACCATGCTCACCATCTCCAACCTCTCCTATCGCATCCAGGGCCGCCCGTTGTTCGAGGGCGCCTCGCTGGTGCTGCCCGACGGGGCCAAGGCCGGGTTCGTGGGCAAGAACGGCGCCGGCAAGACGACCCTGTTCCGGCTGATCCTCGGGCAGATCAGCGTCGATACCGGCTCGATCGAGGTCAATCGCCGCGCCCGCATCGGCGCCGTGGCGCAGGAAGCCCCCGCCACCAGCCTCAGCGTCCTCGAAACCGTGATGGCCGCCGACACCGAGCGCACGGCGCTGCTCGCCGAGGCCGAAACCGCCACCGACGCGCACCGTATCTCCGACATCCATATGCGCCTCGCCGATATCGACGCGCACACCGCCGAAGCGCGCGCCGCGACGATCCTGCGCGGCCTCGGCTTCGAGCAGGACCGCCAGCTCGGCCCAACCTCGCAGCTGTCCGGCGGCTGGCGCATGCGCGTGGCGCTCGCGGGCGTGCTGTTCAGCCAGCCCGATCTGCTGCTGCTCGACGAGCCGACCAACTATCTCGATCTCGAAGGCACGCTGTGGCTCGAGAAATATCTCGCCACCTACCCCTACACCGTCTTCATGATCAGCCACGACCGTGACCTGCTCAACAAGGCGGTGACCTCCATCGTCCACCTCGAGCGCGGCAAGCTCACCCTCTACAAGGGCGGCTACGACACGTTTGAGGAAACGCGCCGCATGCAGATGGAGCTCAACAACAAGAGCCGCGAGCGCACGCTGGAGCAGATCGCGCATCTGCAGAGCTTCGTCGACCGCTTCCGCTACAAGGCCACCAAGGCCAAGCAGGCGCAGTCGCGCATGAAGATGATCGAAAAGCTCCGCCCACCGGTGGCGCTGTTCGACGAATATGCAGCGCCGTTCCAGTTCCAGAACCCCAAGACCGCGCCGGCCTCGCCGATGATGACGTTCGACAACGTCTCGGTCGGCTATGGCGACCACGTCGTGCTGCGCCACATCTCCAACCGCATCGATCCGGACGACCGCATCGCGCTGGTCGGCGTCAACGGCAACGGCAAGTCCACCTTCGCCAAGCTGCTCGCCGGCGATTTGAAGCCGATGGGCGGCGAGATGCGCCGCGGCAAGGGCCTCGAGATCGCCTATTTCGCCCAGCACCAGATGGACAAGCTCAAGCCCGAGCAGACGCCGCTCGAGCACATCATCCCGCTGATGCCCTATGACAGCGAAGCCAAGCGCCGCAGCCGCATCGCGCAGATGGGCCTCACCACTTCGCGCATGGACACGCTGGTCAAGAATTTGAGCGGCGGTGAGCGCGCCCGCCTGCTGCTCGGCCTCATCACCTTCGGCGGGCCGGGCATGCTCATCCTCGACGAGCCGACCAACCATCTCGACATCGACAGCCGCGACGCGCTGGTCGAGGCGCTCAACGACTACACCGGCGCCGTGCTGATCATCAGCCACGACCGCCATCTGATCGAAGCCACGGTCGACAAGCTCTGGATCGCCCAGAACGGCACCATCGAGGAGTTCGACGAAGACCTCGACAGCTACCAGAAGATGCTGACGTCGAACAAGGACAAGCCGCAGAAGAACGCCGCTCCAGTCGTTGCCGTCATCCCCGACAAGAAGGCCGCCCGGCAGGACAGCGCCGCCCGTCGCCTCGAAGTGGCGCCGCTGCGCAAGTCGATCAAGGAGACCGAGCAGAAGCTCAGCCGCCTCAAGGTCGAGCTCGAAAAGGTCGAGGCCATCCTCGCCAACCCCAAGACCTATGACGGCGCCCCCGAGCGCGTCATGCTGCTGGGCAAGGACAAAGCCCGCTTCACCGCCGACATCGCCGCCGCCGAGGAAAAGTGGCTGACGCTTTCCACCGAGCTCGAAGAGGCCGAGCGCGCATGAATGCCGCCGAGATCATCGAGCTGCTCGAGCTCGAACCGCACCCCGAAGGCGGCTGGTACCGCCAGACCTTCCGCGACGACGTCCCCGGCCGCCGCGCGCATTCGACGCTCATCTATTACCTGCTCGAGGCCGGCGACCGCTCGCACTGGCACCGGGTCGACAGTGCCGAGATCTGGCACTGGTACGCCGGCGCGCCGCTGGCGCTGAGCGTCGACAAACAGACCTTCACGCTCGGGAACGACCTCGCCGCCGGCCAGCGCCCGCAAGGCATCGTCCCGCCGCATGCCTGGCAATCGGCCCGCTCGCTCGGCGAGTGGACCCTCGTCGGCTGCACCGTCGCCCCCGGCTTCGACTTCGCCCATTTCGAGCTGGCCCCGCCCGGCTGGGAGCCGGCCTAGCCCTTCAGCCGCGTTTCACCCAGCGGCCGGCATCGTCCTGCTGCCAGTAGGTCAGCTCGTTACCCGGCGTCAGCGCCCGCCACGCCACGCGCGCTTCGGTGACGGCGTCCGGGTCGTGCCCCGAGAACATGTAGACGATCCGCTCATAACCCTCGCCCGAGACCGGCACGGCGCGATCGACGAAGAAGCGGACATTGGCGGCGTTGGCGTTGCCGTCGTCCATGGTGATCAGCACCGGCTGGTCGGGATCGGAGGCGTCGCCGGCGATGCCGTGCGGCAGAAAACTGTCGTCGCGATAGGTCCACAGCATCGCGTCGAGCGCCTCGGCCCGCTCGCGGCTCGAGGTTTCCACCACCGCGCGCCAGCCGCGCTCGAGCGAGCGCTCCAGCAGTACCGGCAGCACCCGCTCCAGCGGCTGCGCCTCCAGATGGTAGAACAGCACCTCGGTCATGGCGCCTCGTAGCTGTCGCGCACGAAGCGGTCGAGCAGCGCCACGCCGAAGCCCGGCCCCCAAGAGGTATTGGTCTCGCTCGCCGGCGGCCCCAGCGATACGCCCGCGATATCGAGATGAGCCCACGGCACATTGCCGATGAAGTGGGCGAGGAACTGCGCCGCGCTGATCGATCCGGCCGGCCGGCCGCCCGAATTCTTGATGTCGGCGAAACGGCTCTCGATCAGCTTCTCGTAGGCCGGCCCCATCGGCATGCGCCAGAGCTTTTCGCCCGTCGCCAGCCCGGCCGACGCCAGCTGCAGCGCCAGCTCGTCATTGTTGGAGAACAGCCCCGCATGGTCGCTGCCCAGCGCCACCGAGATCGCCCCGGTGAGGGTGGCGAGGTCGATGATGGCTTTCGGCCGGAACCGCTCCTGCGCGTACCAGAGCACGTCGGCCAGCACGAGCCGGCCCTCGGCATCGGTGTTGTTGATCTCGATGGTGGTGCCGTTCATGGCGCGCACGATGTCGCCCGGCCGCATCGCGGTGCCGCTCGGCATGTTCTCGACCACGCCGATCAGCCCCACGGCGTTGACCTTCGCCTTGCGGGCCGCGAGCGCGTGCAGCAGCCCGACCACGGCGGCGGCCCCACCCATGTCGCCCTTCATGTCCTCCATGCCGGCGGCGGGCTTGATCGAAATGCCGCCGGAGTCGAACACCACGCCCTTGCCGACAAACGCCACCGGCGCATCGTCTGCCGCGCCGCCCTGCCAGCGCATGATCACCAGCCGGGGCGGACGGACCGAGCCCTGCGAGACCGAGAGCATCGACAGCGCGCCCATCGCCCGCAGCTCCGGCTCGCCCAGCGTCTCGACCAGCACGCCGAGCCTGGCTAGCTCTCCTGCCCGCGCCGCGAACTCCTCGGTGCCCAGCACATTGGCCGGCTCGTTGATCAGGTCGCGCGCCAGGAGCGTGCCGTCGACTACCGCGCCGCGCGAGGCGATCGCCGCATCGGCCTTGTCCGGCTCGGGCACATGCAGCGTGACGGTCAGCGTCTCGGGCGCTGAATCGCCGTTCTTCCGGGCCTTGTACTTGTCGAATTTGTAGTGCCTCAGCCGCATCCCCGCCGCCAGCTCGGCGATCGCCTGCGGCATCGCCTCGTGCCCGTCGAGCAGCACCGCCACGGTCTCGGCGTGGGTCGGCGCGATCTTGGCCATCAGCGAGCCGCCGCGATCGGCCCACGCGGTGGCCGAGGCCGGCCGCTCCGGGTCCATCTTGCCGGCGCCCAGCACCAGCAGCCGCTTCGCCTCGAGCCCGGCGGGCGCCGCGATGTCAAGCACCTGCCCCTGCTTGCCGGCGAAATTCGCCGCCGCGGCAACGCGCTCGAAATCGAGGCCGGTCGCGGCCCACACCTCCGCCGCCATGCCGCGCGGCGGCATGTCCTCGCCGGCATAGAGGACGATGAGCCCGGCGCCTGCGAGCGGCAGCGGGGCGGTTTTGACGATCAGGGACTGTGACATGGCAACACCGCAACAGGAGTCACGGTGCGCGTCAATCCCGCGCCGCGTCGCCTTGCCATCGTCATCGAACCACCCCAGAGTCCTCCGGGGACATCAGGGGACGGGTACGATTCACAGCCTCAAGTCGGGCGGCAGATGGGCCGCCTAAGCCGTTATCTTCTCAGGCTTTTCTTCTCCGAAGCGATGGCGCTGTTCGTCGTCGCGGCCTTTCTGCTGTTCCTCATCCAGTGCCTCAGGCTGTTCGACGTGGTGTCCAACAAGGGCCAGAGCCTGCTGACCCTGCTCGGCCAGGCGGCGCTGGGCATGCCGAGCCTGGGCATCGTCTTCCTCTATGTCTGCCTCGGCATTGGGCTCGGGCGCGCGCTGCGCAACCTGCAGGGCACCAGCGAGCTCGGCATCATCCACGCCAGCGCCTTGCTGCCGGCTTTGCTGCGCGCCATCGGCGCCTACGCGCTGGGCGGCGCGCTGGTGGTGCTGTTCCTGGCCCACATCGTCGATCCGGCCAGCCAGAAATCGTCGAACAACTGGGCCGCCAGCATCGCCGCCGATCTCGTGTCGCGCAGCATGGTGCCGCACAAATTCACCGACCTCGTCACCGGCGTGTCGATGGTGATCGGCGCGCGCGACTTCGCCGGCAACATCTCCGATTTCTTCGCCGACGATACGCGCGACACCGAGCAGCGCCGTACCTACTTCGCCAAGAAAGCCATCATCGTCCACGACGACCAGGGCTACATCCTGCGCATGCGCGACGGGGCGGTGCAGTACCTCACCAACGACAAGCGCTTCTCGCAGATCTCGTTCGACCAGTACGATCTGTCGCTCGACTCCCTCACCGACCCCGATGAGGTGAAGGACCCGATGGCGCAGACCACCAGCCTCGACATCCTCGCCCACGGCAATTTCACCCGCGCCGCGGTCAAGGCGCTGCTCAAGCGCACCGGCGAAGGCCTGCGCGTCATCGCCATCTGCCTGCTGGTCGCCCTGCTCGCGGCGTTCCCCACGGGGCAGCGGCGGCGCACCGAAATCCCCATCGAGTTGGTCGTCCTCGGCGTCGCCTTCATCGAGCGCGGCGTGACGTCTTACGTGCCGGGGCCGGGCATTCTCGGCGTGGCGTCCGGCTCGGTGCTGCTGATCGCCATCACGACGATCGCCCTGCTGTTCCGCCTGCGGGTATTCCGGCCGGTGCGGCGGAGGGCCGTCGCATGAGCCGCATCGACTGGATCGTGCTGCGCCGCGTCGCGGCCCGCCTGTTTCTCACCCTCGCGATCTTTTTCGGCCTGTTCGCGCTGGTCGAGTCGCTCGACACCTACCGCTTCACCACGCTGAGCAAGATCGGCGGGCCGCAACTGGCGCTGTTCGCCATCGTCACCGGCGCCCTGCGCTCGACGCTGGGCACCCTGCCCGTCACGGTGCTCATCGGCACCATCATCGCCGTGCTCGACCTGCAGGCGCGGCGCGAGATGACCGTCATCAAGGCCACCGGCACCTCGGTCTGGCGCGCCATGCGCATGCCGCTCGTCGCCGCCGTGGTCATCGGCATCGTCATGGCCGTGGCGGCCGATCCGCTCGCCATCGTCGCCAGCCGGCTGATCCCCAATTCCGGCCCGGCGCGCATCGGCGTGCTGTGGCTGGAACAGCACAGTCCCGACGACGGCGATTACATCCTCAGGGCCGAGCACACGCGGACCAACGGCACCGTTCTCGACGACGTGGCGCTGTTTTTCGTCTCCGATCCGACCCGCGAGCGCATCGAAGCCGACAGTGCCGTGCTCAGGGGCGGCGCCTGGCATCTCAGCAACGCCATCCGCTACCGGCCGGTCATGCCGGCCGAAACCCTCACCGATTTCGCCATCGCGACCGGCACCACGCCGGGCGATATGAGAATACGGTTAACATCGGCGAGAGACCTCACCTTCCTCGAGCTTTTGACGGCATTATCCCAGCAAATGGCCGATCTTCAGCTGCGCGCGGCGGCGCTGACCAGCCTGCTGCGGCTTGTCGCCATGCCGGCTTTGCTGGTCGGCTCGGTACTGATGGGCTTTGCATTTACTGCCGGTTATCGCCGGACAAATAAATATGGCGGTGCGGTCCTTTATGGCATCGTTCTTGGATTTGTGGTTTATGTCGTGACCGAGCTTGCGAACCGTTCCGGGTTTGCGGGGGTGCTGGATCCCACATTTGCCGCCGCAGGGCCGGCATTCGTGGCCATCGTCATTGGCTTGACGGTGCTGCTCTACAAGGAAGACGGGCGAGCCTGATGAACTTGCGCCGTGGCAAAGGATTTGAGTGTTCGCCGCGCGCCGTGCTGGTGTGCGTGCTGAGCGGATTCCTGACCCTCGCCGCGCTCACCTTGCCCGCTTACGCCACGCTCCTGCCCAAGGGCTTCTTCGACCAGGTCCCCACTCCCGGCCAGGGCTCTGCCGCCGTCGAAGCCGACCGGCTGTCCTACGATGCCAAGAGCGACGAGATTGCCGCCGAGGGCGACGTGCTGCTGTCCTACCAGGGCTACAGCATCCGCGCCGCCTCGATCCGCTACAACCAGAAGACCGGCGCCATGACCGCTTCCGGCGGCGTCGCGGTGAAGGATCCGGCCGGCGACGTCTTCCAGATGGACTCGATCGAAGTATCGGGTGGCATCAAGGACGCCTTCATCAATTCTCTGACGCTGACCACCTCGGCCGGCGCCCTGGTCACGGCCAAGGACGTGCACTACTCGTCCACGCTCGCCACCATCCTTACCGAGGCGGCCTACACGCCCTGCGGGCTCTGCCAGGACGCCAAGGGCCGCACCATCGGCTGGAAGGTCAAGACGGCGCGGATGTACTACGACCACGATCATGCCTCGGTGACGCTGGAGCAGCCCACGCTCGAGCTCCTGGGCATTCCGGTCGCCTGGCTGCCCTGGTTCTGGGTGCCCGATCCGACGCAACCGCGCGCCCGCGGCCTGCGCATGCCCAAGCTCGATTGGGACTGGCAGCGCGGCGCCTCGCTGGCCGTCCCCTATTTCGTCCCGGTCGGCCAGAATCTCGACGTCGTCCTGACGCCGGAGCTGATGAGCCGGCAGGGCGCGCTGATGGGCGGCGAGATCAACTGGCGGCTGCCCAATTTCGGCTCGATCGACATCAAGGCGTCGGGCCTCTACCAGCTCGATCCGGGTGCCTATGCGGGCAAGGTCGGCGATCGCGACTGGCGCGGCGCCATCCAGACCTCCGGCAAGTTCACCCCGGCGGCGCACTGGAAGGCGGGCTGGTCCTACTCGACCTTCACCGACAACGCCTACCTGACCGACTACGACTTCACCAATGCCGACAGCTCGGTGAACGAGGTCTACGGCACCTACCTCAACGACATGACCTATCTCGACATGCGGGTGCAGCGCTTCAACCGGCTGGGCAACTACACCGCTGCCGACGACGACAAGCAGGCCATGAATGCGCCCCTCGTCAGCTTCGACCACATCCAGGAGCTGGCCCCCGGCTACGGGCGCGCCCACATCAGCGGCGAATTGCTCTCCACCGTGCGCAATGCCGACCAGACCGGCACGCGCAACGGCGTCGACTATGTCTTCGGCAACCAGGGCTACAAGCAGCATCTGATGCTCGAGGCCGGCTGGGAGAACCAGTACGTCCTGCCCGGCGGCGTGACCGCGACCCCGTATCTCGGCGCCCGGCTGGATGCCGCCAGTTACGACCGCACGACGCCGGCCATCCCGGCGCCCTACCCGACCACGCCCGATTCCACCCTGCTCAGCCTGACGCCGATCGCGGCGATGGATTTCCGCTGGCCGCTGGTCGCCCATAACGGCCTCGACACGCATCTGCTCGAACCGATCGCGCAGCTGGTCTATCGCGGCAGCTCGACCACCGCGGTGGGCATCACCAACGACGATGCGCAGAGCTTCGTGTTCGATACCTCCAACCTCTTCTCCTACAACAAGTTCTCCGGCATCGACCGGCAGGAGACGGGGCTGCGCGCCAATATCGGCGGCCACTATCTGGGCAATTTCGCCGATGGCAGCTGGCTCGACCTGATCGCCGGCCAGTCCTTCTTCCTCGCCGGCACCAATGCGCTGGGCATCACCGACGCATCGCAGGTGGGCACCGACACGGGGCTGGGCAGCACGGCATCCTATTTCGTCGCCAGCGCGCAGGGCGGCTGGAGCAACGGCATTTCGGGCGGCGCCAAGCTGCAGCTCGACACCACGAGCTTCAAGATCGCCCGCGCCGGCGTCGGGGTGAACTACGTGCCGGGCAATGGCTGGACCGCCGGTGCCGACTATATCTACATCGCGCCGCAGCCGGCGCTGGGCACCGTGCTGCCGCAGCACGAGATCACCGGGCGCGTCGGCGTGCCGGTCTACGATTACTGGACCCTGGCCGCGGGCCTCACCTACAACCTCGACAAGATGGACTGGTACAAGGCCTCGACCGGCCTCACCTATGACGACGGCTATCTGAAGTTCGGCGTCGACGGGCACGTCACCAACTACACGAAGCCCTCCTTCGGGGTCGGCGTAACCTTTGCCCTCAAGGGCCCCGACCGCAAGTCGGCCTTCTAAACCCGGATTCGGCCGCAATTTTTTGATGAGAGAGGCCCACGGGCTTTTCCAAAGACAGGCAGACAATGAAAATGCATCGCGTTCTGGGCGTATTGGCGGTTGGACTGACGCTGCTGGCGCTGGCCGCGCCGGCAAGCGCCGCCACGGTCAAGATCACCGTCAACGGCGATCCGATCACCGACGTGCAGATCGCGCAGCGCACCACCCTCAAGGGCCTCGAAGGCAAGGGCGGCCAGAAGCAGGCCATCGACGAGCTGATCAACGAGTCGATCGAGCTGCAGGAGGCCAAGCGGCTCGGCTTCACCGTCACCGATGCGGAGATCGACGACGGCGTGCTGCAGCTGTCGCGCCAGCTCAAGCTCTCGGTGTCCAACCTCAACAAGGTGCTGACCGACCGCGGCGTCGGCATGCAGACCCTGCGCGACCGCCTCAAGGCGAGCATCGCCTGGAGCAAGGTGCAGGGCACGGCGATCAACGCCAAGGTGCACGTGTCGGAAGCCGATATCGACGCCCAGGCCAAGACCAAGCTGACCGCCGCGAACTCCTATGACTACATCCTCAAGGAGATCATCTTCCTGATGCCCGGCGGCAAG
>JBEHYU010000013.1:0-81554 GCA_048498015.1 Pseudomonadota bacterium
CCACTGGCAAGGAAACACCTACCAACCCCGACTAGCCCTCCTTCTTCTCCCCCTCCCCCTTGCGGGGAGGGGGGACCGGCGAAGCCGGTGGGTGGGGGTAGCCTCAGGAGTGGAGCTACTCAGTACTTGTGGAACCGCCGCTCGATCGCCCGGACCACCAGCGACAGCGTGATGGTCATGGCGAGATAGAGGAAGGCGACGACGTTGTAGGTCTCGAAGAACTTGAAGGTGCCCGAGGAATAGACCTTGCCCAGCTGGGTGATGTCCTGGACGCCCAGCGCCGAGACCAGGGCGGAGTCCTTGACCATGGCGACGAAATCGTTGCCTAGCGGCGGCAGGATGACCCGGAAGGCCTGCGGGAAGACGACGTGCCGGGCGATCTGGCGGTTGTGGAGGCCCAGCGCGCGGGCGGCTTCGAGCTGGCCCTCCGGGACAGCCTCGATGCCGGCGCGGAAGATTTCGCTGAGGAAGGCCGAGTAGCAGACCATCAGCGCGATGATCGCCCGCCAGGTGAGGTCGAAATTGCGCACCGTCAGGGTCGGGGCCCAGCCGATGGACTGCAGCGGCTGCAGCAGCCAGTTGGCGGCGCCGATCATGGCGGGGGCGCCCACGAAGGCGACGTAGAACAGGAAGACGAGGATCGGGATGCCGCGGATCAGCTCGGTGTAGAAGGTCGCGACCTGCACCAGTATTGGCTGGCCCGAGGTGCGCAGCAGCGCCACGCCGAGCCCGAGAATGGCGGCGAGCGCGAAGGCCACCAGCGTCACCCACAGCGTCGTCAGCACGCCGCCGATCAGGGCGCCGAAGATCTGGTTGTAGGTCTGGTTGCCCACGATCGCCCAGAGCGTCACCACGCCCATCAGCGCAATGGCGAGCAGCCAGAAGGGGAAATCGGCGAGGCGCCGGCGACGCTGTTCAGCCATTGAGGGACCCGCGGGAACCGGCGTTGGCCGCGGGTCCCGAATTGCTTACTGCGCGGCGCTATACTCGTAGAACCACTTGCGGTTCAAGGCGTCGAGGGTGCCGTCGGCCTTCATGGCGCCGATGGCGGCGTTGATCGGGGCCAGGAGCGGCGAGCCCTTCTGCAGGATGAAGCCGAACTGGTCCGAGCCGATCGGATCGCCGACGGTCTTGAACACGCCCGGATCGGCGGCGATGTAGCCATCGACCGAGGCCTGGTCCATCAGCACCATGTCGACGTCGCCGGTCTTGAGCGCCTGCACCGACGCGCCGAACGTGTCGAACAGCTTTACGCGCGGGTTCTTCTCGTCGCCGTCTAGCACGTCGTAGATGGCGGCGTAGAAGCCCGAGGTGCCGGCCTGGGCGCCGATCAACAGGTCGGTGTTGGCGGCGAAATCGTCCTTGGTCTTGATGCGGCTCTCGTCCGAGCGCACCAGCATGTATTCCTTGTTGTCCATGTAGGGATCGGAGAAATCGACCTGCTGCTTGCGCTCGTCGGTGATCGAGATGCCGTCCATGCCGATATCGTACTGGCCGGACTTCACCGCCTCGATCATCACGTCCCAGCTCGAGAGGTTCCACTCGATCTTGGCGTTGAGGCGCTTGCCGATCTCGTTCGTCGCATCATATTCCCAGCCGATCCCCTGGCCGGTCTTGGGGTCGGCGAAATTGAGCGGCGTGTAGGCGTTCTCGGTGACGGCGCGGATGGTCTTGCCGCCGAGGTCGGGCAGGGCGTCGGCGGCGAAGGCCGGGGCGGCGAAGCTGGCGACGAGCGCGACGGCGAGTGCGGACAGCACGGATTTCATGTGGGCAGTCTCCCTGGTGAGCCCGCGCATTCCCCCGCGCCGGCATTGAGCCGAGCTTAGCGCCTTGCGGGCGGGGCGCTCAAGGCCATTGCGGGGCAAGTCGTTGTGGCGGCTGGCGAACCGCTAGCCGGATTTACTCCGGATCGGCGGCGGGATGATGGACCCGGTCGATATGGCCGAGGTCGCGGTCCGGATCGATGCGGTCGCGCACCAGCTGCTTGAGCTGCTTGACGTCGGGGAAGCCGCCATCGCGCTTGCGCTCCCAGATCAGCTCGCCGTCGAGATGGATCTCGAAGATGCCGCCGGTGCCGGGGATCAGCGTCACTTCGCCCATCTCGAGCGAGAAGGTCGAGAGCACCTCCTGCGCCATCCAGGCGGCGCGCAGCAGCCAGTTGCACTGCGTGCAGTAGGTGATGCGGAGCGTCGGCTTGTCGCTCATACGGTGGGGTCGCTCCAGCTCGACATGAAGTGCTGCGGCAGGATCATCTCGTGCTCGTCGCGGTCGCGGGTGAGGAGCGCCGTGGTGGCGTTGACGCGCTGGGCGAGGAGGCGCGCGATCTGCAGCAGCCAGTCCGGATGCTCGCGCAGCACGCCGATGGCATTGTCGATGACGTAGTAGTCGACCTCGGTGATGGCGGTGACGCTTGCCGTCTGCGGCGTCGCGAGCAGCACGCTCATTTCGCCGATCACCGCGCCGGGGGTGCGGATGGTGGTGACGTGCCTGCCGTCGCGGGTGACCTCGAGCTGGCCGTCCTTGAGCACATAGAGCTGCCCTGTCCAGCCGCCCTGTTCGATGAGCGCCATGCCGGGGGCGAGCCAGTCGCGACGGAGCCAGGGATCGGGCAAGCGCAAGCCTCATAGGCGGAAAGGCCGGGCGGGTGCCCGGCCTTCGCCGATCCTAACCGAGGCTGCGGTTCGTGCAACCTCAGCCGTCGACCCAGATCACCGTGCGCGAGCCGGTATCGACCAGCGCCGGGCGATCGTTGAGGTAGACATAGCCGTAGCCCTGGGCATCGGGGATGTCGTTGAAGGTGACGCCGCTGCCCAGCTTCACCCCCGGCGCCAGCTGGCCCGAGAAGCTGATCGAGGCGGTCGGGTGGGCCCGCGCATAGCTCACCGCATTGTCCGAGACGAGGAAGCCCGGCGAGGCGACGATCTTGGACGAGCCGCGATCGACGATCCACACACGGTTGTTGGCGTAGAAATAGGCGTGCTGGTCGTCGCCATCGATCGGATAGACCTTGATGGACTCACCGACATGGTAGCCGACGCCGAGGTTGTCGCTGACATAGACCTGCCGGACCGGGTGGTTGCCCGCAAAGGTCACGGACGCATCCGTCACCTGGCTGCCGACCACCGCGCCCGAGAAGCCGCCGATGACCGCGCCGACCGGACCGCCGAAGATGAAGCCGAGCGTCGCGCCGGTCGTGGCGCCCGCGCCGGCGCCGAGGGCATTGCCGGCAGCCTGGGCAGGCACCGCCGCGCCCAGGGCGAGCAGAGCCACACCGCAAAGAAGCAGTTTGCGCATGAGATGTTCCTTTCGAGATCGTGTGGGGTGGTGATCCCTCGCCGGCCCAACGACCTCACGGACAGGTGGTTCCTGCGTCAAAACGGGCCGTTTTGTGATGCAACGCTTCCGCCCAACCGGCTTGCGGGCTATAGACGCGCCGCCCGCGCCGGTCCGTTGCCGGTGGCGATCGCCCGTTCAAATCAGCCGGTCTGTTGCCGGCAAGGAGCCTCCCATGACCGACAGCATGGTCCTCGGCCGTCCGGCCGACATCCCCACCGATCCCGCTACCGCCCCGCTCGACCGCGTGCCCAATCCGCACGCCGATACCGACTACGTCATCCGCTTCACGGTGCCCGAATTCACCGCGCTCTGCCCGATCACCGGCCAGCCGGATTTCGCCCATCTGGTGATCGACTATGTGGCGGACCAGTGGATGATCGAGAGCAAATCGCTGAAGCTGTTCATGTTCTCGTTCCGCAATCACGGCTCGTTCCATGAATCGACGACGGTGATGATCGGCAAGCGGCTGGTCGAGACGCTGGCGCCGCGCTGGCTCAGGATCGGCGGCTACTGGTATCCGCGCGGCGGCATCCCGATCGACGTGTTCTGGCAGACCGGTGAGCCCCCCAAGGGCATCTGGCTGCCCGATACGGGCGTCGCCCCCTATCGCGGTCGCGGCTGAGATGGCGGCAGCGCGGCTCCAGTCGGTCGATTTCTATCGCGGCGTCGCGCTCATCGCGATGGCGGCGTACCACACCGTGTGGGACCTCGCTTACTATGGGCTCAGCGAAGCCGGCATCGGCGTCGATCCGGTGTGGATCACGCTGCAGCGCTCGATTCTGACGGCGTTCCTGCTGCTCGCCGGCGCCAGCCTGACGCTGGCGCATGGCGATGGCGTGCGCTGGCGCGGCTTCTGGAAGCGCGAGCTGCTGCTGATCGGCGCGGCGGCGCTGGTCAGCATTGGAACATGGTTCCTGTTCGGCCCGGCCTTCGCCTGGTTCGGCGTGCTGCATCTGATCGCGCTGGGCTCGCTCATGGTGCTGCCGGTGCTGGTGCTGCCGCTCTGGGCGCAGGCGCTGGTGGCGGTGGTCTGCCTCGGCCTGCCGGTCGCCTTCTCGTCGGAGCTGTTCAACCCGCCCATCGTCGACTGGATCGGCTTTTTCACGGTGACGCCGGAGACGGCCGACCTCGTGCCGGTGTTCCCGTGGTTCGGCGTGATGCTGATCGGGCTGATCGGCATGAAGTTTTTGCGCTCGCTGCCGGTTTTCACCTGGTCCAGTGCAGCGTGGCCGTTCCGCGCGCTGGCGCTGCTCGGGCGCTGGAGCCTGCTGTTCTACCTGCTGCACCAGCCCATCCTGTTCGGCATCATCACCCCGATCGCCAACTGGGTGAACGGGCAGGAGCAGGCGAAAATCACCGGCTTCCTCAAGACCTGCCAGGCCGATTGCCTGAGCGGGCGGGGCCTCGCCGAAGGCGCCGGCGCGCTGCAGTTCTGCACCGCCTATTGCCAGTGCGCACTCGACATCACGGTGCGCGAGAGTTTGTGGAACCCGAATCCAGATGAGCAGAAGCACATCAGGGGGCTGTGCACGGCGATGTCGGAGTAGGGCGTGGCGAGGGCGGTCATGCCCGGCCCCCTCACCCAGCTTCGCCAAGTCGCTTTCCCTCGCTCTGTCCGAGCGATCCCAAACGGGCTCGCTCGGCCAACCGCTGTGTCGCTCCTGGCTGCGCTACCCTCTCCCCAGAGGGGCGAAGGGACGATGGAGCCGGGGCACCGAGATCGCGGACCGTTCAGTCGGCGAGGAGACGATGGGGCCGAGGTGTCGTTTGGAAGGACGCTTCAGTCGGCGTCCCCTCGCCCCTCTGGGGAGAGGGTGGCCGCGAAGCGGCCGGGTGAGGGGCCGTCAGGTCCCCAGCCCCTACATTTTCTCCCTGTGGCCGCCGAAGCCGAAGCGCATGGCGCTCAGCATCTTTTCGGCGAAATTGTGCGACTGGCGGGAGCGGAAGCGGGTGTAGAGCGAGGCGGTGAGCACCTCGGCCGGCACCGCTTCCTCGATGGCGGCTTCGACCGTCCAGCGGCCTTCGCCCGAATCCTCGACATAGCCGGAGAAGCCCTCGAGCGTGGGGTCCTTGGCCAGCGCCTCGGCGCTGAGGTCGAGCAGCCAGGACGAGACGACCGAGCCGCGGCGCCAGACTTCGGCGATGTCGGCGAGGTTGAAGTTGAAGCGCTCGCCGGGCGGCAATAGATCGGCGTTCTTGCCTTCGAGGATGTTGAAGCCTTCGCCATAGGCCTGCATCAGCCCGTATTCGATGCCGTTATGCACCATCTTGACGAAGTGACCGGCGCCGGCCGGACCGGCATGGATGTAGCCCTGTTCCGCGCGGGGATCGTGTTCGTGCCGGTCGGGCGTGCGCGGGATGTCGCCGATGCCGGGCGCCAGCGTCTTGAAGATCGGGTCGAGGTGCTGCACCACCTCGTCGGGCCCGCCGATCATCATGCAATAGCCGCGGGTAAGGCCCCACACGCCGCCCGAGGTGCCGACATCCACGTAATGGATGCCGGCCTTGCCCAGCTCGCCGGCGCGGCGGATGTCGTCCTTGTAATAGGTGTTGCCGCCATCGATGACGATGTCGCCGGCCTCGAGGATGGAGGCGAGATGCGCGATGGTGCCCTCGGTGATCTTGCCGGCCGGCAGCATCACCCAGACGGCGCGCGGCGCCGTGAGCGCGCCGACCAGCGCCTCGAGCGATTCCGCCGGGGTGGCGCCCTCGCCGCCCAGCCCGGCACGGGCCGCGGCGTCGATATCGTAGACGACGGTCGAATGCCCGTCCTGCATCAGGCGCCGCGCAATGTTGGCGCCCATCCGGCCGAGGCCGACAATCCCGAGCTGCATGTGGAGTCTCCTTGCTGCGTGCAAGTAACGCCGGGACGGTGAAGGGAGCAAGACGGGCTATTCTGCGATCCCAAAGGGCTCGCTTGCCAACCGCGGAGTAACCGACGGTCCCTCACCCGCCGAGCTTCGCCCGGCACCCTTTCCCCGGAGGGGCGAGGGGACGAAGGAACCGAAGGGCCGCCGCCTTATTTGCCCGGCTGGGCCGTGAGGGCCTTCATCAGGCGCTCGAACATGCCCTGTTCGGCGGCCTTACCGGCCTGGGCCTGCTGGCGGAGATCGACGACCACGGCGGAGGTGGCGTCGAGGCGTTCGCTCAGCAGCGTTGCGACGCGCAGCGCGACCAGCGGCTGCCGCTCGAGGAAGGCGATGGCGTCGGTGACGACGCGCACGGTGGCGGATTTGTCGGCCCTGACGGTGGCGGAGTTGGGCTTGCCCAGCAGCACGCTCATTTCGCCGATCAGGGCGCCGGGCTCGTCGATGCTGGCGATGGCGACGCCGCCGCGCTCGACCACCAGCCGGCCGCTTTCGAGCACATAGAGATCGCCCCCCACATCGCCCTCGGCGACCAGCACCTCACCGGCGGCGAGGCTACGGGTGGGCTGCGTGAAGGTGAGGGTGAGCAGGCTGGCCATGGGCACCTCCGGGCGGCAATTGCACGCTAGCGCAAGGGGATGCGGCAGGGAAGGGGCGGTCGCGAGTGGTTTGGTCGGAGACCGACCGGCAGGTTGCCATGCCGGGCGGCGCGCGCCCGTGCCATGCCGGGCTTCGGGCGCGCCGCGAGAACGGGCGGCGCCGGGAGGGCGCCGCCTTGCGGTTGCTACTGGTAGCTGCTGCAGGCCGCCGTTTCGCTGCCGTAATAGGCGACGCATTCGGCCTTGGTGGTGGGGTCCTTGCCCTCGAGGTAGCCGGCCACGTAGGCGGCGACGGCATCGATGGCTTCGGGCTTCATCGACTGGCCCTTGGGCGGCTTGGTGTCGCCCATATCGGCTGTGGTCATGTCGTAGCAGCGGGTGTCGGTGTAGGCGAGCCGATCGTGGAACGGCATGCGGGTGCTGGGCACGCCGCACTGGATGATGGTGTGGATGGTGGCGTAGTCGAGCTCGAGCTCGCGCAGCGACGGGCCCGGCGGCACCGGGCCGGTATCGTGGCCGTTGCCGGACCAGCCATGGCAGCTCGAGCAATCGGCGGCCTTCCAGGCGGCCTGGGCGGCGGCCAGCTGGTCGCCGCTGATCGGGCTGTCCGGCGAGGGCGCGGCGCTCGTGTCGGCAGGGGCCGAGGCGGAGGCATCGGCCGGCGCCGCGGAGGACGAGGCGTCCTGCGCGAAGGCGGCTCCGGCGAACAGGCCTGCGCTCAGCAGCAGGGCGGTCGCCACGAACAGGCGCAGTCTGGATAAGGTCTTCATGAATTTCTCCGTCGGTCGGGTGCGCGACTGTCAGTCATGTACAGACCCGTCGGCCATGGTGGTGCCAGCCAGCTTCGTATCTTGCAAGATCGTCGTGCTCACAAAGGCGCGGCGCAGATCGCCATTGGTGAACACCGCGTTGCTCAGATCCGCCGTCCTGAGGTCGGCGCTGTAGAAACTCGCCTGGTCGAGATTGGCTCCGCTGAGCGCCGCGCCGCGGAGATCGGCCCAGGGGAAGCGCGCCGCGACGGCACTGACCTTGTCGGCCTTGATGTCGCGCATGTCGGCATGGTCGAACGCCGACTGGTCGAGTTTCGCACCGATGAGCGAGGCGCCGCGCAGCACCGTGCCGCGCATGTCGGCGGCGGCGAGGATGGCGCCGTCGAGTTTCGCGCGGGGCAGCCGGGCGGTGCCGGCCATGGCGCCGTTCATGTCGGCATCGGTCAGGTTCGCGCCGCTGAGCTCGGCGTCGTAGAGCATGGCGCCGGCGAGCCGGGCGCCCGCGAGGCTGGCGAAGCCGAGATCGGTGCGGTTGAGATCGGCCTGGCTGAGGTCGGCACCGTCGAGCACGATGTTGCGCATCTTGGCGGCGTGAAAATTGCCGTTGGCGATGCTGGCCTTGCTGAGGTCGGCCTTGACGAGGATCGCGCGCTTGAAGCGGGCGCCGTCGAGCTTGCAGCCCACGCAGCTCGCGCCGGTGAGGTCGGCTGCGTAGAAATCGGCGCCGGTCAGGTCAGCGCCGTCGAGCTTCATGCCCTTAAGGTCGGCATGCTTGAGATCGCAGCCGGCGCAATCCCTGCTGATGCCGGCCTTGAAGTCGGCCAGCGCATCGGCGCGCGCCGGGGCGCTCAGCGCCAGTACCGCAATGGCCAGCAGGATGGCGGCGACACGGATCATAGCGGCTTCCCGGCGGCATCGAGCGGGGCGCCGGCCTCGCGGATTTCGATCCGCGAAGAACTGTCGAACTGGCCGCGATTGATGCGGCCGGTGTTCTTGTTGACCTCGGTCTGGCCGTTCTTCAAGAACAGATGCGCCTCGGTATAGACCAGCGTTCCATCCGCGGTCTTGCTGCAGCTCTGGTTGACATAGGTGCCGGCGAGCGGCGCCTCGCCATTGGCCGGAGCGCGGTCGGTGCAGGTAAAACCGTCATGGCCGAAGACATTCTGCACGTAATCGGCGAGCAGATAGGCGTTGGTGCGGTCGTAGAGGCCGCTGCGATCGTCGGTGGCGGCGCGCAGGCCGCGCAGCACGCCGGCATCGTCGAACAGCGCCGAGGCATAGATGGGGTAGCTCGACAGCACCGTGCCGCCATTCATCTCGGCGACGGTATCCTGGCCGCGCGCCAAAGCGCGGTATTCGAGCTCGTCGTCGTAGCGGAAGGTGACCTCGTGCAGGCCGCTCGGTTCGGGCGGGCACTGGGCGAAGTCGGCGAAGGAGCCCAGCGCCTTGCCGGGCGGGCCGCCATTGGTGCCGCAGGCATAATCGATGAAGGCCTCTTCGGGCAGTGCCGCGGCCGGCGTGCCGAGCTTGAGGTCGAGCAGGTTGGTACGATGCTGGCTCTGCTGCGCCAGGGCGCCGGTGGCGCTAAGGCAAAGGGCGGCCGCGACGGCGATGACAGACGCGGAAGGAAGCAGGGCCCGATGCATGCGAGATACCGGAGTGGGAGGGAGCGGCCCTGAGGCCGCTCCCCGAAGCTTAGAGCGAGAAGAAATAGATCGTCGAAGACGGCTGAAGATTGGCAGCGGCGTCCGGATCGGCGCTCTTGGTGGGGTAGCCCACCAGATTGACGATCGGCGAGCCGCCGACTTCGAGCGCCAGATACTGCTTGCCGTTGACCTGATAGGTCATCGGCGGGGCCGAGATCTGGCTGCCCAGATTGATGCTCCACAGCACGTCCATGGTGGCCGCGTCGCGCGCCTCGAAGGTACCGTCGGTCTGGCTTTCGAACAGCAGGCCGCCGGCCGTGGTCAGCGTGCCGCCATAGGGCACGTACTTGGTCGCGGCCTTCTTGACGATCTTGCCGGTCGAGGGATCGAGCTGCACGACGCTGCCCGACACCGTGCCAGAGAGCGTGAAGCCCTGCACGCAGCCTTCGATGGCCACGGCGTAGAGCTTTTCGGTCTGCTCGTCATAGGAGACCGGGAAGTAGTTGGTGCCGCCCTGGATGGTCGGGCAGGCATCGCCGCCGCCGCCCGGACGGGTCTCGGGCACATAGGTCTGCACGTCGATGGCCGGGTTGTATTCGACCGGCTTGCCGGTCTTGGGATCGAGGCCCTTCGACCAGGTCAGCTTGTCGACATACTGGCCGCCGGCGAGGAACGAACCGTTGGCGGCGTCGAGGCTGTAGTAGAAGCCGTTGCGGCCGAAATGGCTGACGACCTCACGGTCCTCGCCATTGATCTTGGTGTTGACCAGCACCTGCGCGCCGACTTCGTCGTAGTCCCACGATTCATTGGGCGTGTACTGATAGAAGAAGCTGAGCTTGCCGGTGTCGGCTTTGAGGGCGATCAGCGAACTGGTGTAGAGGTTGTCGCCCGGACGCGCCGTCGGGTCGGTCGGGTTCGGGTTGCCGGTGCCCCAGTAGGTCAGGCCGGACTTGGGATCGTATGTACCGGTGTTCCAGGTCGCACCACCGCCATTCTTCCAGGCGTCGGTATCGCCCTTCCAGCTTTCGCTGCCCGGCTCGCCCGGCGCCGGGATGGTGTAGAACTTCCACACCGACGCGCCGGTCTTGGCATCACGCGCTTCGACGAAATGGCGGCCGCCGGCGTCGCCATTGGCGGTGCCGATCAGGATGTTGCCGCCCACCGCGAGGGGCGCCATGGTGAAGCCCTGCTTGGGATCGTCCTTGACGGTCTGCTCCCAGACGACTTCGCCGGTCTCGGCGTCGGTGGCGATCAGCCGGCCGTCCATCGAGAGCGAGTAGACATTGCCGCCCAGCAGCGCGACGCCCTTGTTGTTGAACGGCTCGACCACGACCGGATCGACTTCCGATTCCGGATCCATGATCCATTCGATCACGCCGTTCTTGCCGCTGGTGAGATCGATCTTGTAGACCCGGCCGAGCGCGTCGGTAGCGTACATGTGGCCATTGACGACCAGCGGGGTGCCCTCGAGGCCGGCGAACTTGTAGTTGCCCACCGCACCGGCCGACGGGGCGAGCGCCACCGAATAGGCCATCTTGAGGTTCTTGACGTTGTCCTTGCTGATCTCGGTCAGGGGCGAGAACCGGTGGCCGTCATAGGTCCGGTTGTACATCAGCCAGTTGGCCTGATCCTTGTCGGCATTGACCAGCTGGTCGGCGGTAATGTTCTGCACCGCGTCCTGTGCCATCGCCGGCAGCGCCGCGCTGCTCAGCAGCAGCGCCGCCGCTGCCTTGAGCGCGAAGCTCCGTCCAATTCCTGTTGCAAACGCCACGGTATGCTCCTCCGGTTGATACGGCCGTTCGACCGCGTTCTTGTGCGTCCCGCCGCAAACGGCCGGGGACCCGCGACAACACGTCGCTTAGCCTCGACTCTCAGCATTCCGCACGCCCGGTTTGTGCAATGAACAGCATTGGCGTTTGATATGATGGGACCGGGAGAAGTCCGGGAATCCAGCGGTTACAGCGCTGTTGCCGAAATCGCCCGGCGGTGCGGCGGCGCTAGAGGCGGCGGCCGCTCTCGTCGAACAGATGGAGGTCGGCCGGCGCCACCGCGAGCGTCGCGGCGCCGGGCTGGATCGCCTCGGTCGTCATGGCGGCGAGCGGCAGGCTCGACCAGAGCATATGCGCCACGCGGCTGGCCCCGAGCTCCTCGATGAAATCGATGGCGGCGGTCAGCTGGATGGCGCCGCCGGCGCCGAACTTCAGCGCCTCGGGGCGCAGCCCCAGCGTCACCTTGCGGCTGGCGAGGTCCGGCCGGCCGAGCGGCACGCTGGCGGCGTCGCTCTGCGCCGGACGGAAATCGCCCCTGGCGTCGATGCTGCCCTCGAGCAGGTTCATTGGCGGCGAGCCGATGAAGCCCGCGACGAAGCGCGTTGCCGGCCGGCCGTAGATCTCGCCCGGCGTGCCCACCTGCTCGACGCGGCCATCGTGCATCACCACCAGCCGGTCGGCCAGCGTCATGGCCTCGGCCTGGTCGTGCGTGACGAACACGCTGGTGGTGCCCAGTTGCTTGTGCAGGCGCCGGATTTCGGCGCGCATCAGCACGCGCAATTGCGCATCGAGATTGCTGAGCGGTTCGTCGAACAGGAAGACCTTCGGCTCGCGGATCATGGCGCGCGCCATGGCGACGCGCTGGCGCTGGCCGCCCGACAGGTTGGCCGGACGACGGTCGAGATATTGCTCGAGGCTCACCGAGCGCGCCACGTCCTCGACGCGGCGCCGGCGTTCGGCCCGGTCGACGCCGGCGACCTTGAGCGAATAGCCGATATTGTCGGCGACGCTCATATGCGGGTAGAGCGCGTAGTTCTGGAACACCATGGCGCAACCGCGCTCGCGCGGCTCGAGCTCGTTGACGACCAGGTTGTCGATGGCGATCTCGCCGCCCGAAATGGATTCGAGCCCGGCGATCATGCGCAGCAGGGTGGACTTGCCGCAGCCCGACGGCCCCAGGATGACGACGAATTCGCGCGAGGCGATATCGAGGTCGAGCCCGTGCACGACGGGGGTCTTGCCGTAATTCTTCTCGACGCCACGGATGGAGATTTCGGCCAAGGTCAGGTTCCTACTTTTCGGTGGCGACGAGGCCGCGCACGAAGAAGCGCTGCGTGAAGATGACGATGAGCAGCGGCGGCAGCATGACGATCAGCGTGCCCGCCATGGCGATGTTCCAGGCCGGGATGCTGTCGGTGCCGGGCACCACGTCGAGCAGGCCGACGGCGGCCACGCGCTTGGTGGGATCGGTGGTGACCAGCAGCGGCCACAGATACTCGTTCCAGGCCCACACGAACATGATGGTGAACAGCGCCGCGATGTTGGTGACGCTGAGCGGCAGGATCATGTCGAAGAAGAAGCGCACCGGCCCGGCGCCATCCATCTTGGCAGCCTCGACCAGCTCGTCGGGCAGAGTGAGGAAGAACTGCCGGTAGAGGAATGTTCCAGTCGCGGTGGCGATCAGCGGCAGGATGAGGCCGGGATAGGAGTCCAGCAGGCCGAGCGCCAGCGTGATGCGGATGCCGCTCACCTGGTTGACCAGCCAGGTGATGCCGGTGATATCGAGGATGCCCTGATAGGGCGAGAGCACATTGGCGGCCACCGCGTAGGTCGGCACGATGCGCACTTCGAGCGGCAGCATCAGCGTGATGAACACCAGCCAGAAGATCAGCATGCGGCCGCGATAGCCGAAATAGACGATCGAGTACGCGGTGATCGCCGAGATGACGACCTTGCCGACCGCCACGCCGACCGCAAAGATCACGCTGTTCATGATCTTGATGCCGAAGCTGCCGCGGGTCCAGGCCTCGGCAAGGTTGGCGAAGAAGTCCTGACCGGGCCAGAACGACATCGGCACATCGTTGACGTCGTGCAGATTGTGCGACGCCGCGATCACCACCACGACGAAGGGGAACAGCGACACCACGAGGCCGAGGAACAGGATCACCTGGCTGACGACGTTGAAGAGCGGGGTGCGTTCGATCATCTCGTCATGCCGCTCATTGCATTTTTCTGCGGGCTCGAGCCGCAAAACCGGCTGCCACTTTTACTGAGCCCGCTCATTTGTAGTGCACGCGCCGTTCGATGTAGCGGAACTGCACGATGGTGAGGCCGATGACGATCAGCATCAGGATCAGCGACTGCGCGGCAGCGCCCGAATAATCGAGGCCTTTGAAGCCGTCGAAATAGATCTTGTAGACCATCAGGCTGGTGGCGCGGTTGGGGCCGCCATCGGTCATGATGTTGACGATGCCGAAACTGTCCTGGAAGCTGTCGGTGATGTTGAGCACCAGCAGGAAGAACAGCGTCGGCGTCAGCAGCGGAATCTGGATGTCGAACATGCGCCGGATCGGGCGCGCGCCATCCATGGCGGCCGCCTCGATCAGCGAGCGCGGGATCGCCTGCAGCGCCGCCAGCATGAAGATGAAATTGTAGCCCACATATTTCCACGAGAAGGCGAAGATGATGGCGCCGAGCGCCTCGTTGCCATTGAGCGTGGGGTCCCAGATGTTGGGCCAGATGTGGTTGAGGAAGGCCAGCAGTCCCGCCTCGGGCGCCAGCATGAAGCGGAAGGCGAGGCCGAGCGCCGGCGCCGCGATGGCATAGGGCCAGACCAGCACCGTGCGGTAGATCTTGTTGCCGGCAAGCTCGCGATCGACCAAGAGCGCCATCACCAGCCCGATGCCCATGGCGAGCGCGGTGGAGAAGGCGGCGAACACGAAGCTGCGCGCGACCGAGTCCCAATAGACCGGATCGGACACGATGGACTGGAAATTGGCAAAGCCCACCCAGTCATTGCTGCCGCCGAACGGCGCCTGCGAGGTGAAGGCCCAGTAGATCGCCTGGCTGGCCGGCCAGTAGAAGAAGGTGAAGATCAGCAGCAGCTGCGGGATCGCGAAGGCAAAGCCCAGCCAGCTATTGTGGAAGATGGCCCGCTTGCGCGTCGTCGCTGCCGTGGCGCGGGCGCGAGGCTTGGCCGGTGTCGCAGCGGCAGCGGAAGCGATGGGCTGGGTGTCGGCGGTGGTCAAACGGCGCCTCGAGGTCTGGACGAGATCACGGCCGGGCGTACCCGGCCGTGAGGAGATGCGGTTAGATCAGGGGAACGACTGGCCCGGATACTGGGCCGCGGCCTTGGCCAGAATGTCGTTCGAGCGCTTGGCTGCGTCGTCGAGAGCCTGCTGCACCGGCGCCTGGTTCGAGAAGATCGCCGCCATGGCGTTGCCGACTTCGAGACGAATCTGCGGCAGGTTCAGCAGGCGGATGCCCGGAACGGTGGCCGGGGTGTTGGCGGTGAGCGCCTGGATGGCGGCCTCACGACCCTTGTAGGGGGCCTTGTCGTAGAAGCCCGACGCGACCAGCGAGTCGTAGCCGGTCTTGGTGACCGGAATGTAGCCGGTGTTGGTCGACCAGAACAGCGCCTGCTCGGGCTGGGCGAGCCAGTTGAGGAACGCCGCAGCGCCCTTGTACTCGGCGTCCGACTTGCCCTTCATCACCCAGATCGAGGCGCCGCCCACGATGGCGTTGTGGCGCTCGGTGCCGGCATAGACCGGCAGCATCGCGGTGCCCCAGTGCATGTCGGGCGAAGCGGTCTTGCCGATATTGGCATGGCCGGCGACCGACTCGAAATCCATCATGCAGTGACCCGCCGCGAACGCCGCCTGGCCGGTCTCACCCGCCTTGGCGCTCTTGAGCTGCAGCACGCCCTCGTCGTACCACTTCTTGAAGTCCGTCACCATCTGGACGAACTTGCCCTGGTTGAACGTGACCTGGGCGTCGAGCCCGTCATAGCCGTTGTTCTTGGTCGCAACCGTCTCGCCATGGATGGTGAGGAACTGCTCCATGTTCTGCCAGGTCGCATCGGAGGTGATGTCGAGGGCGAGCGGGCAGTCGTAGCCGGCGGCCTTGAGCGCCACCATGTCGTCATGGGCCTCTTCCCAGGTGGCCGGAGCGTGGTCCTTGCCGATCTTGGTGAAGGCGTCCTGGTTCCAGTAGAGCACCGCGGTCGAGGAGTTGAAGGGCATCGAGTAGAGCTCGCCCTTCGAGGTCTGGTAGTAGCCGCGCACCGCCGGCAGATAATTGTTCCAGTCGATCTTGTAGCCGGCCGTTTCCATCATCTGCTGGACCGGGACCACGGCGCCCGACAGTAGCATCGTGCCGGTGGTGATCTCGTTTTCCTGGCCCAGCGTCGGCGGGTTGCCGGCGCGGTAGGCCGCGATCAGGTCCTGGAAGTTCGTGGCGTAGTCGGTGTGGCTGGTGCACACGATCTGGTAGTCGGCCTGGCTGGCATTGAAGTTCGTGCACATCTGCTGGACGACGTCGGAGAGCGCGCCCGACAGGCCGTACCAGAAATCGAACTTGACCGGGTCCGCATAGGCGGTGGCGGGCACGAGGCTGAGCCCCAGCGCGCCGGCCGCGGCGGCGAATTTATGGAAAGAGTGCAGCATCAAACGCTCCCTGGCGTTGAAGGAGAAGAGAGGCGGGTGAGTGCGATCGCTGGGGAGGGGTGCTAACAGCGCTATGTGACAGTCTCGTTGCGTCGAGTTCGTCAATGCACTGCCGGCAAGCGGAAATGTTCGTCGGCCAGTTGCGGCAGGAGAACGGATGTTGCGAGCGATTGGGCGTCTTGGCGCTATTGATGAGGCGGGCTCTGTGCGATCGATCCCAAGTGGGCGCGCTCGTCCCGCCGCTGCGGTCGCGTAGCAGCCGAAGGGATTTGCAGGTCGCCGCCGGATGCGGATGTCCTCGTTCGAGTAGCGCGTCCTGTCCCTGATGCCCGCGCGGATACGCGGCTATTGCAAGGGCGTTGGATACGTTTGCGGAAACGGGGAATTGCCGAGGCCGGGCAGGGGCGGATGAGCGACGGACGCTGGTCCGCGTCCGAGGCGATGAATCGATGCGGGGGGAGATCAGACCTTGGCGGAGACAAGTGCGTTGGATCAATGTTGTTCCAAGTCTTTGACCGGACTTGGCAAAATCTCACGCGGGCGCATATGCTGCTCTCGGGGATTTTCTTTATGTTTTTTGGCATCTACTTAAATCGCAGGGTCCCGCCTTACTGGGATAGTCGGGTCACGGAGTATGGGTTCCAGGGTCAGCGCCTGACGTGGACAGGGGCCTTCGCACGCGACCGCGTTGTCTTTTCAGAGCCCAGCAAAGCGACGAAATCGCATGGGCACTTTACCATTGCGATGGTCGAGTGGATCCTGCCGAACGTGGCCAAGAGGACTTTGCCCAGCAAAGCGCTGACTACTACATGAGCGATCTGGTCAGGTTCGAAGATCGCATATTGGGAACGGATGACGATGGCCTCGCCTTCGAGGACTTCGTCCATTCGTCTCTGGCTCAAGACAAAAGCAATCCCAACTTGCTCAAGCGGCTCGCCCGGGGACGGGACGGCGCAATCGACATGATAACCGACTCCTCTGGGGAGACGGTTGTTGTCGAGTGTAAATTCATTGGCCGAGACACCAAATCAGACGCGTTCCAGCGTTGGAACGAGGTTAAGAAACACCTTCAGGACAACCTTCCCAAGCTGGCACTCGACCATACTTTGGGACAAGGCTCGCCGTACCGACGGTGGCTCGACATTGAGAACCCGGTTACGGGCTACTGGTTTTGTGTTTCTTCGCCGTTGACCGAGAATGCCGCAATCGGTCTGAGGGGCGCCATCCAAGCCTTCTTCCAAACCCTTGCCCAAGGAAGCTCTCTCGCGCACCTCGAAAGGTTAGCGGCCCCAAATGCTGTCCGTATTGTGTCTTGGGATCACTTTGCGAGGGATCTGGTGCGCTTCCCCGCTCTTAAGCATCGGTGGTTTGGCGGCCTACCCGACGGCCTCCAACCATTGGATCTTCGGGCCAAGGAGAATGGGGGCTTTCGGCGGTACCTACAGACCGGAGGTCTGCCATACTACTCACGGGAGCTGTTCTCGGCGAGCAAAGGGCGTCCCGCTGTCACTACGGAAGCCGGACTAGTCGACTCGCTTGAAGGTGACGACCCTGTTAGGTCGCTTATCCTATTCGGCCCTGGCGGGGTTGGTAAGTCGCGGCTATCTCTTGAGCTGGGAAGGTCACTTTTCGTCAAAGGTTGGGACGTTTATCGGCTCACCAATTTGGCCAACGCCAGGACCGTTGACGAACTCTTGAGGGCGCATGAGGCGCCCGCGCAAATCGTACTCATCCTCGACTACGCCGAGACCGCCAACTCGCTTGGGAACATTGCGCAAGCCATCGAGGGTGGCGCCGTACAAGGCGGCCACCGCCTGAGGCTCATCGTCAATTGTCGAAAGAGTTCCCTCTTCGCTGTGCATCAGTCGCTCGCCGAAATGCTACCGAGACGATACGAGTTGGCGGGTGACGCGGGGGAGAAAGAGTTTGCCGTATGGGCGACCGAGCAAATCCTCCTGTCGGAAGGTATCCCCGAGACCGCGTCTGTCCTTACAGTCTGCAAGGGGCTGCCCGCGATGGCGGCCTTTGCGGTCTACGTCCATCGCGCCGACGCAACGTCATTCAACCTGCAATTCAGCGCGTTGAATGACGACCCCTCTTTCCAGAGTTGGGTCAATCGTCGAGTCACAATGCTCTGCCGAGATCGAGGAAGTCCCTCCGCGGTTCGTCGCGCACTCGGGAAATTGGCACTTTCACTGCCAATCTCTGATCAACGTCTAAAGACCATTCTTGAGGGATATCCCGAAGCAAGCGACTTGCTTGAGGCATTGCAAGTTGATCGATGGATCGAGCGAAACGAGAACGAGGTGTCGGCAGCGCACGATATCCTCGCGGACGGCCTTGCAGCGCAGTGGTTCCTGGACGACAGCGGAGAACCTACGTCGAGACTTTCCGACTCCCTCCATCAGCTTGCGTCGGATGGCGCTCTACCCAACGCCTTGGTAGCAATCGACCGGTTGGCCTCAAACCCCGGATTTTCCAAGATCGACGGCAAGGCTGTAGTGAGCCGCCTTCTTACCTCAAATCAAAGTGAGACGCTTGGAAGTGCGTTGACCTTGTTGCGCGGTGGCTTATTAGATTTGCGTTCTAAGGCCGCTCTGTTGTCTGAGAACGAGCTATTCCGCAACGCCGTCGTGGCCAGTCCTGCCTCGGACGTCGTGCTGGCCTTTCTAGTCCGCCGACTCTCAGAGCTGCCACAGGACGAGCAAGGGACCTACGAGACCACTGGAATTGTTAGGTGCCTTGACACTGCGGCATCTCGGCCGTCGGGGTCCAACTATCTTCTCCGCTGTGCCTACCAGTTCCTCCCCGATCGTTATCGAGAGAGGCTTATTGACCGGATACACTCAGAGCCGACGCAGTCACAAACGCACTTTCTACTTGTCGCACTGCTAGACGGTGGCGAGGTCGCTGCGGCGCTTGATCGCGAGATCGCTGTATGGCTGGGCGCCAACGCCTCATTCAATGCCAAGTGCAGTTTTGTCTTTGAGGCATGGCTTGTCGCTGGCGGTGAACCGGACTTCGTCCGCGATGCGATCCGCGTTTGGCTCGGCACACATCAGTCGGATACGGAAGCGCAGTTTGTCTACAAGGCCTGGCTGGACGCCACAGGTGAGCGGGACTTCGTCCGCGAGCCGATCCGCGCCTGGCTTGGGACACATCAGTCAGATGCCGAAGCGCGGTTTGTCTACCAAGCTTGGCTCGATGCCAAAGGCGAGGTGGATTTCGTCCGCGAGCCGATCCGCGCGTGGCTCAGCACACATCACACAGATGCCGAAGCGACACGCATCTACAAGGCCTGGCTCGACGCCAAAGGGGAACGGCAACCCATCCGCGAGTCGATCGGCGCGTGGCTCGGCGCACATCAATCAGACGCCAAAGCGCAGTTTGTCTACAAAGCGTGGCTCGACGCCAAAGGTGAACGGGACGTCGTCCGCGAGTCGATCGGTGCGTGGCTCGCCGCACATCAGTTAGATGCCGAAGCGCAGTTTGTCTACAAGGCCTGGCTCGATGCCGGAGGTGAACGGGACTTCGTCCGCGAGCCGATCCGCGCCTGGCTTGGGATACATAAGTCAGATGCCGAAGCGCAGTTCGTCTACCAAGCCTGGCTCGACGCCAAAGGCGAACTCGACCTGGTCCACGACCAAACAGTCGACTGGTTGCGATCAAACGTTGAGACGACCGGCTTCGACTTCGTATTGAGGACTTGGCTTGAGGCAGGGGGCGGGATTGAGCCCGTACGCGACGGAGCAATTAGATGGCTGCACGACAACCGCGAAAATCGCAATGCCGTATTCGTGGCGAAGCCTCTGTCTAAGCTAACGGATCTTCCTCTCGATTCCGTCGTCGATATAGCAATCTGGGCCTACTGCTTCCCTGATGACGAAGATGCAATCTTTCGATTGAGTGCCGTCGCGCGAGTTTGCCACGTAGAGACCACCACTGAGCATGTGCTTTCCATCATCGCACGAGTTGCGATCCGCGTGTTAATGCGCGTTCCGTCTTCGCGCATGGATGACGAGCCCACAATCGCGGCGTTGGCGTTCATGTTTGGTAATCTCTTCTCCTCGTCCTATATCGGCCGTGTACATGGAACGTCGTTGGATTTCGTTTTTTCGAGATATGTGTCCAGCGGTCGACTATTCCATCGGTCGTCGCACGTCGAAACTAGAAGTTGGATCGTTATCGCCATCCACCGCTCGCTTCGAGCTGGGTTCTTTGACCCGCGATGCGATATGGCGGGTCTCATCGCATATACCGAGTGGCTTAGTGCGAAAGCCGCCGACGATGTCTCTGCGATGAGCCAGGTTGATCAAATACTGGCTTTCTTGGCTCTTGGCGGTATTCGCCAGGCGACGTGATCGATCACTTCACGTGTAAACGATGGCGATTTGGGCACTGCTCAAGGATGACCCCTAATTATCATCCATCTTCAGCGCCGCGATGAACGCTTCTTGCGGGATCTCGACACTGCCGAACTGGCGCATCTTTTTCTTGCCGCGCTTCTGGGCTTCCAGCAGCTTGCGCTTACGCGTCGCGTCGCCGCCATAGCATTTTGCCGTCACGTCCTTGCGTAGCGCGCGGATGGTTTCGCGGGCGATGATCTTGCCGCCGATGGCGGCCTGGATGGGGATGACGAAGAGGTGGGGCGGGATCAGCTCTTTGAGCTTTTCGCACATCTGCCGGCCGCGCGCTTCGGCGGCGTGGCGGTGGACCAGCATCGAGAGCGCATCGACCGGCTCGGTATTGACCAGCACCGTGAGCTTGACGAGGTCGCCGGCGCGGTAATCGGCGAGATTGTAGTCGAAGCTGGCATAGCCGGTAGAAATGGATTTTAGCCGGTCGTAGAAATCGAACACCACCTCGTTGAGGGGCAGGTCGTATTCGATCATCGCGCGGTTGCCCACATAGGTCATGTTGCGCTGGATGCCGCGCCGGTCCTGGCAGAGCTTCAGGATGCCGCCGAGATATTCGTCGGGCGTCAGGATCGTCGCCTTGATCCAGGGCTCGCGGATTTCCTTGATCTTGGTGACCTCCGGCATGTCGGCCGGATTGTGCAGCTTGATCGTCTCGCCGCTGGTCAGCTCGATCTCGTAGATCACGGAGGGCGCGGTGGCGATGAGATCGAGGTTGAACTCGCGGCTCAGCCGTTCCTGGATGATCTCGAGATGCAGGAGCCCGAGGAAGCCGCAGCGGAAGCCGAAGCCGAGCGCGGCGGAGGTCTCCATCTCGTAGCTGAAGCTCGCGTCGTTGAGGCGCAGCTTGCCCATGGCGTCGCGCAGCAGCTCGAAATCCGAGGCATCGACCGGGAACAGGCCGCAGAACACCACCGGCTGCGCCGGGCGGAAGCCGGTGAGGGCCTCGGCGGTGGGGCGGCGATCGTCGGTGACGGTGTCGCCCACATTGGTATCGGCGACCTGCTTAATGGCGGCGGTGAAGAAACCGATCTCGCCCGGTCCGAGCTCGCCGGTATCCACCAGCTTGGGGGTGAACACGCCGACGCGGTCGAGCTCATAGGCGGCCTTGGTGGCCATCATGCGGATGCGCTGGCCCTTCTTGATGCTGCCGTCGATGACGCGGATGAGGACGACGACGCCCAGATACGTGTCGTACCAGCTGTCGACCAGCAGCGCCTTGAGCGGCGCGGCGGGGTCGCCCTTGGGGGCGGGCAGGCGGTGGACGATGGCCTCGAGCACGGTGTCGATGCCGAGCCCGGTCTTGGCGGAGATTTCGAGCGCGTCGGAGGCGTCGAGCCCGATCACGTCCTCGATCTGCTGCTTGACCTTGGCGACATCGGCGGCGGGCAGGTCGACCTTGTTGATGACGGGGACGATCTCGTGATTGACCTCCATCGCGTGGTAGACGTTCGCGAGGGTCTGCGCCTCGACGCCCTGCGTGGCGTCGACGACCAGCAGCGAGCCCTCGACGGCGGCGAGCGAGCGGTTGACCTCGTAGGCGAAGTCGACATGGCCGGGCGTGTCGATGAGGTTGAGGACGTAGGCCTCGCCGTTTTGCGCGGTGTAGTTGAGGCGCACCGTCTGCGCCTTGATGGTGATGCCGCGCTCGCGCTCGATATCCATCGAGTCCAGCACCTGCTCCTTCATCTCGCGCGCCTCGAGCCCGCCGGTCTGCTGGATCAGCCGGTCGGCCAGGGTCGACTTGCCGTGGTCGATATGGGCCACGATGGAGAAATTGCGGATGTGGTCGAGCGGGATGGGCATCGGGTCTTTTCGGTTTGCGCGCTACGCGCCGCGGGCGGATTCGGGGCGGATTGGCCCGTTTGGCCGCTGATAGCAGGCGGCGGGGGGCGGGGCAAACGTGGTTTATGCGGGGTTAACGGGGGATTTGGGGGGCGGTCGCCGCCGTGGCGCCGGCGGACGCGGGGGTGTAAGGAGCGGAGGACCCCGCCGCCGGAGATTTCCCTCGTGTTCCAGCCCGCCGCCACCGCCTTTGCCACCGATGACAAGCCGGCCCTCTATGCCGAACTCCTGAGCCGGCTGGGCGGCTTGCTCGCCGGCGAGCGCGACGGCATCGCCAATGCGGCCAACATGTCGGCGCTGCTGATGGAAATGCTGCCCGACCTCAACTGGGCCGGGTTCTACTTCCTGCGCACGCCGGAGGAACTGGTGGTCGGGCCGTTCCAGGGGCGGCCCGCCTGCGTGCGCATCGCGGTCGGACGCGGCGTCTGCGGCACGGCGGTGGCCGAGCGGCGCTCGATCGTCGTGCCCGACGTCGACGCCTTCCCCGGCCACATCGCCTGCGACGCGGCCTCGCGCTCCGAGCTGGTGGTGCCGCTGCGCGCCGGCGAGCGGATCGTCGGCGTGCTCGATCTCGACAGCCCGAAGCTGGCCCGGTTCGACGAGGCTGACCGCGCGGGACTGGAGGCGGCGGCAACGCTGCTGATGGCGGGCTCGGACCTCGGCTAGCCGCGGCTCGTCACGCCACGCGCGGCGTGCGGACGTAGTGCCGGCCGTCGGGAAGCTGGCTGATTTCGCCCTGGTCGGCAGCCAGCGCGGCCAGGACGTCGTTGACGGTGGCCTTTTCCGCCGCACGGAACTGCCGGGTGACGTCGCCGAAGGTGAAGGGCGTCGCGCTCGCCGGTAGCGCCGCGACGACGGCATCCGCCTGTTCGCGAACATCCGCCGGCAGTGCGATGCGGCGTTTGCGGATTTCGGCAGCGGGCAAAGCCTCGACCCGCTCGGCGCGCTTGAGTAGCGGCGCCAGCTTTTCGCGCTGATAGTCTTCCCGGAGCCAGCGGACGAACCCGCCACGCTCTTCCGCCGCGCGCTGGGCATTGAGGTCGACCAGCGCGGACAGTATCGCCGGCTCGCTCATTCCGGCGGGCCAGCCATAGGCACGCATCACCGCCCCATCGATCCGATCGTGCAGATCCCGCAGCGTGAGAACCCGGCCGCGTGACTGGATGTCTGCGCTTTTGAGCGAAAGCTCGCCGCCGGCACGGATTTCGTCGAGCACGTTGTAGAGCCCGGTCAGCGTCAGGTCGCCGTGCTGCTGCAGGACCTGCTTGCGCAGCGCGTCGAGTTCTTCGGCGAGGCCGCCGATCTCGTCCTGCAGGCGCGAAGTCGCGACCGGGAACGGGAAGGGGTCGAAGCACCGAGTCTTGGAGTATCGCGGATCGTTGCCTATGCCGAGCCATCCGCCAGCCCGCATGGCCCAGGCAACATGGATATTGGAGGAGAGCACTCCCAGGTGAAAGGCGCTGGCAGAAGCGATGGCAACGACCATGTTGTCAGGCAGGATGCCGGTCGGCAGGAACTGGAAAATCCTGTGCTTGGCTGTCTCCACGGTCGCAACATAGCGCTCTAGTGTTTCGAGCGCGGGACGCAGCGCGGACCGCGGTTCGCCAAAGATCCACCAGTTGTTGCGATAGCTCGCTCGGTTGTTACTCGCGCGTTCCGGCTTCACTTTAGCCAGGAGATGCTCATAGACGGCGCCGAAGCGGCGGCGAACATCGGTTTCGATGAGACCGAACAGATCAATCACCATCACGTCGCGAGGGCGCGACGTCAGGTCCTTGCCATTGCGGTATTCCCGGATGTGCGCCGCCAGACCATCGACCGTCCCAAGCCCCAGCTTCTCCGCCTCTTGTCGTGTCACGATAAAGCCGTCGCCGTGCAGTTTCACGCCGGGGGACGACAGCTCCCCGTTTGCGAGCAAAGCGCGGGCCTTCGTCAGATCCGCGCCGATCGTTAGGTCGGCATTGATGCGGCCACGGGTTCGCGACATCGCGATCTTGGGTTCATCGGTATCGAGATCGGCCTCCGACGTGACCTTGCGGAGCGTGCCGTCGCGTTTGCCTGCCTCGACCACGGTCATGGCAATACGAACGGCGGCGGCATCCTTGCTCGCCTTCGTCCAGGGATGATCGGGGATAGCCATGACGATCGAGACGGGCGGATCGGCCGAGAGCCGCTGCTCGACGACGCGTCGCTGAAAGACCTGCGTGATCGAGTTGGTCGTCACGAGCCCGAAGCGGCGCAGCCGCCTGTCCTGCTGGGAGTGCAGCAGCTCCGCCGCCCGGTCCCACCAGTACATGACGAAGTCGGCCGACGGGTTGATGCCGGGATGGGCGCGCCAGAGCGCCTCCGCCTCGCCGGCATCGAGCCGGCTCCGCAAATCCTTGCCGCCGATGAAGGGTGGGTTGCCGACGATGAAGTCTGCCGTCGGCCATTCAGGCTGCGACGCATCGGGATAGACATAGACCTCACGTTCGCCCTCCAGTACGGGTGCGCCCGTGCGGTCGCGCTTGAGGTGCTGCTGGGGCGCCCCGGACCAGGTCAGCACAGCGTTGCCTTGCCGCACGTGATCCTTGCTGCCCAGGACCGGCTCGCGCGGCGGCGTGACGTGCGTCTTGAGATGCCATTGGAGGTAGCCGATCCAGAGCACCAGTTCCGCAATCTCGACGGCGCGCTTGTTGAGTTCTAGCCCGAAGAACTGCTCCGGGCGAACCGTCAGTCCTGCAATGTCCTCGACGGCCTCGGCGCCGCCCAGATCGCTCACGCGGCTGACGACCTCACCTTCGAGCTGCTTCATGCGGCGCAATGCTACATAGAGAAAATTACCGCTGCCGCAGGCAGGATCGAGCACCCGTATATTGGCGAGGCGCGCGAGGAAGCCCGCATACTCGCCCAGTGCCGCACTCACCGATCCTGCCCGCAACTCGCGCGCCGCCGCGTTCTGGGCATTCACCCAGTCCTGCATCAGCGGTTCCATGATGGTGGCTTCCACTAGGCGCTCGACATAGGCGCGAGGCGTGTAGTGCGCACCCAGCCGACGGCGCTCGACCGGATCGAGGGCCTGCTCGAACAGCGTTCCAAATATTGCCGGTTCGAGATCGCGCCAGTCGGCCTCGGCCGCCTTGCGCAACATTTCTATCTCGCCCTTGCGGAGCGGCAGGACGCGAACCTGCTTGAACAGCTTGCCGTTGAAGTGCAGAAGCTTCTCGCCGATGGCGGGCGAGTACTCGCCTTTGTCCATGCGCTGCCACAGATCGGTCAGCTCCGCCGGGAACCGTGCGGGGTCGGCAAGGCATGTGTCCAAAATGGCGGTGAAGCCGCCCGAGCGGATGAGCTCGGCATCCTCGACGAACATGGTGAAGAGGCACCGCATGAGAAAGACCGCCACTTCGCGCGCCTCGAAGCCACGGGTCTCGAGGGCTTTGGAGAGCGTGGCGAGGCTGGCCGCAATCTCCCGGGTGACCTTGGCGGAGTGCTTGGCGGGATCGAGACTGTCGGGGGCGAGCCAGATGGCGCGAAGCCGCTCTCGCATGGCCGGCTCGGCGAGGTCAACCAACTTGATGCGGAACGATCTGGCATCCGGGTATTGCTGATAGAAGCGGCCGTGCCCGGAGAAGTCTGCGAAGACCTCGAAGCTTCGCCCGACATCGCAGACGATCACGAAGGGCGGATAGTCGTGATCGGGCGGCAGCAGGGCCGCGTAGCCTTCCGCCTGCCGGCGAGCGCCATGCATGAGCTGATCGATGCCGCCAGCAAACTCTTCAGTCTCCGGCATCGGGGCAAAAAGATCGCCCTGGCGAGCAACTAACGCCTTGCGCCCGCCGCGCAGGCGGCTTTGCTTTGCTTCGAGGATGAAGCAATCGCGCTTGTAGAGATCGATGCGCTTTGTCTCGACGGTGCCGTCGTCGAGTGGACGTTCCCGACGTCGTTCAAATACGTAGTCATTGTAGTCGTGACTTGCACCCGCCGGATCGGGGTGAGGCACATCGATTACGTCACAAAGCTCGGTGAGAAAGAGAGAGTAGTTGGACCGTTCCTGCCCTCCTTCAAGGCCGGACCAACGATGAATGAATGACGCAATACTTACACTTGAAACACGCATGGCGCGATGGTGCGTGTACTTCATTCAAGTGAAATTTATTCTAGAATGACAGTTTGTTATTGGAGATTATGGGAGCGTTAGGCATCGGTGCGAGGCCGCCCTCAATACGCTGGCGCCGGGCGAAGCAGTCGCCACGCTGCTGATGGCGGGGTCGGACCTCGGCTAGACGCGGGGGCGGCGCTCGCTTAAGCCTGAGCCATGCCAGACGATAACGTCATCAAATTCACCCCGGGCCCCAAGAAGAAGCCGCCGCCGCCCAAGCCGCAGCGTCCGCAGGGGCAGCCTTCGCTGGCGGTCGCGATCGTGGTGGGCGTGGTGGTGGTTGCCATTGTGGTGGCGGTCAACTGGTGGTTCGGGCGTTAGGCGAATCTCGACAGTTCAAAGAGAGCCGAGCTAACTATAGCGATAGGAGGGGCGCAAAAAGCCTTGCGTCTGGAAGCACGGCATCGCACGCTTGAAGTCATATTTGGCGCATTTCTTTGGGGGCTTTGAATGCGCGCTACCATGGCGGATAAACTCGCCAGCTACGGCAATTGGACTTACCGCGGTGCTTGGGTACTCGAGGTTGCGGCTGCGCTGATAGGCTTATCTACCGGTATTGCGCTGGGATATCAGGCGTTTTCGTCGTCGCAATCGGCCAATTCTACCGATCTGATTCTGGCCAGCGCGCCGTTCTTCATCGTCGCCCTTGCCGAGCTGACGAAGATACCGACCGCTACGCTGCTGTTCGCTTCGGACTGGAAGTGGAAGCCGCTGATCCTCATCTTCATGCTCGCGCTTGCGGGGATTACGTTCGAGACCGTGTTCATGGGTCTCGAACGCGCTGCCGCACTGCGGCAATTGCCGTACGAGCAGATGCGTGAGGATATCGACCAGAAGCGGCTAACGCTTGAGGGGCTGAAGAGCGCGCTCGAAGTATCTGCAAATACCAATCCAGTCGCGGACGCGCAAAACATTCTGACCGATTTGACGGAGCGGGCCAAGCAGGACCACGCCACGACCCAGGACCAGATCGACCAGATCGACAAACAGCTTAGCGCCGCTGTGACCTTGTCTCCCGCGGCAACCCAAGCTCAGGGCGGATTGGCAGAGGCAAAGAAAGAGCGCGACGACAAGATACTCGCGCAAAAGCAAGAGACTGACGAGGCCGTCGGACAGTTCGAACGCCAGCGCGATAGCTACGTCAAGCGGATCGAAATCTACAAGCAGAGTGGTGACAACGCGGCAGCGGCGAAAACACAGGCGCAGCTCGACGCCCTGGTCAACCCAAGACCGGGGTTGGACGAGAGGCATCAGGTTGAACTTCAGCCCCTCCTGGATCGCGTGGCGCAGCTTCAGTCGACGTTCGACAGGGAACTCGCTGCGTCCACCCCCATGACTGATACGGATCGTTCCACGCTTCAAAAGCATCGCGCTGAACTGGTCGATCGTTTGGCCCAGGTGACGAAGAATTGGGACGGGCAGATTGATGATGCGCAGCAACGCCTCGCGGATGCGCAGACGGCACAGGTCAATAAGGATGCGGTGACGAACGACAACCTGAAGCAACAGGAGATGCTGAATCAGGAGATTAACAAGCTTGAGGGTGACCGCATACCAATAGCGCGTGCCGATCAAATTCGTCGTATCGCCGGCCGCTTCTTCGGCGTCAAACCGGAGGACGTGAGCGAAGACCAAGCCGATCTCATTTCGATCATCTGGTTTGGGTCGCTGGCCGCGTTAGCGGCTCTTGCGGGGCCAGTTACTGCGACGGTGGCCCTCGCGCTGCAGCGGATTGCTGCCAACTACGATCGGCCGCTGCGGCGTCGTGGCCTTTTCGCGAGCTGGACGCGGCTGGTCCATGCCTGGCGCTGGCATCGGGTGAGAACGGTCAAGGTGCCCTTCGAGGTGAAGGTAGAGGTCGAGAAGGAAGTCGAGAAGCGGGTCGAGGTCCCGGTCGAAACCGTGATCAAGGAGTTCCTCTATATCCCCGTTCTAACGGACGACCCTGCAATGGCCCTATCCATGATGCGGACGAACCTTTCACCCGACGCCGCTGCAGCCGTTGAAGCGGCGATGAAGCGAGCGCTGATCCCAGACGTTCCTGTCCCCACTCCTGCACCGGCCGCAGAAATGATGGCGACAACATCTGCCACAGAGGTCATCGACACGCTATCAGAGGCAGCTCCGGCAAAAAGGGCACGACGTGCAAGTAAGACACAACACGTCACTCCTTGAGCAGGCCGTCTCGCAGGTCGTCCGGCAAAGAGAAATACCGACCTTGCAGGCACAGGCGGCCGCTTTCAATGCACGTGAGCGGGCGACAGGGTTCAAACGCCTCGCGACAGGCGCTGCGATAGCCTTGGCGGCGATTGGGCTCGGCTGGGGGCTGAGCCTTGCCTATCCCCATATGCTTGAAGTCGCGAGCACTACACCCGCACCGCCCTCTGCCAGCGTTGTTGCCGAGATATCGTCTACCGTCGTTGAGGTAAGCGCCGCCGAAGCGTCGTCCGAACCTTCGTCGTCAAAGGCCGCGCCCATGCCTTTGCCGGCGCCGGAGGCGTCGAGCCAGATTCCCGACGGCCCCGTCGGCAAGCCGACGGGTGACTTCGTCAAGTTCAGCTTTCAGGACGTAAGAGAATTCGAAAAGACATGGACGCTGGAAGCCGGCCATCATTTCGTGAAGGACACCGACGCACAGTGGGACCAGGCTTGGTGTTACACCAAATATTTGGTCGATGGCGTTTCGGTACAGATCGATCTGGCCCGCCGACTGGCGCCCAACGCCGTCCCGGGCGCGCTGCTGGCAACGCGAGAAACGCTGAAGAGCGCCGGTCTGTCGGACGACGACGCGATCTTGCTGGCGACGTTCTGCCCTTGGGATGATGAACGCAAATATGCCACCAGCGACTTCGAGCTCGGCCGCAATTTGCTAGCAGATGTCTCTCCCCAGGAACCGGGGGCATCCCAGGCGCCACCGGTTGAAGGGGCTTACGTTCAGTTCGGCTCGTATGTGTCGCAGCAAGCCGCCGATGGCCAACTTGCAAGGTACGGGGCCACATGGTCGAAGTACCTCCGTGGCGCACGCATCGCCGTTCAGACCGTGGATTTTGGCCAGTCGCAAGTGCGATACAATATTCGAGCGTCCTACCCGACGGTAGAGATCGCCAAATCGGTCTGCGCGGACGTGGACGCCGCAGGCGGTGTTTGCTTCGCCGGTGCCTACTAGTTCGACGCCGTTGCGCCGGTGCAGATGATCTGCACGGTGAAAGCTGTCGCCCTGTCGGCAATGGTTTGTGGATTGAGGGCGGGAGCCGAAGAGCCCTGCGTCTCCGAATGATCGAAGATGCTGACGAAATTCAGAATGTCGCTCGACTTGATGCCGAAGCCGACATTTGGTGCGACCGTGCCGCTTTCAGCAAGCATCTTGACTTCGTCCATCTTGGCCACTGCCATGCCGATGACCGCGCCGTGAGCGTCGAGAATGGGCCCGCCGCTATTGCCCGGTTGCACGCCTGCATTGGTCGTGAACCATTCCGGCTCGCCGCCGATCCCGGTCAGCGACGATACCACGCCCGTCGAGACGTTGAGGGCGGAGTTAAGCAGGTCGGCGAGCGGATAGCCGACCAGCACGACGCTCTCGGCGAGCTTTACCGGGTCGGTGCGGATTTCCGCCCAAGGCGTTTGACGCTTCTGGTCGAGCTGGATGACGGCGAGGTCGGCATCGGGATCGCCTTTCAAGAGGCTGGCGGCCCCATAGGTAGGAACCTGTAGTGCCGCACAGTTTCCCGCCACATGGTAGTTGGTCAGGATCATGCCACTGCCGCTAATGAAGAAGCCCGAGCCGCTCGAAATCCCGCTTCGGTCACTTGCTGGGGGCTCAGGAGGCGGCTCGGCGGTAACGGCGGCTTGCTGGGGCAGTCGAGATACGCTGGCGAGCAACGTCGCCAAAATCCCACCCGTCCTGTGATAGGTCTCATCGTACTGAATCGTAAAGCCGACGGTCTGCCCGTCGCCGCGCAGGCCCCGCGTGTAGAAATAGGCGCCGTCATTAGTACCGGTCGATACGAAGGAGTCGGGGTTGAGGCGCGAGTAGATAATTGTTCGATGCTGCCCAGCCGTAACCGATTTGCCGAATGTCGCCTCGAACGGTTCGCTCGATTGCGACTTACTCCACACCGACAGCCCGATCTTACCATCCGCCGAACTGTAGACGACACGATCCGGCTTCTCGACCGACTGGACGAAAAGCTTGGTCGCGAGCAGGAAAGACAGGCTACCTCGTGGATCGGTGATGTCGGTGAGGCCGAGCATGTCGGCTTCGCGCCCGGCATCGTCCCCGAGATCGCGCATCTCGCCTGTGTCGAGAATCCCATCAGGCGTGTGACCGAGCGATTTCTCGTAGGCCTGGATAGCGCCGAGAGTGCCATTGCCGAACGCGCCGTCGATCATGCTTCCGTAGTGCGCCGTGAGCACCAGCTCCAACTGGATACGGAATCGGGTGTCGCCGTCCAGCTGCTCGAACCAGGCCTTGCTCGTTTCGGGACTGGCCAGCGCCGGGAAGGCAGGCAGCGAGGTCAAAGTAGCGACGCTGCAGGCGGCCGCCAAACGCCTCACACCCTCAAAACGAAACCCCGCACGCATCGCGGCACCAATACAGCATTAGCAGATTGCCCTAGAACACATCGTAGGCTGTCCGACAGCAACAAGCCAAGTCCCCGAGTGACTGGTCGCAGGGACATACGCCGCGATGGTTACTTCACCTCAATGCTCGCCACATCGCTGACCGTGCGGTCGCCGTGGATGTCTCCGGGGACGAGCAGGCGCAGATGGTCGTAGGTGACTTTTCGCCATTGGCATCATAGGCGGGCAGGATCTGCTGGGCGGCGAATTTCGGGTCGAAGTCGTCGGGCCACGGCGACATCATGGCCGTCGGGTGCCGATGAGGTGAGGGTGTGCTTGAGCGATGCCTTCTTGCCGTCGCGGCGTAGCGGTCAGCTTTGGTTCGGAGCGGCTCGCACTGCCGAAGCCAGCGATGCGTCGCCGTCAGCTGCCCGGCCTCACGCCCGCCGCAACAGCGCCACCAGCTCCGCTTGCCGGTGCACGCCGGTTTTTTCGAACACCGACTTGAGCTGGTTGCGGACGGTGTGGGGGCTGGTGTTGCGGCTTTGGGCAATCGTCTGCAGGGCGTGGCCGTTGGCGAGGTCGAGGGCCAGGGCGGCTTCGGCGCGGGTCAGGCCGTAGGCGGCCTGCAGCTGGGCGGCCGTTGCGGCTGCGGGCACGCTGGCCTGGAGGCGCAGCAGGATGGTTGGGGTGCTGTCGCCGAGGATGGGGAGCATGGCCTCGAGGCTGCGTACGGCTTCCGTGAGCGGCGTGACGGTGGCCATCAGCGGCGGCTGCCCGGCGCTGCCGCGCACCGGGAAGGGGCCGCCCAGGCGGCGGTAGTCGGCGGTGGCGATGCGATGCAGCGCCAGATGGAGGCGGCGATCCGCCTCGGCGTCGCCGAAACTGAGCCGCCCCTCGGCGAGACGGAGCGAGCGGGTGCGCAGCAGCGCCTCGGCCGCCGCATTGGCGATCAGCACGCGGCCGTCGCGGCTGAGCACCAAAGCGGCGTCGGGCAGGGTGGCGAGCACCGCCTGCAGCGGCGCCCCCGCTGCGCTGCCGGCGGCGCGGCGCGCCAGGTCGAAGGCGCGATAGAGGTGCGGCGCGAGCAGATCGAGCAGGCCGAGCATCGGCTGCTGCTTATGCCCCTCGCGCGCCTCGTTGAGATTGGCCGAAAGGATCATCACCCGGTTCGCATCGCGGTGCAGCACGAGGCCGGCAGCCGTGTCGAGACCCTGTGGGCGGGCCCAGTCGGCATAATACTCGGAGTTGACGAGGTCCTGGCGCGGCACCCAGGTCTCGGGCGTCGCCGCGCGGCCGAGCGGCATTGCCATGATCGCCGGCAGCCAGGCATTGATACTGGCATAATGCTCGTCGTAGCTGGCGGCCAGCGCCGGGTCGTAGGCCTGGTTGAGCGTGCCCAGGCTCAGATTGGACGCCAGATCGTGCGCCTGCATGACGACGCGCGCCTCGTCGAACGTCGTGCTCAGCGCATCGACGAAGGCCTGCCACCGGCTGCGGTCGGCGCCCGCATCGTAGATCAGCTCAACGAGCCGGCTATATTGTTCGAGCGAAATCCCGTCCACGGCGAGAAGCCTCCCGCCCCGATGTTACGCAATCGGCGAGGGCGTTGCCAGCCGGTGAACGAGTCCCTCGCCGATCCGGGGTAGCGACAGGGGTGGAGACACGCATTGCTTCCCCGCCCTGCCGGACGCCCGTGCCGATCGCTAGGAGGTCGCGCGGACAATTTTGGGTGGTGCTGCCCATGTACCCGGCGGCCGCCCGGCGCCTATCAAAACGTCGTTTCAACCTTCCCCCAGAGGACCACGAAATGAACGTTCACATGAAGACCACCGATCAGTCCGAATTCCTCGTCGATCTCGCCGGCGAACTGCACGGCGCCCTCGTCGCCAAGATCACCGCCTACATCAGGGCCGACCAGCCGACCCGCGAGCAGATCCGCGCCGACGCCCTCAATCGCTTCACGGCGGCCGGGCTGATCACTCCGGCCGAAAAGCAGCAGCTCGCCAGCCTGACCGACACCGTGATCGCGCGGGACAAGCCGCCGCATGACAGCATCGGCGCGGTGCAGACCTTTGCCAGCGCGCAGCGCAATGCCTCGCCCATCGTCAAGGTGATGGTGAAGATCGCCGAGGACAGCCTGCGCACGCCGGGCATCACGTTCGGCGCGGTGGCGCATGCCGACGTCGATGGGGCGTTGGTCGGCGGCATCCTGGCGTTCGAGCTCACCAAGGGCGCCGGCACGATTGCCGGCATGGTGGCGGGCGCGGCCGCGGCGTCGATCGCGCAGGCGCTCTAGTCCTATCCCGGCGGCGGCAACGGGCTGCCGCCGCCGGACCGATGGCGGATTTGGTTGGCACAGCCGGCGCTTGCCTCGGGTTCGATGCGCACATACGGTCGGCGGGTTGCTTATACTGCTGTCTGCTTCTCGCATTTCCGGATCGACCATGACGCTTTCCCGCCTGGCCTCGAAATTCTGCATCGCCGCCGCCTTCGTACTTGCCGCCACGACAGCCGGACCGGCTGTCGCCCAGAGCGCGGTGGTGGGCCAGATCCTTGGCATGGCGCTCAAGGCCGCGCAGCAGCAGGAGGCGGCGCGGCAGGGCGCGGCGGCGCAGCAACCCCAGGGCGGCCTCAGCAAGGCTGAGCGCGTGGCGGTGCAGCGCAGGCTCAACGAGCTCGGCTACAATGCGGGCAGCCCCGACGGGGCTTTCGGGGCGGGGACGCGGCGGGCCATTCTCGGCTGGCAGGCGGCGCAGGGCGAGCCGGTCACCGGCGAGCTGACATCGGGGCAGGTGGCGCGCCTCCTGGGCACGCCCGCGCCGCAGGCGGTGGTGATGGACGACGATGATTCCGATGTGCCCGACGGGCCGGCGGATGCCGTCAACCTGCTCTACGACACCGACCTGCCCTACAATGATTATCGCTCGGGCATGAACGACCGCTCGCTCAAGGGCATCGACCTGCCCGGCTGCGAGCAGGTCTGCGAGTCCGAGGCCCAGTGCCGGGCCTTCACCTACAATGGCAAGGCGCGCATCTGCTTCCTCAAGGCGGCGGTCGGCAAGCCCTCGCACTTTGCCGGCGCGATTTCGGGCGTCAAGGGATCGCCGGAAGTGGTGCTGGCGCAGGCCGACGCCAATGCCGGCCCTGCGGCCGGTGACGGCGCGGTCCGCGCGCTCAACCGGGCCGAGATCGCCGATCTGCAGAAGGCGCTGGCGGCGCGCGGCTATGATGTGGGGACGCCCGACGGCAAGCCCGGCAGCAAGACCCGCAAGGCCATCGCGGCGTTCGTCGCCGAAAATCCCGGCCGCGCCACGACCAATATCGATACCGCGCTGCTGGCCGCGGTGACGGGCGATGCAGCGCCACCCGTGACGGCGGCGAACTCGGGCTTCGGCGCGCTCAACGCGCTGGCCACGGGCACGCCGGCGGCCACCGAAGCGGCACCGGCCGGCGACGAGGTGGCGCCGACGCCGCCACCCGATGCGGAATTCCCCTCGATCGAAACGCAGTATCTGGGCGAAGACCCCGACCTGTTCCGCATGATCGTCGCGGCGCGTCCGGCGCTGCTCGACGACAAGGAGCTGCTGACCAACCTGTTCGAGTCCGAGGGTCGCAAGTTCACCTCGAGCTATCGGGTGGACGAGGAACTGGCGGCCTTCAAGCAGGAATATCTCGCGCGGACAGTGCCCAGGGTGGTCTATCTCGATCTTGTCGACGACGTGGCGCTGGAGCGCGGGCAGTACCAGCGCGACCGCCAGCTCTTCCCGTTCGGGCTGGGGCTGTCGCGCGGCGAGATCGACCGCTACGTCAAGTTCTCGGTCCGCACGTCCGACAAGGCGTACGACGTGGAATTCGCCGTGCCCACCATGCCCGACGTGCTCGGCCTGCCGATGACGCTGGAACAGGCCGAGGCGTTCGAGCGCGACCGCTTCGACCGCGGCGATCGCACCTACTCCATCAGCATCCACCGCAAGGTGGCGATGTCGGCCATCAGCTTCAACGAAACCCACGGCGCGTTCGAGGGCAAGCTGACGCTCTATGGCGTCGAGGCGCGTCCCTACGGCAACAAGGAAACCGAGGTGCTGCAGAGCTGGGCGCCGGTCGCGCCGGCGGCGCCGGCGCCGGCCATCCAGCAGCTCGCAACGCTCGACCAGCTGTCGGCATTGCTGCCGGGGCTGGCGCTGGTGGATGGGCAGCTCAATATCCGGCAGTCGCCGGACTGGCCGCATGTCGCGGCCTCGGTGTTCATGTCCATCCATCCGGCGGTCTTCGACGATCCACAGCTGTCCTTGCCGATGGCGCGCGGATTGCTGAGCGAGACCGAGCAGCACGATCTGTGGCACGGCGAGCCGCCCTATGCGTGGAAGCGGCTCGATCTGCGCGACGTCGACATGGGCCGCATGAACATCATCGTCGGCGCCGACTATGGGGCGACCCTGCTGTCGCGGGCGCTGAAGCCGGCGTTCGGGCTGATCGACGTGATGCCGGCCAAGTTCGGCGCGTTCGATGCCGGCAAGGGGCAGATCGCCCTGCAGGTCCAGCCGCAGCGGCCGATGCTCTACGACGATGCGTACCAGGCCAAGCTGAGCTGGTCGCTCGGGAACGTCGTTCTACCGCGGCAGCTGCCGGTGGACCAGACCATGGCGCAGCAGCTCATCGGCCAGCTGGGCGGCGATCCGGCGGGCCAGACGGTCTATGTCGCGGTGTTTGCCGACGTTAACAATGCCGAGGTGGACAAGGACAGGGGTGGCGCGCTCTACGCCGTCAAGCTGACGAGCAAGGCCAAGCGGGTAGCGCTGTTCAAGGACGCGGCGCTGACCCAGCTGATCTTCGACTACACCGCCGATCCGCGCAGCACGCTGGCGGCCGAGCAGGCGGTGCAGGACGAAGTGCTGGCGCTCAACAGCATGCCGTCGCAGAGCATCGACGTGCTGCACCGGGTGGCGGCCGACCTCAGCGGCGACGCGGCCTATCTCGACGATGTGGTCAACTTCACCCTCAAGGACCGCAAGCTCAACGAATTCGACCGCGCCACGGCCGGCCAGCAGATGCTCGACGGCCTGCACCAGCTGCAGGTGCCGCAGCCGCTGTGGATCGGCGGCACGCTGCGGCTGGGCGAGTACAATACCCGCAATGGCAGCTTTGCGGTGGACACCTCGACCATCCGCATGAGCTACGAGGGCAGCCATCTGGGCCTCGTCGACAGCCAGTTCCCGTTTGCGTTCACCACCGTGCCGACGGAGATCGCGGTGCCGCTGGCAGAGGCCAAGGCTTTCGTCGAGCGCGCCGGCGACGATCGCGAGGTCGACGTGCGCTACCGCGTGACGCCGGTGCTCGCGACGGTCGAGCGCACGCGCTATGGCGAGATCGTCCCGACCATCACCTACCATCTCGACCGCATCGTGCTGCTGGCCCCCGACAAGGCCAGCCCGCTCGGTGTCGAGAAGCTCGCCGATGTCGATTACGGCGCCTATACGGGCGTCGAGACGAGCCCGGCGGGCGCCGATGCGACGCCGATCGCGCTGGGCGATCGGCCGCTGTTCACCCAGGAGCTCGCCGCCATCATGGCCTATGGCGACGGCTCGACGCCGCTGTCGGATACGGACTACCGGCGGATGCTGGCGAGCCGCTGGCTGATCGACCAGCAGGTCGGCTTCGCCTCGGCCGTGCCGGCGCCGTTCTTCCCCAAGGACGCGCAACTGCCCGCCGCCGCCTCGCTGAACCTCTACCGCAAGGATTTCGACAGCTGGCTCGGCCGTGCCGCGCAGACGCAGCCGACGCATTTGCGGCTGACGATCGATTTCCGCGACGACCACATGGCGCCGCGCCTGCCGGCGCAGTGTTCCGACATGGAATGGGGCCTGCGCTATGTGTTCCAGAACCAGGAACTGGCGCGAGCCCTGTTCGGCGCCGCCGGCGACAGCATGCAGGACGACCAGATGCATCTGATCGGTCGTGGCTCGGACACCAAGCCGGCGGTCGTCGAGAATTTCCTTCTCGGCTTCCCGTACGCCTCGGCGGCGGGCTGTGAGATCCCGCAGAGCAACGGGGTGCGCGATGCGCTGGATGTCGACAGCACCCCGCCGCCGCAATCGGCCTTCGTGGTGATCGACCGCATGCCGGTGCCCAATTTCCTGTCACGCACCGCCTATACCGATGCGGAGGTCGATGTGACGGTGACCGGCGTCGAGCGCCTGCCGAGGCCGAATGGCGGCCTGCCAACGCTGATTGTCCATGCCAAGTTCGAGAAAGCCGAGCTCAAGGTGTCGGAGATCGCCAATGGGCAGCGCACGGTGACCAAGTCGACGCCGGTCACGCTCGACTCGCTGGCGCCCGACAAGCTCTCGCTCGATATCCTGGGCATCACCATCGGCATGAGCGAAGCCGACGCCGACGCCAAGGTCCGCGCGCATCTGCCTGATCCGATCGTGCTGAAGTCGGTCGCCGACCCGTCGCCCTCGATGCCGCCCTTCGGCGACGTGACGATGTATTTCTCGCCCGACCTCAAGGAGCGCGTCGCGCTGATCTACGAAGCCGGCACCAAGGATCGCACCGTGCTGGGCGTGCACCGCGTCATCTCGGCGCCCGACTGGTCGCTGCCGCGCGCCGACGTCAATGCCGGCGCCATCGGCAAATACGGTCCGCCGGCCTTCGAGGAGGACACCGAGGATCGCACGCTCATGGCCTGGGGACCTGGTGCCAAGGATCGCGAGTGCCGCAGCGTCAGCGACGGCGCGGACGCCCCCGACAACTTCACGGATGCGTCGGGCAAGCAGGGCAGGCTCCCGGACTTCGTCGACTGGTCGACGGTCCGCGACAGCATGGTGGCATTCCTGCCGCAACCGCAATGGGACGCCGATCTGCGCGGCTGCGAGGGCGTGGTGACGCTGGAGCATCGCGACCGGTATCTCAGCACCTTCATGATCGACCCGGCGCTGTATTATTCGTCGTGGCAGGCCTCGATGGCTGGCGCCAAGCAAGCCATCGAGGAGAAGGCCAAGAGCGGCGGCGGCTCGACCACGCTGGCGTTCTAGCGGCGGGGCGCCTCAAGCCACCGCCCTGAGCGCGGGCCGGAGGGCGGGGGCATCCCAGTTGCGGCCGTAATCCTCCAGCGTCACCGCATTGGCGGCGGCGAGCACGTCCTTGAGCATGGTCTCGACCGACAGGCGCGGGATCAGATGGCGCATGATCATGGTATGGAGCCAGACCGAGAAGCGCGTCGCCGGGGCAAAGTGGGCCACGCTCTCGGCGGCGAATTTCTGGCTGCCTTCGACGAACGGCGTGAGCTTGCGCTGATAGGCTGCGAAGGCTGCGGCATGATCGGACGTCGCGGCGAGCTCGTTGGCGAGGATATAGGCGCCCACGATGGCGATGCCGGTACCCATGCCCGAAAGCGGCGAGGCGCAACTGGCGGCATCGCCGAGCAGCACGACGCGGCCCTTGTGCCAGGTCTCGAGGTGCACCTGCGCGATCGAGTCGTAGTAGAAATCGGTCGCCTGCTCCATGTCGGCGAGCAGTTGCGGGACCTGCCAGCCCTGGCCTGCGAAGTGGCGGCGGACGATGGCGCGTTGCTCGCCGGCATCGCGGCAGGCCATCTCGGCGGCGCCGGCGCGGAAATAGAACATCGCTCGAGCCTCGCGGTTCTGCCGCGCGCTGTAGACGCCGGCCACGGTGCCGGGCGCCGGGTAGAGATGGCCGGAGTAGTCGAGCCCAAGCCGGTTGGGCACCGTGAAGATCGACACACACATGCCCAGTTGCTTGACGAAATTGGTCTCGTCGCCGAAGGCCTTGGCGCGGACGTTGGAGTGGACGCCGTCGGCGCCGACGACGAGGTCGAAGTCGCGGGTGGCGCCGGACTCGAAGGTCACGGTGACGCCGTCGCCATGGTCGTCGAGGGCGGCGATCGAATCGCCGAAGATGTAGTGCGTGTCGGCCCTGGTGGCGTCGTAGAGGATCTGCGCCAGGTCGCCGCGCATGATCTCCAGTTCACCCGAGAAGGCCGCGGCGGGCATGCGGGCGGTCTTGCGGCCCCTGGCATCGACATAGAACATGTCGCCCATATTGGTGGCCTGGGCGCGCACGGCCTCGAGCAGGCCCATGCGGCGGAGCGCTTCCATCGAGGTGCCGCGGAAATCCACCGCATAGCCGCCAGGCCGCAGCGCGCGGGCTTTCTCCACGATGGTGACGGCAAAGCCGAGGCGGGTGAGCCAGAAGGCGAGGGCCGGACCGGCGACGCTGGCGCCGGAAATAAGCACGGAACGGTTGGGCATGACGCACCTCATGGTTGAGCGATGCGCGATCTATACAGGTGTATTAAACAGATGTATAGACAGAATTTATACGGTCGTATGGATTTTTGCCGCCGCGGCGGCTAGAGGTTAGGCATGGGACACAAGGAAGATCTGCTCGCCGGGGCCAAGCAGTGCCTGCTTGAGCTGGGCTACGCCAACACCACGGCGCGCGACATCGTCGCCGCCTCGCACACCAATCTCGCCTCGATCGGCTATCATTTCGGCAGCAAGGATGCGCTGCTGACCCAGGCGATGATCGAGATGATGGGCGAGTGGGGGGGCAAGTTCGAGGCCGCCGCCAGCGAGAGCCACGCGCAGACCAGCGAGGCGCGCTTCCGGGCGATCTGGCGGGCGCTGTTCCGGCTGTTCGAGACCGACCGGGCGCTGATGATCGCGAGCTTCGAGAGCGCCATGACGGCGATCCGCTCCGACGAGCTGAAGCCGATCTTCGCCAGCGCCTGGCAGGAGGTGCGCGAGGAGCTGCCCAACGATTTCCTCGTCATCGACAAGCTCGACGGCAAGACCAAGCGGGCCGTGGGCAGCCTGCTGCTGGCGATCATCAGCGGCGTGACGGTGCAATATCTGCTCGACCCCGAGGGGGCGCCGGGGCCCGACGATCTCACGCTGGCGCTCAAGACCATCGGCAAGGCGTTCGTTAAGGGGGCCTGAGCGCTCAATTCGCTTGCGGACGCGGTCGCCTGAAGGTCAGATCGGGGGTCGGCGTGTGCCGGACGGTCCGGCGCCGCAGCACAAGAGGGGGCGACAATGGCAGACAGTTCCGACTATGCGGCGCGGCTCGAGATCGACTATCCCGACCGGCCGCTCGACCGGCTGAGCAGTTTCTTTCGGCTGATCTGGGCGATCCCGATCATCGTCGTCGGGGCGGTGCTCGCCAATACGGGCGAGAGCAGCTATGTGAGCCAAGGCGGGCACGTGGTCCAGACGAGCGGCGGCGGCATCACGGCCGGGCTGTTCCTGGCCACCCTGCTGATGCTGGTGTTCCGGCAACGCTATCCACGCTGGTGGTTCGACTTCGCGGTAGAGCTGGCGCGCTTCGGCGGCCGGATCGGCGCCTATCTCCTGCTGCTGACCGATGTCTATCCCTCGACGGTCGAGGCGCAATCGGTGCATCTGGAGGTAGACTATCCGGAGGCCGAGAACCTCAACCGCTGGCTGCCGCTGGTCAAATGGCTGCTGGCGATCCCGCATTACATCGTGCTGGCGGTGCTGGTGCTGGTTGCGATCCTCGGCACCATCGTGGCGTGGTTCGCCATCCTGTTCACCGGCCGCTATCCGCGCGGCATCTTCGACTTCGTGGTCGGAGTCGGGCGCTGGAACGCGCGCGTCTGGGCCTATGCGTTCCTGCTGGTGACCGACGTCTATCCGCCGTTCAGCTTGAGATAGCCGTCCGGCTCACGCGCTTGCCGTCGGCGTCGAAGACGTGCAGCGGGGCACCGCTGAGCGACAGGCTGACGGCCTGGCCGACGCCGAGAGTCTGCTGGCCGGGGGCGACGGCGAGGAGCGGGGTGTCGCCGGCGCGCGCATGCACGACGGTTTCGGCGCCGAGCTGCTCGACCAGCGTCACCTCGGCCCGCAGCCCGTCGGGCCCGAGGTGCAGATGGTGCGGGCGGATGCCGACGGTGAGCTTGGCGCCGGGCGCCAGCGGCGCGGTGGCGGTGAAGGTCGCGGTGGCGCCGCCCGGCAGCGTGACGGTCGCGGTGTCGCCGGCGAGACTCGCCAGCGTCGCCTCGATGAAGTTCATGCTGGGGGCGCCGATGAAGCCGGCGACGAAGCGGTTGGCGGGGGCGTTGTAGAGCTCCAATGGCGAGCCGACCTGCTCGACACGGCCGGCGCGCAGCACGACGATGCGGTCGGCCAGCGTCATCGCCTCGACCTGGTCGTGCGTCACGTAGATCATCGTCGACTTGATGCGGGCGTGCAGCGCCGCGAGCTCGGCGCGGGTCGAGACGCGCAGCTCGGCATCGAGATTGGATAGCGGCTCGTCGAGCAGGAACGCGACGGGCTGGCGCACGATGGCGCGGCCAATGGCGACGCGCTGGCGCTGGCCGCCCGAGAGCTGGCCGGGACGGCGTTCCAGATAGGGTTCGATCTCGAGCATGCGGGCCGCCTCGGCGATGCGCGCATCGATCTCGGGCCGCGGCATCTTGGAATTCTCGAGCCCGAAGGCGAGGTTCTGGCGCACGCTCATATGCGGATAGAGCGCATAGGACTGGAACACCATTGCAAGGCCGCGATCGGCGGCGGTGACGGCGTTGACGTTGGCGCCGCCGATCTCGATGTCGCCGCCGGTGGGCGTATCGAGCCCGGCGATCAGGCGCAATAGCGTGGACTTGCCGCAGCCCGACGGGCCGACAAAGACGACGAACTCGCCATCCTCGATGTCGAGATTGACGTCCTTGATGACGCTGGTCTTGCCGAAACTCTTGTCCACATGGGTGAGGCGGATGCCGCTCATGTGATCCCCCTCACTTGATGCCCTGGCCGGCGATGCCGGCGGTGATGAAACGCTGCAGGAAGATGAAGACGAGGACCACCGGGATCATCGTCACCACCGTCATGGCGAGAATGTAGTGCCATTGCACGTTGAGCTGGCCCGAATAGGAGGCGAGCCCGACCTGCAGCGTGTAGTTCTCGTGACGGCTGAGCACGATCAGCGGCCAGAGGAAATCGTTCCAGCGCCACATCACCGAGAAGATGGCGAGCACCGCGAGCGCCGGCGCGGTAAGCGGCAGCACGATGCGCCAGTAGATCTGCCACTCGGACGCCTTGTCCATGCGGGCGGCGTCGATCAGCTCGTCCGGGATGGTCAGCATGTACTGGCGCAGCAGGAACACGCCCGTGGGCGTCGCCACCGTCGGCAGGATGACGCCCCAGAGGTTGTTGAGCAGCCCGACCGTGCCGATCACCGAATAGAGCGGCACCACGATGACGCCGAGCGGTACCATCAACGTCGCGACGGTGACCAGCAGCACGAAATCGCGGCCCCTGAAGCGGTATTTGCTGAGCGCGAAGGCGGCCATCGAGTTGACGATGAGCGTCAGCAGCGTGGCCGTCACGGTGACGAACACCGAGTTGCGGAAATACAGCCAGAAATCGAACTGCACGAAGGGCTGCACGTAATTGTCGGTGGCGAAGCTGACCTCGCGCACCGGCACGCGCTTGGCGATGTTGATCTTGATGATGTCGGCGGGCGCCTTCGGGTCGACCATCTGCGAGGTGGTGCCGATGCGGCGCACTTCGGCGAGCTCCTTGGTGCTGCCGTCGTCGAGCGTGGCGGTGAACAGCTGCAGCGGCTTGTCGTAGCCTTCGACCACCACGGTCTGCGTCACGTAGGGCAGCAGCGTGGGCGGGAATTCGGCGAGCGCGGCGGGCGTCTTGAACGAGCTCAGCACCAGCCAGACGGCCGGCCCGAACATCAGGATGACGCCGCCGATGAGCCACACCCAGGTGACGATGTCGGTCCAGTGCCAGCCTTTGCCGCCGCGGCGGCGGGTCAGCATGTCGAGCACGGGGCGCATCAGCGGGCCCCCCGCTGCTCGGCGCGCTGGGAGGCGCGCAGCTGGATCAGCGTCAGCACCACCAGCACCGCGCCCATCAGGATCGAGGCGGCGGCGGCGAGGCCCGGATTGCGCACCTGCGAGGCAAAGCCGATCTCGTAGATGTATTGCACCATGTAGAGCGTGCTGGTGCCCGGCCCGCCGCCGGTGAGCACATAGACTTCGTCGAAGATCTGCACGGCGCGGATCAGCGCCAGCACGAGGACCACCAGCAGGTTGGGTCCGAGCAGCGGCAGCGTGATGCGCCAGAAGATGCGCGAGGGCTTGGTGCCGTCCATCGCCGCGGCCTCGTAGAGGTCGCGCGGAATGGCCTGCAGGCCGGCCAGCAGGATCAGCGCGTAAAACCCCATATGGGCCCAGATCGACACGCCGATGGCGGCCACGAACGTCCAGCTGCGATCGGTGAGCCAGTTGTAGGGCGGCGTGCCGAAGGCGGAGAACAGCGCCCAGTTGATGACGCCCTGGCGCTGCAGGATCCACTTCCAGATCAGCCCGATCACCACCGGCGAGAGCAGCACGGGGAAAAAGAACACGGCGCGCCAGAAGGAGCGGCCGATGATGTTGCGGTTGAGGATAAGCGCGGTGATCAGCGACACCACGATGATCAGCGCCACCTGGCAGACGACGAACGCGCCGGTGTTGCGCACCGCGATCCAGAAGGTGTCCTGCGCGCAGGAATTGGGATCGAGGTAGTTGGCGCACGAGAAGATGTTGGCGTATTGCGCGCCGCCGACGAAGTGCCGGGCATTGAGGAAGATCTCGTCGCCGCCGGTGAACGAGTAGATGAAATCGATGGCGATGGGGACGAGCACGAAGACGGCGAAGATCGCCATGTTCGGGAGCAGGAAGAAGGCGGCCATGCCGTTGAGGCCGGTCGCCTTCTGCAGGAGCCTGAGGGGAGCGTCGATGATCGCCATGACCGCCTTCACCGGCGCGAGCAGGGCGCCGGTGAGAGTTTGCGATCGTGGGGCGTTGTCGACGCTCACGCTGGTGCCCGATCAGCCGCCATTGACCGCGGCGGTGATGTCGTCGTCGATGCGCTTGTAGGTGTCATCGAGCGACAGCTCACCGGCAATGGCCTGGCTGGTGCGGGTGACGAGGGCGTTGAACACCGCCTGCGACCACTTCCAGGCGTTCATCGCGTTGGCTTCCGGCGCCGTGGTGCCCGAGGCCTTCACGAACGCGCTGAGCGCATCCTTGACCAGCTGGTTATCGGACTGGAAGTCCACCGGGCCGGCCACGACTTCCTTGTTGGACGGCAGGAACAGCGTGCGCTCGGCGAACTCCTTGGCGATCGGGGTCGAGGCCAGGTAGTCCATCACCTTGCCCACATCGGTCGGGTTCTTGGTCGAGGCGATGGCCACGAGGCCGGCGCCGCCCGGCATGCCGGTGCACAGCGACCCGCCGCACGGGCTGCCCGTCGCGACCCAGTCGAAGTTGGTGCCGATCTTGGCGGCGAGCGCCGGGACCTGCCAGGAGCCCGAGTAGAAGTAGACGAGCTGGCCGTTGACGAAATCGTCGAGAGCCGAGCGGTAGGTGGTGCCGGCGGCCGAGACCCAGACGTCCTTCTCGAGCGTGCCGTCATTGGCCCAGCCGACCATGCGCGAGATGAAGTCCTTGGCGCCCTGGCCGAGCGGCAGCGGCTTGCCATCGTCGCCGATGAACTTGTTGCCGAAGCTGAGGCTCGGACCGGTCAGGCGGTGGCCGGAGCGGTCGATGGAGAACGCATACGGCACCTGCTGGCTCGCCGCGACCTTCTTGGCCGCATCGATCCACTGGTCCCAGGTCGCGTCGGCGCCCGGCAGGGCAATGCCCGCCTGGTCGAACAGCGTCTTGTTGGCGAAGGCGCCGGTCAGCGTCAGCTGCGTCATGAAGCCGGTGATGGCCTTGGAGCCGTCGGGGCGCATCCAGTCGGCCTGGTCGCCGTAGTTCTTCTGCCAGAAGCTCGGATCCTTCACATAGGGCGTGAGGTCGAGCCAGTATTTCGACTGGTCCTTGAGGTTGGTGACGCGGGCGATGTCCGGACCGTTGCCGGCAGCCAGGTCGACCGGCAGCTGCTCGTTGATGGTCTTGTAGGGCACCTCGTCGATGGTGACCTTGACGTCCGGATTGTCCTTCATGAACCGGGCGATCAGGTCCTTGAGGACCTCGCCTTCGTTGCCGTCCGAGTACCACTCGATACGCACGTCGCCGGCGATGGTCGCCGTCGTGGTCAGCAGGCCCAAAGCGAGCGCTGCCAGCATGGATTTGAGTTTCATGTTCCTCTCCTTTGTGGCGCTCCTCATGCGCCATTGGTCGTCGCTAGAATCTGCGTCTAGTCTCTCCGGGCCTATCGCAGGGTCAGCCTTTGGGCCTCTCCCTTGACGGTCCAGGATTTCGGATCGAGCCGGCGGCCTTCGGCCTCGACGCTGCCGTCCTGGCGGAACAGCACCGGCCCATAGGCCGGGTCGTCGACGCGGATGGTACCGTCCGCCTGCTCGGTGAACTCGAGTGCGCCGTAGCGCGCCGCCATGGCGTCGAGGCTGGCGGCATCGGCGGCGTCGGCGACGCGCACGATCCAGCGGCCCTGCCTGCCGTCGAGGCGAAGCTCGGCATTGGCGCTCGGGCCGCTCCTGGTCTGGCTGAAATCGCCATTGCCCTTGAGCAGCACGCGGCCGTCACCCTGCCGGGCGAGCGCGATATTGCCGCGCACCGACACCTCGTCGAAGGCGGCGAGCGGGAACCAGGCATGGGTGAAATCGGGCTGCTCATCGTAGAGCGTGAAGCTCAGCACGGCGAGGCCGCGATATTGCTGGGTGCGCGGCACCGAGCCGCTGCCGCCCCAATAGGACGGGCGGCCATAGCCGAACTGGATGACCTCGCCCGGATGGTTGAGCCAGATGGCGGCCTCGGGGCGGTCGCCGAGGCGCAGATGCAGCAGCGTCTCCTGATAGCCCCACTCGCCCCAGCGATAGGCGGCGATCGAGCCCATCGCGAAGGCGGCGCTCTTGTAGTGGTAGAGCTTGGCGATGCGGTCCTGGCCCTGCGCAAAGGTCCATTCCTGCGCATCGGCATCGGTGAAATCGGCGATGGCCCTGAAGCTCTCGGGCACCGCGAGGCCATGGTCGCGCAGCAGCACGGCGATCTGCGGCAGCGCGTGGACGCGGCGGCCGATATTGCCGGCGCCCCAGAGCAGGCGGGCGATGCCCGAGAGCTCGAGCGAGCGGCCGGCGGCGAGCGTGTGCTCGTAGGAGCGGCCCTGCGCGCCGGTCAGCATGCCGTGATGGGCGGAGCGGGCGACGATCTCGCAGAGCCGCACGATGCCGGCGGCGGCGCGCGCCTTGATATCGGTATCGGGGGCGAGGGCGGCGAGCGCGCTCAGCCCCTTGAGGTCGATGGGGAAATAGGGCGCGGAGTTGAACTCGGCCATCTCCCACTGCTCGAAATGGTCGAGCCAGGCGCGCACACGTTCGCGACCCACCGCGCTCTGCGCCTGGCCCGTACGACCCGAACGCTGGAAGGTCTCGTTCGGGAAATGGTGACCCGCCAGATAGGCAGCGGTGTGAAAGAGCAGCGCGTGGTTCTCGGAGAAGTACCACTGCACGTCGTTGCCCGGCTCATCCATCCAGTAGCGATAGTTTAGGATGGCGTTGTCGACGCGGGCGCGGGTGGCGGCGCCGATGGCCTCGCCATAGGCGATGCGCGACCACAGCAGCGGCACCAGCACGAAATCGGCGCAGTCGTGGCAATCCTCGATGGCCTCGAGCTCGCCCTCGATCATGCCGTCGGTGTCGGCCCCGGCGCGGCCGGTGGCGAGACGGGCGAAGGCGCGAACGGTGTCGCGCTCGGAATGCTCGGAGATTTCATCCAGCGTCTCGGCGATGCGGGCCGCGAGCGTGGCCGGGGCCTTGCCCTGGCGCTGGGCGTGGCAGATCTCGACGCCGAGCGAGCGATGCACGACGAAGCCGCCAGTGCTCAGCGTCACGCGGAAATGGCGGAAGTCGGCCGGCAGCGCGCCGGACGAGCCGAGATCGAGGCGCGTCGCGCCGGCCGGCAGTTCGAAATCGAAAGCGAAGCGCTCGGTCGACATGAAGTCGCCCTCGACCTGCACATGGGCGTGCACCGCCGCGGGCAAAGGCTGCGCGAACAGGATCGACAGGTCCTCGCCGGAATAGGCGGTGCGGTCGAAATGCATGCCGTCGAGCGCCGTCTCCAGCGACTTGGCGAGCTCGCCGGCGACGGGGATCGGCATCGCCAGCTCGACCTTGGGGCCGCTCAGGTAGTCGGCCTGGAAGAAATAGCGGGCATCGCGCTCGGCGAGATCGTCGAAGAAGATGGTGAGCTCGTTGAGCCCGGCTTTCAGCGGCAGGGTGAATTCGCGCTTGGCCTCGAGATTGCGCGAATAGGGCGCCATCCAGCCCACTTCCTGGCCGTTGAGCCAGATCACCGCGCCACCGCAGGTGCCGAGCCGCAGCACGGCGTCGCCGGCGGTCTGCGCGTCCAGCATGGTGCGGGCCCAGTTGCCGATGATGGTCGGACGGAACCAGAAGCCCGAAAGATCGAGCCGCGGCGAGGCGAAGGGCAGCCACCAGCTTTTGGCGTCGAACCGGCCCACCACCTGCGGACGCCTGTCGCGGCGTTCCTCGGCGAACTGCGTACGGCAGGGGTACTCGTGTGGAATGAAGTTCTTGTGCTTGGTGAGAAAGAAGAACGGATCCATCTCGCCCTGCATGGGCGCATCGGGCACGTCGTAGCGCGCCTGCTGCAGGGCGCCCAGCTGCCAGTAGCGGATCGGCTCGCCGGCGGTCAGCGCGGTGCGGTGGAAATTGTCGGTCATTTCAGGCTAGCCACCGGCACGGGGTCGACATCGTTGTATTCCTGGTTTTCGCCGGTCATGCCCCAGACGAAGGCGTAGGGGCCGGTGCCGGCGCCCATGTGGATCGACCAGGCGGGCGACAGGACCGCCTGGCCGTCGGCCACGATGAGGTGACGCGTCTCGTCGGGCCGGCCCATCAGGTGGATCACCCGGTCCGCCGGCGCGAGGTCGAAATAGACGTAAGCTTCCATGCGCCGCTCATGCAGATGCGGCGGCATGGTGTTCCAGATGCTGCCCTCGGCCAGATCGGTGATGCCCATCAGCAGCAGGCAGGAGGGCGAGACTTCGGGGTGGATGTACATGCGCAGCGTGCGCTTGTTGGAGCGCCGCGCTTCGCCGAGGTCGACGGCCTTGCTCTGCGCCCGGGTGATCAGCCGGTGCGGGATGTCGCGGCCGGCGGGCACCGAGTTCATGTAGAAGCGGGCGGGGCGCGCGGGGTCGTCGCTGCTGACCGTCAGGGCCTTGGCGCCGCGGCCGACATAGAGCACGTCGCGATTGCCAAGCGTGAACACCTGACCATCGACCTCGACCGTGCCGGCGCCGCCGAGGTTGGCGATGCCGAGCTCGCGCGCCGACAGCAGGAACGGCGTTCCGATATCAGCGCCGCCGCCGAAGCCGAGCGGCTTGGAGGTCGGCACGGCGCCGCCGACGATCATGCGATCGACATGCGTGTAGGTGAGGCGCAGCTCGCCGGGCACGAACACGTCCTCGATGAGGAATTCGCGGCGCAGCGTGGCCGTGTCCATGCCCTTGATGGCGTCGGGGCCGGCGCCGTACAGCACCTTCATCATGCTGCGGCCTCCCGGGCGTCGAGGTGGTTGAGCCCCTCGGCGAGGCAGAGGATCGAGAGCGCCTGCCCATAGCCGGTCGGCTGGATCGGGATGTCGCGATAGAACTGCAGATCGTGCCCCATGCGGGTACCGTAGCTGACATTGAGCACGGTGCCACCCGCATCGATATTGTGCAGCACCGCATCGAGGGCTCTGAGGCCGGCGCGTTCCCACGCGGCGCCGCCGAGCCCGAGCCGGGCGCCCTTCAGCAGCCCGTAGCCGATGCCGGCGGTAGCCGAGATTTCCTCGTAGGAGGACGGGTCGTCGAGCAGCGTGCGCCACGCGCCCGAGGGTGCCTGGCAACCCAGCAGCGCGTTGGCCTGCGCCTCGACGAGCGCGGTGAGATAGGCCTTCACCGAGGCCGAGATCGTCGCCAGATCGAACAGGTCGAGGATGCCGGCGGTGATCCAGGCATTGCCGCGGGCCCAGCGGGCACGGGCGAAATTGTGCATGCCGTCGAACGTCCAGCCGTGGAACCACAGCCCCGTCGCCGGATCGCTCAGATAATGCGCGTGGATCAGGAACTGCCGTTCGGCCTCATCGACCAGCTCGCGCCGGCCGCTCGCTTCGCCATAGGCGGCGAGGAACAGCCCGACCATGAACAGCGTGTCGTCCCAAAGCTCCTGGTCGTTGACCTTGTCGGAGACGATATGGGCAAAGCCGCCGCCCGGCGTGCGCGGCGCCTCGCGCAGCAGCCGGTCGGCCCAGTCGCTGAGCGGCGTCTCCCAGCGCGGATCGCGGGTGTCGCGCCAGAGCAGCGACAGCGCCAGCATCGGCGCGGTGGTGTTGACGTTGAAGGGCGGCTTGGGGCCGGCGAGGCGCGCGGCGTACCAGTCCTCGAGCAGCGCCTGCAGTTTCGGGTCGCGGTTGAACTGCCAGAGCCGGACCAGGCCATAGAGCCCGACGCCCTGCGGCCACTCCCAACTGGTAAAGCTGATGTAGTCGCCGCGCGAACCGTCAAGATTGGGCTCGGAATAGCGGCCGGCGTCGCGCAGCCCGGTCATCCCGGTCACGAGCAGGTCCAGCTTGTCACGCAGCAACGGGCCGTCGACGGCCATCGGCAGCTCCTCCCTCAGCGCCGCGTCTTTCGCGCAGTCGCCCTCCATAGAACAATGGCACCATATGGAAGGAATTTGCACAATCTGAAAATTTCTTGCAGGGTGGCGTTGATTTGGAGGGCGTATGGACAGGGCAATCGGCAAGCGCGGCAAGGAAAGCCGCCGGGTGCGGCTGGAAGATCTGGCGGCCCAGCTGGGGGTGTCGTCGGCGACGGTGTCGCGGGCGCTGAGCGGCGCGCCGGGCGTGCGCCCCGACGTCCGCGAGCGGGTCAAGGCGGCCGCGCAGGTCGCCAATTACGCCATGCCGTCATCGATCGCCGGCCGGAAGGTCATTCTGGCCGCGTCGTCGGCAGCGATGATCGACTATGTGCGCAACCAGTTCACCGCCTACGTGCTCGAGGGCGTGCAGCAGCGGGCGCTGGCGCTCGGCGTCGAGATCGTCACCCGGCCCATCGCCGACAAGGCCGACGAATTGCGCGTGCTGGAGGAAGCGGCGCGCGACGACGGCGTCGCCGGCCTGCTGTTCCTGACGCTCGACGACGACGCGATGCTGGAAGCGACGCGCGGCTTCGGCAAGCCGGTGGTGCTGCTCAACGGCGACGACCCGCTGATGCGGCTGTCGAGCGTGACGCCGTGCAACCGTTCGGCGGCGCGGGTGGCCGCGGATCACCTGATCGGGCTCGGGCACGAGCGCATCCTGTTCATCATGCGGCCGGGCCGGCGCACCATCGAGCGGCGCTTCGAGGGCTGGCAGGAAGCTTTTCGCCATCACGGCCTGCCGGTCGGGCCGGAGCTGGTGGTGCAGGTCGAGGACTGGCTGCCGGATCTGGCGGCGCGCGCCATCGCCGACCGGATTCGCCAGCAGGGGCTGGATTTCACCGCGGTGCTGGCGGCCGCCGATGCGGCGGCCGTGGGGGCGACTTTGGGCGTGCAGCAGGCGGGATATGCGGTGCCGCACGACGTGGCGGTGATGGGCATCGATGATCTGCCGCAGGCGGCGTTCCTCAGCCCGCCGCTCACCACCATGCACGTGCCGATGCGCGAGATCGGCGCCGCCGCGCTCGACCTGCTGCGCGACGACGTGATGGGCCTGCCGATGCCGCCGCGCCGACTGGAGCTGGCCTGTCACATCGTGGAACGGCAATCTACGGCGCCGGTGCGCAAGGCGGTGGCGGCATGAGCGGGCTCGAAGGTACACGCAGCGACTGGCTCGCGGCGCTGGCGGCGGAGATCTATGGGCCGATCCCGGCAGCACCGAAATCGTTGACGGTGACGCGGGAGAAATTGCCCGATGCACATGCCGAGCGGTTGCGGCTCGATGTCGATGGTTTCGCGGTGGATGCGGCTTTGTGGCTGCCGGACGGCAAGCCCAGGGGCATCGTGGCGCTGCTCGATTTCATCGGGCCGGTGGGGACGCTGAGCTCGGAGGCCTACCCGATCGACCACGAGGCGATTTGCGCTTTGCCGCAATGGCATGGCGGCGAAGGCGGGCGGCTCGAAGACAGCCTGCGGGGCGCCGCGATGCATCGCGTGCCGGTGGAGCTGATCTTGTCACAGGGCTGGGGCGTCATCAGCTCGTGCTACGGCTCATGGGTACCCGACGATCCGGCGCATTGGGGCGATGCCGGCATCGGCCGGACGCTCGGCGAGGGGACGCGGGCGATCAGTCTGTGGGCCTGGGCGCTGTCGCGGCTGGTCGACGTGGCGCAAGAGCTCGGACATGAGCGTGTGGCGCTGGTGGGGCATTCGCGCATGGGCAAGGCGGCTTTGTGGGCCGCGGCGAACGATTCGCGGGTCGTCGCGGTGCTGAGCAATGATTCCGGTTGCGGCGGCGCCTCGCTCGAAGCGCATGCGGGCGGCGAGACGCTGCCGGTGATGCATGAGCGCTACCCGCACTGGATCCTGCCGCCCGGACCGCGCCGCACTGACCAGCACTATCTGCTGGCCGCGATCGCGCCGCGCGGCGTGTACGTGGCGTCCGCCGCGGCCGACGACTGGGCCGATCCGGTGGGCGAATATCTGTCGCTGCAACTGGCCGCGCCGCACTGGGGCGAGACATTGCCCGATGCGAATATGCAGCCGGGCGCGTCGATGACGCGCGGCAAGCTGGGCTGGCACCTCCGGCCCGGCGGCCACGAAATCCTGCCCTATGACTGGCGGCGCTACCTCGGCTTCCTCAACGGACTTGTGACATGACCGATCCCTTCAGCCTTGCCGGCAAGACCGTGCTGGTCACCGGCGCCAATACCGGCATCGGCCAGGCCGTCGCCATCGGCGCGTCGCGAGCCGGCGCGAAGATCATCGGCGCCGGCCGTTCGTCGATGGACGAGACGGCAGCGCTGATCGATGGGGCCTTCGTGCCGATGCAGGTGAACCTGTCGGACTCGCACGCCGCGCAGGCGATGCTGGACGCGGTGTGGGCGGCGCATGGTCCGATCCACGGGCTGGTCAACAATGCCGGCATCATCCGCCGCGCCGATGCGGTCGATGTCACGGAGGCCGATTGGGACGACGTCGTCGACACCAATTTGAAGTCGCTGTTCTTCCTGAGCCAGGCCTTCGGCCGCAAGGTGCTGGCTGCACCCGAGCCGCGCGGCAAGATCGTCAACATCGCCTCGCTGCTGAGTTTTCAGGGCGGCATCCGCGTTGCCGCCTACACGGCCAGCAAGAGCGGCGTTCTAGGGCTGACGCGGCTGCTCGCCAATGAATGGGCCGCCAGGGGCATCAACGTCAACGCCGTGGCGCCGGGCTATGTGGCGTCCAACAACACCACGGCGCTGCGCGCCGACCCCGACCGCTCGTCGGCGATCCTGAGCCGCATTCCGGCCGGCCGCTGGGGCGAGCCGTCCGATATTGCGGGAGCGGTGACATTCCTGCTGGCGCCGGCGTCCGACTACATCCACGGCGCGGTGCTGCCGGTCGATGGCGGCTGGCTGGCGCGCTGAGGCTAGGCGGCACCGACCGCCACCATCGTCTCGGGCAGTTTTGCACCCAGCGCCGCCGCGAGGGTCCGCACGATGCCGTATTCGATCTTGCCGCGCTGCGCCATCGAGATCAGCACGTAGAGCGCCTCGGCCTGCGACTTGGCGGGCTTGTAGGAGCGCTGCTCGATCAGCGCGCCATAGACGTCGCACACCGTGAGGATGCGGGCGAACGGGCTGATCTGGTCGGCCCTCAGACCGTGCGGATAGCCGCTGCCATCGAGATATTCGTGGTGGTGCAGCACCGCGTCGATGATCACCAGCGGCAAATGTTCCTGCCGGGTGATGTAGTCGGCGCCCAGCTGCGGATGCTTGCGGATGATGGCGAATTCCTCGTCCGTCAGCTTGCCGGGCTTGTCCAGAATGGCGTTCGGAATCTGCGCCTTGCCGATATCGTGCAGCAGCGCGGCGATGATGAGGTTGTTGCGCGCCACGTCCGGCAGGCGGGTGTGGCGCGCATAGGCCACCGCCGCGCCGGTGACCAGCAGGCAATGCTGGAAGGTCCCGTCATGGTGGGCGCGCACATTGTCGAGCCAGCCATGCAACCCGGCCTTGCCGACATCGGCGAAGAGCTCGCGGCTGGCCGCTTCCGCCTGCGCCAGGTCGAGCGGCTCGCCGCTCGAGAGCGCCGCGAACGAAGCGCCCAGCAGCCGGCTGGCCGCCTTGACCGACCCAAGCTCGTCAGGAGCTTCGGGCTGTGGCGCCGGGCGCTGGAACGGCACCTTGAGATTGTCGAGCGCCGCATAGATGTCGGCGGCGCCGTAGGGGCGTGAGAGGATGGCCCGGGCGCGCAGGGCATTGGCCTGCGTCGTCTGGCGATGAAAGTTCTTGCCGCGATCGACGGCGAACAGGATCGGCGGGGGCGTCTTCAGCTTGGCGAGCGCCTCGCGGATGCGCATCACCGTTGGCATGTCGCCCAGGTCGACGTCGAACAGCACCGCCGCGCTCTGTGCAATGTCGGACGGCTGCAGCGCCGCCATGTCGAGCACCGGCAGTTCGAGGCGCGCCGCGGCTGCCGACGGCGTGTCGAAGCTGGCCGATCGGACGACCATTACGGTGTGAGGCGCGAGGGTAATTGTCGATTCCCCCATCGACAAAGACGACAAATTTGTCGGCCAGGCAGTATCACCTAAGTGTCACATGCAATAATTAGCGAAAGCTTAGTTGGCGGAGCGCGGCTGTCCGCAATTTCAACGACGTCAAAAGCGGGTCGCCTCTGGCGCGACGGCGTGGCTTGCTGCCTCCGTTCAAGGAGAGACTTGCCATGACCCTGAGATTTTCCGGCATGCCCACCGCAATCGCGCTCGCCTTGCGGCGCGGCGCGCCCGATGCCAATGGTCTGCCGGCCGAACGGCAAATGTCCGACGGCGGCGGCATACCCTGCCGGCACTGCCTGGGCTGGGTCGAGGCCGGCGCCGAGTACCTGGTGCTCGCCTACCGGCCGTTCCCGGCGCTGCAGCCTTACGCGGAGACCGGACCGGTCTTCATCCACGCCGACGATTGCCCGGCCTACGATCCGGCCCGGGGCCTGCCGCCGCGCGAAAGTGGCAAGGCCGGCCAGCAGATCCTGCGCGGCTATGGCCATGACGACCGCATCGTCTACGGCACCGGCACGGTGGTGCATGCCGGCGAGATCGAGGCGAAGGCGGCGTCGCTGCTGTCGCGGCCGGACGTCGCCTACCTGCACATGCGCTCGGCAACCAATAATTGCTTCACGCTGAGGATCGACCGGGGGGAGTGAGCGGGGGCGGGGGAGGTCAATGCTTGTGGCCTCACCCCACCCACCACGCTTCGCGTGGTCCCCCCTCCCCATCAAGGGGGAGGGAGAACCGACTGATGGTCCCGAATGCACTGATGGTGCAGTCGGTTATCCCTCCCCCTTGCGGGGAGGGGGGACCGGCGAAACCGGTGGGTGGGGGAGCCGCTTGCGCTGCGTCCGCCTTTGACCCCCGCCTACTCCTTCGGCGGGGTTACGCGCCAGATGGTGCGGCCTAGATCGTCGGCCACGAGGAGCTGGCCCTTGGCGTCGAAGGCGAGCGCGGCGGGGCGGCCCCATACTTGTGCGGGGGAGGTGCCGCTGACCCAGAAGCCGGTCATGAAGTTTTCGTAGGTGCCGTCCGGGCGGCCGTCCTTGAAGTGCACGCGCACCAGCTTGTAGCCGCGCGGTGTACCGGCGTTCCACGAGCCGTGCAGTGCCACGATCGCATCGCCCCTGTAGGCGGCCGGCCAGCTGTCGGGGATGAAGGCGAGGTCGAGCGGCGCCGAATGCGCCTCGAACAGCAAATCGGGGACCTTGGCGGCCGCGAGCTTGAGGCCCTTGTTCTGGAATTCGGGCTGCACATTGCCGCCGATATACTGGTAGGGCCAGCCGAAATTGTCGCCCGACTGCACGCGCGTCAGGAAATCGGGCACCAGTTCGTCGCCCATGCTGTCGCGCTCCATCACGGTGGCGTAGAGGTCGTTCGTGCCCGGCTGGAACGCCATTCCGGTGACGTTGCGCAGCCCCACCGCGAAGATGTCCTGTGTCTTGCCGTCGGGGCTGAATTTGAGGATGGTCGCCTTCATCGGCGGCTCGCCGTCCTCCACATTGGCGAGCGAGCCCGAGCCCGCATAGATGTCGCCATTCTTCGGATCGATGGCGAGCGAGTGCGAGAAATGCCCGCCCACCGGACCGAACGCCCCATCCGGCGTCACCTGGAAGAAATCGAAGCCGCGCGTCGCGAGCGGCAGGCGGTAGATGCCGTCCTGGTCGGCGAGCAGCAAATCGCCCTTCAAATCGCCCACCGGAACGGTGGCCATGCCGAACGGATTGAGCGCGCCTTCCATCACGGTGCCGCCCTGGTCGATCTCGTCGTCGCCGTCGGCATCGCGAATCTTGAGGATGCGCCCCAGCCGCTGCTGGGTGAAGAAGATCACGCCGTCGTCGCGGACGAGCAGGCGCCGCGGCTGGTCGAGGCCCTTGACCAGCAGGCTGACGGTGAAGCCGTCGGGCACGAGCGGCACATGGTCACCCAGGTCGATCTTGACCGGCTGCACATTGGCCGAGGGCGTGGCGCCGGGCGCCGGCAGGCTGTCGGGGCTGATGTGGAACTGCTGGCCCATCGCCTGGTCGTGGCCGGGCGGCGTGTCGGCGGCCAGGGCCGGCAGCGCGATGGCCAGTATCGCCGGGGCGAGGCCGAGCAGAATGCGGTTCATCATGTCCTCCCGTTTGGGGGATGTAAGCAAAGGCGGCAGACGGTGGCCAGTCACTTTGCTGTTCGAGCAGACATCCCTGGCGGGCTTCGTCCTGACTGAGGGCAAACACCCCCTCACCAAGCTTCGCTACGTCGCGTTGCGACTAGCTCCGCTATCCTCCCCCCCAGGGGGGAGGATGACCGCGCCGACTTCACCAATGGCGCACCTTGCGCGATGTCCCCCAAGGTGGGGAGGATAGCGAAGCTAGGCGAAGCCGTAGCGCAGCTTGGTGAGGGGATTCTTGCTCTCGGTCCATAACGCAACCGTGACGCCGTCTGCGGCGTTGCGGGGAAATGCTGAGATATCTCGCGGTTGCCCTGTTGCTGACGGCGGTTCCGATGCTGGCGCAGGCCGCCGCGGATGTGCCGCTGCCGCGCGAGCGGCCGGACGCCATGGCTTCCTCGTCAGCCGAGCAGCCTTCGCCCGCCTCTGCCTCGTCGCAAGAGCCTGTGGTGCCCTTGCCGGAGCCGCGGCCCGATCCGGGCTCTGCGGACGCCAGTTCGTCCAGCGCGGAACCGTCCGGTGCATCCGCGAGTTCGTCGGCCTCGTCCGAAGAGCCGCCGCCGCCGCGCGACTATCAGGTTGCCTGTCCGGCCGTGATGGAGGGGCAGGTAACCGCCAAGTCGCTGCCACCCATCCATGAAGGCCAATGCGGGCTGCAGTCGCCGCTCTCGCTAGAGGCGGTGAGCGCCAATGGCCGTTCCATCCCGCTGAGCGGCAAGATCGTCACCGATTGCGGCATGGCGACGGCGCTGCCGGCCTGGGTGAGCGAGGTGGATTCCTATCTGTTCGCGCACGACAAGACCGGCATCAAGACGATCAATGTCAGCACCAATTACGAATGCCGCAACGTCGACCACGCCAAGACCGGCAATCTCAGCTTCCATGCCTTTGCCGATGCGCTCGACATCATGGGCTTCACCCTGAATGACGGGCGGACGATTTCGATCGCCCCCGGGTTCAACGGTACGCCCGAGCAGGGGCGCGACATCCTGCATTTCGCCCGCGACGCGGCGTGCGCGCATTTCATGACGGTGCTGGGGCCGGACGCCGACAGCTTCCACCAGGACAACATGCATCTCGATCTCGCCTGCCACGGCAAGACCTGCACCACAAGGCTGTGCGAATGAGGTTCTAGCCCTGGCGCGGGTGATGTACGGGCAGGTCGGCCCAGTTGCGCTCGGTCCAGGCGGTCGGCAGCTCGACGTGGCGCGTCGCGCGCCGGCGCGGCTCCTGCTTGAGGCGGGTGAAGAACGTGGCGATCCTCATGATGGGTTCCTTTCGTTTGCGCGCTTATGGGCATCGTCCGATGAACCGCCTGTGAACATGGGGCGACGGCGCCGTTTGACATCGCGCCGTCGAACGGCTCGACTGCCGGCCCGGCCCCGGGGGAGTTCGCCGCATGAGCGTGCGCGATTATGTCAGCAGCGACGGCGTCCGGCTGGTCTACGACGATGTCGGGCCGGCCGATGGTCCGCCGGTCGTGCTCTGCCACGGCCTCGCCGCCGCCGCGGCGCAGTTTGCCGACGACGCGGAGTTCTTCGCCGGGCGCGGCCATCGCGTGCTCGTGCCCGATCTGCGCGGCCATGGCCGCTCGGCCTCGCCGCAGCCGATGCGGGCCGAGGCCTTCGCCATCCCACGCCTGGCGGCGGACGTCACGCAGATGCTCGACCATGCCGGCGTCACCGGCGTGCACTGGGTCGGCAATTCGCTCGGCGGCATCGTGGCGCTGGCGATGCTGCGGCAGGGCCGGTTCCGCACGCTCGCCACTTTCGGCACGCTCTACGCCATCGGCCTGCCGCAGCTGGGCGGCCATCACCTCGTGACCGCCGGCCGCGCCGTGCTGGGCCAGAACCTGCTCGCCAGCCTCACGGCGCGCAGCACGTCGCGCGATCCGGCGGCGCGGGTGCTGATCGAAGCGATCCTGCGCGAGGCGCGCCACGACGTCACCGCGATGCTGGCCGGCGTGCTGACGCAGTACGACTTGATCGCCGAGGCTGAGGCGGCGACGCTGCCCATCCTGCTGCTGCGCGGCGGGCGGGACATGGCGGTCAACGCCGGTCTCGGCCGCACGCTCGCGGCCATGCAGGGCCGGCCCCGTTTCACCCTGGTCCAGCTGCCCGAAGGCGGCCACTGCGCCAACCTCGATGCGCGCGACGCGTTTCGGGCGGAACTGCTGCGGTTTTGGCAGCGCAGCGGACGGGCGGCTCAGTAGCCGGCGTCGAATTCCTGAATGATCTTGCCGCCGGGAACCGAACGGAAGACATAGCGGCCATTGATGTCGAGCGGCGTTCCATTAATCCGGAAATTGACCTTCACCCGGCAGACCAGCTGGTCACGGCTCGAGGAGATCGTGGTGGCCTTGAGGTCGCTGTTGTTCCCCATGTAATTGAGCAACGGCCTACCGTCATCGAGCCTCATATTCCGCACGGCCTTGCGGATGACGGCGATTATTTCCGGCATCTCGCAGCGCACGCCGGTGAAGTCGATCTTGGTCGGCGTGGCCGCCTGGGCGGCAATTGACGAAAGAGCAAGCAGGGCTAGGGCGAAGAGCAGGCGCATGAAAAATCCTGATGGTTTGGAATGAGCCAAGGAATGCTACGGGCACAGAGCCCATCAATAGAGGGGCGCGAACGTCTCGGACGCCTTGCCGCTGGCGAATTCGCGGTAGGTGAACTTGCCGCGAATGGCTTTCGAAGCGCCATTGACGCGATAGTTGACGGTGATCTTGCAGGCGAACCGGTCGACGGCAGTCATCACCGTCGTCGCCGTGAGCTTCGAATTATTGTCCAGATAGGTCGAGAGCGAGATCCCGTTGTCGTACTTCATCTCGTACAGCGCCTTCTTGATGAAGTCGGCGACCTTCTGGTCCTCGCAGCGCACATGCGAGAAATTGTTGGCGGCAAGCACAGGCACGGCGCTCGTCAGCAGCAGCAAGGCGGCGACCACAAATGTCTTGATCATAGTCGGTAGTTCCCCAAGCGAAGGATCGAAAGCTAGCTAATGCTCGAATGCCGGTCCACCATGGCAGTGTGACAGCCGCGCGACAGAAGCTAATCCTGCGCCAGCACAATAATGCGGTCGCCGGCCTCGAAGGTGAGCGTCGTGGACTTCCTGGGGTTGACCACGACGCCGCCCATATTGCGCGGGTCGTCGTCCCTGGCGGCGGATTTCTTCACATAGCCCAGGGCCACTTCGCCGCGCCGGCGGCAGGCTTCGGTGACGGTGTAGAAGCTCATGGGCTGGTTGAGCTCCAGATAGGCTTCGGCCGGCCGCATGTAGATCTCGCTGCCCTGCTCGTCGAGCAGGTCGGCGAAGATGGCGCCGATGTTCTCGTTCTCGCTGGCCTGCGCCAGCATCAGGCTGACCAGCTTGTTGCTGACCACGAAATCGTCGGCGCGGGTGACCTCCGCCAGTTCGCGGTTGCGCACGTCGATCATCTCGCTCACCACATTGATGCGGCTGCCCGAGGCTTCGGCGATCTTGCGCAATTGCAGCAGCGTCACCAGCGTGCGGGTATCGGTCGCCTGCGCCTGCATGTGGTCGGAATAGCCCAGCACCAGCACATGGTCGTAGCCCGGAATGCCCAGGCCCTCGAGCGCGGCGCGATTGGCGGTGTCGATCACCCCGTACTCGACCTGCAGATTGCTGCCCGCGATCATCAGCGCGCCGACCTCTTCCTGCAGTTCGGGCGTATCGGCCGCGATGGTGAGCACGCTGCCGGGCGCCACGTAGCGGGACAGCTCGAAGGCGATCATCGGGCCGCGCCGGTTCCAGCCCAGCATCAGGGTGCGCTCCGGCCCCTTCTCCTGGCGGCGATAGAGCGCGATGGCGGTGTGATCGACATTGAGCGGATTGGCGGTGACCTTGATCTTGTCGTCGTCCTCGGCGATCAGGATCGCCTTCATGCCCGGCTGGATCTGCGTCTCCATCGGCGGGTTGAGGAACACCTTGCCGGTGCTGTCGGTCAGCCCCATCAGGATGCAGTCGTCATAGGCCATCAGCGCATCGCCGAAGCTGGAACCCTCGATGGCCTTCTGCTCGGCGGTGTAGATTTCGCAGCCGTCGAAATCGAGCAGTTCGGAATAGACCGCGCTCAGCCCCGATTGCCGCGACGAATGCACCACGATGCGGGCGATCAGCTCGTCGGCCAGCACCAGCTGCACCTCGTCGCCGCCCACCACCCGCGCCAGATCGGCGTTCTTGTTGTCGCGGATTTCGGCGGCGATGCGGTATTTCTCCTGGCGCCGGCGCGGATCGTTGACCAGCGCCAGCACCGTCTTGATCACCCGGCTGTCGGGATCGTCGCCCTCGGGCGACACCACGATGATCGAGCGCGACTGGTGCGGGTTGGCGATGGTGAGGTCGGCGAGGTCGGTGGGGTCGCCCGAGCGGCAGATGACGCGCGTGTTGCGCAGGTTCGGCACCTTCTGGGCGATCTCGTCTTCCATCTCGACCTTGTCGCGGTCGGCCATGATGACGATGCGCGGCCGCCGGCGGCTGGCATTGGCGATGGTCAGCTCCGAGATGATGTCGAACACCGAGGGCGACCAGTTGAGGATGATCGTGTGGTCCTTCTCGAGCACGTCCGAGCGGCCCTTGCGCAATTCGTCGAGCTTGCCCTCGAGCCCGCTCGAGAGCACGCCGATCAGCGCCGACACGATGAAGATGCCGCCCAGCGTCACCAGCAGCATCACCCAGCGGAACGACCAGCCGGCGTCGCCCCCCATGGTGCCGCTGTCGAGCGTGCGCATCAGCGATTCCCACATGGCTTCGCCAAAGCCCATGGCGTCGCCGCCTTCGGGCGCGATGTGGAGCAGGGCGATCACCGCCGCCGCGATGATGATCAGGACGATCGACAGCACCGCCAGCCAGCCGATCAGCGCGATCGGCCCGGCCGCCATCGACTTGTCGAACTCGTAGCGCAGACGCCTGCCCAGCCCGCCCCCAGACTTGCCGCTGCTCTTTGCCATTTCGCCGCCCCGAAGCAATATTGCGATTATTCAATCAGTTGACGACGCAATTGAGAAGGCGGGGGCGCGGCGATTGCACGCGGTTTTCATTGCGGCCCCGAAGATGCTAGAGGGAGCAACGGCCCGGTGGCCGGCGTGGAGTGCTCGGGGCGAGTGCAGTTGCGGGGCGTAATTGTGGCGACGATGCTGGGGCTGCTCTTGAGCGGCTGTGCCAGCACGCAGTTTCCGGCGCTCCGCACCATCGTGCCGCACGCGGCGCACGCCCTCGCCCCTGAAGTCACGGTAGCCGAGATAGAGCCTGTCACCGGCGCGCCCGCCGGCATCAACGGCATGATCGCCCGCTACGCCGGCGAGTACCACGTGCCCGAGGCCCTGATCCGCCGCATCATCGTGCGCGAGAGCGGCTACAATCCGCGCGCCCGCAACGGCCCGTACTGGGGCCTGATGCAGATCCGCTACGACACCGCGCAGTCGATGGGCTACCACGGCCCGGCCAGCGGCCTGCTCGATGCCGACACCAACCTCAAATACGGCGTGAAGTACCTGTCGGGCGCCTACATGGTGGGCGGCAAGAACTCCGACCAGGCCGTCCGCAACTACGCCCACGGCTATTACTACAGCGCCAAGCGCCAGGGCCTGCTCGAGGAAGTCGGCCTGCGGTAAGCCGCGGGCCAGCCAATTCATCTAGTTTCCGTACTTATTATTATGAGTGGCAGATGTCACAGACGCATGCATAGATGCCCGCGTCGTTTCTGTTGTTTTGTGAATTTCAGATGTCCACCGCGCCTGTAGCCGTCGACGATACCAATGCCGGGGATTTGGTCCAGGAACTTGCTCAAGCCGGGTACCAGGATACGCGCGCATCCGGCAGGCTCCTCGCAAATGACAGTGGCACTGGTCCCGACGACACGCTGGCAGTTACGGGCATCCGCAATGGCGACGAGGCGGGCAGCGGTTCTTTTGCCATGGTGCCGCCCTCGACCGCCTCAGTGCCTTGGACCACCGTTTTTGGTGTTTACGGATATATCAGCGTTTTTGCCAACGGCAGATGGGACTATCAATATGGCAGCGGGCTGGGCGGACCGACCGCGCACAACCTGACACAAGGCGAGATCGCCCACGACGTTTTCACCTATCAAGTGACTAGCAGCGACGGGCTGACGGATACGGCCCAGATAGACATTTCGATCATAGGTGAGGACAATTACCCGCAGCTCTCCGTAATTGAACACGATTATCTCGTCTACGAGAACACCGTTCTCGTCACCGCGATCCATGCCACCGATGCAGATAGCACGTTCAGCTACGTCATCTCGGGCGGCGCTGATGCCGGCAAGTTTACCATCGATGCCACTACGGGTGTGCTCAGCTTCATCACCCCGCCGGACTATGAACATCCCGGTGACGCTGATCATGACAACATCTACAACGTATGGGTTGCTGCAAACGACGGGTACGGGCAGGACGCCACCGGATTCAGCGTCCACGTTTGGGACGCGTCGGACGCGCCGCCTGCGGCCGATTCGCCTCTCTCGGCAATCGACTGGGTAGACTACACCGCCCCATCCACTATCCGGGTTTTCTTCGCCGAGGATGCGGTCAATGTCGAAGCGACATATGACGGCGCATCCGACGGAGCTTTCACCAACACAGGTTGGACGGACACCGAGATCGCCGCCGTCAAATCGGTCTATTCGAGTTTCGCCGCCATCGCGAATATCCACATCCAGTATGTCGACAATGTCGCGGACGCTGATTTCGTGCTGGCCAAGAGCCCTGATGCCAACGTCGCGATCGATGGAGCTTACGGCTACTGGGACGTCGGCGGCGCGTCGCTCGACTATGGTGGCACGACCTATGACATCAAGGGCATTGGCGTGTTCAACACCGATTCCAGTGAGGACGGCGTCGTCGGCGACCCCGAGGACTTCTGGTCAGACGCTTCACTGCAGCCCGGTGGATTCGCTTACGCGATCCTCCTGCATGAACTCGGTCACGGATTGGGTCTCGCGCATCCGCATGACGAGGGCGGTGGCTCGACGATCATGTCGAGCGTGGCCGCTGCGAACTACGTGGGCGATTACGAGCTGAACCAGGGCGTCTATACCATCATGACCTACAATGACGGCTGGCCGTTCGAGCCAGACGTCCAGGACATGTGGACCCCGGGTCCAGACACCTATGCCTATGGCTGGCAGTCAACCCCCATGGCTCTCGACGTCGCCACACTGCAACTCAAATACGGCCAGGCCGGACACAGTTCTGGCAACGACACTTACGTGCTCGCCGACGCCAACACGCCCGGGACGGGATTCGCTACTATTTGGGACATCGGTGGCAACGACACGATCCGTTACGACGGAAGCAAGGACGTCCATATCAATCTGGCAAGCGCGACGCTCGACTACTCCTGGAGCGGCGGGGGTGGGGTGAGTTACGCAAGCGGTGTGCGCGGCGGCTTCACTATCGCCAACGGCGTCGTCATCGAAAATGCCATAGGCGGAAGCGGCAACGATTGGTTCGTCGCCAATGACGCCACCAACAGGCTGGACGGCGGCGCCGGGACCGATATGGCCGATTATTCCTGGTGCACCAAGCCGGTCTCTATCGCATTGATCGACGATGGTCAGGACGTGACGGGCGCATGGGCCCGCAACATCGAGAACCTGATAGGTAGTGCAGGTAACGACACTCTGAGGGGCAACAGCGGCGACAATCACATAGACGGCTATCTGGGTACCAATATGCTCAATGGCGGGGCTGGCGAGGACTGGGTGGATTTCAGCAGCATCTATAGTTCCGTGTCGGTATCCATGCGTGGCGACGAACTGGGTAGCGCGTTTTTCGACGGCGGCCGCGACAGCTTCTACAATTTCGAGGACGTACAGGGGGGGCACGGCGACGACAATCTCACCGGCGACTCGCGCGCCAACAAGCTTTACGGCGGCGCCGGAAACGATTGGCTGGACGGCAAGGGTGGTGTCGATACACTGAACGGCGGTGCCGGGGACAACGATATCGCGAATTTTAGTGGACGGGCGCACGGGCTCACGGTGACGCTCAATGGCTCGCATCTTGTCTCCGCCAAAATCGGCGGCGTGCTGGCCGACCGGCTGGCCAACATCGAGGGCATTATCGGCACGTTCAAGGCGGATCACCTCATCGGCGATAGCCGTGGCAACTACTTCAAGGGTGCGCAAGGCGGCGATGTCATCGACGGCAGGGGTGGCATAGATATCGTCGACTATTCGGACAAAGACCGCGGATTGCATATTGAACTGCACGGATCGCAGACCATTGGTGTCAAGGTCGGCACCACCGTCGAGGACCATATCCGCAACGTCGAAGGTGTCATTGGAACCTATCGCGCCGACACGCTGATTGGTGACGGCAATAGCCGCGAGTTCTTCCAGGGCTGGCTGGGCAAGGACACCATAGACGGCGGCGGGGGATCACACGATACGGTAGATTATGAGGAACGCACCGCCGGCGTGGTCGTGACGCTCAGAGCCGGATCGAACACCACGGTGAGAGTCGGCGGACGCAGCGAGGACACGATTCGCAACGTCGAAGACGTCAACGGCGGTCAAGGGAAGGATCACTTGGGCGGTGACACGAAGGGCAATGAATTTCATGGTTACGGCGGCAACGACGTTTTGCTCGGCCAGTCTGGAAACGACACGCTCGACGGCGGCGGAGGCCGAGACACCCTGAGCGGCGGCAGCGGGGCCGACCGTTTCGTTTTCGATGATCAGCCGTCCAGCGACTCTGTCGATATTGTTCGCGACTTCTCCGAGCGAACCAAGGACAAGATCGTCCTGGACGACTACTGGATGGATTTGCCACGCAAGTCCGGCCATCTCGCCACAGCTGCCTTCCACGCCGCTGCTGGTGCAAGCGATGGTCACGACCCGGACGATCGCATCATCTACAACACCAGCAATGGCAAACTCTATTACGACTACAATGGAAGCGCCTCCGGCGGCGTCACGCAGATCGCACAGCTGTCCAACCATGCGCATCTGAGCGCAGGCGATATCGTGATCGTGTGACCGATGGCGGGCCGCCTTGCCCGCGATTATGGTTTTGCCCGCAACCGGGGGCCGCGCCATGCATCCGAACGATCCGCTCTACAGCCAGCAATGGTATCTCAATTCCATCCACGGCATCGCGCTCGAGGGCGTGTGGGACGAATATTCGGGTGAGGGCGTATCGATCGGCATCTACGATGGCGGCGTCGATCACGACCACGCCGACCTGATCGGCAACTACGACGCCAGCAGGGAGGTCTGGATCGACGGCGTCCAGATCGATGGCGCGCCGGTGCCGGCGAGCGACGCGGCAGCGGGTATCGGCCATGGCACCTCGGTCGCCGGTGTGCTGGTGGCGAGCGGCAACAATGGCGAGGGCATCATCGGCGTCGCCTGGGGCGCCAGCTTCGCGTCGGTGCCCATCCTCGATCCCAACTCGCCGCTCTACATCAACGAGCCGGCCAATGCCGCCGCCTTCTACCTCGCGGCGACCCAGATGGTGAATTTCGACATCACCAACAACAGCTGGAACAATCCGTCCAACTACGACCCGCTCAACGCGCTGAGCAACGACAATGGCAGCTACCGGGCCGTCGCCGCCAAGCTCGACTACGTGACACATGCGGGCCGCGGCGGGCTCGGCACCATCATCGTGCAGGGCGCCGGGAACGATGCGACCGACGTGCAGGGCATGGGCCTCAATGCCGACCGCGAAACCATCACGGTCGCGGGCACCGGCCAGGACGGCACGCTCTGGGCGCATTCCAACTATGGCGCCGCGATCCTGGTGTCGGCGCCGGCCGTCGAGTTCGTCACCACCGATCGCACCGGCGCGCTCGGCTATGATGACGACGACTATCTGGACCAGGCGGACAATGCCGACAATCCGCCCGACGGCTTCGCCGGCACCTCGCTCGCCACGCCGCTGGTCTCGGGCGTGGCCGCGCTGATGCTCGACGCTAATCCGCTGCTCGGCTGGCGCGACGTCGAGAATATCCTCGCCGCCTCGGCCCGCCATACCGGTAGCGCGATCGGCACTGCCCATGGCGGCACCGAGCATAGCGACTGGCAGTTCAACAATGCTGGCGACTGGAACGGCGGCGGCGACCACATCTCCAACGATTACGGCTATGGCCTGCTCAATGCCCATGACGCGGTGCGCATGGCCGAGGCATGGGGCCTGTTCGGCCCGGCCCAGGCCAGCGGCGACGAGGAGGACTGGGTCAACTGGAAGTGGGGCAACGGCACCGAGAATGATGGCGCCGCCGTGCCCGATGGCGAGACGCACAGCGAGCTGCTTTCGCTCGATCCGACCGATCCGACGGCCGACAACAACACCAACACGCCGCACGAGATCCGCATCGAGCATGTCGATGTCCGCATCGACTTCCAGACCGCCGATCTCAGCGATCTGCGTTTCTGGCTGGTCTCGCCGGACGGCACGCGGATCGAACTCTACGATGGCAGCATCATGTCCGCGGGCGAAGGCAACGACGTTGCCACCACCAAGGGGGCGGCCTCTTCAGGCCTGCTGTGGACCTACGGCGTCGATGGCCTGCGCGGCGAGCTGATGACCGACCAGGGGACCAACTGGCAGCTCGACGTGGAGAACGTTGCCGGTGGCCCGACGACCGCGCAGCTCTACTGGTTCGAGGTCAAGGTCTACGGCCAGCTCACCAGCAACGTCGCGGCCTATCGCGACGACACCTACCACTATACCGACGAGTTCCTGGCGATGCGGGCCATCGCCGGCGAAGACGACCGCAGCACGCTCAGCGATGCCGGCGGGCGCGACTGGATCGACATGGCGGCCGTCACCGGCGCCGTGGCGCTCGATCTCAGCACCACCGCCGGCAAGGCCGTGGTCGCCGGCACCCAATGGTTCACCATCGCCGGCGGCACGACGATCGAGAACGCGGTTACCGGCGACGGCGGCGATACGCTCACCGGCAACGCCACCGCCAACCAGCTCTACGGCATGCGCGGCAACGATACGCTGCGTGGCGGCGCCGGCAAGGACTCGCTCGATGGCGGCGCCGGCACGCACGATCTCGCCGACTATGCCGACAAGACCGACAAGGTCACGCTCACCCTCAGCGACTCTTCCGTCAAATGGGCGCTGATGAAGCTCGGCGCCGCCACGGAGGATTCGGTCCGCAACATCGAGGACATCCTCGGCGGCAGCGCCGGCGATGCGCTGGGCGGCAACGCGGCGGCCAATTCGCTCACCGGCGCGGGCGGCGCCGATACGCTGCACGGTGGGGGCGGCAACGACACGCTCATCGGCGGGGTGGGCAAGGACAGTCTCACCGGCGGCGCCGGCAATGACCGCTTCGTCTTCAATGCCGCGCTCTCGGCCTCGAGCAATGTCGATACCCTCACCGACTTCAGCCACAACCACGACGTCATCGCCCTCGACAATGCAGTGATGAAGTCGCTGGGCAGCAAGACTGGCGCGCTCGGCAGCCAGTTCTACGCTCACTCGCACGCCACCCACGGCCACGACAGCAACGACCACGTCGTCTACGACACCAGCACCGGCAAGCTCTATTACGACAGCAATGCCAGCAAATCCGGCGGCACGACGCTGATCGCCCAGCTGGGCACCACGAGCCACCACCCCACCATCGACAGCGGGGATTTCGTCATCGTGTGAGGTCCAAAGTTCCGGTGCGTAACCGACTGGTCCGCATTTGCGCCCGCGCGCCGGCGCGCTAGCACGAGTCGTGTGGGATAACTCTGAGGGCGTCATAGCTATGGCTCGTAAACTCTTCGCCGAATTCTTCGGCACGTTCTGGCTGGTCTTCGCGGTGCTCGGCACGGCGATGTTCGCGGCCGGCTTTCCGACCGTCGGGGTCGGCTTCATCGGCGTCGGCTTCGCGGCTGGCCTCGCGGTGCTGACCATGGCCTACGCGGTGGGCGGCATTTCGGGCGGGCACTTCAACCCGGCCGTATCGCTCGGCCTCGCCATTGCGGGCCGCTTCGAGTGGAAGGACCTCATCGGCTACTGGATCGCCCAGATCGTCGGCGGCGCGGTGGCGGCGGTGGTCGTCTACTGGATCGGCACCGGCAAGGCCGATTTCGCCGTCGGTGGCTTCGCCGCCAATGGCTACGACGCGCTGTCGCCCGGCGGCTTCTCGATGCTGAGCTGCCTCGTGATCGAGATCGTGCTGACCGGCATGTTCCTGATCGTCATCCTGGGCGCCACCTCCAAGGCGGCGCCGGCGGGCTTCGCGCCGATCGCCATCGGCCTCGCGCTGTTCGTCGCGCATTTGATCGGCATTCCGGTGAGCAACGCCTCGCTCAATCCGGCCCGCTCGATCGCCTCGGCGATCTTCTCGCAGACCGGCGCGTGGAGCCAGATCTGGCTGTTCATCGTCGGCCCGCTGGTCGGCGGTGCGCTGGGCGGCATCGTCTGGCGCTATCTGCTCTCGCCCGGTGAGAGCCCCGGCAATATCGGCCAGGTGAAGTAAGCTTCGCCGATCCCGAGCTTCGTCCGGCGGCCTCGTGCCGCCGGATTTGTTTTGGGAGCCGCAATCGCTACATTGCGCCCATGTCCGAGCCCTACAGCATCACGCCCTCGATCGCGCTCGACCCGGCCGAGCTGACCATCAGCTTCATCCGGGCATCGGGCCCGGGCGGGCAGAACGTCAACAAGGTGTCGAGCGCCGCGCAACTGCGTTTCGACCTGCGCAACTCGCCCTCATTGCCCGAGCCCGTGAAACTGCGGGCGGCGCGCCTCGCCGGCTCGCGGCTCACCACCGATGGCGAAATCGTCATTACCGCCGACCGCTTCCGTAACCAGCCGCAAAACCGCGACGACGCCGTGGCCCGCCTGCTGGAGCTGCTGCGCGACGCCGCCATCCCGCCCAAGCCGCGCCGCGCCACGCGGCCGACCCTCGCCAGCAAGACCAGGCGGCTCGACACCAAGGTCAAGCGCGGCGGCATCAAGAAGCTGCGCAGCGGCCGCCCCGAGTTCGATTAGCTCCGATCGATGCCGGGCGGGCGGCCGAGGCCCTGCAGCAGGCCGACGAGGTCGGACTGGCGGTGCGTGCCGGTCTTGGCGAAGATTTCGCGCAGCTGGTTGCGCACGGTCGTCAGCGCCACGCTGTGCTGCGTGGCGATCGCGGCCAGCGTGCTGCCCTGCCCCAGGGCGCGGGCCACGCGCGCTTCGGTCGGGGTCAGGTCGAACAGCCCCTGGATCACCTCGCCGGCCGGCACCTGCCCGGCGGCCACCGGCGTGACGACCACGATGGCGCCGGCGCGGGTGAAGATGTCGTGGCCGGCGCCCCGCACCGGCAGCAGGTGGACGATGGCCGCCGCGCGGCCTTCCCGGGCCCGGATGGGCACCGAGTAGGACGGGGCGACCTGCGCCCCGATGGCCGCCTGCACCGCCGCCGCGAACAGCGCATCGGCATCGCTGTCGGTGAGCCGCAGCCCGCCGGGCAGGTCCGCGAAAATTGCCGGGATCATGTCGTCGAACAGCCCGTTGGCGACGTAGAGCTTGCCCTGCAGGTCAATCACCGCGGCCGGCAGGCCCAGCAGTTCGACCGCCGCCACCGCGCTGCGGGCCCGCTCGAAGGCGAGGCGCGACGACAGCAGGCTGGCGCGCGCCAGATGCGGGCGCAGCCGGTCGAGCCGGTCAACCGCCGGCTGGTCGTACGGGCCGGTCTCGGCGCGGCGCTCGGCATGGATGATGATGTTCTCGCCGCTTGGAATCTCGATCTGCGTGGCAATGCCCCAGCCCAGTCCCAGCGGGACCCAGAAGGCATTGCGAATGGGGTCCGCCTGCCACTCTTCGAGGGAGAAGACGTCGAGATCGGTGACGAAGCCGGCGTGCCGCTTGGCCAGCAGGCGCCGGGTGCGCTCATCCTGGTGCTGATAGCCGCGCTCGAAATAGGCGGGTGCCGCGCCCGCCACGCGCGGCGACGCCAGCACATGCGACGAAGCCTGGCGCGCAACGAACAGCAGCGTGCCCTCGGCCGACACCAGCTCGGCGATTTTGTCCAGCAGATCAGGCCACAGATCCGGCGCGGCGGCCGCCTCGTAGATCTGATCGATGAGATCGGCCCCCACCCGTCCCGCATCCTCCCAATAGCTTGGGCGCAAACGATATTTCGCCGGGCTCCAGAGTCAACCCGTCACGGCCACAGCATCTGCCGCCGCCAGCCCGAGGCGTCCTGCGCGTAGCTCAGCCGCAGATGCCGCCGGTCGCGATCGCCCTGCCAGAACTCGACGTGATGCGGCGCCAGTGCATAGACCGACCAGCACGGCGCGTAGATGTCGGGGGCGACGTCGAGGCAGCGTCGCGTGGTCGCCAGCCGTTCGTCGAATTCGGCGAGCGAGCCGAGCGGCTGGCTCTGCCGGCCGAGCAGCGCCACGGCCCGCGACGGCAGCGAGCGGGCGAGGAAATCCTCGCGCCCGGCCTCCTCGCCGAGCGGCGTCGCCGTACCGCGCAGGCGCACCTGCCGGCCAAGCCGCGGCCAGTAGAAGGTGAGCGCCGCGCCGGCATTGCGGGCGAGCTGGCGGCCTTTGGGACTGGTGGCATCGGAGGCGAAGTGCCAGCCGCGCGCGTCGAGATCCTTGAGGATCAGCACGCGCGCATCCGGGTGGCCATCCGCCCCGATGGTCGAGAGCGTCATCGCATGCGGCTCCGGCACGCCCGACTCCACCGCGAATTGCAGCCATTGCCAGAACAGCGCGTGCGGCGTGTCGGGCGCATCGTCCGCCGTCATCGGCCAGGCCGGATCGGGGATCGACGGGATGGCGCGCAGCAGCCGGCGCGGCGTGATCGGCGGTCTTTCGGTTGTTTGCATCACGGCTCTCCCACGATCAGCCGCAGCGAGCCCTCGAAGAAGGGCTGCGTGCGCAATTGGCCATATTGCCGGTCCCATTCGCCGCTCTCGAGGTCGGCGCTCAGCTCGCGCACGAAGCGCTCGCCGATCTCCGCTGGAACGAAGCTCCAGGCCGAGTTGGCGAGCCGCGCGCCGGGGTCGAGCAACCGTTCCGGCCGGCCGTAATAGGCCTCGCCGAACCCGTCGATGCACTCGAGCGGAATGGGCACCGGGACGATCCGCGCGGTGCCGCCGAGCCCTGTGGTGATGGCCTCGATCGGCGGGTAGCGCTTGGCTTCCACCGCGATCGGCTCGGGGGCGTATCTGGCGAGCCAGAACACATCGAGCGCATTGGGGTCGCAGCTCAGCACCAGTATTGGTCCGCGCGTCACCCGGCGCATCTCGCGCAGGCCCGCCGCGAGGTCCTTCCACTGATGCACCGTGAAGGTCGCCATCGCGGCGTCGAAGCTTTTGTCGGCGAAGGGCAGGGCTTCGGCCGTGGCGTCGATGGCGCGCGACAGCTGCGCCGGCCGTTGCGCTCGCATCGAGGCCGACGGCTCGACCGCCGTCACCGCCATGTCGGTAGGCTCGTAGGAACCGGCGCCGGCGCCTACGTTCAGCAGCGATTTCGCCCCGCCCATCGCCTCGCGCAGGAAGCGCGCGATATGTGGGTCGGGCTGCCGGTAGCGCGCGTAGTTGACCCCGATCGCCCCGTAATTCGCGTCGCCCGCGCTGCCATCCTGGTGCCGCTGGTCCATCGTCTGCTCCTGTTCGCCCAAATCACATGCCGATCTGTCGTGTCTGCAGAAATCACTGGTTGTGCGCGCACTCAAACGATATGTTTGCACAGTCGTTGTTCCGAAAACTCACATGGCCCGACGTCTGCCCTCGCTCAATGCCCTGCGCGCCTTCGAGGCGGCCGGCCGCCACAAGCGGATGACGCTGGCGGCCGACGAGCTCAACGTCACCCACAGCGCCATCTCGCGGCAGGTGCAGCATCTCGAGGAGACGCTCGGCGTCGCGCTGTTCGAGGGGCCCAAGAACCGGCTTGAGCTGACCGAAGCGGGGACGCGGTTGCTCGCCGGCCTCACCGGTGCCTTCGACCAGCTGGATGTCGCGGTGCAGTCGGTGGCTGAAAGCGCCGATGGCCCGCTCGACGTGTCGTGCCCCGGCACCTTCACCATGCGCTGGCTGATCCCGCGGCTCTATCGCTTCCGCGATGCGCATCCGGAGATCGAGATCCGCCTCTCGGCGCCGGTCCGGCCGGTCGACTTCCAGCGCGACGGCGTCGATGTGGCGATTGCGGTCGGCCCCGGTCCGTGGCCGGCCGAGGCGGCAACTTTGTTCAGCGAGCGCATCGGTCCGGTGCTCGCGCCGTCATTGGCCAGGCGCGGCGGCAGGGATTTTCGCGGCCTGACGCTGCTGCATTCGCGCACCCGCCGCGCCGCCTGGCGCGACTGGGCCGATGTCGCGGGCGTCGCCGTCAACGATGCGGCGGGTCTCGAATACGAGCACTTCTATTTCATGCTGGAGGCGGCCTCGTCGGGCCTCGGGGTCGCCATCGCGCCCTGGCCGCTGGTGGCCGACGATATCCGCTCGGGTCGTCTCGTCGCGCCGCGCGGCTTCATCGAGGGCGGCAAGAGCTATGTCGCCATGCGCCGCAGCCGCACGCAGAAGAAGTCGGCACTGTTCTGCGACTGGCTGGAAGGCGAGGCGGCCGCTTTCGGCCAATGGGAGACGACACCGTAGACTCTGTCACACGGGCCTGCTTTGGTCACGGCACCAGCAGGGAGCAGCATCATGCCCGTCACCGGAATCGGCGGCCTCTTCTTTCGGGCCGAAGACCCCAAGGCGCTCGGCGCCTGGTACAAGCAGCATTTCGGCATTGGCGGCTATGACTGGCAGCAGGCCGCCGGCCCCACCGTCTTCGCGCCCTTCGCCAAGGGCACCGACTATTTTCCCGCCGACAAGCAGTGGATGATCAATCTGCGGGTCGACGATCTCGACGGCGTGCTGGCGCAGCTGCGCGCCGCCGGCATCGCCATCACGCAGGACCCGTCTTGGGATACCCCAGAGACCGGCCGCTTCGCCCGCATCCACGATCCCGAGGGCAACCAGATCGAGCTCTGGGAGCCCCCGAAGGAATAAGCGTCAGGCGGCGGGTTTGCCCCCACGCGACCACGACGCTGCCGCGGCCACGAGGCAGGCGATCGCGGCGAACACGAAGGCTTCCATCAGCCCTGCGTGGAACGGCATCGAGATCAGGTCGGGGAAGAACGAGTGCCCGATCAGGTCCGCCTTGTCGGCGGCCGGCAGCGCGTCGAGCACGTTCGAGCCGAGCAGCGTCTCGATCGGGTTGTAGCCGAGGAACGCCGCGAACAGGATCGATACCGGCGGCAGCGCGCCCACATGGTCGGCCACCGCCTGCGGCACGTGATGGGCGACGAGCCCCTGCACCATGGTGGTCGACAGCGTCGAGCTCAGCCCCACGATCATCAGCGTGAAGAAGATGCCGATCGAGAGCACCTGCGCCGAATTCTGGAAGGTCGAGTTCATGCCGCCCCCCGCGCCGCGGTCGCGCGCCGGCAGGGCGTTCATGATGGCGGCGCGGTTGGGGGCCGAAAAGGCGCCCATGCACAGCCCGTTGAGCAGCAATATGCCGGCAAAGCCCCAATAGTTGAAATCGATCGGCAGGATCAGCAGCAGCAGGAAGCTGATCGCCGCGCCGATCATGCCGCCGGTGGCGAAGTAGCGCGCCCCGAGTCTGTCGCTGAGGAAGCCCGACACCGGCCCGGCCAGCAGGAAGCCGGCGGTCAGCGGCAGCATCAGGATGCCGGCCCAGAGCGGCGTCTCCTCGAAGCTGTAGCCATGCAGCGGCAGCCAGATGCCCTGCAGCCAGATGATCAGCATGAACATCAGCCCGCCGCGCCCGATGGCGCTGAGGAAGGTCGAGAGCGTGCCGAAGGTGAAAGCCTTGATCTTGAACAGGGGCAACCGGAACATCGGCGCCTCGGCCCGGCTCTCGATGATGCAGAAAGCGATCAGCGTCAGCACACCGACGATCAGCGACGCCAGCACTGGAACGCTGGTCCAGCCCATCGATTGGCCGTTGGCCGGCTGAATGCCCCAGGTGATGCCGAGCATCACGAGGATCAGTCCCACCGCGAAGGTGATGTTGCCGGCCCAGTCGATATTGGCGGCGTGCCGCTCGGACAGCTCGCGCAGCTTGAGATAGGACCAGATGGTCCCGAAGATGCCGAACGGCACCGAGACGAGGAACACCAGCCGCCACGAGATCGCCGCCAGTATGCCGCCCAGCACCAGCCCGATGAACGAGCCGGAGATGCCGGCGATATTGTTGATGCCGAGCGCCAGTCCGCGCTGGTTGGCCGGGAAGGCGTCGGTGAGGATGGCGCCCGAATTGGCCAGCAGGAACGCCGCGCCGATCCCCTGGATGATGCGCCCGACGATCAGCCACAGCGCGCCCTCGGGCCCCATGAACGGATCGACGGTGAGGATGAAGGAGGCCAGCGTGAACACCACGAAGCCCAGATTGTACATCCGCACCCGGCCGAACATGTCGCCCAGCCGCCCCAGGCTCACCACCAGCACGCTCGAGACGATCAGGAAGCCCAGGATCATCCACAGCAGGTAGACCGTGTTGCCCGCCTCGAGCGGATTGAGCCCGATGCCGCGGAAGATGTCCGGCATGGCGATCAGCATGATCGAGGAGTCGATGGTCGCCAGCAGCACGCCGATGGTCGTGTTGGAGAGGGCCACCCATTTGTAGTTGGGCGAGACGGCGGGAGCCGACGCGGGGTCGGCGGCGAGGCTGGTCATGGTGGGAACTTCAGGCGTGGGTTGTGTCGAGCAGGGCGATGATCTCGGCAGCGCTGCCGGTCTCGCCGAGGCGGGGGAAGGTGAATTTTATCGCTGCCTCGTGGGCGGCGGGGTTCATGTCCATCATGGCGTCGGTCGCGAGCGTGACGTTGAAGCCGGCCTCATAGGCCTGCCGCGCCGTGGACTCGACGGCCGAGGTCGTGGAGATGCCGGTGAGCACCACCTGCGTGACGCCGAGCGCGCGCAGCCTGGCCTCGATGTCGGTGGTCGGAAAGGCGCCCCAGCTCCTTTTGGTGACGACGATGTCGCTGTCCTGCTGGCCCAGCTCGGGCACGAACTTCATCGCGTCCGCCGGGAAGCCGCCGCTCATGCGCCGCGGCGTTTCGGTGCGGCCGGCGACACCGCCCGCCACGTTGACGAGGATCACCGGCAGGCCGTGCCGGCGGAACGCCGCGGTGAGCGTGCCGGCAGTGGCGAACACGGCGTTCGCCGCGTCGGCGGCGCCGCCCTGTGCATAGGCGCGGATAGCCTCCTGCAGGTCGAGCACGACGAGGGCGGTCTTGGGGTCGAGGGTGGTAACGGGCATGGGGACTCTGGATCAGGGTTCTAGGAGACGGTCGAGAAGGGGGAGCACCGCGGCGAGCTTCTGCTGCTCGGCCGGGGTGAGTTTCGCCTGCAGGGCGCCGAACAGCCAGTCGGCCTTGGCGGCGCGCACGCTCGCCACGGTGCGCCGGCATTTGTCGGTGAGCGACAGCACGGTCTGGCGGCCGTCATTGGGGTCGGGATTGCCCTCGACCATGCCGGCGGCCTTGAGCGCCGTGACGATCTCGCTCATCGATTGCGGCCGCATGCCCTCGGCCGCGGCGAGCGCCGTGACCGTCGCCGGCCCGCTGCGCTCCAGCGCCAGCATGACCTTGCTCTGCGACAGGGTGAAATCGCCGAAATTGCCGAGATTGCCGGCTTCGCGCAGCCGCCGGTTCAGTCTGCCGATGCTGCCGCGCAGCGCTTCCGCCAGTGCGGCGGTGGCTTCGGTCTGCGGATCGGTCTGGCGGAGGGCATTGCTCATGCCGACGGAGATACGAAGGTAACCTTCGCAAGTCAATTGCGCAGGTTACCTACCGATCTCACGATCCCGTGACAGGCTCGACGGTCGGGTGCGGGGCACGACCGGGAGGACGCACCCCGCACCCTGTCGCCCGGCCCCTTGGGAGAAGTCGGGTGAACCCTGGCGCCGCGCTCAGACGGCCGGCGCGTTGGCGGCGGTGGTCGGGTCGATGATGGTGTCGATCAGCGTGATGGTGGTGACCGGGAAGCCGCTCAGCTGCCCATGCTTGCGGATCGCCTCCTCGTCCTCCGCCAGGTAGACGCAGAAGGTCTTGTTGTCGGCGACGTAGGACAGCTCCCACTGGATGTGCGGCGCGAGCTGCGCCAGCGCATTGTCGGAGGTCTGCGAGATGCTGCACAGCTGCTGCGGGCTCGACTGGCCGATATTGGGGATGTCGCGCTCGATCACGAAGCGCCGCAGCACTTTTGGCGGAAACGGGTTCGTCTCGGCGCGGGCGGTGCCTGCCGTAGCGGCGACCGCCGCCAGACCGGCGAGCAGCGCGCCGCCTTTGCCCAGAATGTCACGGCGTGGAAAGTCAGTCATGGCGAAGCCTCCGCTTGCATGGTGCCAATCAATGATTGTCGATATGAGAGCCGGCGGCAGATCGACTGGACGAAGATCGTCGGTATTGCTGGCCGGTGCGTATTAATATTTGCGCGCCGGCAACTCGGACGGCAAGCTAAACGATCTTTATCGCCATAAAGCCTGGCTTTAGCCTTGGAGCCTGGCGGTCAGGGCCGCGCTCGTGCGTCGCGCCTCGGCCAGCAGCCAGGTCCGGAACTCGGCGGTCTGCGTGCGGCGCAGCGCGCTGTCGCGAAAGCTCATGCGATAGCTCCGATTGGCCCAGATGCCGACAGCCAGCGGAAACAGCAAGGACAGCCGCCGGTCGGCGAGCAGCGGCTCCAGCAGCGACAGCCCGCCCAGGATGAAGCCGGCCCCCTGGTACACCGCCTCGAGCGCATTGACGAAGGTGCGGTAGCGCGGCCCGCGATTGGGCTCGGTGCGGTGGTGCCCGAGCCGGCTGGCCCATTCCGCCCAGCCGATGGCGCCGGGGTCGTCGCGATGGTTGTCGACATGCAGCAGCGGAAAGCCCTCGATCCGCTCATCGAGGGGCAGATGCGAGACCCGCCGGACATTGTCCTCCGAACCGATCGCCACGAGGTAATCGCGATAGAGCTCGTCCTCAGTCGCGCCGTTGCGCGGCGGCCCGAACCAGATTTCGCAATCGGCCTGGCCGAGCCGCAGCGGGATGTCGCCGACGCCGTTGATGCAGAAGCGCACATTCGGATGGACCGCGCGGAAGTCGGCCAGCCGCGGCTTCAGCCACAGATCCGCCCAGTCGCCGTCGGCCACGATGTGGATCTCGTGCACGCGCTGGAAATCGAGCAGCTGCGAGGTGGTGTCGAGCTCGCGAAACGCGGCCCCCAGATGCGGCAGCGCGCTTTCGAGCTCGCGGGTCGGCCGGATGCCGGAGCGGCCGCGGACCAGCAGGTCGACGCCCAGATAGTCCTCGAGCAGCTTGATGCGCTGGCCCACCGCGGCCGGGGTGATGTTGAGCGCGTCGGCCGCGGCCTTCAGCGACCCGGTGCGGACGGCAAGCTCCAGCGCCTGCAACGAACCCAGATGTGTGGTGGTCGCCATCCGATGCGCTCACTAAAGCCCAGCTTTAGCAAGCTAAGGAACATTTGCCTTGTCGCTTTGCTTGGGTGGGCAGACAATATTAGCAGTAAAAACATAAGGAGGCCAAGCATGACCAAGTTAAAACGTTTCGTGATCGAGCGGACTATTCCGGGGGTCGGCGCCATGACCACGCTGGAGCTGTGCGGCGCGGCCCGCGCCTCCAACGCCGCCATCGACCAGCTGGCCAACGACCTGCAGTGGCAGCACAGCTACGTCACCGGCGACAGCACCTTCTGCATCTATCTCGCCAAGGACGAGGCGACGATCCACCGGCATGCCGAGCTGAGCGGTATTCCGGTGACCCGCATCACCGAGGTCACCGGCGTCATCGATCCGCTGACCGCCAACAACTGACGCGCCGGAACGCCGGTCTACCGGTGGCGGGGGCTCAGCTCGCCATCGCGGCCGGCGCATTCACCGCCAGCTGCGCCGCGAAGGCGCGCTGGAAGGCCGGCCGCGCTTCGGCGCGGGCCACATAGGCGGCGATCGTCGGGTAATTGTTGATCAGCCCCGACGGCTTCAGCCGCTGCACGACGTGCACCATCATCAGGTCGCCGGCGCTGAATGCGCCATCGAGCCATTCGGCATCGCCCAGATAGTCGGACAGCTCCTTCATCCGCGCATCGATGCGGGCCGTCACCAGCGGCAGGCGCTGCGCCGCCCATGGCTCCTGGCCCTCGATGATGCGCACGGTGACCAGGTCGAGGATGGGCACCTCGATCGTGCTCACCGCGGCGAACATCCAGGTGATCGCCCGGGCCCGCCCCGCCGCATCGGCCGGCAGCAGCCCGGCATGGTGCTCGGCGATGTGCAGCACGATCGAGCCGCTCTCGAACAACGTCAGTTCGCCCTCGCGGTAGGTCGGGATCTGTCCGAACGGATTGCGCGCACGATGCCCCTGCTGCTTCATGGCGGCGAACGAGACGAGTTGCACGTCGTAGGGCTGGCCGACCTCTTCGAGGGCCCAGCGCACCCGCATGTCGCGCGACAGGCCCTTGCCGCCATCGGGCGAGCGTTCAAAGGCGGTAATGGTCGGGGTCATTTGGGCGCTCCGTCATGGCTTGGATGCTATTGGTCGACTGCCCCGCGGGCATTTCGACAGCGGACCGAAATTTTTCCGCGCCGCACGCCCCGCCGGCCATCCAGCGCCTCGACAATCCCTGCTGCTGCGGGCAGGAAGACGTGATGGAATTCGATCTCGCCAGCCATCGCAGCATCCTCGTCATTTCTCCGCATCTCGACGATGGGGTGCTGAGCGTGGGCGGGCTCATCGAGCGGGCCGCCCGGCAGGGCGCCGACGTCGTGGTAGCCACCGCGCTCACCGCCGACAGCCCGCACGCCACGGCCCTGTCGCCGCTCGCCGTCGGGCTGCACGCGCTGTGGGACCTCGGACCCAACCCTTACGCGCTGCGTCGCACCGAGGACATCGCCGCCGTGCCGATGCTCGGCGGGCGCGTCATCCATGGCGGCCTGCTCGACGCCCTCTATCGCCGCGACGCGGCCGGCCTTCCGCTCTATCCGACGCGCGAGTCGATCTTCGGCCCGCCCGCCGTCGGCGACACGATGGAGGACGCGATGCTGGAGCTGTTCGAGCGCTGGATCGGCGAGCTCTCGCCCGACCTCGTGCTCGCTCCGCTCACCATCGGCCGTCACGTCGACCACGTCATCGCCAGCGGCGCCCTCCGGCGGCTCGCGGCAGGCAAGCGACTGAACGTCGTTCTATACGAGGACATGCCCTATGCCACCGGCCTGTTTCCCGAAGTGGGGCCGGACACCGTCGAGGCGGCGCTCGCCCGTACCCGCTGGCGGCTCGCCGGCCCGCAAATCGTTCCGGTCGAGATCGCCGGCAAGCTGCGTGCCATTGCCACCTACGCGTCGCAGATCGCCGACATCTTCCCCAACGGCATCGACGTCGATTCCGTCATCGGGCAGTACATGCGGCGGCACGCCGGCGCCGGCGGCTACGTCGAGCGGCTCTGGCCGGTGGCCTAGAGGTCACCGCGCCATCGCGGTCTGCGCCGCAGGAGCCGCCTCGAGCTCCATCCTATAGCTCGCCATCGTCTCGGCCAGCCCGCGTTCGAACGGCACCACGTTCGACCAGAAGCGCTGCTTGAACCGCTCGGCATCGACGATGTAGGGCCGGTCGAACAGGAACTGCATCTCGATGCCCTCCTGCACGAACGGCACGAAGGCGCCGATCAGCGGCGCCAGCCATTTCGGCAGCACCGTGAGCCTGAGCTTCACGCCCGCCAGGTCGGCCGCCATCTGCAGATGCTGGCGCAGCGTGCGCGTCGGCGCGGTCGGCACGTGCCAGGCCTGGCCATAGGTATCGAGCGGCGCGTCGAGCAGGGTAATCACGGCGCGCGCATAGTCGCTCACATGCGCCAGATCGTGCGGCAGGTCGGCATTGCCGATCAGCCCGGCGCGCTTGCCGGCCGCCAGCGGCATCAGCGAGGCGCTGCCCAGGACCGACTGCTCGACGCCCGGCCCGTAGAAATCCGGCGAGCGCACCGTCGCGACCTGCACCCGGCCCGCCGCGTGCGCCGCCTGCCAGAGCCGCGTCACCTCGGCGCGGGCCTTCGGCTTGATGCCATAATCGACCGCCGGCAGGTCGGGCGTCAGTGGTCCGTCATGCGGCCCGTAGAGATAGAGGTTGTCGGCGAACACCAGCCGGGCGCCCGCCGCCTCGCATGCCGCGAGGATGTTCTGCATCGAGCGCGGCCAGCCGGTCTCCCAGAGTTTGGCCTGGTAGGGCAGGCCGAGCGCGCAGATGACGGCCTCGGCGCCGGCGAGCGCTGCCGCGATCGCGGCGGCATCGAGCGTATCGGCGGACGCGAATTCGACGCCCGCCGGCAGGTCCTTGGGCCGCCGCCGCTGGATCACCTTCACCGGCCGGCCGGCGGCGCGCAGCTGCCGCACGATCTCGCGCCCGAGCGCGCCATAGCCGATGACCGGAATGGGGTTGAAGGAACTGGAAGCGACGCTGTCCTGAGCGGTGGTCATGGTGTTTCTCCCTGCAGGTTGGGCTCCGGCGAGACGCCTGCACGGCGCGTCATCGCCTAGAGCATTTGCTCTAATCAGATGCAATAGAGTAAATGCTCTAGTCCGTCAAGCGGACAGCATGAAGAATCTGTCCGCGCCGGCGTAGCAGCAGCCAAGCCTCTGATTCAGCAAGAGATTGTGGATGCGGTCGCGCCGCGCTACGGCGTTTCGATGATCGCGCCGCGGCGCCGGCGCTCGCTGAACGCCACGAACGCCCCGGCGCAGACGATCAGCACCGCGCCCACATAGACATAGAGCGCCGGCACTTCCTGCCAGAACAGATAGCCGAACACGAACGCCCAGATCAGCGCCGAATATTCGACCGTCCCCAGCACGCCCGCCGGCACCAGCCGGGCGGCATTGACCAGCATGTATTGCGCCACCCCGCCCAGCCCGCCGATCGCCAGCAGCAGCGCCAGCTCGCGCCAGTCCATCGCCTGCCAGCTGAACGCTGCGACACTGCCCATGACCAGCACGAACACGCCGTTGATGCCGAAGATCTGCGCCAGCGCGCTGTCGCTCTTGGGGATCGAGCGCATCACGATCATCGCAAAGCCCCACAGCGTCGCCGCGCCCAGCACGAAGAGCTCGGGCCAGGCGATGTCGAGCCCGACAGGATTGCACGCCACCACCACGCCGACAAAGCCGAGCAGCGCGGCGCTCACCCGCGGCAGCGTCAGGCGTTCGCGCAGCAAGACCACCGCGAGGATCAGCGTGATGATCGGCGCCACGTAATAGAGCGTCGTCATCGTCGCGAGCTGCAGATAGCGGCCCATCGAGTAGTACATCACCCACGCGCCCAGGGTCAGGCAGGCACGCAACAGGATCAGCGGCTTGCCCGACGCGCGGCCGAGGTCGCCGATCACGCCGCCGCGGCTGATCGCCAGGCAGCCGATCACCACCACGAGGCTGCGCACGAACATGATCTGCGCGATCGGCAGGTCGCTGATCACCAGCTTCACCAGCGCATCGTGAAACGCGAACAGCGAATAGGCCGTGCCGCCCAGCACGATACCCCGCAGGGACGCGGCTTCATTGGTGTGGATCGCGGCGGTCACTGAGAGGACTCGGGGGCAGGGGACTGCCCACCCTCAAGCATGCGGCGGTCCGGCAGGCAAGGGCGGCACATGCGCGCATCGCTCCCGCCCGCGGCACGCCCGGCGCGCCGCGGCTTAGGAACTTTTCGGACAATATTTGGCGTGGGTTGAGGACCCTAAACGCCCCGCCGGACGAGGCTCCGGGGGTCATCAACGCGCCGCTGCGGCGCCAACCCGGAGCTTCCAATGTCCAGATCCTTCCTCCTCAATATCGTCGGCACCATCGCGCTCGCCGCCTTCGCCCAGCCGGCCTTGCCGGCCCAGGCGGCCGATGCCGCCATCTCCGCCAGTGCCGAGCAGGTCGATTACCTGCTCGCGGTGCCGGCGCCGGATCCGCTGGGCGACTCGATGGGCCTCTCGCAGGACCAGCTCTTCGACCTCATGGTCGAGATCGGCGACGCCCGCGCCATGTCCCACCTGACCTTCGCGGCTCCCGCCTCCCCCCTCGCGACCTGTCACCATCTGGGCGTGGGACATATCGCCTGCTGACGCCGGGCACCCGAAGGCCCG
>JBEHYU010000014.1:0-78032 GCA_048498015.1 Pseudomonadota bacterium
ACCCCACCGGCCGTCATCCCGGCGAAAGCCGGGACCCACGGCTCAGTTGCCCGCAACGAGCACTGAGGGCGCCCGCCCATCCACGGTGCGAGCGACCCGAGAACACCGAGCCCGCTCACCTCACCGAGCAATGGGTCCCGGCTTTCGCCGGGATGACGTTCCGTGGAAAGGGGTTAGATCGACATTCCACCACCGCCAATTCCCCAACCGTCCCAATCCCTTCCACGAAACATCGGCGAAGTTATCGAACCACCTCCAGCCCGTGTTATTCTCCCCTCGCTGCCCCGTGTAGCGAGGCCCTGACGAGGGGCTGCGGGACAGTGCCGGGGGATATGGGGGTCGCCCTGTATCCGGCCGGACGCGGAGGCACGGACGCGCCCATTGGCGAGGCGCGCGCTAGGGCAGGAGAAGCCTTGCCGCTTCTCCAAACGAGGGATGTGCCGCGGCATGGCGGCCTCTTTCGGCCGGATGCGGATCAAGCCCCAACTCTCCGAGATTCGCGTTCCGGACGAGACCCCGGCACAGCGTGGCGGGACGAAAAGTCCCACAAACGCCGACTACCGGCTCGGACCGATCGTCCCGCCGCGCTCGCGTCTCACCGAAACCGGGACACCGGAGGCTTTCGCTCGCCTGCAATTCGCGGGGGAGGGTTCTTTGACATCAGGCGAAAGGACCCTGACTGAGAGCAAGAACCCCCTCACCAAGCTGCGCTAAGGCTTCGCCTAAGCTTCGCTATCCTCCCCCACCGAGGGGGAGGATGTCCGTGCCGACTTCGCCGCCGGACTCGCAGTCGTCATCCTCCCCCCTGGTGGGGGAGGATAGCGGCGCTAGGGGCGCAGCCCCGTAGCAAGCTTGGTGAGGGGGTGTTTGCTCTCAGTCGGCGCCCAGCTCCTGCAGCCGCTCCTCGATAAACCGCCGTTCTACTCCTTGCGCCGTCAGCTCCAGCGCCCGCTTATACGCCGCGCGCGCCTCATCCAACCGCCCCAGCCGCCGCAGCAGATCCGCCCGCGCCGCGTGCGCAAACCGATAATTCGCCAGCTCGCCTGCCGCCAACGGATCGATGATGGCCAGCCCCGCTTCCGGGCCGTCGCGCATCGCCATCGCCACGGCGCGGTTGAGGGCCACCACCGCCGATGGCTCGGCGCGCAACAGCAGATCGTAGAGCCCGACGATCCGGGCCCAGTCGGTATCGGCCGCCTCGCGTGCCGCCGCGTGCGTCGCCGCGATCATCGCCTGGATGGTGTAGCTGGCGACCGGTGGGCGGGCGAAGCTCAGTTGCGCGAGCGCGGTGCCCTCGGCGATCAGGTCGCGGTTCCAGAAGGCGCGATCCTGGTCTTCGAGCAGGATGATCTCGCCATCGGGGCCGGTACGCGTCGCGGCGCGCGACTGGTGCAGCAGCAACAGCGCCAGCAGGCCGTCGGTGTCCGGCGTAGAATGCAGCTGGGTGAGCAGCCGGGCCAGCCGGATCGCCTCGGCGCACAGTTCGCGCCGGATCAGCGCATCGCCGTTCGAGGCGTCGTAGCCCTCGTTGAAGATCAGATAGATGGCGTGCAGCACCGTATCGAGCCGCTCCGGCCATTGTTCCGGCGAGGGCACCTCATAGGGCAGCTGCTCGGCCTTGATCCGGTTCTTGGCGCGCACGATGCGCTGCGCCACCGTCGCCGGCTTGCTGAGATAGGCCGCGGCGATCTCTTCCGTCGTCAGGCCGCACACCTCGCGCAGCGTCAGCGCCACCTGTGCGTCGGCCGGCAGCGCCGGGTGGCAGCAGGTGAAGATCAGCCGCAGCGTGTCGTCGGCAATCTCGTGCTCGTCGTCTGGCATCGGCTCGGCCTCGCTTTCGATCTGCCGGGTCAGTTCGGGCTCGGCGGCCTTGAAGCGGCCGCGCTTGCGCAGCCGGTCGATGGCCTTGAAGCGCCCGGCCGAGACCAGCCAGGCGCGCGGATTTGCCGGCACGCCCGCCACCGGCCATTGCTGCGCCGCGGCCAGGAAGGCGTCGGCCAGCGCTTCCTCCGCCAGCTCGAAGCCGCCCAACAGGCGGATCAGGCTCGCCAGCACCCGGCCGCGCTCGGCGCGGTAGATGGATTCGAGATCGATCACGGCGCCGGCGGCGGGGTCGGGATCAGGAAGACCGGGCGGACCTCGATGGTGCCGATCTCGGCGATCGGGATGCCCGCCGCCAGCCGCACCGCCTCGTTCATGTCGCGCGCTTCGATGAGGATGAACCCGGCCATCTGCTCCTTGGTCTCCACATAGGGCCCGTCGGTCGCCGACATCTCGCCCTTGCGCACCCGCACCAGCACGGCGCTGTCGCCGCCCTCGATCGCCTCGGAGGCGATGTAGTGCCCGCCGGCCTTCAGTTCCTCGTCATAGCCCAGCGAGCGGCGATCGAGCTCCTGGCGCACCGCCTGCGGCTGCTTGCTGAAATCGTCGGTGTCGAAATGCACGAGGCACATGTAGCGCATGGGAAAATCCTCCGTCCTGATGCCTATGGTCGCCGGCGGCAGCGCCCATTCGACGCGCCCGATGCAATTTGCCTGAAATTGCACGCAGGGGTGAAGCCTTAGCGAAAAGACGTAGAGCGCATCCTCGGCGGACTTTGGGGTAACTCGCAGGGCGCGAGGGCTATGAACATTCCGACCGAGCTGGCATCGCCGGCGCCGCCGCCGCACCGCGCGCGCAGCGAAACGCTGCTGCCGCCCGCCATCATCCTGCTGGTCTTTGCCATGGTGGTGATCGCCGTCGCGGGCTTTGCCTATGTGAGCGGGCAGCAGCAATCGCTGAGCGCGGTGCGCCAGCAGGCCGATGGGCTGCGCACGGCGCTGGCGGCGCTGCAGACCACCGATGCGGCCGCCGGTCATGCGCTCAACGGCGACCGCGGCGCCATCGCGGACTATTTCCGCGACGTCGAGACGCTCAAGGCGCTGCGTCCGGGGACGCTCGATCAATTGGCCGATGCGAGCGGCAAGCTCGACAGCCTCGAGCGCGACTGGACCCAGGCGATCACGCTCAGCGCCGATGGCCAGGCCGAGCAGGCCCGTGGCCTGTTGGCGGAACACCGGAGCGCCGCGACGGTGGGCGATATCTCCGACGCCGTCGCCACTGCGCTCGGCGCCGCCGGCCAGCAGCTGGGCGAGCACGACGACCAGATCCGGCTGGGCACGCTGGCCGTGCTGGTGCTCCAGGTGCTGAGCGGCACGCTGGCGATGAGCGGCATGTTCTTTGCCTTCCGCTCCAGCGCGCGCGAGGCCGACGGGCGCTCGGCGGCGCTGCGCTCGGCCGATACGTCGCGTTCGCAGGTGGCGCGGCTGTTCGAAATGGCCGACGTGCTGCAGAGCGCCACCGATTACGGCGACGCCAACCAGGTGCTCAAGGCCACCGCCTCCGAGCTGCTGCCCGGCTTTCCGGGCGCGCTCTACGTCTTCAACAATTCGCGCGACCGGCTGGTGCTGTCGACCGCCTGGGGCCGCGACCACGACATGCCGCCCGAGGCGATCGCGCCCGATGCCTGCTGGGCCCTCAAGCGCGGCAAGCCGCATCTCAACCGCACCGACGGCAGCAAGCTGTGCTGCGAGCATCACCACGGCGACGACACCGTGCTCGAAATCCCGATGATCGCGCGTGGCGAGATCATGGGGCTGCTGCAGCTGTTTGCCAGCGGCGACAATGCCGAAGCACGGCTCGACGCGGTCACCGGCCTCGCCTCCGCCATCGCCGACGGCATGAGCCTCGCGCTCGCCAATATGGGGCTGCGCGAAAAGCTCAGGAACCAGGCACTGCGCGATCCGCTGACCGGCCTCTACAACCGGCGCTACATGGAGGATTGCCTGCAGCGCTTCGTGCGGCTGGCCGATCGCGAGAACCGCGAAGTGTCGATCATCATGGTCGATCTCGATCACTTCAAGAAGCTCAACGACACGCATGGCCATGCCTTCGGCGACGGCGTGCTGCGCGATGCCGCCATGACCATCGTGGGAGCGCTGCGCGAGACCGACATCGTCTGCCGCTATGGCGGCGAGGAGATGGTGGTGATCCTGCCCGATTGCAGCCTCGACCGCGCCGCCGACAAGGCCGAGGTGCTGCGGGTGCGCATCGCCGGGCTCACCCAGACCCATGCGACGGATATTTCCGCTTCGTTCGGCGTGGCGTCGGTGCCCTATACCTCGACGGGCGTCACCGATCTGCTCGCCTCCGCCGACAGCGCGCTCTATCGTGCCAAGCAGGCCGGCCGCAACCAGGTGATGACGGCCCCGACGCGGCCGTTCCAGCTGGAGCGGCTGGAGGATGCGCTCGACACGCCACGGCTCGAAGCAGCCGAGTAGAGCACGGCCTTAGACGCGCCGCAGCTGCACTTCCTCGATGGCGTGGTTGCCGCCCTTCTTGAGGATCAGATCGGCGCGACTGCGGGTCGGCAGGATGTTGTCGCGCAGGTTCGGCAGGTTGATGTTGTCCCACGCGGCGAGGCCGAAGGCCTCCGCCTCGGCTGCCGGCATCTCGGCCAGCCGGCGGAAGAAGCTCTTGGGGTCGGTGAAGGCGCTCTCGCGCAGTGCCCGGAAGCGGACCATGAACCAGTGGCGCAGATCCGCTTCATCCGCGTCGATATAGATCGAGAAATCGATGAAATCCGAGGCAAACAACACCGGCCGGCCCGAGCGCGCCGGCTCGCCGGCCTGCAGGATGTTGAGCCCCTCGACGATCAGGATGTCGGGCTTGTCGATGGTGGTGAACTCGCCCGGCACCACGTCGTAGACGAGATGCGAGTAGACCGGGACCTTCACGCCCGGCTTACCGGACTTGATGTCGCTGAGGAAGGTCAGCAGCGCCCCGCGATCGTAGCTCTCGGGAAAGCCCTTGCGCTCGGCGATCCCCTTCTGCTCCAGAACGGCGTTCGACAGCAGGAAGCCGTCGGTAGTCACAAGATCGACCTTGGGCGAGGTCCGCCAGCGCCGCAGCAGGGCGCGCAGGATGCGCGAGGTCGTCGATTTACCCGACGCGACCGATCCGGCGACGCCGATGATGAAGGGTACCTTAGTGTCCTCGGTGCCGAGGAAGCGCGTCGTCACCCGGTGCACCGCCTGCGTCGCCTCGACATAGAACGAGATGAGGCGGCTGAGCGGCAGGTAAATCTCCTCCGCCTCGGCGAGCGAAATCGGGTCGGTCAAAGCGCGCAGCCGCTCGATATCGGCAGCGCTCAGCGTCATCGGCTCGCCGTCGCGATACTGCGCCCACTCGGCTTTGCTGAAGCGGTGATAAGGGTTTAGCTCGAGCTTTGGCGTCTGCGTCATGCCTTGCGCGACGCCTTCTCGGCGAGGCCCGACTGCGCCGTCCGCCTTTCGAGTTCGGCCATCACATCGGCGAGTTTCACATCTGCCGCCTGCAGCAGCACCATCAGGTGGTACAGCACGTCCGCCGTCTCCGAAGTCAGCCCCGGCTTGTCGCGCGACACCGCCGCGACAATAGCCTCCACGGCCTCTTCGCCGAATTTGCGGGCGCAGCGGTCGATCCCGTCGCGCAGCAGTTTTGCCGTATAGCTCTCATCCGGCGAGGCCTTGGCTCGCTCGGCGACACGCGTATTGAGGTCTTCCAGTGAGAACGTCATTTCAATCCATCCGCATCGGAATGCCGCGTTCGGCCAGATAGGTCTTGGCCTCGCTTACTGTAAACGTACCGAAGTGGAAGATCGAGGCGGCCAGCACGGCGCTGGCATGCCCTTCTTTCACCCCGGCCACCAGGTCGTCGAGCGAGCCGACGCCGCCCGAGGCCACCACCGGCACATGCACCGCGTCAGCGATGGCGCGGGTCAGCTCGAGGTCGAAACCCTGCTTGGTGCCGTCGCGATCCATCGAAGTCACCAGCAATTCGCCGGCGCCGCGCGACACCATGCGGGCGGCGAATTCCACCGCATCGAGCCCGGTGGCGCTACGTCCGCCATGGGTGAAGACCTCCCAGTCCGAGCGGTTGGCGCCGCCCAGCGCCCCAGTCTGGCGGCGCCGCGCATCGACCGACACGACGATGCATTGGTCGCCGAACTTGTCGGCCGCACGCGCCACGAAATCGGGATCGCTGACCGCCGCCGTGTTGATCGACACCTTGTCGGCGCCGCTCAGCAGCAGCCTGCGGATATCCTCGATCGTCCGCACGCCGCCGCCCACCGTCACTGGCATGAAGCACTGCTCGGCCGTGCGGGCCACCACGTCAAAGATCGTCTCGCGGTTCTCGGCGCTGGCGGTGATGTCGAGGAAGCAGAGCTCGTCCGCCCCCGCCGCGTCGTAGGCGATGGCCGCCTCCACCGGATCGCCGGCATCGACCAGATCGACGAACTGCACGCCCTTCACAACGCGGCCGTCTTTCACATCGAGGCAGGGGATGATGCGGGTCTTGAGCGTCATTTTGCTTTCATTCGGCCCCGCCACACGCTGAGCACGGCGAACATGAAGGAGAAGGCCCAGAAGATGGCCATGAACAGCGCCAGCAGCAAGAGCGGCGCCGGCAACCAGCCATTGACCGTGCCCAGCGCCAGTCCGAGGATCACCGCCAGTGTGACCGCGTACCAGCCGAAATGGACGTCCATGCGCGTCGCATCGGCCACGCCGGAGCGCTTGCGCCGCCAGGTCATGTAGTTCAGCGTCAGGATCGCCAGCCAGACGATCCCCAGCATCGCGCCGATGCCGCCAAAGACTAGGCCCAGATCGAGCACGGTGCCCATCTGATACAGCAGCACGCCCAGATCGTTGCCCATCACCACGCAGGGCGACGGACCCACAATGTCGATGGTGCAGGCGTTGAGATCGGCAATCGCCGAGGCAAAGTATGAGATGGCGAACGGCCAGAGCGCGATCAGCAGGATCACGATCAGCGACTGCCAATAGGGCGTGAAGACGAAACGCTCCTCGGCAGGCTTTGCGCCGGTCGGGACGTCGCTCACGCCGCGCCCCGCAGCATGGCGAGCGCGGCGGCCGGATCGATGCGGCCGTCATAGAGGGCGCGGCCGGAGATGGCGCCCTGCAGGATCTGGCATTCGGGCCGGCTCAGCCGCTCAATGTCGGCCATCGAGGCCAGCCCGCCCGAGGCGACCACCGGGATGGAGACGGCGCGCGCCAGCGCCAGAGTGGCGTCCCAGTTGATGCCGGTCAGCACGCCGTCGCGGTCGATATCGGTGTAGATGATCGCCGCGACGCCGGCGCCCTCGAAGCGCCGGGCCATCTCGACCGCCTCGAGGTCCGAGGTCTCGGCCCAGCCCTCGACAGCCACACGGCCGCCGCGGGCATCGATGCCCACCGCGACCTTGCCGGGCCAGGCTTTGGCGGCGATCTTGACCAGCTCGGGCTCGCGCAGCGCGATGGTGCCGAGGATGACGCGGCTCAGCCCCTTGGCTAGCCACGCCTCGATCTGCGCCAGCGTGCGGATGCCGCCGCCCAGTTGCACCGGCATCGTCACGCGGGACAGGATGGCTTCCACCGCCGCGCCGTTGCGGCTCTCGCCCGCGAAGGCGCCGTCGAGATCGACGACGTGCAGGTACCGAAAGCCCTGCTGCTCGAAGATCGCCGCCTGTGCCGCCGGATCGGCGTTGAACACCGTCGCCTGCGCCATGTCGCCGAGCTTGAGGCGCACCGCCTGCCCGGCCTTTAGGTCGATCGCCGGAAACAGGATCACGGCTTCCACTCCAGGAAATTCTCGATCAGCGTCAGCCCGAGCGTCTGGCTCTTCTCCGGATGGAACTGCGTTCCAAACAAATTGTCGCGCCCGACGCAGGCCGTCACCTGCTGGCCGTAATCGGCCACGGCGAAAAGCTGCCGGTCGTCGGTCGGCGCCAGATGGTAGGAGTGGACGAAATAGGCATGCAGTCCCGTTTCGCCGTCCGGGATACCTTCGAGCAGCGGATGCGGATTGGTGAAGCGTAGCGTGTTCCAGCCCATGTGCGGCACCTTGAGGCCGCCGCGCGGATCGAGCCGCACCACGGCGCCGCTGATCCAGTTGAGCCCGGCATAGACGCCCTTCTCATGCCCCTCGGTCGCCATCAACTGCATGCCGACACAGATGCCGAGGAACGGCACGCCGCCGCGGATCACCCGCTCTTCGAGCGCCTCGCGCATGCCGCGCACCGCCACCAGCCCGTTCACGCAGTCCTCGAAGGCGCCCACGCCCGGCAGCACGATACGGTCGGCCTTGCGGACGAGGTCGGGATCGGAGGTAACCAGCACGTCGGTTTCGGCCCGCAGCGCCCGTACCGAGCGCTCGAAGGCCTTGGCGGCTGAGCGGAGGTTGCCCGAGCCGTAATCGATGATCGCCACCGAACCGGTCATTTTTGCGCGGCCCGCAGCAGGAAATCGCGCTCGGCCAGGTCCGGCGCCGTGGCGATCACGTCGCCGCGCCAGAGGAAGCCGCGGGCCGCCAGCCCGTCGCGGCGGAAGGCCGGCGCCTCGAAGCCGAGGAACACCGCCACCAGCACATAGAGCCAGAAGGCCGCATCGTCCCCGATGAGGCTCGACGCGTAGACCAGCCCTCCAACCAGTGCGATCCAGAACAGTCCGAGCAGCCACAGCCCGTTGAGCAGGGCGAAAACCGGCGGCAGGATCGCCGCCAGCCAGGAAAAGCGGTCGGCCACGGCCACCGGTGGCACGAGGCGCGGTGCGCGGTTGTTTGCCGCCTTCCCTTGCGGTTTTTCAAAGATAGAGTAGACGGTCATGGCACCGCCTTAGAGCAAATCCGCCCGGCATGGAAGCTGGCGGCAAGCGGGCTGACCGGATGGAGAGACCAGCGTGACCGAATCACACGACAGCGACGTGCGCGAAAAGCCGACCCAGGCGATTTTCATCGGCTGGCTGGCGCTGGTCCTGATGGTGTTCGCGCTGGCCTGGATCGGCACCGGCCTGATCGCCGGCGCCACCCACGGCTGGCAGTAAGCCTGCTTTTCCGGCGTCGCCTGGCGCCGGGCTACGCGTTCTTGTCGATATGCCCTTCGCCGGCCGGCGCGGCGCCGCCGCCCTTGGCGACGCCCACCATGGCCGGACGCAGCACGCGGTCGCCAATGGCGTAGCCGGCCTGGACGACGGTGACCACCGTGCCCTCCGGGCGGGTCGGATCAGGGACCTCGAACATCGCCTGGTGCTTGTGCGGGTCGAATTTCTGGCCTTCGGCCTCGATCGGCTTGACGCCATGCACGGCCAGCAGCCGCTGCATCTCGCGTTCGGTCAGCTCTATGCCCTCGATCAGCGATTTCATCGGGCCGTCGGCGGTTTCGCGCGCCTCGGCCGGCAGCACCAGCATGGCGCGGCTGAGGGAATCGGTGGCCGTCAGCATGTCGCGGGCAAATTTGGTGATCGCATAGGCGCGGGTATCGTCGATCTCACGCGCCATGCGCTTGCGCACATTCTCCATTTCGGCGGCCAGCCGCAACAGCCGGTCCTTGAGATCGGCATTTTCGGCCTGCAGCTGGGCCAGCGGATCGGCTTCGGGCGCCGGCGTCTCGATCTCGGGACGCGGCTCGAACCCGTCCTGCGCCATGGTGTCGTCGCTCATCACAATTCCTAAATGCGTGGGGTTAACCGGCGTTCCGGCAATTTGACCCGCATATCGGCCAATAGCACGCAATATTCAACCCTAGGGGTCGCAGGCCGGCATCGGTCGCACCGTCGCGGTGCAAAGCAAGGTCTCCTTGTCGATCGCGATGTCGAGGACTCGCCAGGAATGGTCCCGGCAGGCGTCCCACAGGCTCTTGTTCTGATCGACAGTCCAGATGTCCGCGGGTCTGGACGCACCGTCCGTCTGCTCGCGCACCTTTAGACCAAGCGAATTCAAGCTCGCCGCGCTGACGTGATCGCATATCCGCCCCGTCACGTCTGCCTTGTCCCAGCCCTTCGTCGAGGAATATCCGTCCTGCAGCTGTGTTTCGGTGATGACCTGCTGAAAATAGGCCTCCATCCCGAACTTCGGAACCGTACCGAACAATTGCACCGCGAGTGCAACTGCCAGGACAAGCACAATCGCGCCGATGGCGGCCAGGGCGCCGAGCAGGAAGCGTCTGGGCCGGCGCGTCACTTCTTCCGCGCCATGATGGCCGAGATGGCCTGGGCGGTATAGTCGACCACCGGCACGATGCGGGCGTAATTGAGCCGGGTCGGGCCGATGACGCCCAGCACGCCGATGACCTTTTCGTTGGCGTCCTTGTAGGGGCTGAGGATCACCGAGGAGCCCGAGAGCGAGAACAGCTTGTTTTCCGACCCGATGAAGATGCGCACGCCGTCGGCCTGCTCGGCGTCGCCCAATAGCTCGATCAGCCCTTCCTGCCGCTCCAGCTCGTCGAACAGCCGGCGCATGCGGCTCAGCTCTTCGGACTCCATCGCGTCGTTGAGGAGGTTGGAGCGGCCGCGCACGATCACCGTGGGGGCCTGTGCGGCGGAACCTTCGCTGAGCGTGGCGAGGCCGGTTTCGACCAGCCGATGGGCCAATTCGTCCAGTTCTGCGATCCGGGCGGCGCGATCGGCGGCCACTGCGGCGCGGGCTTCGGACAGGGTGCGGCCGACCGCGATGCTGGCGAGATAGTTTGAGGCCTGCGTCAGCGCCGAGGCGGTCAGCCCCGGCGGCAGCGGCACGACGCGGTTTTCGACCGTGCCGTCCTGGCCGACCAGGATCGCCATGGCCTGGCTGGCGTCGAGCCGGACGAATTCGACGTGCTTGAGCACCATGTCGCCCTTGGCGGCGATGACGACACCAGCGCCATGGCTGAGGCCGCTGAGCAGCGAGGAGGCTTCGGTCAGCAGATCCTCGAGCTTGCCCGACTGGCCGCCGATCTGGCGGGCGATCTGGCTGCGCTCGGCCTCGTCGACGGCACCGACTTCCAGCATGGCATCGACGAAAAACCGCAGCCCCTGCTGGGTCGGCTGGCGGCCGGCCGAGGTATGCGGCGCCGCGATCAGCCCCAGATCCTCGAGATCGGCCATGACATTGCGGACCGAGGCCGGCGACAGGCCCACCGCCAGCATGCGGGACAAGTCGCGCGACCCCACCGGCGTGCCGGTATCGAGATAGCGTTCGACGATCTTGCGGAAGATGTCCTGGCTGCGGGCATTGAGCACCTGCAGGAAATCGTCGGGGACTTTTGCCATAGGCGGAGAGCCGGCCTCGCGGGATCGATCAAATTGCGTCTGTAACCATCTAGGCAAAAACGCCGGTCGATGAAAGGCGGGGCCGGGTTGTCGGGACTCTCGGGCAGGGTTAAGAGGCGGTTAACGACCCCAGCACACGCGAGTTTCCATGCGCCCCTCCGGCCGCGACCCCCAGCAGATGCGAGCCGTCATCATCGAGCGCAACGTGGCGCAGAAGGCCGAGGGCAGCTGCCTGATCAGCTTTGGCAACACCAAGGTGCATGTGACGGCCTCGGTCGAGACGTCGCTGCCGAGCTGGCGGCGCAATTCCGGCCTCGGCTGGGTGACGGCAGAGTACGGCATGCTGCCGCGCTCGACCGGCTCGCGCACCAAGCGCGAAGCGGCGGCCGGCAAGCAGAGCGGCCGTACGCAGGAAATCCAGCGGCTGATCGGCCGCTCGCTGCGCGCCGTGGTCGACATGGCGGCTTTGGGCGAGAACCAGATCACCCTCGATTGCGATGTGCTCGAAGCCGATGGCGGCACCCGCACGGCCTCGATCACCGGCGCCTATGTGGCGCTCTATGACGCCATCCAATGGCTCAAGGCGCGCGGCCTGACCAAGGGCGAGCCGCTGCGCGACAGCGTCGCGGCGATCTCCTGCGGCATCTATCGCGGCACGCCCGTGCTCGACCTCGATTATCTCGAGGACGTCGAGGCGCATACCGACGCCAACTTCGTGCTCACCGGCTCGGGCAAGTTCGTCGAGATCCAGGGTACGGCCGAACAGGTGCCGTTCAGTCGCGAAGAGCTCAACAGCCTGATGGCGCTGGCGGAACAGGGCATCGCCGAGCTGACGGCACTCCAGAAAGCGGCGCTCGATGGGTAATATCCCGCGGCTCAAGCGCGGCGAAAAGCTGCTGATCGCCACCCACAATGCCGGCAAGCTCGCCGAATTCCGCGAGCTCTTCACGCCGCTCGGGCTGGTGCTGATCTCGGCCGCCGATCTGGGGCTGCCGGAGCCGGACGAGACTGGAACGACGTTCGTCGAGAATGCGCGGATCAAGGCGCATGCCGCCGCATCGGCCGCCGGCATGATCGCGCTGGCCGATGATTCCGGCCTCAGCGTCGATGCGCTCAATGGCGAGCCGGGCGTCTATACCGCCGACTGGGCGCAGACGCCGACCGGCCGCGACTACCAGATGGCGATGAAACGCGTCGAGGACCGGCTGCAGGCAGTGGGCGCCAATTCGCCGGGGCTGCGCAAGGGCTCGTTCAACGCCACGCTCTGCCTCGCGCACCCCGATGGGCGCGACGACCTCTATGTCGGGCAGGCGCTCGGCACGATGGTCTGGCCGCCGCGCGGCGACAAAGGCTTTGGCTTCGATCCGATCTTCATGCCGGACGGCTTTGACATCACCTTCGGCGAAATGCCGTCCTCCGCCAAGCACAGCTGGGCGCCGGGGCAGGTCGGCCTCAGTCACCGCGCCCGCGCCTTCGCGAAATTCGTGGAGGGCGCCATTGAGCAATCCTGAAGCGCCGGCGGGCGCCCGCTCCAACGGCCTGTTCGGCGTCTATGTCCACTGGCCGTTCTGCGCCGCCAAATGCCCGTACTGCGATTTCAATTCGCATGTGCATCGCGGCGCCTTCGACGAGGCGGCCTATGTCGAGGCCTACGATCGCGAGATCGCCTATTTTGCCGGGCAGGCACCGGGCCGTGTCGTGCAGTCGATCTTCTTTGGCGGCGGCACGCCCTCGCTGATGGACCCGCGCTCGGTGGGCGGCATCCTCGAGAGCATCGGCAAGCACTGGAACATCGCTCCAAATGCCGAGATCACGCTCGAGGCCAATCCGACCTCGGTCGAAGCCGACCGCTTCCGCGGTTATCGCGCCGCGGGCGTCAATCGCGTGTCGTTGGGCGTGCAGTCGCTGCGCGAAGGGCCGCTCGCCGAGCTTGGCCGCCGGCACACGGTGGACGAGGCCGTCCGCGCCGTGCGGCTGGCGCAATCGATCTTTCCGCGCTCGAGCTTCGACCTGATCTACGCGCGGCCCAAACAGACCCTGAGCGACTGGGAAGACGAGCTCAAGGAAGCGCTGTGGATGGCCGAGGCCGGCCATATCTCGCTCTACCAGCTGACCATCGAAATGGGGACGCGCTATTTCGACCTGTGGAATGCCGGCAAGCTCAAGATGCCCAACGAGGATCTGAGCGCCGATTTCTACGAGCTGACGCAGGACCTCACTCGCGCCGCCGGCCTGCCGGCCTACGAGATTTCCAACCATGCGCGACATGGGCAGGAATCGATCCACAATCTCATCTACTGGCGCTACGGCGAATATGCCGGCATCGGTCCGGGCGCGCATGGGCGCCTCTTGATCGACGGCGCCCGCCACGCCACCGCGATGGAGAAGCTGCCCTTCGAATGGCAGAGACGCGTAGCGTCACGCGGTCACGGCATGGCCACTGACGATGTCCTCACCTGGGAAGAGGAAGGCGACGAACTGCTGGTGATGGGCCTGCGCCTGCGCGAAGGCATCGACCCCAAGCGCTTCGCCACGCTGAGCGGCCGCCGCATCGAGCAGCGCCAGATCGACGAACTGCACAAGATCGGCTTCGTCGAAACCCTCCCCAACGGCAATCTGCGCGTCACCGACAAGGGCTGGCCGGTGCTCGACGCCGTCGTGGCGGATTTGGCGGCTTGAAGCCGATCAGTAGAGAGTTGGGTCTTCCTGCGCCCGCAGGAAGGTGCTGATGGCTTGCGTGAGTATGGTGTCGAGTTCGGCTATCTGTTCGACCGTAACCCCTAACTCAGCAAGTCGGGGGGTCATCGTCCGGATGCCGCGAGCATATTCGAGAGCTTGCTGTTCGAGCGTGCCGGTGACGAAAACCTGATAATCGAGTTGCGGAGCGCACTCGCAACTTTTCTGCTTCGTTCGCAGTCTCGAGCGCGCTGGATAATGCTCCCGCATGCCTGCCGGCATGATGATCGGGACGTATAGAAATTGGCAGTCCAGCTCACTGAGAGTGGAGCGTGAGATTGCTTCGTCGATCAGAGGTTCCAGGCCGCGGCTGACGAGTCGGTAAGCGTCGAACGCCGGCCGGAATGTCTCGCAGGATACTCGAAATAACAAGCTCGTCTCCTGGAGTGTTACGTCCGCCTGAGCGCCAGCCCATCGAGGATCAGCTCCAGGCCGCCTTCGAACAGCGCTTCGCCGGCTTCCTCGCGGCGCATGCCGTTTAGCGCCTTGAACGCTCCCGCGCCCTCCGTCGGCGCGTTCTCGGTGATCCTTGCGTCGGTCTGGTGCTCGTAGGTGATGCCGAGGGCGTAGTCGAAGACCGTGACCATGCCGAGCATGGCGTCGCGCTCGGCAAAGCCGTGCGAGGCGAGGAAGGCGATGCCGCGTTCGAATTCGGCGAACTGGTCGGATCGCGAGAGATTGGCGTTGGACAAAACCTCCGCGCCGTCGCGGACGCTCAGTAGCGTCTGGCGATAGAATTTCGCCATGCCGCCCAGCCAGGCGCGCCAGTCGGAAGCATCGAGCGGTGCGTCCTCCAGCTGGCGCAGCAGGCGCGAGGCCATGCCGTTGACAATCTCCTGCTTGTTCCGGAAGTGCCAGTAGAGCGCGGGGTTCTTCACCCCCAGCGCATCGGCGATGCGGCGGACGGTGAGGCCTTCAAACCCCTGTTCTTCCAGCACCCCAAAGGCCGCGTCGATGACACGGTCGGGATCGAGCGGAGCGGGCTTGCCGATGAACGAAACCATTTTTCCAACCTAACCCTTGAATGTGTCCCTTAGCAACGTTACATGCTTATTTAGCAACGCTAAGGAGAGCGCCGTGGACAACATTATCGAATCGAAACCCTTCGCCGTTTCCGCCGACGGCACCGACATCCACGCCGCGCAGTACGGTGCGGGACATGACGTAGTCATCGTTCATGGTGGCATGGGCGCCGCCTGGAACTGGCAGGCGGTGGGCGAATTGCTCGCCCCGCGCTTTCGTATCACCGCCATCGAGCGCCGGGGCTATGGCCGCTCCGGCCCGTCGAAGATGCCGCATTCGATGGCTCGCGAGGCCGAGGATGTGCGGGCCGTGCTGGCCCAGCTCGGCAAGCCGGCGGTCGTCGTCGGCCACTCCTCGGGCGGCGTGGTGACGCTGGAAACGGCCCTGACGCACCCGCCGACCTTGCGCGGCATCGTGCTCTACGAACCGCCGGTGCAGCTCGGCACGCCGCTTGGCGGCGATGCGCAGCCGCGCGCCGAAGCCGCGCTGGCGGCGGGCGACCCGTCGACCACGCTGCGGATTTTCTTCTCGGAGCTGGTGCAATTGCCGTCCCAGGCCGTCGAGTACATGGCGACCAGCCCCGACTTTGCCGGCGGCTGGCAGGAGATGCAGCGGCTGGCGCCGGCGCAGATGGAAGACAATCGCGGCATCCGCGCGCTGCCGCTTGGCATCGAGCGTTTCCGCGCCGTCGACGTGCCGGCCCTGCTGCTGCGCGGCAGCGACAGTCCAAAACATCTGCATGAGCGGCTCGACGCGCTCGCCGGCGTGCTGCCGGTCAGCGAAAGCGCGACGCTGGCGAGAGAGGACCACACGGCCAATCTGACGGCGCCCCAGATGGTGGCCGACGCCATCGCGCCCTTCGCGCAAAGGCTGCTGTCGTAGCTTTGTCGTCCGGCCGGGCGTAAGTTGCGCCGTCTGCCATGGGGGGATGACATGGTCGAGGCGCATCAGGGCAATGCGGCGCAAGTCGAGATGTGGAACACCACTGCCGGCCGGCAATGGGTGGACCAGCAGGAGCACATGGACATCGTGCTGGCGCCAGTGTCGGCGGCGCTGTTCGCCGCCGCGCGGCTCAGGCCCGAGCTGCGCGTCATCGATATTGGCTGCGGCTGCGGCGACACCACGCTCGAGATCGCCCGGCGGATCGTGCCGGGCGGCCGGGCGCTCGGCCTCGATATTTCCGAGCCGATGCTGGCGCGGGCGCGCGAGCGCGTGCCGGCTGGAACGCCGATCGAGTTCGTGAGCGGCGATGCGACGATCTATCACTTCGCGCCTGCCGCCGCCGACCTTGCGACCTCGCGCTTCGGCGTGATGTTCTTCGCCGACCCGGTGGCGGCATTCAGCAATATCCGCAGCGGCCTCAAGTCCGGCGGCAGGCTCTGCTTTGCCTGCTGGCGCGACTGGCTGCCCGGCAATCCATGGATGGCGGTGCCGGCGCAGGCGGCGCAATCGATCGTGCCACCGGACCCGAGCCTGCCGCCGCCCGACCCCGACGCGCCCGGTCCCTTCGGGCTGGCCGACGATTTTCGCACACGACGCATACTCGGCGAGGCAGGCTTCAGCGACATCGAGCTGGCGCCGGTGGACCTCAGCCTCGATCTCGCGGCCGGCCGCGGGCTCGACGCGGCGATCCGATGCGCCTTCCGGATCGGCGCCACGAGCCGCATCGTCGCCAACCAGCCCGAAGAGGTGGTGGCCAGGGTCGGAACCGCGCTCGCGGCGGCGCTCGAGCCTTACCGCCGGGGCCAGACCATTCCGCTCGGCGCCTCGATCTGGATCGTGACGGCGACCAATCCGTAAGCGCTAGAGTTTGGCGCCATCCACCACGGTGCTGCCGCCCTGTTGCAGCTTCTTGATCACCAGCGCGTATTGACTGCGGCCATCCTGCAGGAAGCGGAAGACGCCGTCGCGGCCGTTGAAGCCGGCCGGGGCTGTGAGCAGGCCGCGGTCGTATTTGGGCTGGCCCATCGACAGCGACGAGACATTGGCGAGGATCACCGCCGTGTAGGCGATGGTGACGAAGGGATGCGGCGTGCCGCCGAACTTCTGCTGGTATTGCGGCAGGATGGCCTGGTAGCCCTTCTCGTCGACGGCCGGGAAGATCGCGCCCTGCAAATAGGGCGTGGCCGCGATGGTTGGATCGTTGTTCCAGTCGGCCGAGCCGATGATCTGGATGCCCCCGGCCGGCACATTGGCCTGCTGCAGCAGCACGCCGAAGCTGGGGGCCGTGCCGCGATCGGGCAGGAACAGCGCATCAACTTGGCCGGCGAGCAGTGTCGGCGTGATCGTGTTGACGACGCTGCGCGCTTCGCTCTCGGAGGAGAAGCTGTACATGCCTACCACATTGGCGCCGAGATCGGCCGCCGCCTGGGTGAAGGCCGCCTGCTGGATCTGGCCATAGGAATTGGTGGGGAAGATGCCGGCGAAGGCGCGCTTGCCCAGCCCCTTGGCGTAGCCGATGGAGCGGTGCGCCTCGCTCTCGGGCAGTACGTTGAGCAGATAGACGCCCGGTTGGGCCGCGCCGGAATTGTTGGAAAAGCCGATGAGGTTGATGCCGGCGGCGCGCGCCACGGCGCCGGCGGCACTCACCTGGTCGGCCTTGAGCGGTCCGAGGATGAGGCTCGAGCCCTCCTGCACCGCCTGCTGGGCGGCCTGCGCCGCGCCACCCGCCGAGGGGCCCGTATCCTTGACCACCAGCGTGATGTTGTCCGTCATGTTGGCATTGCTGGCGATGAAATCCATCGCCAGCGACGCACCATTGGCCATCGACTGGCCGACCACCGACGCATCGCCGCTGAGCGGCAGCAGCAGGGCCACGCGCACCGGCCCGCTGCCGATCACCTGGCCCTGTGCCAGCGGCTGGCCATTGCTGGGCGGCGCCGGATTGCCGAATTGCGGGAAATCGAAACCGGTGCTGCAACCGCTCAGCGTGAGCAGCGACAAGCCGCCAAGCAATGCCTGCCTGCGGGAAATCCCGATCTGCTGCAACTCCACCCTGCCTTCTGCCCCACCCATCGTCCTATACAAAACCAGACCGGCTCCTTAAAGCTGCCTTTGCTTTACGTGCAGGACTTTGTCGTGCGGGAACACCGCTATTTCATCGCCGGGACTGCGTTCGACGCGCCCGAGCTGGCGCCGGGCCTCTATGTGGTGGCAACGCCCATCGGCAATCTGCGCGATACGACCATCCGGGCGCTCGAGACGCTGGCGGCGGCGGACGTGATCTATTGCGAGGATACGCGCACCTCCGCCAAGCTGAGCGAGCATTTCGGCATCTCGACGCCCCGCAAGGCGCTGCACGAGCACAATGAGCGGGCGCTGGTCGAGACGATCCTCGAGGATCTGGGGCGCGGCGGGAAGGTCGCGCTGATCTCGGACGCCGGCACACCGCTGCTGAGCGATCCGGGCTTTCCGCTGGTCCGCGCCGTACGCGAAGCAGGACTGCCGGTCTTTGCCACGCCAGGGGCCTCGGCGCTGCTGGCGGCGCTGGCGGTGGCGGGGCTGCCGACCGATGCGTTCAGCTTCCTCGGTTTCCTGCCGGCCAAGGCGGGAGCGCGGGAGAACGCGCTGCGGCCGCTGAAGGACCGGCGCGAGACGCTGGTGTTCTACGAATCGCCGCGCCGGCTCGGTGAGGCACTGGCGGCGATGGCCGAGATATTCGGGGCCGAGCGGATGGGCGCGGTGGCACTGGAGCTGACCAAGAAGTTCGAGCGGGTGTTCCGGGCGCCACTGAGCGAACTCGCGCTGCAGTTCGCCGGCGATGATACCAAGGGCGAAGCGGTGATCCTCGTGGCGGGCACGACGGACACAAGCGCCGACCCGGACGAATGGCGGGCAGCGCTGGAAGAGGCGATGGTGGCGCAGCCGCTGCGCGCCGCGGTCGATGCGATCACCGAGCGCTTCGGGCTCAAACGCAAGGACGTCTACGATGCCGCCCTCGCCCTCAAAGCCCAAGAATAGCGCTCGGCAAAAGAATAGCTTCCGGCAGTTCAACGAGAATGCCGGCCGCCGCGGCGAGGCCTGGGCAGCGCTGTTCCTGCGGCTGCAGCTCTACCGGATCGTCGCGACGCGGGTGAAAACGCCGGTGGGCGAGATCGACCTGATCGCGCAACGCTTCGGCGTCACGGTGTTCGTCGAGGTCAAGGCGCGCAGTTTCTCGGCGCAGGAGGCCGAGGCGCTGGCGGCGGTCAATCGGCGGCGGATCATCCGGGCGGCGCAGCTCTGGCTCACCCGCAAGCCCCAGCTGGCGGAGGCGCCGATGCGGTTCGATGTGATTTTCCTTGCGCCCTTCGCGTGGCCGCGCCACATCGTCAACGCCTTCGATGCCAGCGGAATTAGCTCATGAGCCTCAGCGTCGCCGTCCAGATGGACCCCATCGCCTCGATCAACCCGGCGGGGGATTCGACCTTCGCGATGATGCTGGAGGCGCAGGCGCGCGGGCACAAGCTCGACTACTACACCGTCGGCTCGCTGGGTTTGCGCGACAATGTGCTGACCGCGTCGGTGCAGCCGGTTGAGGTGTTCGACAAGCCCAGGGGCGAGCATTTTGCGCTCGGCGAGGCGGCGCGGAAGAACCTTGCCGATTACGACGTCGTGCTGATGCGGCAGGATCCGCCGTTCGACATGAATTACATCACCATCAGTCACATGCTGGAGCGCATTCACCCCAAAACCTTCGTGGTGAACCCGCCGGCGACGGTGCGTAATGCGCCCGAGAAAATCCTCGTCACCGAGTTCCCCGATCTGATGCCGCCAACGCTGATCACGCGCGACCGCGCGCTGATCCAGGCGTTCCGCAAGGAGCACGGCAACATCATCGTCAAGCCGCTCTATGGCAATGGCGGCGCGGGCGTGTTCTTCATCGAGGAAGGCAGCCACAATCTCGTCAGCCTGCTGGAGCTGTTCGAGCAGGCGTTCCGCGAGCCTTTCATGGTGCAGCGCTATCTCCCCGAAGTGCGCAAGGGCGACAAACGCATCATCATCATCGACGGCGAGCCGGTGGCGGGGCTCAACCGCGTGCCGTCTGAGGGCGAGGCGCGCTCCAACATGCATGTGGGCGGCCGGCCGGAGCTGAGCGAGCTCACCGAGCGCGAGCGTGAGATCTGCGCGCGCATCGCGCCGGCGCTCAAGGCGCGCGACATGATCTTCGTGGGCATCGACGTGATCGGCGGCTATCTCACCGAGATCAACGTGACGTCGCCGACCGGCATCCGCGAGATCAAGCGCTTCGGCGGCCCGGACATCGCGCCGATGATCTGGGACGCGATCGAGAAGCGCACGCACAAGTGACACCGCTCCGCACAGTCGGCTTGCTGGTGGCGGTAATCCTCGCTGTGCTGGCTTATCTGTGGCCGTTCCGTTCGTGGCCGGCGACCGCCTATGGACGATCGCTGGCGTCCTACATCCTCGGCATCGTGTTCGCGATCGGTGCGGCGCTGCTGTTCCCGTTTGGGCATGGACCCTATGTGGGTTTCTTCGGCGCCGTCATGCTGGCAGCCTGGATCGGGCTCGGCGTACTGTGGCTGGCGCGGCGCAACCCGCAAATCCCCAATCCGCAATGGGTCCATCAGCGCTGGTCGGTGGCGGATTGGGGGCTGATCGTGATCGTGATCGCATCAGCTCTCGCCACCGCGCTCAACTGATCACTCGTCCTCATCCTCGGCATTGAGGTTGTGTTCTTCCCATTCGTCCTCGGGGATGGGATCGCCGACGGTGAACTCGAAACCCGCGACGCCGCGCAGATCGGCGGTAGCGGTGCATTTGAACGACACCCCATACCATTTGCGCCGGCTGCGAAAGGCGCCGCCGGTGGCCGTGAGCGTCAGCCCCGCCGCCACTGGGTCGGCCATGGCGTAGCTCACCAGCGTATCGGCGGCGTATTTGGGTTCGGCGCGTTTGATCTGCTCGATGCCCTCGATATTGCAGAGTTGCACCAGCTGTTCGCTGGTCGCGAGGCTGTCGAAAGCTTTTCGGATATGCGCCATGCCGGGCTCCTTGAGGATCGCGGCCGAGTAGAACTTCGTTGCAGTATGCGTCACCGGCTGTGGCAGGTCCGGCTGCAGCGGCGGCGACGGGGTGAGGCGGTCCCCCGGCGCGGGAGGCGCGACGTCGGTCGCGGGCTCGGCCGGTGCGGGAGTGGCGAGCTGCGGCGGGGCCGGCGTCGGCGGGACTTCGAGCGCGGCAAATTGCTGCGGCGTCATGATCTCGACCGTCACCGGTTGCGGCGGCGGGACCACCAGCGAGCGCAGCGGGGTGAGGACCAGCACCGCCATGAGCACCAGCACGTGCAGGCCGATGGAGACGAGCGTGCCCGCCGCGAGGCGCGGACTGGGCAGGATCGGGCTTGGCGCATCGGCGGCGAGGAACGTCATGGCGGCGAACACTAAGCTGCCGATCGTGGCAAAGACTAGCCGCCCAACCGGCCTTTGAGCTGCGCCGTGACGTCGCCGCCGATGCGGTAGGAGAAGGACTGGACGGCCGAGAGGTCCTTGCTGAGCGTGCAGGTGTAGGCGACGGCGTACCACTTGCCCTGTGAGCGGAAAGCGCCGGCACTGACGCTGAAGCGGCTGCCATCGATGACCGGCTTGGCGAAGGCATCGGCGATCACGGCGTCGGGCGAGAAGCCGCGGCCGCTGCCGCCGAGCTGGCCGACCGCCTCGATATTGCAGGTCTGCGCCAGCCGCCTTTCGGGCGGCAGCTTCTTGATGGCGTCGCGCGCCTTCGCCATCTGCGCGGAGCTCAGGATGGCATCGAGATAGAAGCGCTTGGCGGTGTGCAGCGCGCCGGTGATCGGTGGCGGCTCGGTAGAGGCTGAGTCGTCGTCGGGCTCCGTGGGCGCCGAGGACGAGGTCTCGCCGATGGCGTCGGCCGCACCGGCATCAGTGGTGGTGAGAGCCGAAGGCGAGGAATCGGGGGCGCTGGAGGCCTCAGCTGAGGACACTTCCTCCGATGCCGACTGGTCGGCCTGCGACGACGCTTCGGTCGATGCCTCCTCGCTGGGGCCGACGGGGAGGACGATGGGGCGGGCCTGCGGCGTGGGCGGCGGTTCGGCCGACGACGCCGCCTCGGACGCCGAGGGCGGCGGCGCCGAGCTTGCTTCAGACGCCGATGCTGGTTGCGAGGACACCGGCTCGGCCGATGAGGGTTCGGCGGATGATGCAGGCTCTGCCGAGGACGGTGCCTCCGAAGACGGCGCTTCCGACGACGCAGGCTCGGAGGACGGAGCCTCGGAGCTGGAGGGCGGCTCGCTCGAGGGCATCTGATCGGGCGGAATGAGATCGACATTGATCGGCGGCGGCTCGGCGGGCTCGGCCTGGCGGGGCGGCAGCAGGAAAAGACCAATCAGCAGCAGATGCAGCGCCGCCGACAGCGCCGCGGTGACGATGATCCGCCGGCTGTAGGGGGCCGGGGCTCCTCCCCCGACAATGCTGTCCGGCGCGGCGTTGCTCATAGGCCGAGCTTGCCACGAGGATCGCGGCGATTGCGAGGTGTGGCCTTTCGGCGCGGCATACGCCATGCTGGGCCATGCGTCTCGATACCCTGCTGCTCGCGCTCTCGACCTTTTTCGCGACCCTCGGCCCGGCCGATCTGATCCTCGTCTACGCGGCGCTGACCGAGCGCAATACGCGCGCCGAGCGGCGGCTGTTCGCGCTTCGCGGCGTGCTGATCGCGACGGGCATCCTGGTTTTCTTCGCTGTCTTCGGTCAGGCCCTGCTCGGCCTGTTCGGCATCACGCTGCCGGCGCTGAGGATCGCGGGCGGCGTGCTGCTGCTGCTGATCTCGATCGACATGGTGTTCGCCCGCCATTCGGGCGGCACCGGCACGACGCCTGAGGAAGAAAACGAAGCGCGCAGCCGGCCGGACATCTCGGTGTTCCCCCTGGCGACGCCGCTGATCGCCGGCCCGGGGGCGATCAGCGCCACGATCCTGCTCGCCACGCCCGTCGGGCTCTTTACGCTGGGCTGGTTCGAGGTGGTGGTGGCGCTGCTGGCGATCCTGGTGCTCTGCTACCTCGCAATGCTGGTCGCCATCCCGATCCAGCGGCTGCTCGGGCTCACCGGCCTTGCCGTCGTGAGCCGCGTCGTCGGCGTGCTGCTCGCCGCGCTTGCCATGCAGTTCCTCATCGACGGCATCAAGTCGGCCGGGCTGTTCGGCGCCGCATAGTCCAATCGCGTCATTGACCGGTCATGCCTGCGGGCCGATATGGGCCGCGGACTATTTCGGCCGCTCCGCCCGGTGGCCGGCATTCTCGTGGGGAGATTGGACTTTGATCGGCGAAACCGAAGTGCGCGACTGGCTCGCCGCCTACAAGGATGCGTGGGTAAGCCGCGATCCCGACAAGGTGGTGGCGCTGTTCACCGACGCTGCGAGCTACCAGGAGCGCCGTTTCCGGCCGGCGCTCGGCGGCATCGAGGCCATTCGCGGCTACTGGACGACCATCGTGCAGGAGTTGCAACGCGACATCGCCTTCGATGTCGAACAGGTGATGGTGAGCGGCGACGAGGCGATGGTGCACTGGAGGGCGCATTTCACCTGGCGGCCGATCATGGGCATCCTTGAGCTCGACGCCGTCGCCCGCCTGACCTTCGGCGGCGAGAGCCGCAACGGGCTGCGGCTGTGCCGGAGCTTCGAGGAATGGATCGAGGTGCAGGAAGGCTGATCCAGCGAAAAGGCCGCGCCCCTGACGGACACGGCCCTGAAATGCTGTTTCAGCGGGAAGCCTATTTCTTCTTGCCGGCGGGCGCCGCGGCGGTGGTGTTCAGCCCGGCGGTCGCCAGCACCTTCGGCTTTTCCTTCTTGGGCTTCTTGGCTTCTTTGTTGGAGCGTATCTGACCTTTTGCCATTGTCTCTCTCCCCAATCTGGGACCGGACCCTGTGTCCGGCAAATCACCCGTAATAGCTAGGCCTGCGACGGATCAGTGACAAGCGGGCCGCAGCGCTATTTCACCAGCTGGCAGCGGCCTTCCGGACCGAGCGCATCGACGACGCGCGGGTCGCAACCGGTGAGCAGGAACACCGTCCAGTCGTTCTCGTCGCCATAGAAGGCATTGCGATCGACCTCGCCGACGACACCGTTGAGCACGCCGGTCTGCGTCCATTGCCACATCATCCACCGGCGGTTGCCGTAGCGCTCGGGCGGCTCGGCGGCGGTAGAGCGCAGCCAGAAGGCGTTGTCGAAATGCTCGCCCTTGAGGATGTCGTTGTGGAAGGTGATGTCCGTATAGATGATGGGCAGCTTGCCGGTGTGCTGCTCCATGGCCTTGAGCATGACGCGGATCTTCTCGAGCACGTCGGCCCGGTCCCATTTCCGCTTGCACGAGGAATCGTGGTTCCACTCGAGATCGAGCACGGGTGGCAGCGCGTCTTCGTCGGCCGGTACGTTCTTGACGAACCAGGCGGCCTGCTGGGCGGCGGTGGAGCACCAGGTCATGAAGTGGTAGGCGCCATGTGCCATGCCGGAGGCGCGGGCCTTGGCCCAGTTTTCCCTGAAGGCGGGGTCGACATAGTCCTTGCCCTCGGTGGCCTTCATGTAAACGAAGTGCACGCCCGAGGCGTAGACCTTGGAATAGTCGATGGCGCCCTGGTAGCGCGCCACGTCCATGCCCTGGATCGGCAATGTCCGCGCCCGCGCCACGCCCGGATGCGGACGGTTGTCGCCATGGATGGGCGCGCCGACCTCGCTGCCCACATAGCCGCGCGGGCTCGTGGCGCAGGCGCTGAGCAGCGCCAGCAGCAGCGCAGTGGCGGCGGCCTTGAACATCGTGGGGGCGGTGTGGAAGACGGCAGCAGGCATCGGGACGCACGTGGCAAAAATGAAACGCGCATTCGATTCAACATGGGGCGGTAAACGAAAGCTTGCGCTAACCCATTGGAATTCCAGCATGGTTAACGGCTGGACAGCCAGGACTTAAGGCGCTGCCGAGGGATTTCCGAAGCGTCAACCATGCGGCTTAAGGGCCGAGGCCCGGCAAATTGTCTGTTCTCTAAATGTTCTTGCACGGCGATGCGGCTGTGTTACGACTCCGGCCGATACGGGCTTGGGAGTTCCGGATGGTCGCCCGCGTGCAGACCGTGGCGTTTCAGGGCATCGAGGCGGTGCCGGTGGATGTGCAGGCGCAGATCACCGGTGGCATCCCGCCCGGCGTCGTCATCGTCGGGCTGCCCGACAAGGCCATCAAGGAGGCGGGCGAGCGCGTGAAGGCGGCGCTGACCTCGTCGGGGCTGAGCCTGCCACCCAAGCGCATCATCGTGAACCTCGCGCCGGCCGACCTGCCCAAGGAAGGCAGCCATTACGATCTGCCCATTGCGCTCGCCGTGATGGGCGCCATCGGGGCGATCCCGGCCGACGCGCTCGACGGCTATGTGGCGCTGGGCGAACTCGGGCTCGACGGACGGCTGGCGCCGGTGAGCGGCGTGCTGCCGGCCGCCATGGCGGCGCATGGGCGAAATATGCGCATCATCTGCCCGGCGCCGTCCGGCCCGGAGGCGGCCTGGGCTGGCGACGACGTCGAGGTGGTGGCGCCCGAAACGCTGCTGGCGCTGGTCAACCATCTCGGCGGCTACCAGCTCTGCCCGCGCCCGAGCCCCAGGCGCTACGACCCGAGCGCGATGCTGCCCGATCTGAGCGAAGTGCGCGGCCAGGAAGTGGCGCGGCGGGCGCTGGAGATCGCCGCGGCCGGGGGGCACAATCTGCTGATGGTCGGGCCGCCCGGCGCCGGCAAGTCGATGCTGGCGCAGCGCCTGCCCTCGATCCTGCCGCCGCTCAATCCGCGCGAATTGCTCGACGTCTCGATGATCGCCTCGATCGCAGGCGAGCTCGAAGGCGGGGCACTATCCGACCGGCGGCCGTTCCGCGCGCCGCATCATTCGGCCTCCATGGCGGCACTGGTAGGTGGCGGGCTGAAGGTGCGGCCGGGCGAGGCCAGCATGGCCCATAACGGCGTTCTATTTCTCGACGAGCTGCCGGAGTTCCAGCCTGCGGTGCTCGACAGTTTGCGCCAGCCGCTCGAGAGCGGCGAGACGGTGATCGCCCGTGCCAATGCGCGCGTCACTTTTCCGGCGCGTTTCCAGCTGGTGGCGGCGATGAACCCCTGCAAATGCGGCCTGGCCGGCACGCCGGGCCACACCTGCAAGCGCGGCGATGCCTGCCGCGCCGACTACCAGGGGCGCGTCTCGGGGCCGTTCCTCGATCGCATCGATATCCGCGTCGACGTGCCGGCGGTGAGCGCCGCCGACATGATCGGCCCGGCGATGTCGGAGCCCTCCAGTGCGGTGGCGGCTCGTGTGCGGGCGGCGCGCGACCTGCTGCGCGAGCGCTATCTCAAGGCGGGCCAGCCCTCGGTGTTCACTAATGCGACGGCGCCGGTGAGCGTGATCGAAACGCTGGTCGATCCCGACCGGGACAGCCAGGCGCTGATGCTGCAGGCGGCCGAACGCTTCTCGCTCAGCGCGCGCGCCTATCACCGCGTGCTCAAGGTCGCCCGTACGCTGGCCGACCTGGCGCAGAGCGAGAAGGTGACGCGCCCGCACATCGCCGAAGCGCTGAGCTATCGATTGAACTTCGGCGCCGCGTGAGCCGATGACCGCCCGCCCATATCTCCGGCGGAAACCCTTCGACTCGCCGGCCGGCAATCGCGTCGCCTACGTCGCGGACCTCGACGGTAACTGCCTCTCGGTCTATTCGCGGCTCGGGCGCTAATCGCCCGTCAGCGTCTGCTGGCGCGGCAGGGCAGGGAACAGCCGCGTCCACAGCAGCACCACCGCGATGGTGCCGAGGCCGCCCAGCGCCACGGCCCAGACAGGCCCGATCAGCGAGGCGACGAGGCCGGATTCGAACTCGCCCAGCTGGTTGGAGGTGCCGATGAACAGCGAATTGATGGCGTTGACGCGGCCGCGCATGTTGTCGGGTGTCAGCAGTTGCACCAGCGAGGTGCGCACCACGACGCTGACCGTGTCGGAGGCGCCCAGCACCAGCAGCAGCACGACCGAGAGCGCGATGTTGGTCGAAAAGGCAAAGATCACCGTGGCGACGCCGAACAGCCCCACCGCCCCCAGCATGATGGCGCCCACATGCCGCGTCAGCGGGAAGCGGCCCAGCACCAGCGACATCGCGATGGCGCCGATAGCCGGCGAGGTCCGCAACAGGCCGAGCCCGACCGGGCCGGCGTGGAGGATGTCGCGGGCAAACACCGGCATCAGCGCCACGGCGCCGCCCAGCAGCACCGCGAACAGATCGAGCGAAATGGTCGCCAGCATCACCGGACGGCCGCGGATGAAGGCGGCGCCGGCAAACACCCGCTCGAGTATGACCGGCTCGCGCTTGGCCGTCGGCGCCAGTTTCGGCAGGAACGCCATGGTGCTCCCGGCCACCGCGAACAGCACGGTCGATACGGCGAACGGCACTACCGCATTGACGCCATAGAGCAGCCCGGCCAAAGCAGGGCCGAGCACCAGCGCGGTCTGGATCACCGAGGTCGAGTTGGCGACGGCGCGCGACAGCGTCTCGGGCGGCACGATGCCGGGCAGGAGCGCCGCCATCGTGGGGCGCTCGAAGGCCTGCGCGGCGCCGATCACCGCCATCGCTACGAAGGCGGTGCCGACGCCGAGCCAGCCCATCGCGACGCCGAGCGTGACGCTGGCCAGCGTCACGGCCTCCACCGCCTGGCAGACCAGAGCGATGCGGCGGCGGTCGAACTGGTCGGCGACATGGCCGACCACGAAGGTCAGCACCACCATGGGCAGGAACTGGCAGAGCCCGATCAGCCCCAGGTCCAGCGGATTGCGGGTGCGATCGTAGACCAGCCAGCCGATCGCCACGCCCGTGCCCTGGAAGGCCATCGAGGACAGGCCGCGCGAGGCGATGAACAACAGGAAGGGCCGGAGCCGGAACAGGCTGACAGGCGGGTTTGGCAAGGGCGGGATCACGCGGCGGGAGGGTCTGGATACATCTGTGGACAGAACCTATAGACGCCGGACTGTCGCGCCGCCAGCGCCGATCCGCTACACGACCTTCAGCGTAGTGTGCGAGAGATACCGATGTCCGACCTGCTGTTTGCCAATCTGCCCTGGGACGAGCTGGCGCTTGCCCTGGTGCTCTGCCTCGCGGTGTCGGCGCTGGGATTTGTCCGCGTCGACTGGTTCATTTCCATCGGCTACGGCTTTTCGATCGCCGCCCAGGCGGTGCTGTTCGCCATCGTCTATCGGGGCCAGCTCTCGCCCATGCTCCTCGCTCAGCTGATGCTTTTGCTGGCCTACGGGCTGCGGCTCGCGCTCTACCTGATCTCGCGCGAGCGCAGCGCGGCCTTCGGGGGCGAGCTGCAGGCTTCGCGCGAACGCAGTGCCGCCATCAAGGACGGCGTGCGGTTTGCCATCTGGGGCAGCGTCGCGGCGCTCTATGTGGCGATGGCGTCTCCGGCCCTGTTCAGCCTGTCCGCGGCCGCCCAGGCGATGACGATCCCGAGCCTCGTTCCCGGCCTGCTCGTGGCCCTGTGCGGCCTCGTGCTGGAAGCGGCGGCGGACCGGCAGAAATCCGTCCTCAAGGCGGCGAACCCCAGAAGCTTCGTCCAAAGCGGGCTGTTCGCCATTGTGCGTTCGCCCAACTATCTTGGTGAAATGCTGTTCTGGCTGGGGATCTTCATCTCCGGCATCGGTGCCTATCAGAGCGCCGGCAACTGGCTGATCGCCGGCATCGGGCTGGTCTGCATCGAACTGATCATGCTGGGCTCGGCCCGGCGGCTGGAGCTGAAGCAGGCGGAACGCTACGCCGGCGACACCGCCTACGCGGACTATGTGCGGCGCGTGCCGATCCTGTTCCCGCTGCTGCCGCTCTATTCGCTGCGCAATCTCAAGATCTATCTGGGCTAGGTGAGAACGTTACTTTGCCGCGCTGCAAAGCTGTGAGATGGTCGTCCTGCATTTCGCGACGGGGGCCAGCGAATGACCAGCTTTTCCAAGCATATCGCCTATAAGCAGCCGGACGTCGACCACGACTACTGGTGGTATGTCAGCTACGACCTGTCATTCAAGAACGGTACAGTGACGGTCGGTGTAGATATCGACCTCAGCGGCGTCCACAACGCGCAGAAGGAAGCCGCCTGGCTCGCCGGGATCAAGCAGCTCTGGAACGAGCGAGGCTTTCTGTCGGATGGATCGCAGCTCTACGACGTGACGTTCAACGTAAAGTACGTGAACTCGGGCGAGGACTACGCCGTCACCGAGCATCAGGGCGACGGCGACGCCCATTTCAACATGCTGAACTGGTACGTGCAAAGCGACTGGGGCGAAGGCCACGACGACGTCCTTGCCTCGCACGAATTCGGCCACATGATCGGCAACTACGACGAGTATGACGGTGGCAGCACGCACAATGGCCATGTCGTCAGCGGCACGTTGATGTCCGACCTGACGCCAGCCGGCTTTCAGAATTATTTCGACGGCATCCAGAAGCAGACGGAAAAATACGGCTTCTCCGGCCACAATGTGCTCAGCACCGTGCTGGCGGTTCGCGGCTATGACATCGCCGAGACGATGACTGGCACCGCCGGCATGGACGGCATCTACGGCAATGGTGGCGCCGACAGCATCAGCGGTTACGACAAGAACGATTTTCTAGACGGCGGCGGTGACAACGACACCATTTTTGGCGGCACCGGCAGCGACAGGATGTTCGGCCAGAGCGGCGACGACTGGTTGCTGGGCGACCAGGGCAACGACACGCTGGCGGGCGGCTCGGGCGCCGACACGATGGATGGCGGCGCCAACAAGGATCGCTTCGTGTTCGACACCAAGGCATCCGCGATCAATATCGATACGATCCTGAGCTTCTCGCATACCGACGACACCATCGTGCTCGAAAGCGCGATCTTCACCAAGCTCGGCAGCAAGGTCGAGAGCGCCGAGTTCTATGCCGGCAGGACGGCGACGCATGCGCACGACAAGTCCGATCGCATCGTCTACAACAAGACCAGCGGCTGGCTCTATTACGACGATGACGGCAACAAGTCGCACGGCCACTCGGCCGTGCACTTCGCCACGCTGAGCAACCACCCCTCCACCGTGAGCTACACCGACTTCATCGTGGTGTAGGGCCGGGCGAGCCTCGCTGGAACGGCGTTCGCGAGCTAGCCGAGCGCCTTCGCCAGGTCCTCGTATTCCTCGCAGCTGGTATTGCCACAGATCGTCTTGATCTTCGCGAGGTTGGCTTTCGCCTTGTCGGCCTGGCCGAGCTTGATGAACAGCACGCCCTGGTATTCGAGCGCGCCCGTGTGGTTGGGGTCGAGCTTGAGCGCGCGGTCATAGGCCTTGCCGGCCAGATCGTATTTGCCGAGGTTACGGTAGGAATAGCCGAGCAGATTGTAGGCGTCGGCGCTCTTGGGGTTGGCGGCGACGATCAGTTTGAGCGCCGTAACGGCGTCGTTCCAGTGCTCGAGCTTGATATCGGCGCGGGCATCGGCCAGCGTCGGGGCCGCGGTCGCACCGCCACCGCCGCCGCTATTGTGCGCGCCGCTGTTGGAGGAGCCGCCGCCTCCGCTGCTGTGCCCGCCTCCGCCGCCACCCGAACTGCCGCCACCTGAGCCACCGCCGGACCCGCCGCCGCCCGTATCGCCACCCCCGCCGGTGTCGAACGCGAAGGCCGGCGCGCTGAGCCCCATGCTCAAGCCCAGAACAAGCAAACCCACGCCGGCGAGCCGGCCCAGTTTCGTCGCGGTCATGATCGTCTCCCTGGCCGGCATGTCCGGCGTTGCAGGGAGAACAGCGCGGGTGCCGGTTTATTCCGCCGGCAGCAATTCGAGCAACCGGCCGCGGCCAGGTCAGTCGTTGTCGGCGGCTTCCGCGTGGCGCCCGCGCCGCGGGTAAGGCACGCCCGGATGCTCCTTGGTCCAGCGGTAGCGCGCCCACCATCGCAACGCCACGCCGGCAGGCCAGAGCGCGATCCAGAAATATTTCGCCGTGTCGGCGTGGACCACCGATAGCGGGATCGACACGGCAAAGACCAGCGAGGTCATCAGTGTCGCCTGCAGCTGTTCGCGGCGCTCTTCGATGGTGATTTTCGGATCGATCAGCTTGTTGGCCGAGGCGTAGAGCCAGATGGCCGACAGCGACAGGCCGCTCACCACCATGGCGGCGGCGTAGATGATGGTCGAGAGCGTGCCGCCGCTCTCGGCGATGAGGTTGGTGGTGAAGGGCACGAGGCCCACGGTGAGCAGGAACAGCATGTTGATCCACATCAGCCGGCTGTCGGTCTTGACGATGCGGTTGAATTTCGAGCGGTGCGAGAACCAGAACTGGGCGATGACGTAGAAGCTCAAGAGATAGGCGAGGATGCGTGGCCAGAGCGCCACGAGCGCGGCCCAGAGTTCTGTGTCGTTGAATTCGCCAAAACCCTCCGGCAGGCGGATATCGAGCACCAGCAGCGTGATGGCCACGGCGATCACGCCATCGCTCAGCGCCAACAGGCGCAGGTTGGGATCTTCCTCGTCTTCCATCACAGCCCCAAAACAACAGCGGCGACCCATGGTTAGGGTCGCCGCGCATTTAGTTCAACCATCAGTGCAGGACAGAGGGCTAGTCGTTCCAGCTCCGTGACCCCAACAGCTTCTCGCCGAGCTCGGTCAGCTTCGCGGTGGTGGTGTTTTTCTTCTCCCATTCGCGCGGATCGCCCGGGAAGGCGTCGCGGCGCGGGTGCTCGAGGTTCTTCCACATGTGGATGCGTTCGGCCTTCTGCGTGAGGTCCTGCTCTTCGGCCGGGAACATCGAAATGTACTGCGCCATGCGGACGCGATTGTCCGAATGGTTGGGGCGCACGCCGTGGGCCAGCAGCGTGTTGAAGATCATCAGGTCGCCCGGCTCCATCTCGATGTTGGTGATGGTGAAGCCGGTCCAGTCCGGATGCATCGGGTCGCGGTCGGCGGGCTGGGTCTTCACCCAGTTGTCGAAATCGTAGAACAGCTCCGGAATGCACTGGAAGCCGCCGATATCGCCGTCCTGCTTGACCAGGCTCAGCACGCCCTGCACGCCGATCGGCAGCGGATCGAGCGAGGTGTCGCTGTCCCAGTGGATGAAGCCGTTCTGGTTGGTGCCCTTGACCTGCTTGGGCGGGTTGAGGTTGGCACGGTCGATCGTCACCCACAGCTCTTCCATGTCCCAGATGTCCACGAACGCATCGTAGACGCGCGGGAACTGGCGGTTATCCCAGAGCGCCTGGTGGTTGTAGATCTCCACCATGCCGGTGCCGTTGAGCTCCTTCATGATGTGGTCGCGCCGCTGCGGCGTGTACCAGGTCGAGGAATCGGCCGGGTCCTTCTCCTCAAACGCCCAGAGCAAGGCCTTGAGCCGCTCGACATGATCCGCGGGCACCGCATTGCGCACAATCACATAGCCCTTCTGTTGCCAGTGCGCGAAGTCCTCCTTCGACAGCACCCTGAGCGGCAAGGTCTTCTGGATGTCCTTGAGCTGCGTGGCGACCTTCGTCGAGGTCTGATGCGAATCCCGCTTGATCGCCGGACCCATACCCTGCGCCATGCCCTGCTTCGGCGTTGCGATACCCTGAGCCATCGACATTGAACCAACCCTCCATCTGAGCCTCCCCTGCGGGACGTTTGCGATGGGTTGAGCCTAGCCGTGCCGCAGGCGGCGTGTTGCTGCAGGCTGGCCGGTTCTGATACTATTCTGGCGTCATGAGGGCTAAAGCAGCCGGATGAAGCCGTTTCTCGAGAAGCTGCAAATACCGCCGGGCGCCTCCTGGGCCTGGCTGGACCGGCAATTGCCGGACGGCATCCCGTTCCAATGGCATCATCACCCCGAATACGAGCTGACGCTGACGCTCAATTCGCGCGGTCAGCGCTTCATCGGCGACCATATCGGCAACTATGAGGATGGCGACCTCGTGCTGATCGGGCCGAACCTGCCGCATACCTGGGTGAGCCGCGAGCGCATGGCGGAGGGCCCGCATGTGGCGCAGGTGATGTGGTTCCATCCGGATTGGGCGGCGGCGCTCGGCACCACGCTGGTGGAACTGAGGCCGGTGACGGCGCTGTTGGGTCGGGCGCGCACCGGCCTGGAATTCTCGGCCGCGGTGTCGGGCGAGGCGCGGGAGCGGATCGCCAGGCTGTTCCGTCGCGCGCCCGAGGAGCGCGTGCTCCCGCTGCTCGAATTGCTGGCCCTGCTGGCCACCGACACCGGCGCGCTGCCGCTGGCGACCGCCGTCGCGCCACTGCCGGCCGGCGCCGACCGCACGCGCATCGACCGCGTGCTCGACCACATCCATTTGAGCTATGGCGAGCCGCTGAGCCTGCCCGAACTGGCCGATATCGCGGCTTTGTCGGTGTCGGGGCTGCACCGGCTGTTTCGCAAGCACACACAGCAGACCATCACCGGCTATGTGACGGCCCTCAGGATCGGCGAGGCGTGCGCATTGCTCTCGGGTACCGCACGGCCAATCGCCCACATTGCCGGCGATGTGGGCTATGAATCGCTGGCCAATTTCAACCGGCAGTTCCGCGCGGCAAAAGGCATGACGCCGCGCGACTACCGCCAGCGTTTCGGAGGAGGCCGATGAAGGAGGCCGGCGAGCTGGTCGAGTGGGACGACGATCGCGGCTTCGGCTTCGTCCGCTCCGTACGGGGCGAGCGGCTGTTCGTTCACATCTCGGCCTTCGCGCATCCGGTGCGCCGTCCGGCGATCGGCGACCGCGTCGCCTTTGCGCGCGGACCTGGCAAGGACGGACGTCCCGCGGTGGTCGCCGCCCAGATCGCCGGCCTGCCGCGGCGCCCGGTGCATACAGGGCCGTCGCCCGAGCGGATCGAGGGCGCGCAGCAGGCCCGTGCCTTCCGCCTGCTCGGCGCGGTGGTGCTCGTCGGCATGGCCATCGTGCTCGGGCCGCGGCTGGTGCTATGGATCTATCTGGGCATGGGTGCCGTGAGCTTTATCGCCTACTGGCTCGATAAGCGTGCAGCACTCGCGGGCCGTTGGCGGACGGCCGAGGCGACGCTGCACGGCATCGACCTGTTCGGCGGCATCGTCGGCGGGCTGCTGGCCCAGGCGGCGTTGCACCACAAGACCGCCAAGCCGAGCTTTGCCGGCGTAACCGGTGCGATCGTGCTGGCGCATATCGCGCTGCTGGCGACGTTGGCCTATCTGGGCAGCGCGCCGACATAGGACGAGCTTCGAATCTGCGAAGGTGACGTAGCCGGCAGCGTTGGTGAAGACGAACCGCGAAAATACTTGGAGTGCCGTTAAGCAGCGGCCGCGTCGAGATCGTCGCGCAGGCGGAACATCAGCTTCGTCAGTGCCTGCAGTTCTGCACCCGAACAGCTGGCGGCGGCGCCGATCTGTTGCGGGAAGCCGGCGGCCCTGGCCTCGAGGCGTTTGCCCTTCGACGTGAGCGAGACCAGCACCTGGCGCTCGTCGTCGCGGTCGCGGGCGCGAGTGACGAGGCCCGCCTCATCCATCCGACGGACGAGCGGGGTGAGCGTGCCGGAATCGAGCTGCAGCCGCTCGCCGATGGCGCGAAGCGACAAGCCGTCGGTCTCCCACAACGCCAGTAGCACCAGATATTGCGGATAGGTCAGGCCGAGCGGCTCGAGCAGCGGCTTGTAGAAGCGGGTGAAGGCGTGCTGCGCCGCGTAGATCGAAAAGCAGAGCTGGTCGTCGAGCCTGAGCGATTTGGCCATGTCATGTCTCCTTCATATTACATCGCACACAATTGACTTGTGCGCAATCGAATATCGCGATACGACACTGGCGTTTCGTTCCTTCTCCGCAAAGGCATTTCAGATGACCAAGATCCTCTACACCGCGCACGGCAACGCGACGCATGGCGGCCGCGCCGGCGGCGAAGCCCGCACCGATGACGGCAAGGTGGCCGTGAAGCTGAGCGTGCCCAAGGCGATGGGCGGCGATGACGGCCCGGGCACCAACCCCGAGCAGCTGTTCTCGCTGGGCTATTCGGCCTGCTTCCTGGGCGCCATGGCGGCCGCGGCGCGCAAGCAGGGCAAGACGCTGCCCGCCGGCGCCGAGGTAAAGGCGGATGTGAGCTTTGCCGATCGCGAGGACAATGTGGGCTTCACCATCGTGCCGGTACTGACCGCCACCGTGCCGGGCTGGAGCAAGGAAGAGGTCGAGGCGAACATGCAGCTCGCCCACGACATCTGCCCCTATTCCAACCTCATCCGCTTCGCCCACGACGTCGAGCTTCACGTCGCCTGAGGCAAAACGAAAGCGCCGCCGGCGTGGAGCCGACGGCGCGAAAGATTTCGGTGGCGGACCTCAGAGAATGAAGTCGGCCCCGGTCAGGTGCACATGGCCCCTGAGCTCGATGGTCATGTCGGCCGCCGGGTCGGCATTGGCGTTGAGCACCACGATGGTGCGGTCGTGCGACGTGCCGGCCTTGTCGATGTAGTACCAGCCGATATGGCCCGTAGCGACCGGCGTCGAGGACGTACCGCGCGCATCGAGCACGAAGGCCTGGTCGAGATCGGTAACATCGTCGGCGTCGATGGCGCTCAGATCGATCTTGTCGTGGCCGGCCGAAAAGTCGCTGATGTAGTCGCGCGTCGTCGAGCTCGTGCCGGAATCGGTGAGCGCCAGGTAGACGAAGGTGTCGCCGCTGGCGCCGCCGCTCATGATATCGCGGCCGGCACCGCCGGTGAGCGTGTCGAAGCCGGTGGAGCCCGACAGCGAGTCGTTGCCATTGTCGCCGTTGAGCACGTCGTTGCCGCTGCCGCCGAGCAGCGTATCGTTGCTGTCGCCGCCCGACAGGATGTCGCCGCTGGAGCCGCCATCGAGCTTGTCGTTGCCGGTCCCGCCGGTCAGGGTGTCGAGGCCGGAGCCACCCAGCAGCGTGTCCTTGCCGCTGCCGCCATCGAGCGTGTCGTTGCCGTTGTCGCCCGACAGGTAGTCTGCGCCGTCGCCGCCCAGCAGCGCATCCTGGTCGTTGCCGCCATAGAGCTTGTCGTTTCCGATACCACCATCGACGGTGTCGTTGCCGTCGCCGCCGGTGAGCTTGTCGTTGCCGCTATCGCCCTGCAGCCAGTCATTGCCGTTACCACCAGAGAGCGTGTCGTTTGAGCTGCCGCCCAGTATCGAGTCGTCGTTGTTGCCACCGGCGAGCGAGTCGCTGCCGCTGCCGCCGTAGAGGGTGTCGTTGCCATTGCCGCCCGACAGGGTGTCATTGCCGCCCATGCCGACCAGGGAATCATCACCGTCATTGCCGGTGAGGACGTTTGCATAGGAGTCGCCGGTAAGCGTGTCGCCGGCCGAACCACCGGTGACGTTTTCGATATTCCGGATGCGATCTTCGGCAACGCCGGTGTCGAAAACGTCGGCCCAGGCGGAACCGCCGAGCGTTACGGTGATGGGCGTGTGGCGGCCCCCATAGGAGACCGTGTCGTGCGTTCCCGCGCCACCGTCGAGACTGTCCGCGCCGGCAGCGCCGGTGAACACGTCGTTCCCGCCGTAGCCCTTGAGGTAGTCGGCACGCGACGAGCCCGTGAGGTGATCGCCACCGGCGAACATCTTTTCGATCACCTTGTGATCGTCGCTGGTGGTCTTGGTTCGCGCCGCCTTCAGCACGGACGCCGCGTCGAGCTTGATCCCGGTGGCGGTCCACACCAGATTGCGGTGATACTTGCCGTCGCGAACGACGATCTTGCTGGCACTGCCGGTAAGGGAACGAGCGAGGTAGTTGATCGAGTACTTGCCGTAGAACTGGTATTCGACCCCATCGCGCTGAGCGATGGTAATCAGAGATTTCTTGCTGTCGACGGACGACTTCCTGGCATTGTGGAAGTGGGAGAAGTCGAACGCGCTCATGTCGAGCGCCGCATTGGCTTTCACGGTGGCCATGGCATTCCCTCAGATCTGGCCGCGGTTCCGGAGCGGTTCCACGAAGCTGTTGCGCGAAGTTATGACGCGCCGGCTTGAACCGATCCTGAACACCCCGCACAGACTCTATCGCACAGGCTTCGTGGCTTATTTGCGCAGGTGCAGATCACATTTTGAATTACTGCGGGGCGGCCGTGTCGCGACGGGTGCGGCTCTGCCAGACGTCTTCCCACTCCTTGAGCAGGATCACCCGCCGGCGGCCGAAGGCTTCGGTGCCCGCCGTTGCGGAGCGGACGCGGTCGATGCGGAAATTGCGGAAGGCCTGGCGCAGCACGCACCAGGCACCGATCACCTGCTTTTCCTCGTAATAGGCCAGCGTCACCGGCCAGATCGGCCGCTCGGTGAGCTGGCCGGCTTCGTCGGCGTAGACCAGGTGCAGGGTCTTTTCGGCCCGCATCGCCTCGCGCACGAGCCCGAGCAGCGGCTCGCTGCCCTTGCCCCAGGCGTCGCCCGCCCACAGGCCCGAATTGTCGAGCCGGTCACGCAGATCGTCCGGCGAGGCGGTGGCAATCTTGCCGAGCGCATTCTTGGCGGCCGCCGACAACCCGGCATCGGGCCGTCCCTGCACCCAGCGGGCCCCGAGAACCAGGGCTTCCAGCTCCTCGGCGCTGAACATCAGCGGCGGCAGGAAGAAGCCGGGGCGCAGCATGTAGCCGATACCGGCCTCGCCATCGATGGGCGCGCCCAGCCCGATCAGGGTCTGGATGTCGCGGTAGAGGGTGCGAACGGAGACGCCCTGCTCCTCGGCCAGCGCGGCGGCCGTCACCGGCCGGCGATGGCGGCGGAGGGCGTCCATGACGGAAAACAGCCGTTCGGTCTTGTCCATATGGTGCTTCTAGCGCAGCCTTGACATTTCGGGAAATGGCGAAGTATTTTTTCGTCGAAAAGGAGCAAGTCATGGCCTTTCCCGCACGCAAAACGCACACGCCGAACGGCTTCGGGCATTTCGACATCGCCGGACCCGATCTGGCGCCGCTTGTCGGGTTCTACGGCAAACTGTTCGGCTGGGAAATCGCGCCGCAGGGGCCGGGCTATGCGATGGTCGGCACGCCCGAGGGCAGCCCGAACGGCGCCATCGTCGAGACGCCGGAGGCCTCGCTGACCTTCGGGGTGGTGGTGCCCGATCTCGATGGGGCGCTGACCACGGCCGTCGCCGAGGGTGGGCGCGTGGTGCTGCCCAAGACCAACAATGGCTGGGTGACGAAGGCGCAGGTCGCCGATCCGGCCGGCAATGTGCTGACGCTGCTGCAGGGCTGACTGATCGACCTCGATCTCGACCACGTTTTCCGCGCTCTGGCGCATCCCGACCGGCGCATGTTTGTCATCGCCTGCCGCGACCGGCCGCGCGCCGCCGGCGAGCTGGCGGAGCTGAGCAAGCTGTCGCTCGCGACGGTATCGGAGCATCTAAAGGTACTGCGCACCTGCGGGCTGCTGGTGCTCGATAAGCAGGGACGCAACTGGTTCTACCGGACCGACCCGGAAATCGTGGCGGCGACGCTCAAGGGGCTGCGACAGCTGCTATAGGTTGCCCTATCGCCCCTCGCATACGTTCCCAAATCCACTGCGTCATTCCCGCGTAGGCGGGAATCCAGACCGCGCTTTCGGACGTCCGTGAACTCTGCCTGGATTCCCGCCTTCGCGGGAATGACGTTGTGGATCGAGACGACAATCGAGAGTGCGGCTACGCCGCATCCTGCACCAGATCCAGCGCGGCCGCGATACGTAGAATGCTGGTCCAGTTGCGCTGCGTCATCGAGTGGCCGACGGTCTTCTCGATGGTGAGGTGCGCGGCCGAGATCGCACCGGCATAGTCGACGATCAGATGGTTGGAGAACATCCGCAGCCGCTCGGGACCGGGATAGTTGCGGTAGGCCGCCGGCCAGCGCGGGTCCTTGTGGAAGAAGCCCACGGCGAGCTTGCCCGGGCGCTCGGCGGCGGCATCGGGGAAGGGTGCGAGGTTGAGCAGCATCTGCAGCTGCCGGCGGGTGCGGGTGAAGACTTCGTTGCTCAGCCCGAAGCTGCGCACCTCCGCGCTGACGACAGCTTCAACCTCCGCCTGCGACCTGCCCGACTCGAACACCAGATTGCCGGTATTGCCGATGCTGCGCACCTGCTCGAGACCGGCCTTGCCGCACCGCTCGGCCAGTTCGCCGAGCGGCATTCTGGGGTGCGTTGCCGGGCCGATATTTCGCAGCAGCGCGACGTAGGCGGTCACGAAATCTCGAATTCGCACCAATGCGCGTAGGGCGCATCGGGCGTGATGATGATCGAGGGGAAATGCGGGTGGTTGAGCGCATCGGGGAACGCCTGGTCCTCGAGGCAGAAGCCCGAATACTGGCCATACTTCCGCCCGCCCAGGCCCGGCACCGGAATATTGGTGGTGAGCGCGTTGTAGAACTGCAGTCCAGGCCGGTCGGTCCAGAGCTTTAGCGTCAGGTCGTTGTCGGGCGAGGTCACCACCGCCACCGGCTCGTGCGGGTCGCGGCCGGCATCGAGCACGAAATTGCCGTCATAGCCGATGGGCTGGCCGGACGCGTCGCGCAGATTGCGCGGCGCGTGGAAGTCGCGCTCGCTGCCCGGCTTGACCTCGAGGATGTTGCCGGTCGGCACGAGGTTCTGGACGCTCTCGGTATAGGCGTGGGCGGCGAAGCGGTAATGATGGTCGAGAATGGTGTCGGCCGTGCCGAGGTTGAAATACTGGTGCTGCACGAGGCTGAGCGGCGTCGGCCGGTCGGTGACGGCGCCGAGCTCGAGGCGGAGCCGGTTGCCGTCGAGCCGGTAGGTCGCCTTGAGCTTGACGTTGCCCGGATAGCCGGAGGCGCCGTCGGGCGAGTGGAGCGAGAACACCACCGAGTTGGTGGCGTCATCGGGCTCGGCGTCCCAGACGAGGCGGCCGATGCCCTCGGGCCCGCCATGCAGCGAACTCGTGCCATCATTGGCCGGCAGATGGTAGGTCTTGCCGCCCAGCGTGAATTTGGCGCCGCCGACGCGGTTGGCGATGCGGCCGGCCAGCGCGCCCAGATGCGGCGAATGCTTGGGGTAATCGTCGAAATTGTCGAAGCCCAGCACGACCGAGCGCATGCCGCCTTTGACCGGCACCCGCCAGTCGCGCACTACCACGCCCCAGTTGATGAGATCCACCTCGACGCCGGTACTGGAGGTCAGCGTGAACTGATCGACCCGCTTGCCCTCGTAGGACCCGAAATTCTTGACCGCGACCATGCCGCCCCTCTTCGCAATGCGTCGCGGGGTGTAGCCCGGAATTCGCCACGGCGGAAAGCGGAAATCTGTTGACGCATACGGCAGCCCGGCGGCAGTTTCGCGCCGAATTTCGGGAGAGGGCAGCTTGGACGAGACTTCGGACGGCAGGCGTGCGACGGTCCATGACGTGGCGCGGACCGCCGGTGTGTCGCTGGCAACGGTCGATCGCGTGCTCAATGCGCGCCCAGGTGTCAGACCGGCTACGGCCGAAAAGGTCGAGGCGGCCATCAAGGCGCTGGATTTTCGCCGCGACCTGTCAGCTTCCCTGTTGGCCCGGGCGCGCGATCTGCGCCTCGTCTTCCTGATCCCCGATGGCGGCAATGCCTTCATGGAGAGCCTGACGGGCGCCATTGCGCGCCGGGTGCGGGCGACGCGCAACGAAAGGCTGACGCTGAGCGTCGTGACCTATCACGCCCTCGACCCCTCCGCGCTGGTGAGCCGGCTCGACGGCCTCAACCACCGGCAGACCGACTGCGCGGTCGTGGTGGCGCCCGACGATCCGGCGGTGGCGCGGGCCATCGATGCGGCGGCGCGGCGTGGCGTGGCGGTGATCACGCTGGTGTCGGACCTGCCCGGCTCGGCTCGGCGGCACTTCATCGGCATCGACAACCAGGCGGCGGGCCGTTCGGCGGCGTCGCTGCTCGGACGGTTTTGCCCGGCCGGCAAGATCGGCATCATCGCCGGCTCGCTGGGCTTGCGCGACCATCGCGAGCGCTTCGAGGGGTTTTCAGGCGTGCTGGGGCGGGAGTTCCCGCGACTCGCGATCGTCGGGCCGGTGGAAGGCTTCGACGACGACGGCGCCACGGAAGCCGCCGCGCTGCAATTGCTGCGCGGCCATCCCGATCTCGCCGGCATCTACAATCTTGGCGCCGGCAATGCCGGGCTGGTGGCCGCGCTGCACCAGACGCACCGTGCCGGCACCATCCGGGTGGTGGCGCACGAGTTGACCGACACCACGCGCGACGCGCTGCGAACCGGCACCCTCGACGTCGTGCTGGACCAGAACCCGGACGGCGAAATCCGCGCCGCCATCGCGGCCGCCCGGCAGGTGGCGCTGTCGCCGGACGCCGAGATTCATTCGGACCCCATTGAAATCGGGATTTTCCTGCGCGACAATCTGCGCTAGGGCAAACTTCAGGACATCAGACGGCGAAAACGCCGCGCGGGAGGCAGAAATCAGCTTTGAACCGACGCCTGATGAGGTACGTGCCTCATGAGCTATCTGGGCATCGATATCGGCACCTCCGGGGTCAAGGCGATCCTGATCGACCGGGCCGGCAAGGCGCTGGGCGAGGCGACCGCCAGATCGGTCGAGCCGGTGCGGCCGCATCCGGGCTGGTCGGAGCAGAACCCGGCCGACTGGTGGAGCGCCTGCCTCGAGGCCATCGACGCGCTGGGCAAATCGCATCCGGCGGAGCTGGCGGCGGTGCGCGGCATCGGACTCAGCGGTCACATGCATGGCGCGGTGCTGCTGGGCAAGGACGGCGAAGTCCTCCGCCCGTGCATCCTGTGGAATGACGGCCGCTCCTCGGTCGAATGCGTCGAGATGGAGGGGGCGCTGCCGACTTTGCGCCAGCTCGCCGGCAATATCGCCATGCCGGGCTTCACGGCGCCCAAGATCGCCTGGGTGCGCAAGCACGAGCCCGAGATCTACGCCAGGATCGCCAAGGTGGTGCTGCCGAAAGCCTATGTGCGCTGGCTGATGACCGGCGAGTATGTCGAGGAAATGAGCGATGCCTCGGGCACGCTGTGGCTCGACGTGCAGAAGCGCGACTGGTCCGATGCGCTGCTCGGCGTCACCGGCCTCAACCGCTCGCATATGCCGTCGCTGGTCGAAGGCTCGGCGCCCGCGGCGGAGTTGTCGGCGGAGCTCAAGGCCCGCTGGGGCATGTCGGGCAAGGTCGTGGTCGCGGGCGGCGCCGGCGACAATGCCGCTGCTGCCGCCGGTATTGGGGCGATCCGGCCGGGCGAGGGTTTTGTGTCGCTCGGCACCTCGGGCGTGCTGTTCGTCAGCAACGAGAAATTCCGGCCGAACACGGCGGGCGCCGTGCATGCCTTCTGCCATGCCATCCCCAATACCTGGCACCAGATGGGCGTGATCCTCAGCGCTACCGACAGCCTCAACTGGCTGAGCAATGTCACCGGCAAGAAGCAGGCCGAACTGTCGGCCGCAGCCGAAGCGAGTTTCAAGGGGCCGGGCGAGGAGATCTTCCTGCCCTATCTCAGCGGCGAGCGCACGCCGCACAACAATGCCGGGGCGCGGGGCTCGTTCGTGGGCCTCAGCCATCTGAGCGATCAGGCGCGGCTGGCGCAGGCGGTGATGGAGGGCGTCACCTTCGCTTTCCGCGATTGCCAGCGCGTGCTGAAGGACGCTGGAACGTCGTTCGGGCGGCTGCTCGCCGTCGGCGGTGGATCGAAGTCCGCGCTGTGGCTGAAAATGATCGCCACCAATCTCGATATCGAGATCGCTCTCCCCGAGGACGGCGATTTCGGCGGTGCGCTCGGCGCCGCCCGGCTGGGCCTCTGCGCCGCGGAAGGCGCTGACCCGGCCGACGTGATGACCATGCCGGGCATCAAGCAGGTGATCGCACCCGATGCGTCGCTGCGCGATGCCTACACCCAGCAATATGCGCGCTACCGCGCCCTTTACCCCGCCATCGAGGAGGCCCGTAAGTGACCGATTTCTTCAAGGGGATTTCCCCCGTCAAGTTCGAAGGGCCGAACTCGGCCAACCCGCTTGCCTACCACCACTACAACAAGGACGAGATCGTCCTCGGCAAGCGCATGGAAGACCACATCCGCCCGGCGGTGGCCTACTGGCACACCTTCGCCTGGGAGGGCGGCGATCCGTTCGGCGGCCGCACCTTCGATCGCCCGTGGTACGACAAGGGGCTCGAGGGCGCCAGGCTCAAGGCCGACGTGGCGTTCGAGTTCTTCGACCTGCTCGATATCCCGTTCTTCTGCTTCCACGACGCTGACGTGGCGCCGGAAGGCGCAACGCTCGCCGAGAGCATCAAGAACCTCCGCACCATCACCGACATCTTCGCCAAAAAGATGCAGTCGAGCCGCACCAAGCTGTTGTGGGGTACGGCGAATTTGTTCTCCAACCGCCGCTACATGGCGGGCGCCGCCACCAATCCCGATCCGTACGTCTTCGCCTATGCGGCCGGGCAGGTGAAGGAGATGATCGACATCACCCATCAGCTGGGCGGGGCGAACTACGTTCTATGGGGCGGCCGCGAGGGCTATGAAACGCTGCTCAACACGGACCTGAGCAAGGAGCGCCAGCAGGCCGGCCGCTTCCTGACGCTCGCCGTCGAGCACGCCAAGAAGATCGGCTTCAAGGGCACCATCCTGATCGAGCCCAAGCCGCAGGAGCCGACGAAGCACCAGTACGATTACGACGTCGCGACGGTCTATGGCTTCCTCAAGGATTTCGGCCTCGAGAAAGAAGTGAAGGTCAACATCGAGGTGGGCCACGCCTTCCTCGCCGGCCACAGCTTCGAGCACGAGCTGGCGATGGCCCGCTCGCTGGGCATCCTCGGTTCGGTCGACGCCAATCGCAACGATCTGCAGTCGGGCTGGGACACCGACCAGTTCCCCAACAATCCGGGCGAGATGGCGCTGGCCTTCTACCAGATCCTCAAGAATGGCGGGCTGGGCAATGGCGGCTTCAACTTCGACGCGAAAGTCCGCCGCCAGTCGATCGATCCGGCGGACCTGCTGCACGGCCATATCGGCGGCCTCGACGTGCTGGCTCGCGGCCTGAAAGGCGCCGCGGCGCTGATCACCGACGGTACCTTCGACAAGGTGCTGGCGGATCGCTACGCCGGCTGGGGCCAGGCGACCGGCCAGGCGATGCTCAAGAGCGAAAGCCTCGCCGACATCGCGGCGCGCGTCGCCAAGGACAACATCAACCCGCAGCCCAAATCCGGCCAGCAGGAATATCTCGAGAATCTGGTCAACAGGTTCGTGTGACCTGCGGAGCCCACCCTCCCCCTCGCGGGGAGGGTAGTGGAGCTAGGAGCGAAGCGACGTAGCGGAACTCGGGAGGGGGGAGCCCAGCGCTCGACCTTTCGGTCTCGGGCTCCTCGCACCCCCTCCTAGCTGCGCTAGGGCTTCGCCCAAGCTTCGCTACCTCCCCCGTCAAGGGGGAGGTTGCCGACTGAAATTTCTGAGGGGAACATGCCGACATTCCGTAATCCCATTCTACCGGGTTTCAATCCGGATCCATCGATCCTCAGGGTCGGCGAGGACTATTACATCGCGACCTCGACGTTCGAGTGGTATCCGGGCGTGCAGATCCACCATTCGCGCGATTTGGCGAACTGGGAGCTGGTGACGCGGCCGCTGACGCGGAAGTCGCAGCTCGACATGCGGGGCGATCCGGATAGCTGCGGCGTCTGGGCGCCGTGCCTGACGCATGACGGCACGCAGTTCTGGCTCGTCTATACCGACGTCAAGCGCAAGGACGGCTCGTTCAAGGACGCGCACAATTACATCGTGACGGCGCCGACGATCGAGGGACCGTGGAGCGATCCGGTCTACATCAATTCGTCGGGCTTCGATCCGTCGCTGTTCCACGACGAGGACGGGCGAAAATGGTTCGTCAACATGCTGTGGGACCACCGCGTCCGCCCGCTGCTGTTCGAAGGCATCGCGCTGCAGGAATACGATCCGGTGGCGCAGAAGCTGGTCGGGCCGCGCAAGAACATCTTTACCGGCACCGATCTCAAGCTGGTCGAGGGCCCGCATCTCTACAGGAAGAACGGCTGGTACTATCTGCTGACCGCCGAGGGCGGCACCGGCTATGAGCATGCGGTGACGTTCGCGCGCTCGCGCCACATCGACGGGCCGTACGAGCTGCATCCGCTGAAATATCTGGTGACGGCCAAGGACACGCCGCTCAATCCGCTGCAGCGTGCCGGGCATGGCGACTGGGTCGATACGCCGGACGGGCGCTCATACCTCGTCCATCTCACCGGCCGGCCGACGACGCAGAAGCGGCGCTGCGTGCTGGGGCGTGAAACGGCGATCCAGGAGCTCGAATGGCGCGACGACGGTTGGCCGTGGCTGAAGGCCGGTGGCAATGTCGCGCAGCTCGAGGTCGATGTGCCGGGGACGCGCGACGAGGACAAATACTGGGCGCCGTCGCATTACGATTTCAGCCAGGGCCTGCACAAGGATTTCCAGTGGCTGCGCACGCCCGACACCGAGCGGATTTTCCGCATCGACGGCAATGCGCTGACGCTCATCGGTCGCGAGTCGATCGGCTCATGGTTCGAGCAGGCGCTGGTGGCGCGGCGGCAGACGCATTTCTCCTACGATGCGGAAGTCACGGTGGATTTCGCGCCCACCGATGAGCGGCAGTTCGCCGGGCTCACCGGCTATTACTCGCGCTACAACTTTCATTACCTCACGGTGACGGCGCATTCGGACGGCAAGCGCGAGCTGTTGATCATGAGCTCGGTGATCTCGCATCCGGACGGGCGGCTGACGCTCGACGTGCCGTCGGTGCCGATTCCGAATGAGGGCTCGGTGCGGCTGAAGTTCGAAGTGCGCGGGCCGGCCGGGCAGTTCTACTATGCGCTCGAGGGGCAGGACTGGCAGAAGATCGGCCCGGTGCTCGATGCCTCCATCCTCAGCGACGAATGCGGCGGTCACGCCGAGCATGGCAGCTTTACCGGCGCGTTTGTCGGCATGGCGGCGAGCGATCTCAATGGAACGGCGCTCCAGGCGAGGTTCACGGACTTTGTCTATACGCCGGTGCGGCACGAGAGCGATCGGTATTGAGGACAGGCTGACCCCTCACCCGCCTTGCTTCGCAAGGCACCCTCTCCCCAGAGGGGCGAGGGGACGCCGACTGAAGGCTCGGCGCTCTCGATGTATCGGCTCTCTCGTCCCCTCGCCCCTCTGGGGAGAGGGTGGCGCGCAGCGCCGGGTGAGGCGGCCGTGCTGAAGAGAGCGGGGCAGCGGTCAGCCCAGGGCCTTGCGGTACTGGATGAAGCCGGAGCGGACCGCTACCGCGTCGTAGAGTTTGCGCGCGGTCGTATTGGTCTCGTGCGTGTTCCAGTAGAGCCGCGAGGCGCCGGCTTCCCGCGCCCGGTCGGCCACATGCTCGATCAGCGCCCGGCCATGGCCGCCGCCGCGGACGTCCGGGGACACGAACAGGTCCTGCAAATAGCAGCTGTCGGCTTCGCTCCAGAAGGTGCGGTGGAACAGCCAGTGGACCAAACCCACCGGCCTCCCGCTGTCGTCCACCGCCAGCGCGCCCCACATCGGCTCGGCCGGGTCGAGCAGGCGGCGCCACGCGGCGTCATAGGCCGCCTCGGGCAGCATCGTCTCGTAGAAGGTCAGGTAGCCGGTCCAGAGCGGCGTCCACTGGGCGCGGTCGGCGGCGGTGATGGGGCGGATTGTCATGAAGGTCCTCCGGCTCGCTCTATAGCGGGAAATCGCCGCGGCGCTGTTGGCGTTTTGCGGCCGAGCCCCTAAGTTCGCCAGCTTCCGCGACCCAGCCGACCCCGATGGACCAGCCGACCGACCTGCCCGAACCCGATCTGCCGCATGCCGCGCCGACGCCGGCGATGGGGCAGTATCTCGAGCTCAAGGCGCTCAATCCGGGCTATCTGCTGTTCTACCGGATGGGCGATTTCTACGAGATGTTCTTCGAGGACGCCGAGATCGCCTCGGCGGCGCTCGGCATCGTGCTGACCAAGCGTGGGCGGCACCAGGGGCAGGACATTCCGCTCTGCGGCGTGCCGGTGCATGCGGCGCAGGACTATTTGAAGAAGCTGATCAGCCTCGGCCATCGCGTCGCCATCTGCGAGCAGACCGAAGACCCGGCTGAAGCCAAGAAGCGCGGCAGCAAATCGCCGGTGCGGCGCGACGTGGTGCGGCTGGTGACGCGCGGCACGCTGACCGAGGATGATCTGCTGCCGGCGCGGGCCTCGAACTATCTGGCGGCCATCGCCATGCTGCGCCACGGCGAAGCGGATTTCGCGCTGGCCTTCGCGGATGTCTCGACCGGCGAACTGACGGTGTTGCCGGTGACGGCCGGCGCGGTCGGCGACGAGCTGGCGCGGATCGATCCGGCCGAGCTGCTGTGGAGCGAGGCGACGCAGGCGGCGCTGCGCGACATGAAGGTGATCACCAGCGCCGCGACGGTGCTGCTGCCGGCCGGAGCGTTCGACTCTTCGGCCGCGGCCGACACCATCGAGGCCAGTTTCGAGCCGGGCGAGGTCGATGCCTCGGCCTGGTCGCGGGTCGAGCGCGCGGCGCTCGGGGCGCTGCTGGGCTATATCCGCGAGTCGCAGAAGGGCGTGGCGGTGGCGCTCCGGCCGCCTTCGACCGAGCGGCTGAGCTCGCACATGGCGATCGATGCGGCGACGCGCGTGTCGCTGGAACTGCTCGAGACGCAGCGCGGTACCGTCAAGGGTTCGCTGCTGAGCGAGATCGACGAATGCGTGACGCCGGCCGGCTCGCGCCTGCTGGCGCGGCGGCTGAGCGCACCGCTCTGCGAGCCGGCGGCGATCAATGCCCGGCTCGATGCGGTCGAGACGCTGCTGGGCGAGACCATCCTCGCCGCAAAACTGCGGGCCGCGCTGAAATCCGTGCCCGACCTGACGCGGGCGCTGACGCGGCTGGCGCTCGGCCGTGGCGGGCCGCGCGACCTCAACGCGGTGGCGCGCGCTATCCTCGGCGCCGGAGACCTGTCGCGGCTGCTCGGCGGACTCGACGAGGCGCCGGCGGAGCTGGCGGAGCTGGCGCTGATCCGCGACACGCTGGCGACGGCGCCGCTGCATCTGGCCTCAGAGCTGAGCCGCGCCATTGACGACGAGCCGCCGCTGCTGGCCCGCGACGGCGGCTTCGTGCGGCGCGACTACGACGGTGCGCTCGATGCCGAGCGGGCGCTGGCGTCGGAAACGCGCGCCGTCGTCGCCGCCCTGCAGGCGCGGCTGATCGACGAGACGGGCGTGCGCGCGCTCAAGATCCGCCACAACGGCCAGCTCGGCTATTTCGTCGAAGTTCCAGCTGCGCAGGGCATGAAGCTGGTGGAGGAGCCGCTGAGGGCGACCTTCATCCACCGCCAGACCATGACCAACGCCATGCGCTTCACCACGGCGGAGCTGGCCGAACTCGAGGGCCGTATCGCCCGGGCGCATGAAAAGGCGCTGGAGATCGAGACGGCGATTTTCGCCAAACTGGTCGCGGCGGTGCTGAGCGAGACCGAACTTTTGCGTGCGGTCGCCGATGCGCTGGCGGGGCTCGATGTCGCCGCCGGCCTGGCGCATCTCGCCGCAACCCGGCGCTATGCCCGCCCGCAGATCGACGATTCGCTGGATTTCGCGGTGAAAGGCGGCCGCCACCCGGTGGTCGAGACGAATGTGAAGGCCGAGGGCCATCCCTTCGTCGCCAACGACACGGAGCTCAGTGGCGGCGCCATCTGGCTGGTCACCGGCCCGAACATGGGCGGTAAATCCACCTTCCTGCGCCAGACGGCGCTGATCGCGATTCTGGCGCAGATGGGCAGTTTCGTGCCGGCGGACAGCGCCCGGATCGGGGTCGTCGACCGGGTATTCTCCCGCGTTGGCGCCTCCGACGATATCGCGCATGGCCGCTCCACCTTCATGGTCGAAATGGTCGAAACCGCCGCCATCCTCAATCGCGCCACGTCCAAGTCATTGGTAATCCTCGATGAAATCGGCCGCGGCACGGCGACCTTCGATGGCCTCAGCATCGCCTGGGCGTCGGTGGAGGCGCTCCACAACGACACCGGCTGTCGCGGGCTGTTCGCGACGCATTTCCACGAGATGACGGCGCTGGCCAAGACGCTGCGGCGGGTCAAAAACGTCACCATGGCGGTGCGCGAATGGGAGGGCGACGTGGTGTTCCTGCACGAAGTCGTGCCGGGCGCCGCCGATCGGTCCTACGGCATCCAGGTGGCCAAGCTGGCCGGCCTGCCCCCGGGAGTGCTCGATCGCGCTCGGCAGGTGCTCGGTGTGCTCGAAAGCCGCGCTTCCGGGCAAACTTCGCCTATGCTAGACGATTTGCCGCTGTTTGCGGCGGCTCCTCCGCCGCAAAAGCCGAATGTTAATCCCCTTGATGCGATGCTCGATCAGGTCCGCCCCGACGAACTTTCTCCGCGCGAGGCGCTGGACCTGATCTACGAGCTCAAGAAGGCACGCGATGCCGGTCGCCGAAGCTGAACTTCGCCCCAAAAAGGCGTCGTTCCACCTCAAATCCGCCGATGCGATCCTCGGCGAGGCGCTGGCGGCCATCGGCCAGGATTCGCCGAAATCCTCGGGCGCCCGCTCGGCCGTGCTGGCGGTAATGCGCCGGGCGCTGGCCGAAGCGCGCAAATCCGCCGAGGCCGATCTGATGGCCACCGGCCACGGCACGCGCTGCGCGCAGAACCTCAGCGGCGCCGAAGACGAGATCATCCGCGCCATCCATATGTTCGCGACCCGGCAGGTCTATCCAGTCGACAACCCCTCGGGGGCCGAGGCCATCTCCATCGCGGCGGTCGGCGGCTATGGCCGCGGCACGCTGGCGCCGGGCTCCGACATCGACCTGCTGTTCATCCTGCCTTACAAGCAGACGCCCTGGGGCGAGCAGGTCACCGAATACATCCTCTATATGCTGTGGGACCTCGGCCAGAAGGTCGGGCACGCGGTGCGCTCGGTGGATGAATGCATCCGCATGGCGCGCGCCGACATGACGGTGCGCACCGCGACGCTCGAAGCGCGCTACCTGACCGGCGATAGAACGCTGTTCGATACGCTGCAGCAGCGCTTCGAGACCGAGATCATGCCCAGGACCGGGCCGGAATTCATCGCCGCCAAGATGGCCGAGCGCGAGGAACGGCACCGCCAGACCGGCAACACCCGCTATGTGGTCGAGCCCAACATCAAGGACGGCAAGGGCGGGCTGCGCGACCTGCACACGCTGTTCTGGATCGGCAAGTACTTCTATCGGGTCAAGACCAGCGCCGAGCTGGTGGAGAAGGGCGTTCTATCGGCCGAGGAGTACCGGCTGTTCCAGCGCGCCGAGGATTTCCTCTGGGCCGTACGCTGCCACCTGCACTTCCTCACCGGCCGGGCCGACGAGAAACTGACCTTCGACGTGCAGCCCGAACTCGCCAACCGCCTGCGCTTCGCCGACCGGCCGGGCATGCTGGGCGTCGAGCGCATGATGAAGCGCTATTTCCTCGTGGCCAAGGACGTCGGCGACCTCACCCGCATCTTCTGTACCAGCCTCGAATTCGACCACGCCAAGCCGCTCGATATGCTCGGGCGGGTCACCGGCATGTTCAAGCGCGGCCGGGTGGCGATCAAGGGCGAGCCGGATTTCGTCATCGATTCCGGGCGGCTCAATACGGCCGCCGCCGATACCTTCGAGCGCAATCCGCTGACGCTGATCCGCAGCTTCCTCGTGGCCGGCCGCAACGACCTGCTGTTCCATCCGGATGCGATCAAGGAGATCACCCGCTCGCTGCACCTGATCGGCCACGATGTGCGCAACGACCCCAGGGCGAATGAGTGGTTCCTCGAGATCCTGACCTCGCCGCGCACCGTCGAGCGCATCCTGCGGCAGATGAACGAGAGCGGTGTTCTAGGCAAGTTCGTGCCGGAGTTCGGCAAGATCGTCGCCCTGATGCAGTTCAACATGTACCACCACTATACGGTGGACGAGCACCTGATCCGCGCCGTCGGCGTGATGGCCGAGATCGCCAATGGCGGGCTACGCCAGGAGCTGCCGCTGACCCATGAGCTGCTGCCCTCGCTCAACGATACGCGGCTGCTCTATGTGGCGTTGTTCCTCCACGATATCGCCAAGGGAAGGCCTGAGGATCACTCGATCGCCGGTGCCCGCATCGCGCGCAAATTCTGCCCGCGGCTCGGGCTCGATGCGGCCGAGACCGATACCGTCGCCTGGCTGATCCAGTATCATCTGGTGATGAGCGAGATCGCCCAGGCGCGCGACCTGCAGGACCCCGAGACGGCCCGCGCCTTTGCCGATATCGTGCAGTCGCCGCAGCGTCTGGCGCTGCTGATGATCCTCACCGCCTGCGATATCCGCGCGGTCGGGCCGGGCGTCTGGACCGGCTGGAAAGGCTCGCTGCTCCGCTCGCTCTATTATGCCACCGAGCCGCTGCTGTCGGGCGGCCATTCGCGCGTCACGCAGTCCGACCGCATCGCCGCCGCCAAGTCGCAGCTCGCCAAGGCGCTCAGTGCGTGGCCGCCGGACGAACTCGAAACCTACATGGCGCGGCACTACAACCACTACTGGCTGCGCGCCGAGCTCGAGTTGCAGCTCGAGCACGCCAAGATGATCCGCACCGCCGATGCGGCGCATCAGCCCTTCGCCGGCTCGATCCGCGTCAAGGCCTTCGAGTCGATCACTGAAGTATCGTTCTATACGCCGGACCATCCGCGCCTGCTCTCGCTGATCGCCGGCGCCTGTACCATGTGCGAGGCCTCGATCATCGGGGCGCAGATCTTCTCGACCCGCGACGGCCACGCGCTCGATACGTTCCGCATCCGCCGCGCCTTCACCTCGGACGAGGACGAGAAGGTGCGCGCCAACCGCATCATCGAGACGGTCAAGCAGCTGCTGCAGGGCAAGCGGCAGATTCTCATCGACCTCGGCAAGGAGAGCCGGCACAATCGCCGCCTCAAGCCGTTCACGCTGCCCGCCTCGGTGGAAGTCTCCAATTCGCTGTCGGAAAAATTCACCGTTCTCGAAGTGTCCGGCCTCGACCGCACCGGCCTCTTGCACCAGCTGACGCGCGCCATCTCGGATCTCAACCTCACCATCGGCTCGGCGCACATCGGCACCTATGGCGAAAAGGCGGTGGACGTCTTCTACGTCACCGATTTGACCGGCCATAAGATCGAAAGCACCCGCCGCCAGAAGATCATCCGCGAGACGCTGCTCGCGGTGTTCCAGCCGGCGGCGCCGACGGGCGACGAGCGCGTGGCGAAAGTCGCTAATGGGTAGCTTGCATATCTAAGCAAACGGGCATACCCTATATCGCAAATCGACATAGGGTATGCAATGAGCCGCCCACCGAGACTTTCCCATCAGGGCCTACTCACATTGAGGACGCTGCTTGGAGCATCAGGGAGCGCGCTATCGGGTGCCGACATTGCCCGGGCGACTGGCATCGGTTCAGGGACGCTGTATCCTCTCTTGGATCGATTTGAGATCGCAGGCTGGCTTTCGAGTACGTGGGAAGAAGTTGAGCCTCGAGAAGTGGGGCGTCCAAGGCGGCGTCTTTATCGACTGACGGGTGAAGGGGAGCGCGCCGCGCGCGATGCGCTATCGGAAATCGAGTTGCGATCCGCGAGGCTTGCATGGAATTCCTAGTAGAGGTGCTAGTCGCGGTCTTGACCGGGCTGGTGACGTCACAGCTTTACGACGGGTCTACAACTGGGGCGCGCTTCCTAATAAAGGTCGCCTCAGGCCGGTTACCCAGCGGAAAGCGAGACCGATATCGCGAGGAGTGGCTGGGTCACCTTGACGACTGCGAAGGAAAGCTCGCGAAGCTCTATCACGGCTTGGGATGCTTCCTTGCTAGCCACAGGATGCACAGCCCGGTCGCTAGATATCTCGGTACCACGTGGAGCTATTTGGTCCTTCTAAGCATGGAAATAGCTTTGGGCGGCTTGGTTAAGTTGATGTGGCACGCCTCTAATTTGGATGCGACTAGCGATCCGAAGGCCCTTGAACAATACAGAGACATGTTTTTAGACGTAGCCCTAATTCACGGTATCCGTAAAACGCTGTTCCACGTGCTAAAAAGCTCCCTTAAGGACGACGGCTAGCGGTGACCACCCTCTACCGCAATTTCCTCAATGTCGGGCTGATGACCACCGGCAGCCGCGTGCTCGGCTTCGTGCGCGATGCGCTGGTCGCCGCGGTGCTGGGCACCGGGCCGGCAGCCGATGCCTATCTGGCGGCGTTCCGTTTCCCCAACCTCTTCCGCCGGCTGTTCGCCGAGGGGGCGTTCAATACGGCGTTCATTCCGTTGTTCGCCAAATCGATCGAGCAGGAAGGCATGGAGCCGGCGCGGCTGTGGGCGGCGCGCATCATGAGCTGGCTGGTCGCGGTGGTGTTCTGCGTCACCGTGCTGGCCGAGATCTTCATGCCCTGGGTGCTGGCGCCGTTCGTGCCCGGCTTCCTCGACGATCCGGCCAAATACGACCTCACGGTGCTGCTGACGCGCATCTGCTTCCCCTATCTGATGTGCATGTCGCTGATGGCCGCCTATGCGGCGATCCTCAACGGGCTTGGGCGCTTCACCGCGGCGAGCTTTGCGCCGATCCTGCTCAACATCGTGATGATCGTCTTCATGGCGCCGCTGGTGCTGTGGCCCAACACCGATGTGCAGACCGCCATCTGGATCGCGGTCGGCACCATCGCGGGCGGCATCGCGCAGCTGGCGCTGGTCTATGCGGCGATCCGCCGGTCGGGCTTCGTGCCAAAACTGCATTGGCCGAAATTCGACGCCGACGTGCACCGCTTCTGGATCCTCGCCATTCCGGCGGTGATTGCCGGCGGCATCACCCAGGTCAACATCTTCGTCGGCACCATCATCGCGTCGTCGGCCGACAGCGCCATCGCCTATCTCTATTACGCCGACCGGCTGTACCAGCTGCCGCTCGGCATCATCGGCATCGCGGTCGGCACCGTGCTGCTGCCCGAATTGAGCCGCCACCTAAAGGGCGGGCGCGATGCCGAGGCCGACGCCAGCCAGACGCAGGCGCTGCTGATCTCGATGCTGCTCTCGATGCCGGCCGCGACGGCATTGATCGCGCTGGCGCAGCCGATCGTCACCGTGCTGTTCCAGCGTGGCGCCTTCTCGGCGGTGGACTCATATGAAACCGCACAGACGATGATCTGGTTCTCGGCCGGCCTGCCGGCCTATGTGCTGATCCGCGTGTTGCAGCCGGGCTTCTTTGCCCGCGAGGACACGCGCACGCCGACCGTGTTCGCCGGCATCTCGGTGGTGGTGAACATCGCGCTGTCGCTGCTGCTGTTCCCCAGCCTCGCCCATGTGGGTATCGCCATTGCGACCTCGGTCGCCGCCTGGGCCAACGCGGTGCTGCTCGGCATCTGGCTCGGGCGGCGCGGCCACTTCAAGCTCAAGCTCGACGACTGGCGGCGCCATGCGCTGATCATCTTCGCCTCGCTGGTGATGGCGGCGGTGGTCTGGGTGATCGCCCGGCTGCTCGGCGGCTCGATGGTGGCCGAGGCCCCGCTGGTGAGCCAGCTGGTGGCGCTGACGATCACCATCGTCCTCGGCATGATCGTCTATTTCGGGCTGGTGCATGTCACTGGCGCGCAGCGGCTCGAACAGATCATCCGCATTCGCACGAACCGCTAGGCGACCGCAGGGCCGCCTGCTAGCGTCCGGCACCAATCCGGGAGAAATGAATGCGTCTGGCCGTACTTGCCGCCACTATCCTTGCCTGCTCGGTCCTGCCTGCAATGGCCGAGGACCAGCCGGCGGTCGATCTCGTCGCCAAATTCGTGCTCGGCATCGCGCCCGATGCGACGGTGGGGCTGGGCGGCGCGGAAAACGGCGTCTCGGTGATGCAGCAATCGGGCCCCGGCGGCTTCACCGGCGCCATGCCGTCGACCAGCGATCCGTTCAGCTTCGTGGTGATCGAAAAGAGCAAATGCATCTTCGACGTCAAGTACACCGAGGCCGAGAGCTACGTGGCCGGCATCGAGGTCGACGCGAACAAGCTGAGCTCGGTGACCTATGAGAAGACCGGCGAGCAACCGCCGGTGACCGAGTACAACATCAACCTCGTGGGCGCCGATGGCGTGGTGCAGCTGCTCGGCCCCGATGGCGGCCTCAAGCCGACCACCACCGACTCGACGCTGTCGACCTCGCTCAGCGCCGACGAGATGCAGGCGGCAGTGACGGCGTTCCAGGCGGCATATTGCCCGGCGGCGGCTCCGTAAGCTCCACTCCAATCGACACCGAGAGGGCTCGATCGGCCAACCGCTCGCGTGCCACCTCCCCCATGCTCCGCATAGGGGAGGGACTGACTGAAAGGCCGTCGCTAGATGCCGCCGCGGCTGAAATGGGTCAGCTCTTTGACCATCTGGCCGACCTTCCACTGGATGTTGGATTCGTTGGGGGCGTCACTGGCGTCGAAGACGTCCGGGTAGGGGCCGACGCCGAGCAAAGTGGGGACCACGAGGGCGCCGACCTTGCTGAGGCTGTCGCGCAGATGGCTGAGGGCGAACAGGGTGGCATATTTGCCGTCGGTGAGGCCGCCGATGCCGAAGATCGCGTGCTTGAATGGATTGGGCTTTTCGCGGCTGACCCAGGCCAGCGTGTTGGCGATCAGCGGCGTGATGCCGCCATTGTATTCGGGCGAGATGATAAGAACGATGTCGTAGCTGCGGAACATGTCGGCCAGCTGTTTCGCCGCGACGGGCGAATTGCCGGCATCCTCGATGTCCTGGTCGAAGATCGGCATGGGGTAATCGTGCATGTCGAGATCGGTGACTTCGACGCCGGCCTCGCGCAGTTTTGCCGACATGTGCCGGCGCAGATGCTCGTTGATGGCGCCGGCATGCAGCGTGCCGCAGATGGTGATGGCGCGTTTGGAAGAGAGTTCTGACATCGGTTATCGCCCGGCCCCTCACCCGGCGCTTCGCGCCACCCTCTCCCCAGAGGGGCGAGGGGACCCCACTGAGACTCTTGTTCTATATTTCCTTCGGCAGCCGAAAGGAATTCGGTTCCAGCGTCCCCTCGCCCCTCGGGGGAGAGGGTGGCCGCGCCAGCGGCCGGGTGAGGGGTCAGTACGTGGCTGCATTCTGGCTCGAGTGAGCCATCTCGATCCTTGCGGGTGAAACGCTCCGATCAGCTCTCGAACAGATTCTTGAGCTTGGCGAAGAAGCCCTCTGAGGTCGGCGAGGTTTCCTTCGTCGTGGCCCGGTGGAATTCTTCCAGAAGTTCGCGCTGGCGTTTAGTCAGATTCTGCGGGGTCTCGACGTCGAGCTGGACGTAGAGGTCGCCGGTGTCCTTGGAGCGCAGTACCGGCATGCCCTTGCTCTTCAGCCGGACGCGCTGGCCGGGCTGGGTACCAGGGGCGACCTTCACCTTGGCGCGCTGGCTGTCGAGCGTGGGCACCTCGAACTCGCCGCCGAGCGCCGCGGTGGTCATGGCGATGGGCACGCGGGCGTAGAGATCGGCGCCGTCGCGGTGGAAGAGGTCGTGCTGCTTGACGGAGATGAAGATGTAGAGATCGCCCGGCGGGCCGCCACGCAGCCCGGCTTCGCCCTCATTGGCGAGGCGGATGCGGGTGCCGTCCTCGATGCCCTTGGGGATGTCGACGCTGAGCTTGCGGTTTTCCTGCTTGCGGCCCTGGCCGCCGCAATCGGTGCAGGGCTGCTCCATGATCTGGCCGCGGCCCTGGCAGACCGGGCAGGTGCGCTCGATGGTGAAGAAGCCCTGCGCCGCCCGCACCTTGCCATGGCCGCCGCAATGCTTGCAGGTGGACATGCCGGTGCCCGGCTTGGCGCCCGAGCCATCGCAGGTGTGGCAGGTGACGAGCGTTGGAACGTCGATCTCGACCGTGCGGCCGAGGAAGGCTTCCTCGAGGCTGATCTCGAGATTGTAGCGCAGGTCCGAACCGCGCAGCCGGCTCTGCGTGCCGCGCTGGCGGCCGCCGCCGCCCATGAAGTCGCCAAAAATGTCCTCGAAGATGTCGGACATCGAGGAGGCGAATTCCGGCCCGAAGCCATTGGCGGCGCCGGGACCCGGACCGCGGCCGTTCTCGAACGCCGCATGGCCGAAGCGGTCATACGCCGCCCGCTTCTGCGGGTCCTTCAGCGTATCGTAGGCCTCGTTGATCTCTTTGAATTTATGCTCGGCGTCCGAATTGCCCGGATTGCGGTCCGGGTGGAACTGCATGGCGAGTTTTCGGTAGGCGCCCTTGAGAGCCGCCTCGTCCGAGCCCTTCGGCACGCCGAGAACTTCATAAAAGTCGCGCTTAGCCATTGGCGGTCGCGCCTGATGTAAGTCTGTCGATCATGCCCGCAATCCGGCGCCTGCGCGTGTCGTCGCGCTTCGCCTCATCGATCCACTTTAGATATTCGCTGCGATGCGAGGGCGGAAGGCCCTCGAAAATGGAAAGCGCTGCGGGGTTGGCCCGCAGCGCTTCGATCACGTCAGGGGTGGCTGACGAGGTCATTCAGGCCGACTTCTTGTCGTCCTTCACTTCCTCGAAGTCGGCATCGACGACATCGTCGTCTTCCGGCTTCGCGCCACCCGCGGCCTTGGCTTCGGCTTCGGCCTGGCTGGCCTTGTACATGGCTTCGCCGAGCTTCATGGAGGCCTCCGCCAGGGCGTTGGTCTTCTCCTTGATCATTTCGGCGTCGGAGCCGTCGAGCACGCCCTTGAGGTCGCTCAGCGCGGTCTCGATGGCGGTCTTGTCGTCGGCGCCGACCTTGTCGCCATAGTCCTTGAGCGACTTCTCGGTCGAGTGGATCAGGCTCTCGGCCTGGTTCTTGGCCTCGATCGCCTCGCGCTGCTTCTTGTCGGCTTCGGCATTGGCCTCGGCCTCCTTGACCATGCGGTCGATGTCGGCATCGCTGAGGCCACCCGACGCCTGGATGCGGATCTGGTGCTCCTTGCCGGTGCCCTTGTCCTTGGCCGTCACGTTGACGATGCCGTTGGCGTCGATGTCGAAGGTGACCTCGATCTGCGGCACGCCGCGCGGCGCCGGCGGGATGCCGGCGAGATCGAAGTTGCCCAGGAGCTTGTTGTTGGCGGCCATCTCGCGCTCGCCCTGGAACACCCGGATCGTCACGGCGCTCTGGTTGTCCTCGGCGGTCGAGAAGGTCTGGCTCTTCTTGGTCGGGATGGTGGTGTTGCGGTCGATCAGGCGGGTGAACACGCCACCCAGCGTCTCGATGCCGAGGCTGAGCGGGGTCACGTCGAGCAGCAGCACATCCTTGACGTCGCCCTGCAGCACGCCGGCCTGGATGGCGGCGCCGGCCGCGACGACTTCGTCCGGGTTGACGCCCTTGTGCGGCTCCTTGCCGAACAGCGCCTTCACCACTTCCTGGACCTTCGGCATACGGCTCATGCCGCCGACCAGCACGACTTCGTCGATCTGGCTGGCAGTGACGCCGGCATCCTTGAGCGCCTGCTTGCAGGGCTCGACGGTCTTCTGGACGAGATCGTCGACCAGCTGCTCGAACTTGGCGCGCGTCAGCTTCATGGTCAGGTGCTTCGGACCCGACGCGTCGGCGGTGATGAAGGGCAGGTTGATTTCGGTCTGCGTCGCCGAGCTCAGCTCGATCTTGGCCTTCTCGGCGGCCTCCTTGAGGCGCTGCAGCGCGAGCTTGTCCTTGCGCAGGTCGATGCCCTGCTCTTTCTTGAACTCGTCGGCGAAGTAATCGACGAGGCGCATGTCGAAGTCTTCACCGCCGAGGAAAGTGTCGCCATTGGTGGACTTCACCTCGAACACGCCGTCGCCGATCTCGAGGACGGAGATATCGAAGGTGCCGCCGCCAAGGTCATAGACCGCGATGGTGCCGGAATTCTTCTTCTCGAGGCCATAGGCGAGCGCCGCGGCCGTCGGCTCGTTGATGATGCGCAGCACGTCGAGGCCGGCGATCTTGCCGGCGTCCTTGGTGGCCTGGCGCTGGGAATCGTTGAAGTAGGCCGGCACGGTGATGACCGCCTGCGTGACCTTCTCGCCGAGATAGGATTCGGCGGTTTCCTTCATCTTGGTGAGGATCATCGCCGACACTTCGGAGGGCGAATACTTCTTGCTGTCGACCTCGACCCAGGCGTCGCCATTGTCGGCCTTGACGATGTGGAAGGGCACCAGGCCCTTGTCCTTGGACACCATCGGGTCGTCGTAGCGGCGGCCGATCAGGCGCTTGACGGCGAACAGCGTACCTTCCGGATTGGTGACCGCCTGGCGCTTGGCCGGCTGGCCGACGAGACGCTCGCCATCCTTGGTGAAGCCGACCATCGAGGGGGTGGTGCGGGCGCCCTCGGAATTCTCGATCACCTTGTAATTGCTGCCTTCCATGACGGCGACGCAGCTGTTGGTGGTGCCCAGGTCGATACCGATAACTTTAGCCATTATGTGTGCCTCTTTCCTAAGCGAACCCGGAACCGAACTCCTCAGACTTCGGCAGTTCGTATTGCCCTTGCGGGGCTCCGGGTTCCTCGCTGAATTTGGGATTTGACCCCGTTTTGGAGCCTTGGCGCGTATATAGGGGCGGCGTTTTTCCCCTGCAAGCGCGCCGGCCAGCATTTTCCGGGGCTTTGCCGGGCATTTGCGGGGAGCCCAGCGGCGCGGTTGGCGTTCTCGGTGAGGTGTGCTCTAACCCTCCCACAGCAACAGGAACCCGACCGATGAAAAAGCTCCTCTTGACGCTTGCGCTCGCCCCCGCTTTGGCGGCGACGGGTGCGTACGCGCAGACCGTCAGCGACGACGTCAGCAAGCAGCTGTGGTGCGGCGAGGCGTTCGCCATCGTGTTCAGCCAGCCGCTGCCGGCCGAGGCGACGTCCGACCAGCAGGCCCAGGCGCAGGCCTATATCGACGGCGGCAACAAGCTGATCGACGACGCCACGCAGGCGCATCTCGATGCCGGCTTCACCGAGGAGCAGGTGACCAAGATCAAGTCGGACCTGGTGGCCGAGATCACCCCGGTGGTCACCGGCGACGGCGCCAACGCCAAATACACCTTCGAGGAATGCGCCGCCCTGCTGCCGGGCATGGCGCAGCCCGATGCTTCGGCTCCGGCCGATGTTTCCGCGCCCGCCGATATGTCGGCTCCCTCCTCTGCCATGAAGTAATCGTGACCATTCGGCTGACCGTCGAGGACGTGCTGATCGTCGTCGACATCCAATATGACTTCCTCCCCGGCGGCAGCCTCGCGGTTGCCGGGGGCGACGAGATCATCGAACCCGTCAACCGGCTCGCCGGGCGGTTCCGCAACGTGGTGCAGACCCAGGACTGGCACCCGGCGGAACATATTTCGTTTGCCTCGCAGCATCTGCGGGCCAAGCCGTTCGACGTGATGGAGCTGCCCTACGGGCCGCAGGTGTTGTGGCCCGACCACTGCGTCATCGGCACCAAGGGCGCGCAGTTTTCGGCGCTGCTCGACATCCCGCATGTGCAGACGATCGTGCGCAAGGGCTATCGCGAGACGATCGATTCCTACTCGGCGTTCAAGGAAAACGATCATCGCACGGTGACCGGGCTCGCCGGCTACCTTCGCGAACGCGGGCTCAAGCGGGTGCATATCGCCGGGCTCGCCACCGATTTCTGCGTCGGCTGGACGGCGGAAGACGCGGTGGAAGCCGGCTTCGAGGCGACGGTGATCGAGGACGCGACGCGGGCCATCGACACCAATGGCTCGCTCGAGGCGGCTTGGGCCCGGATGGCCGCGGCGGACGTGCAGCGGACCAGGATCGCGGATTATTTCTGAGGGCGCGGGGCGTCCGGCCCTGTCGGGTCGGCCTCTATAGCGTGCCCTTGGTGCTCGGAATGCGGTCGGCGACGCGCGGGTCGATCTCGACGGCGTCGCGCAGAGCGCGGGCCAGCGCCTTGAAGGCCGATTCGGCGATGTGGTGATTGTTGTCGCCATACATCGTCTCGACGTGCAGCGTGATGCCGGCATTCATGGCGAAGGCCTGGAACCACTCGCGGAACAGTTCGGTGTCCATCTCGCCGACCTTCGGCGCCGTGAACTCGACCTTCCAGACGAGGAACGGCCGGCCGGACACGTCGAGCGCCACGCGGGTGAGCGTGCCGTCCATCACCAGGTCCGACGAGGCGTAGCGGCGGATACCCTTCTTGTCGCCCAGAGCCTGCTTCACCGCCTCGCCCAGCGCGATGCCGACATCCTCGGCCGTGTGGTGGAAATCGATGTGCAGGTCGCCCTTGGCGCTGACGGTGATGTCGATCAGCGAGTGCTTGCTGAGCTGGTCCAGCATATGGTCGAGAAAACCGATGCCGGTCTGCATGTCGTAGACGCCGGTGCCGTCGAGGTTCACCGACACGGAGATGTCGGTCTCGTTGGTCTTCCGCTTGATCTCGGCCTTACGCATCACGCTCTCTCGTCCCTGCCCATCTGGCTAGCTGCTTTGTGCCTCTGTCCAACCGATCCTAAGCAGGCTCGCCCGAACCAGAAGCTGGGCTTTCATCGGCAAATGCCGATATTGCATTCGCCAAGCCAGCCCTTAAATACGGAAAAATCCTTTTGGAGTGTTGAATGTCAAAGGACAATGAGTTTCCCGGCTGGCACGGCACGACGATCGTCTCGGTCCGCAAGGGGAACAAGGTGGTCATCGCCGGCGACGGCCAAGTTTCGGTCGGCAATACGGTGATGAAGCACAATGCGAGGAAGGTCCGCCGCCTCGCCGGCGACAAGGTGATCGGCGGCTTTGCCGGCGCCACCGCGGACGCGTTCACGCTGTTCGAGCGGCTCGAGAAAAAGCTCGAGCAGTATCCGGACCAGCTGATGCGCGCCGCCGTCGAGCTCGCCAAGGACTGGCGCAGCGACAAATATCTGCGTCACCTCGAGGCCATGATGATCGTCGCCGATGCCAAGGACACGCTGGTGCTGACCGGCAATGGCGACGTGCTGACCCCCGACCACGGCGTCATCGCCATCGGCTCGGGCGGCAATTATGCGCAGTCGGCCGCCCTGGCGCTGGCCGAAAACACCGATCTCGACGCCGAGAGCATCGCCCGCAAGGCGATGAAGATCGCCGCCGAAATCTGCATCTACACCAACGAGAACGTCACGCTCGAAACCATCGAGTCGTAACCATGCTCGAAGACCTCGATCAGACCGGCCCGGCCGCGGATGGCGGCGGGCAACAGGATGCGCTTCATCCCGAAGGCGTCCGGAAAGCGAAGACCATGGCAGAAACCAATCTCTCCCCCCGGCAGATCGTTGCCGAGCTCGACCGCTACATCGTCGGGCAGAAGGACGCCAAGCGCGCCGTCGCCGTGGCGCTGCGCAACCGCTGGCGGCGCCAGCAGTTGCCCGAAGATCTGCGCGCCGAGGTGACCCCCAAGAACATCCTGATGATCGGGCCGACGGGCGTCGGCAAGACCGAGATCAGCCGCCGGCTGGCGAAGCTGGCGCAGGCGCCATTCATCAAGGTCGAGGCGACGAAGTTCACCGAGGTCGGCTATGTGGGCCGCGACGTCGAGCAGATGATCCGCGACCTGGTCGAGAACGGCATTTCAGTGCTGCGCGACAAGCGGCGCGACGAGGTGAAGGCCAAGGCGCATGAGAATGCCGAGGAGCGCGTACTCGATGCGCTGGTCGGCGCCAGCGCCGGCTCGTCCACCCGCGATTCTTTCCGCAAGAAGCTGCGCGCCGGCGAGCTCGACGATCGCGAGATCGAGGTCGAGCTCAGCACCAATGCCGGCCAGGGCGGCGGCTTCGAGATTCCCGGCCAGCCCAGCGTCATCAACATCCAGGAGATGATCGGCAAGGCGATGGGCGGCGGCAAGGCCAAGCGCAAGGTCAGGGTCAAGGACAGCCACAGCCTGCTGATGGCCGACGAGGCCGACAAGCTGCTCGACCAGGACCAGCTGACCCGCGAGGCCGTCGAGCTCAGCGAGAACCACGGCATCGTCTTCATCGACGAGATCGACAAGGTCGCGGCCGGTGGCGGGCATTATTCCGGCCCAAGCCGCGAAGGCGTGCAGCGCGACCTGCTGCCGCTGATCGAGGGCACCACGGTGTCGACGAAGTATGGCCCGGTCAAAACCGACCATATCCTGTTCATCGCCTCGGGCGCCTTCCATGTCAGCAAGCCCTCGGACCTCTTGCCGGAGCTGCAGGGCCGCCTGCCGATCCGCGTCGAGCTCAAGGCGCTCAGCAAGGACGATCTGGTCGGCATCCTCAAGGACACCGACGCCTCGCTGATCAAGCAGTATGTCGCCCTGATGCAGACCGAGGGCCTCACCCTCGATTTCGCCGAGGACGGCATCGACGCCATCGCCGACGCCGCCGTGCAGGTGAACTCCACCGTCGAAAACATCGGCGCCCGCCGGTTGCAGACGATCATGGAGCGGCTGGTCGAAGACATCTCCTTCGACGCGGACGAGAAGCAGGGCCAGACGGTGCGGATCGACCGCGCCTATGTCGAACAGCGCGTGGGCAAGCTGGCGGGGAATACGGATCTGAGCCGGTTCGTGCTGTAACGACGATCTAACGTCAGGACTCCTCTCCCGTTTACGGGGGAGGAGGACCAAGCGCAGCTTGGTGGAGGGGGCGGCCGCATACACCGAGCGTGGGGCCGCCCCCTTCCGTCACGCTGACGCGTGCCACCTTCCCCCGCGAGCGGGAGAAGGACCAGACTGAGAGCAAACACCCCCTCACCAAGCTTGCTACGGGCCTGCGGCCCTAGCGCCGCTATCCTCCCCCACCAGGGGGGAGGATGACCGTGCCGACTTCGCTGTTCGCTCAAGGGGAGGGCTTGCTCGAGGTCATTCTCCCCCTTGTGGGGGAGAATGTGAGCCTTGGGTTTGGCGACCAGCCAAACCCCTAGGCGAGCAAGTGAGGGGGTTCTTGGCTTCGATTGGGCCTCACTTTGACCGCGCGAGCTAGCGCCGTAGCGGCTCCCTCAAAAGGTTCGACCGGCGCGGATGGCTCGTTCGCAACTCGGCCGGCAGGAAGGGAGCATCGACTGCCAGTTTCAGAGGAAATGGATCGGCCAGGACGCTAAGCAGCACATTGTCATCGCAGGTGAACTCGATGCCGATTTCGGTGCGCACCACTTCGCCCGCGCCTTCTGCGTCAACCAGCACCGACACGCCAAAGCGGCCGCTGCAGGCTGGGACATCGAAGAAGTGCTCGTCCGATGCCGGAGAGACTGCCGGCACGAGCCGTAGCGTTGCCGTCTCGTGACGCGGGCCGAAATCGATCATTTCGACGTTGGTCCGAACGCCTCTGCCGCCCCACCAGAACGTTATCGCTGAAACGCCGAAATTCTCGACCGCGAAAATCGAGAGGCGATCGGGCACGCGGGTCAATAATGGCCTGACCGTCGTCCACTCGTCGACGAGGAGTGGCACACGCACCGGCCGCTACCGCGCCTTCAGCCCATCATAGGCGATCGCCAGCACGCGGTCGCGCTGCTCCGCGCTCGCGAACGTGTACGCGCTGATGCCCGTCACCATCCGCATGATGTCGTCGATGTCGGTGTCCCGGCGCACCAGTCCGGCGGCTTGCGCCCGTTCCACCATCGGGCCGCCGGCGCCGTACAACAGATCGCGGCAGGCGCGCATGGCGTCGGTGTTGCGGCCGAGGGCCTCGATCAGCACGCGCTTGGTGCCGGCGTAACCGACGAAGCGGTTGAGCCAGGCGACCAGCCCGTCCCAGGGCGGCAGCGAGGCATATTCGTCGGCGGCCCGCGCCAGTGCCTCGATCTCGTAGAAATAGACGCCTTCGACCAGCGCGTCGCGGGTGGGGAAATTCCGGTACAGCGTCGCGATGCCCACCCCGGCGCGGCGGGCGATCTCCTCGAGCGCGGCGGTCGGGCCGATCTCGGCGAACGCCTCGCGCGCGGCGGCGATCAGCGCGTCGTAATTGCGGCGGGCATCGGCGCGCGCCGGGCGGCGTTCTTCCAGATCGGCGAGGGTGGTCATCGGCATGATTTCGAACTTTTTCTGCACCTAACCCTTGCGGCGCAACCCGGCAAGGTCTAAGTGGAGGCTTCCTCCACTTATTCGGAGGGCACCTCCACTCTACCAATATTGGGTCGGCTCTGTCGAGGGACAAGGCCGGCGCCAGAAGGGATTTGTCATGTCCGCCTCACGGACTTCCCCCGCCTTCACCTTCCTCCTCCTCGCCGTCGGCACCGGCTCGTTCTCGATGCTGCAATCGCTGTTGAGCCCGGTCCTCCCCACCATCCAGCAGGCGCTCGGCACCACGCAGAGCGCCGCCACCTGGATCATCATCGCCTGGCTGCTGAGCGCCGCCATCGCCACGCCGATCCTCGGCAAAGTCGGCGACATGATCGGCAAGGCCCGCACGCTGGTGCTCGCGTTGTTCGCCATCGCGCTCGGCAGCGTCATCGCCGGGCTCGCCCCCAATATCGAGCTGATGCTGGTCGGCCGCGTCATCCAGGGACTGGGCGGCGCCGCCTTCCCGCTCGCCTTCGGCATCATCCGCGACGAATTTCCGGCTGATCGCGTCCCGTCGGCCGTCGGTTGGCTCGCTTCGGTCATCGCGGTGGGCGGCGGCATCGGCATGATCATCGCCGGACCGCTCGTCGATACGCTGGGCTGGCGCTGGCTGTTCTGGATGCCGATGCTGATCACCGCCGTCACGGCGATCCTCAGCTGGCGGTTCATTCCGGAATCGCCGAGCCGTGCCGGCGGCCGCATCAACTGGCTCGCCGCGACGCTGCTTGCCGGCTGGCTGCTGGCGCTGCTGCTGCCGCTGACGCAGGGGCCGCATTGGAGCTGGACGTCGCTGCCGACCATCGGGCTGTTCGCCGCAGCGGTACTCCTCGCTGTTCTCTGGGTCGTGGTAGAACTGCGCTCCAGCGCCCCGATGATCGACATGCGCGTCATGCGTCTGCCGGCGGTGTGGACCGCCAATCTCGCCGCCTTCCTGTTCGGCGCCGCGATGTTCGCGGTCTGGGCCTACCTGCCGCAGCTGGTGCAGATGCCGGTCGCATCGGGTTACGGCTTCGGCGGCTCGGTCAGCGAAGCGGGCGGCGTGATGTTCCCGATGCTGCTGACCATGACGCTGGTGGGCATGGCGAGCGGGCCGCTCGTCCCCTATCTGCCGTCCAAGTGGCAGGCGGTGATCGGCGCCGGGCTCATTGCCGTCGCGTGCCTCGCGATCGGCTTCGAGCATCGCAGCCTCGTCGAGCTTAGCCTCTGGAGCGGCCTCTATGGCGTCGGGCTGGGCCTTGCCTATGCGGCGCTCACCAGCGTCATCGTGCAGGCGATCCCGGCCAGCCAGACGGGCGCGGCCATCGGCATGAACACCAATATCCGCACCATCGGGGGCGCCGTCGGCACCGCCATCATGACGGCCATTGTCACGGCCCGGCACGACCCCAGCGGCCTGCCGCTGGAATCCGGTTTTACCACCGGCTTCATGGTGTTCGGCGGCGTGGCGGCGATCGCCATGCTGGTGGCGGTGATGATCCCGGGCGCGCGGCGGATGCGGCTCGCGACGGCCTGACTGAAACGCTACTCTACAAACCGGGGGCGGCGATCACTCGCCGTCCTCTTTCATGTCCAAGTCATCGCCGTTCGACTCGTAATCGAGCAGGTCTCCCGGCTTGCAGTCGAGTACGAAGCAGAGCTTGGCGAGGGTGGCAAAGCGCATGCCCTTGACCTTGCCGGAGCGCAACAGGCTCAGCTGCGTCTCGGAGATGCCGATGCGCTCGGCCAGATCCTTGCCCTTCATCTTGCGGCGGGCCAGCATCACATCGAGGGTCATCTGGACGGGCATCAGATGATCGCCTCCATCTCGGCCTCGAGCTTCTGCGCCCGCAGCAGCAGCCGGCCCAGCGCCAGCAGGCAGAGCCCGATGGTCGCGATGATCAGCGTCTCGGGTCGAAAATCGACACGGTAGCCGGCAATGCCATGCACCCAGTCGAGTACCGACGGGATGACGAACAACGCGAGGCCCGCGCCCCACACCATGCGGCTACCCAGTTCGGCCACGCCCGAAATGTTGCGGGCCGAGAAGAACTCGCCGTCGCTGATGCGATCGAGGATGGCCCGGGCCGCCAGCGCGGCGAAGATATAGAAGATCACCGGCACCTGCGGCAGCAGCCGCTCGGCCAGCAGCGTCGGCGTGAAGCCCGCCGACAGCGAGCCGATATCGAGCGCCGTCACCACCGAGCCGGCGGAGACGGCAACCGCCACGAGGGCAAGGATCGCCGAATAATTGGCCCAGCGGCGGAGGTCCTGATCGGCCTTGGTTTTGGCGGGGAACGGTTCGTCGGTCATTTGCATCTCCTGCTGACTAATTTAACTAGCATATAAATTAGCACAGGTGCGATGTAAATAGATTGATGCGCAAAAATATGCGGACGACCCCGCCGCCGCCCAAGCCACACCTCTCTCGAAAGGAAACGGCCCCGCTGGCCCTATTTGACCCGCTTGATCAGTTCGGCCTTGAGGGCCGACAGGTCCTCCGGCGACAGGCGGGCGATGTCACGGGCGAGGCGGTTGGCGAGTTCGGTCGCTTCCGGCGCGAGCCCGGCGGTCTCGATCGTCACTTTCGGGTCGGACAGCTCGGCGAGGCGCTGCAGCTCGTCGGCCTCGTCCCAGATGACGCTGAAATAATGGATGATGCGCTGCAGCAGGATCCAGGTGGGCTTGCCGCGCTTGCCGTGCTCGAGGGCGCTCAGATAGGCGCTCGACACGTTGAGCGCCTTGGCCATCTGCTTGAGCGTGACGCCGCGCGCTTCGCGCAGCTCGCGCATTTTTGCGCCCAGCGGGGTCATGCGGGCAGCCTCCTCAGGCGCACATACCACGCGCCCTCGCCGCCATGGCCCTGCGCCGACTGGTCCCAGCCGGCGACCAGCGGGATCAGTTCGGGGGTGTTGAGCCAGATCGGCAGCATGGTGCGCAGCACGCCGCGCTCGACGATGGTGGTGGGATCGCCATTGACCTTCTTGAGGCCCTTGCCGGTGATCACCAGGATGGTCCGGTCGCCGCGCGCCGAACGGGCGCGCAGGAAGCGGACCAGCGACGCATAGGCTTCGTCCTGCCGCATGCCGTGCAGGTCGAGCGTGCCGTCGATGGGCACCCGGCCGCGCCCGAGCTTCTGGCGCAGTTTTGGCTCGATGGCGCCAATGGGCGCCTGGCCGGGCCTTTGCACCGATTGGTATGACGGCATAGCGATGATTCTGGGCGGTTTTGGCGTCGGCTGCCCGACCGGCGGGAGCGGCAAAGGCGCCTTCAGCCGGGTCCGCCGCCGCGGCCTCAGCGGCAGCAGCGTCTCGGTCACGTCTTCCCACAAATGGAAATCGGGAATGGGCGGCGTCTTTCCTCCGCCCCGGCTGGCCATGGTCGCCCCGGCCTCAGCTCAGCTGGTTGGTGGCAACCAGCCGCCAGTTGGGATCGCGCGATTTGGGGCTGCGCGCAAAGCTCCATTCGTCGGCGATGGTCTGGACGTCCGTGGCGTTGCCCTCGAGCACCGTGCCGTCCTTGTCCTTGGTGGCCTGCACCACATTGGCGGTGAAGCGCACCACGATGCGGGCGTCGCGGCGATCGACCTCGGCGTCGGAAATGGCGATCCCCGGCAGGCCCACAAAGGTGAAATCGACGGTCCGGCCGGCGGCTTCGCGATCGGCGATGGCCTTCTCGAAGCCGTCATAGACGTCCTTGTCGAGCAGGTTCTTGAGCGTCTTGCGGTCGCCGGCGGCAAAGGCGGTGACGATCATCTCGTAGGCCTGCTTGGCGCCCTCGATGAAGGCTTTCGGCGAAAAGGCCGGATCGGCGTCGGCCACGGCCTTGAGGCCGGCGGCCACGTGTGCGTCGCCATGGCTCAGCTGCTCGATTTCGGCATCGAGCTTGAGCGCCCGGCGGTCGATTTCGGGCGGCGGCAGCGCCAGGCTGATCTGGGTCACATTGTCGTCGGCCGGCGCCTTGGTCTGGGTCGTGCTCTGCGGCTGCGGCTGCACGCGCGGGGTCGGCGGGCGCTCATTGCCGGTGCGGGTCCCCAGCACCGAGCGCAGCCGGACCAGCACCACGATGGCGACGCCGATGGCGATCAGCGTGGGAATGTCGAAGAATTCATCCATTTGGGGCCGTCCGGTTCGGGCCACCCTAGGCGTCGGGCGGCTGCGTTTCCTATATAGGCAATGCCGTAGCCTGAAACCAGTTCACGAATGGTGGAGCAATCCCCCACGGGCTGCGACAAAGGAGAGCGCTGATGTTCGGCCGGATCTTGTTCGCGATCTTCGTGGTGGTGCCGCTGATCGAAATCGCGCTGTTCGCGCTGCTGGGCCAGACCATCGGGGTGCTGCCAACGCTGGCGGGCGTGCTGGTGACCGCCGTCGCCGGCTCGCTGCTGATCCGCTGGCAGGGGCTCGCGGTGCTGCGCGAGCTGCAGGCGACGGTGTCGCGCGGCCAGCTGCCGGCGCGGCAGGTGGCCGACGCCATGCTGATCGGGCTGGGCGGCCTGCTGCTGTTGCTCCCCGGCTACTTCTCCGATTTGTTGGGCCTGCTGCTGTTCATTCCGTGGGTGCGCTCGGCGCTTTACGGCTATGTTGCACGCCGGACCAGGTTTGTGCCGGCCGGCGGCGAGCCGTTTGCCGACCCCGGTCTGGTCGAGCTCGATCGATCCAATTGGCGCGACCGTTGAGCTTGTGACCCCTACGCAAAACTGCTAGTCCCGCGCCGCCCCTTTCTGGACGAGGAATTCCAATGGCCGACGATTCAGCGGCGAATGCTCAGGCCCAGCCGACCTTCAACCTTATCGGCCAGTATATCCGCGACATGAGTTTCGAGAATCCGGGCGCGCCCGGCTCGATCATGCTGGGCGGCCCGAACCCCAACTTCCAGGTCGGCATCAATGTCGGCGTCAAGAAGCAGGCCGACGACGTCTACGCCGTCGAGATCACGCTCAACGCCAAGGCCGAGCGCGAAAAGAACGTGCTGTTCAACGTCGAGCTGATCTATGGCGGCGTGTTCCGCATGAAGAACATCCCGGAGAACCAGCTCGCCCCGCTGCTGCTGGTCGAATGCCCGCGGCTGATCTTCCCGTTCGCCCGCCAGGTGCTCGCCACCATCACCCAGCAGGGCGGCTTCCCGCCACTGATGATGGAGCCGGTCGACTTCCAGTCGATCTACCTGCAGAACCTGAAATCGCTGCAAGACCAGCAGGCGGCGCAGGGTGGAGCGCCGACGCCGGTCGCAAACTGACGAACTTATCGCCAGGGCGTTTAGCCTGATGCTGAGAGGCCGCCGCGAGGCGGCCTTTTGTTTGAAGTTGCAGTCTCTTGCAGGGGACCCGACTGAGACTACGCCGCCTCGTCCCGGTAATATCCCCAGAGCGCGGCCTCACCCATCGTCTTGATCAGCGCCAGGTGGTCTGCGAGCTGCTGGTCGTCGAGGCGGGGGGCCAGAGGTACCGGGCGCTGCCTGGCCGCATAGACGATCCGCACATTGCCCACCGCGGACCGTGTCTCCTCGACCAGCGCCAGCGCCACCTGGCGGCCACCGATCAGCTCGAGATAGACGTCGGCGAGGATTTCGCTGTCGAGCAGGGCGCCGTGCAAAGTGCGCTTGGAATTGTCGATGCCGTAATGCTTGCAGAGCGCGTCGAGGCTGACGCGGGCGCCGGGGTGCTTTTCGCGGGCGACGACCACCGTGTCGATGATCGTGTTGGTCAGCGACGGCCGGCGCGCCTTCTCGAGCTCGAAATTCAGGAACTGCACGTCGAAGGGCGCATTGTGGGCGATCAGCGTGGCGTCGCCGAAGAATTCCAGCATCTCGTCGACGATCTCGGCGAAGCGCGGCTTGTCGCGCAGGAAGTCGTCGCTGAGGCCGTGGACGCGGAACGCTTCCTCGTTCATGGCCCGCTCGGGGTTGATGTATTTGTGGAAGTGCCGGCCGGTCGGCACGTGGTTGAACAGCTCGACGCCGCCGATCTCGACCACCCGGTCGCCCGTCAGCGGGTTGAGGCCGGTGGTTTCGGTATCGAGGACGATCTCGCGGGACATCAGATTCCTTCAGGGCTCGCCTTGATGGCTTCGAGCAGCGCCAGCACCGAAGCCCGGGTTTTGGCCAGCGGGCCGTCGGTGTAAAACACGATATCGGCGCGCTTCCGCTTTTCAGCCTGCGGCATCTGGCGGGCAAGAATGGCGTCCAGCTTTTCCACACTCATGCCCGGCCGCGCCAGCGCCCGCGCCCGGAGGGTCGCGTCATCGGCGAAGGTGATCGCCACCTTGTCGAGGCCGTAATCGAAGCCCGTCTCGAACAGCAGCGGGATATCGACGACGGCCAGCAGGGCGCCGGCCTGCTCCGCCTCGGCGAGGAACTTTGCCATCCGCGCCCGAACCAGTGGATGAACTGCCGCTTCGAGCCGCTTCAGCTCCTCCGGATGCCCGACCAGCCGGCGGCTGAGCTCTGCCCGGTCGACAGTACCGCTGTGGCTAACTCCGGGGAAAAGCGCCTCCACGACAGGCACCGCCTCGCCGGCATAAAGCTCGTGCACCGCCGCATCGGCCGAGAAGGTCGGGATGCCCAGTTCGGTGAAGATGCCCAGCACCGTCGACTTGCCCGACGCGATCGATCCGGTGAGGCCGAGCTTCAGCATGGGGTCTGGCCCTGGCCGCAACGCCCTATCCCATCCACAGCGTCATTCCCGCGGAGGCGGGAATCCAGACCAGGCCCGCGGACGTCCGAGACATCGCCTGGATTCCCGCCTGCGCGGGAATGACGTTGCGGGTGGGGCGAGAGGATGCGGGCGAAAACCATCATCACAGCGTCGCTTCGACCAGGGCCCGCAGCTCCGGCGTCACCTCCGGCCGCTTGCCGAACCATGCTTCAAAACCCGGCACCGCCTGGTGCAGCAGCATGCCGAGGCCGTCGACGGTCCTGAGGCCCAGCGCCGCCGCGTCGGCCAGCAGCGGGGTGATCAGCGGCGCATAGACCAGGTCGGTCACCAGCGCGTTCCTGGGGAGCAGCGTCAGGTCGAGATTGTCGAAGCGGGTGCCCTTCATGCCGACGGTGGAGGTGTTGACCACGAGGCCGGCCCGGCCGGCATGCTTGCCAAAATCACCCAGCGAGCCGGCGAGGATCGGGCCCTCGATATCGATCGCGAGGTCCTCGGCCTTCTGCACCGTGCGGTTGAGCAGCCGGATCTGCGGGATGCCGCGCGATTTGAGCGCCACCAGCACCGCCCGGCAGGCGCCCCCTGCCCCCAGCACGATGGCTTCCTCGATGCCGAAATCCCATCCCGGGGCGTTCTGGTCGAGGTTGCCGAGGAAGCCCATATAGTCGGTGTTGAAGCCGTAAACCCCGCCGGGCCGCGCCACCAGCGTATTCACCGCGCCGATGATTTCGGCCTGCGGATCGAGTTCGTCGGCCAGCGCGAAGGCCATCTCCTTATGCGGCAGCGTGACATTGCCGCCGGCGAACTCGCCGCCGCGCAGCCGGTCGAAGAAGCCCGGCAGATCGTCGGGCGTCACATCGATCGCCTCATAGCTGCCCTCGATGCCGTAGGCCTTGAGCCAATAGCCGTGGATCAGCGGCGAGCGCGAATGGGCGATGGGGTGGCCGATGACAAAGGCGCGTTTCACGTGAATCCTTCCAGTGGCGCCCGTTCACGGTGCGCCAGCATTGCAGCCGCGGTGCTGAAATAATCGGCTTCGCGGCCGGCCGCCAGATGAAACCGTCCGCCGGCGGGCGCGAGTTGCCTGTGTCATCTGCCCCGCATAGGCTTCCGGCATATTTGGGGGATTATCATGCTTTCGAACCTTGCCCGCTGGGCGGCCATTGCCGCCTTCCTGCTGTGCTGTCGCCCGGCCTTTGCGCTCGACATAGACAGCGATCTCGAATTCGAGATCTGCAACACCGACGCCGGCTCGCCCGTGATGGTGGTGTTTGCCGACCAGCATCCGTTTCTGACCCGGGTCGAGGGCCGCTACTCGATCGATCCCAACCAGTGCGACACCATGTGGCGCGAGACCGGCGACTACACCAAGCACAACCTCTATTTCATCGATCCGGCGACCGAGACGTTCCTCGCCTTCGATTTCGGGCGGGGCTGGCGGGGCGACAGCTATTGCGTCAATCCGCACGCCAAGAACGATCTGTTCGAAAGCATCCTGGTCGATCCCGGCCGCGCCAAGAGCTGCCGAGGCGACGAGCAATATGTTGTCGCCCCACTGCAGATCGCGGGCGGCCACAAGCATCAGGTCATCACGGTGCCGCCGTTTTCGGGCTCGCGCTCGCCGCTCAATGGCAAGACCTGCTTTTTCGGCTTCTGCTTCTAGCCGACGGGGTTTCCCCAGCACGAGCCTGCCGCGCGCTGGACGCTGGACTCGGCTCACGCTTTCGAGTCCGGGCCGCCGGGGCTGGGGCGGCGGCGCCGGCGATTCCAATCCCAGCCGCGGCGCGGCGCGGTTTTCCACACAGTGCTTGCAAGCGCGGTCCGGCCGCGGTGGGAATCCGGCCGTTTGCCGGGCCGCGGCCGGCTTGTCCGCCCTGGCCGAAATCCCGTCCACAGCAGCGCCCGCCGGGACGGTTAACAAAGTCTTAACGCCGGAATCGGGGATAACATGATTCCACGACCGACCGGCCATCCACCCTTTATCCACATGCCGGAGCGTCCGGTCCGGATGGTTAACGATCCGTTAACGCCGCCGAGTCCGGCCTAATTCTTCACCCTCCCCACCTGGCTGTCCCCAGGCTGCGGATGGCGACCGGAAGTGCTGCGACTCCATGGCCGGCCGCTGTGGGCTCGCGGAGAATTCCCCCAACCCACGGCAATGATACTGATGATAAAAGAATCTAAGACTCTTCTTCAGGACCCGACTGTGAGCCCCCTGCCCAAACCTTTGCTCGAGACGGTACGTGGCCAGCGCCCGGCCACTCCGCCGATCTGGATCATGCGGCAGGCGGGCCGCTATCTGCCCGAATATCGTGACACCAGGGCGAAAGCCGGCTCGTTCCTCGAGCTCTGCTACAATCCGGCACTGGCGGCGGAAGTCACGCTGCAGCCGCTGCGCCGCTTCGACCTCGACGCCGCAATCCTGTTCTCCGACATCCTGGTGATCCCGGACGCGCTCGGCCAACAGGTTCGCTTCGAGACCGGGGAAGGTCCACGGCTCGAGCCGATCACGCCGAACGGCTTAGGAGGACTGGCGCCAGACAAATTGCTGCAGCGGCTCTCCCCGGTCTTCGAAACGCTGGAGCGGGTGAAAGCCGCCCTCAGCCCGGAGAAGACCCTGCTGGGCTTTTGCGGGTCGCCCTGGACGGTCGCCACCTACATGATCGCCGGCCAGGGTTCGCCCGACCAGGCCGCCGCCCGGACCTTTGCGCTGCGCCACCCGCAGGCCTTCGGGCAGCTGCTCGACATGCTGGCCGAGGCCTCCATCCAGTATCTGGTGGCGCAGTTCCGGGCGGGTGCCGATGCGGTGCAGCTGTTCGAGAGCTGGGCCATGAACATCGACGAGGAGCAGTTCCGCGCCTATGTCATCGAGCCCAACCGCCGCATCGTCGCGGGCGTGCGCTCGCAAATCCCCGATGCGGCCTTTATCGGTTTTCCGCGTGGCGCGGCGGCCATGCTGCCGGCCTATGCGGGCGCAGTCGGCGTCGATGCGCTCGGCCTAGATACAACGACGCCCGTGATCTGGGCGGACAACACGCTCCGCCCCGGCCTGCCGGTGCAGGGCAACCTCGATCCGATCCGCCTGCTCGCCGGCGGCCCCCAGCTCGAAGCCCGCGCCAGAACGATCATTGAGGGTTTCGCCAATCGGCCGCATATCTTCAATCTCGGCCATGGGATATTGCCGGAAACGCCGATCGAGCATGTCGAGCGGCTGGTGCGGCTGGTCAAAGGGGGCGTGTGATGGATTGGCTGGGTTTCGCGACGACGTGGGTCAAGGCCTTCCACGTCATCTCGGTGATCGCCTGGATCGCCGGCATGATGTATCTGCCGCGCCTGTTCGTCTATCACGCCGCCGCCGAGAAGGGCTCGATCCAGTCCGAGACGTTCAAGATCATGGAGCGCCGGCTGTATCGCGGCATCATCACGCCCGCCATGGCGCTGACCTGGATCTTCGGGCTCACCATGGTGTTCACCCCCGGCATCATCGACTGGCACGAGGGCTGGGTCTGGGTGAAGGCGATCGCCGTGATCCTGCTTTCGGGCATCCACGGCTATTACGGCCGGCAGGTCCGCAGCTTCGCCAGCGACACCAATACCCGGCCGCAGGGCTTCTGGCGGGTCGTCAACGAACTGCCCTTCGTGCTGGTGATCATCATCGTCATCATGGTGATCGTCAGGCCTTTTTAGGCCGGGCTTTTCGAGATATTCGCGGCGCCGATCTGTTGGAGAAATCCGCACCCTCCTGTTTCACGTGAATCCAAAGACCCCGCCGGGTCTCTTGAACATCACAGCGACTTTCGCTATCTCACTGCCATCGCACCATCAAAGCGCACGCCGCCCGGCGTAATCGCGGTGCACCCCCTCCCAAACATTTCAAGTCTATCTCCAGGGTTACCCGCCGTATGGAAAATCTGAAGCTCAGCGAGCTCAAGGCCAAGTCTCCGGCCGAACTCCTCACCTTCGCCGAGGAATACGAGGTCGAGAACGCCTCGACGATGCGCAAGCAGGAGCTGATGTTCGCCATCCTCAAGGAGCTGGCGGCGCGCGAGGTCGAGATCACCGGCGAGGGCGTGGTGGAAGTGCTGCCCGATGGTTTTGGCTTCCTGCGCTCGCCGGACGCCAACTATCTGCCCGGTCCCGACGACATCTATGTTTCGCCCAGCCAGATCCGCCGCTTCTCGCTCAGGACCGGCGACACGGTCGAGGGCGAGATCCGCTCTCCCAAGGAAGGCGAGCGCTATTTCGCGCTGCTGAAAGTCGCGACGATCAATTTCGAGGATCCCGAGAAGGTTCGCCACAAGGTCAATTTCGACAACCTCACCCCGCTCTATCCCGATGAGCGGCTGAAGCTCGAGCTGCCCGATCCGACCAACAAGGACAAATCGGCCCGCGTCATGGACTTGGTGGCGCCGATCGGCAAAGGCCAGCGCGCCCTGATCGTGGCGCCGCCGCGCACCGGCAAGACGGTGCTGCTGCAGAACATCGCGCAGTCGATCGCCACCAACCATCCCGAATGCTACCTCATCGTGCTGCTCATCGACGAGCGCCCCGAGGAAGTCACCGACATGCAGCGTTCGGTGCGCGGCGAAGTCATCTCCTCGACCTTCGACGAGCCCGCGTCGCGTCACGTGCAGGTCGCCGAAATGGTGATCGAAAAGGCCAAGCGCCTCGTCGAGCACAAGCGCGACGTGGTGATCCTGCTCGATTCGATTACGAGACTTGGTCGTGCCTACAACACTGTCGTGCCGAGCAGCGGAAAAGTGCTGACCGGCGGTGTGGATGCCAATGCGCTGCAGCGCCCCAAGCGCTTCTTCGGCGCGGCGCGCAACATCGAGGATGGCGGCTCGCTCACCATCATCTCCACGGCGCTGATCGATACCGGCTCGCGCATGGACGAGGTGATCTTCGAAGAGTTCAAGGGCACCGGTAACAGCGAAATCGTGCTCGACCGCAAGGTTTCCGACAAGCGCATCTTCCCGGCCATGGACGTCACCAAGTCGGGCACCCGCAAGGAAGAGCTGCTGGTCGAACCGGACATCCTGCGCAAGATGTACGTCCTCCGCCGCATCCTCAACCCGATGGGCACGGTCGATGCCATGGAGTTCCTGATGGACAAGATCCGTCAGACCAAGACGAACTCCGACTTCTTCGATTCGATGAATACGTAGAACAGGTTAGCGTGTCCCCGGCGCGCGCAGTCAGGTCCCTTCTCCCGCTCGCGGGGGAAGGTGGCACGCGACAGCGTGACGGAAGGGGGCCGCCCCACGCGCTGAACCGGTCAATCGCGAAGCTCTCAGGCAGTTACTCCCCTAAGCGAAGCTTGGGGGAGGTGGCGCCGAAGGCGACGGAGGGGGTGGCCCCGAATCCCGTCTTCGCAAGCGGCTCCCCCCTCCGTCACGCTACACGTGCCACCTCCCCCGTCTTCGACAGGGGAGGATCGCCGACTGCGCGATCTGCCCCATGACCGACACCATCGTCGCCCTCTCGTCCGGCCCACCACCCTCCGGCGTCGCCATCCTCCGCCTCAGCGGCTCCAATACGAGCGCCGTTCTAAATCATCTCTCCATTTCAACGCCGGAACCTCGACGCCTCACCCTCGCGGCACTGCGGCTCGATGGCCAGCTCATCGACACGAGCCTCGTCGCCTGGATGCCGGCACCGCATTCGTTCACCGGTGAGGATACGGCCGAGCTGCAAGTCCATGGTTCGCCTGCCGTGGTTAGAACGCTACTCCGCTCCATCGCATCGCTGCCCGGCCTGCGGCTGGCCGAGCCGGGCGAATTCACCAGGCGGGCCTTTCTCAATGGCAAGCTCGATCTGACCGAGGTCGAGGGCCTCGGCGATCTGATCGAAGCCGAGACAGAGACGCAACGGCAACAGGCGGTGGCGCGGCTGGCTGGCGGCATCTCGGACAGGATTTCCGGCTGGCGTGAGACGCTGCTCGATGCCCGCGCGGAGATCGAAGCGCGTCTCGATTTCTCCGACGAAGGCGACGTCTCGTCAGAGCTTCCATCCTCCGTCATAGCCGCGATAGAATCGCTCTCCACCGAGCTCAGCCAGTCGATTGAAAGTGTCGGCCGCGGCCGCATCGTGCGCGAGGGCCTGCGCGTCGCGCTCGCCGGACCGCCCAATGCCGGCAAGTCGAGTCTCCTCAACGCGCTGGCCAAATCCGACCTCGCAATCGTCAGCGACGAGCCCGGCACCACCCGCGACGTGCGCGAAGTCGCGCTCGATCTGGGCGGCCGCCTGGTGATCCTCGTCGACATGGCGGGCCTGCGCGAAACCAGTTCGCGCGCCGAGGCCGAAGGCGTCCGTCGGGCGGAGGCCGAGATCGCCAAAGCCGACCTGATCCTGTGGCTGGTGGCGCCGGACGTCGAACCCCTCGCCCCGCCACAGAGCCAGCCGATCTGGACCGTCGGGACGAAGGCCGACATCGCGGCGGTGCCGGCGGAATACGCGCTGTCATCGACCACCGGCCTCGGCATCGCGGAGCTGCTCACCGCGCTGACAACCTTCGCGGAGGCCGCCGCCGGCACCGGCGCGCCGTCGCTGCTCAGCCGCGAACGGGATCTCGTTGCCCTGCAGTCGGCGCAGTCGGCGCTGGACCGCTTCATCAGCGACGGCGCCACCGACGAAATTGCCGCCGAGCATCTTCGCCAGGCGAGCCTTGCGCTGGAGCGGCTTCTAGGGCGGATC
>JBEHYU010000015.1:0-77980 GCA_048498015.1 Pseudomonadota bacterium
CCGCCATCGGTCGAGCGGTTGACCATCAGCGCCACCTTGCCGGACTGCGGCGTGAACTTGATGGCGTTGCTGAGCAGGTTCAGCACCACCTGGCGGATGGCGCGTTCGTCCCCCCAGAGCTTGGGCAGATTGTTGCCATAGGTGAAGCTGAGTTCGATGCCCTTGGACTTGGCGCGGATCTCGACCATGCGCCGGCAGTCCTCGGCGATGTCGATCAGCGACACCGCTTCCTCGTTGAGCTCGTACTTGCCGGCCTCGATGCGGCTGAGATCGAGCAGCTCGTTGATCAGGTTGAGCAAATGCTGGCCGGAGCGGTGGATGTCGCCGGCATATTCCTTGTACTGCGGCACCTGATGCGGCCCCAGTAGCTCGGACTGCAGCACTTCGGAAAAGCCGATGATGGCGTTGAGCGGCGTGCGCAGCTCGTGGCTCATGGTGGCGAGGAACTGCGATTTGGCGATGTTGGCCTGCTCGGCATGGCGTCGGGCTTCGTCCGACATCTGGCGCGCCTCCTCGAGCTCGTTGATGAGCGCGTCCTTCTCGGCCTGGTGCACCACCTCTTCCAGTTTGGAGCCATGCAGCTGCCGGGCGAGATAGACGAAGAAGATCTCGCCGCCGATGATGACGGCGGCCAGCGACCAGTTGAGGGTGTTGAGCGCGCCGCCGACGAAAACGAGATTGATGGCGACCGTCAGCGCCACCGGCAGCGTCGACATCAGCGTCGCGCCGGGCAGGGTGCGGGTCGACACGGCATTGGTGGCGATGCCGACCAGCGCGATGGCGAAGGTCGCGACGGCAAGGCTCTGCTTGTCGGAGGTGAACAGGGTGAACACCGGCAGCAGCGACCAGGCCACGCCGTAGATCGTCTCGACCGTGATGAACGTCGCCGTCCACCGCGCGGCGTTGAACTGCTCGGGCGCGATGCGCTTGAACCGGCGGCTGGCGAACACCACGCCCAGATTGGCCGCGACCACGAGGCCGGCCCAGCCGGCCGCTACCCAGGGCTGTACCCAGAGGCTGGAGAACGCCGCGAGAATGACGAACACCGCCGTCAGCGCAAGCGCCGCCGAGATGCGGGAATCCGCATATTCGTCGAGCAGCTCGAAATCGAAGCTGGCGCGGGTGCCGGAGGATGAGGTCAGGCGCTGGCGGGCGTCGAATACCGTTCTCTGCGCATTCCGGCGCAGCTCACGCCCCATCTGGGAGCGCACATCGGCTGGATGTGCCGGCTCGAAAGGCATGGACGCGGTACTCAACTAACTCGAGGCTGCGAAAGAGCTACGCATTCGCTACGCTGACCGGCGAAACCTACCCATAACGTGGTTAAGGCGGAGTGAAATGCGGGCTTCGGCCTGGGGGAATCGTCGGCCGCTCGGCAACCCGCTGCAGCTCGTTGCGGTGCTGGCTTTGATCGCCGCCGTCGCCATGGGGGCAGGACTGCTGCAACCGCGCGACACGCTCTCGGGCAACGCAGAAGTGATCGACGGCGATACGCTGCGCATCGGCTCGACCCGTATCCGCCTCACCGGCATCGACGCGCCGGAACTCGACCAGACCTGCACGGACCGCGACGGGCAGACATGGGCCTGTGGTGTCGAAGCGCGGAAGTTCGTGACGGGATTGGTCGCGGGCGGGCGCGAGACCTGCATCGCCGAGGGGCGCGACCGGTACGGGCGGACGCTCGCGACGTGCCGGACCGGCGACACGGATCTCGGCGCGGCCATCGTCGGCGCCGGCTGGGCGGTCGGGGAAGCCGATTATCTGTTTGCGCAGGTCAGCGCCCGGGCGGCCAGCCGTGGCATCTGGGCCGGCGGCTTCGAGCAGCCCGCCGACTGGCGCCGCGACCACGGCAACGAGCCGAACCTCTGGGACTGGCTGCGCAGCTGGTTCGGCTGATCTGCGCAACAAATTTCCATTGACGCCCGGATTGTGCCGGGTCTATTGCGCTTGACGTCATGCGGAAAGCTGTTTCCGCAAACTGATTTCACGAGGGGCTCATGGCGCTGGACAAGATCGACCGCAAGATTCTTGCGCTTCTGCAGAAGGACGCGACTACGCCGGTGGCCGAAATCGGCCGCAAGGTGGGCCTGTCGACCACCCCTTGCTGGCGCCGCATCCAGAAGATGGAAGAAGATGGCGTGATCAAGGGGCGCGTCGCCATCCTCGATCCAACCCGGATCAATGCCGGCGTCACCGTGTTCGTCTCGGTCAAGACGAACGAGCACAATGACGCCTGGATGCGCAAGTTCTCCGCCGTCGTCGAGGACTTCACCGAAGTCGTCGAATTCTATCGCATGAGCGGCGACATCGATTATCTGCTGCGCGTCGTGGTTCCCGACATCGGGGCTTACGACGCCTTCTACAAGAAGCTGATTTCGCGCATCAACCTGACCGACGTCAGCTCGTCCTTCGCCATGGGCCAGATCAAGTACACCACGGCCCTGCCGCTGGAATTCGTCAGCGTCGGCGACGAGGACAAGTAGGCCGTCGCGCCTAGATCACCTCGAAATCGTGCCAGTCGATCTTCGGGTGACCGCTGAGCGTGGCGAACTGCACGGCCGCCGCGCCATGCGCCCTGTTGCCGTCGGCGTCGTAGAACAGCTTGCCGGAGTCGCGGTCGTAGAGGATGCGGTCCGAGCTATCGTGAGCCTTGCCGCTGAGGCTGGCGTGGAACCGTGACGCACTCCAATGGCCGAGCTTGGTCATCACGGCATTGTCCAGCTTGATGACGTCGTCCGCATGGCTGAAGTCGGCGATCCGGTCCAGATTGGCGGTGCGGGACAGCTTGTTGGCGAACACGAAGGCATCGAGTCCCTCGCCGCCGGTCAGTGTGTCATTGCCGGTACCGCCGTTCAGGCGGTCGTCGCCCGCCTCTCCGTACAGCCGATCCTTTCCGCTGAAGCCGTCGATGCGATCCGTACCGTTCCGGCCCCATAGCAGGTTGGCCACGCCATTGCCCCGCATGACGTCGTCGCCGGAGCCGCCGATGCCGTTCTCGATAATTGTGCCGAAGGCAATGGAGACGTTCTGGGCCATGGTCTCGGTGTCCGAGAAAGAGCCCGCATTGAGGTCGAGCCGCGTCGGTCCGCTGAAGCCGGAGAAATCGAGCGTGTCGGTGCCGCCGGCATCGTAGATGCACACATCCGGGTCGGGGTTGGTGGCGAAATCGTACGGCGTGTCGCCACCGATATTGCTGTTGAAGCCGTAGATCGTGTCCCCGGTGCGGGTGTGGGGATTGGCGCCGTAATCGTGCTGCAGGGCCGCGATGTCGTAGAGCATCAGCGTCTCGGAGAACTGCTGCTCTTCGGCGTCCTGATAGAAATGGTCGGCGCCGTTGTTCGAGTCCTGGGTCTGGAAGTAGGACATCACCGTGTATTGCTCGGTGTCCTGCCGGAATATCGCGTTGTCGGCGTAGGTCGGGTTGTCGCCGTTGTAATTGCCCGCGTGGCCCAGGCCCATCGCGTGCCCGATCTCGTGCAGGTAGGTGACGAAGGCGTGCTTGCCGCGCGCCGGGTGCATCAGATCATTGGGCGGGCTGTCGTTGAGGCTGCTGAAAAAGACGTCGCCGCCGGCGCCTGGTCCCGGCGTTCGGCCTTGCGCCTGGCCGCCGAATACGCCGGCAATGTTACCGAAGCGGATCGCGCCGTCATTGCCATCGACGCCGGTGACTTCCGTGAGGGTGACGTCGATCACATCTGCGAACGCCGCGAGGGCAAGGCGGACCGCGGCGCGCTGCATCTCGGTCATGGTCGTGAACGTGTCGATGTTGCCGACATAGGAGCTGTCCGCCGATGCAGCAGTAGAAAAGCTGAAGGTCACCGTGTCGGTCGACCATGGGTCGCCTGACGTGGAGGAATCGGTGAGCTGGTCGACGATCTGCTTGAGCGTGTAGGCCGGCTTGCTCACCATTCGCGTTACCCCCCCGTGACGCTCATGTGCCGTGTCAGCGCCGGGCCGCTATGGTCCCGGTCAAGAATGAAATCGTGCCCCTTGGGCTTGAGCTGCATAGCCCGCTCGAGCGCGCCATCGAGGGCGATCGGGCCTTCGTTGCGCAGTACCTCGCGCAGGTCGACCATGTCGTCCTGGCCCAGGCACATGTAGAGCTGGCCGGTCGCCGTCAGGCGGACGCGGTTGCAGCTTTCGCAGAAATTGTGACTCATCGGGGTAATAAACCCGAGCAAGCCATTGGTTTCCTTCACCCAATCGTAGCGGGCAGGCCCGCCGGTCCGGTGGCGGGCCGGCTCCAGCGTGTAGCGCGATGCCAGCCGCTCGCGCAGTTCCCTGAGGGGGAGGTAGCTGTCGACGCGGTCGATGCCGACCTCGCCCAGCGGCATGCCTTCGATCAGCGTCAGCCCGAAGCCGCGACCATGCGCCCAGGCCATCATCGGCTCGATCTCGTCGTCGTTGACGCCTCGCATGGCGACCATGTTGAGCTTGATCGCAAGGCCCGCTTCGGCAGCGGCGTCGATGCCGTCGAGCACGTCGGCGATGCGGCCGCGGCGGGTGATGTCGCGGAAGCGCTGCTCGTCGAGCGTATCGAGCGAGACGTTGATCCGCCTGACGCCGGCCTTGGCGAGCCTCGCCGCATAGCGGCGAAGCTGGCTGCCATTGGTGGTGAGGGTGAGCTCGTCGAGGCCGTCGCCGATATAGGAGCCGAGCCGCTCGACCAGTTCGATGATGTCGCGCCGCACCAGCGGCTCGCCGCCGGTCAGCCGGATCTTGCGGGTACCCCGGGCGATGAAGGCGCGGGCGATCTGATCGATCTCCTCGAAGCTCAGCACCTCGGATTTGGGCAGGAACTGCATGTGTTCGGACATGCAGTAGACGCAGCGGAAATCGCAGCGGTCAGTCACGCTGATGCGCAGGTAGCTGATCTGGCGTCCGTAGCGGTCGATCAGCGGCCGGGTGAGGCCAGCCGGATCGAGGTCGCGCTGCGCGAAGAGAACGGTCATGACCACAAGATAGCGGGGCAGGGCGCAAATAAGAAGGCCGGCCCCAAAGGACCGGCCGATTTTCGCTGCGCCTGCGGGACTTACTGGTGGACGACCACCAGCGAGCCGACCTTCACGCGGTCGTAGAGGTCGATGATGTCCTCGTTGGTGAGGCGGATGCAGCCAGACGAGACAGCCTGGCCGATGGTCCAGGGCTCGGACGTGCCATGCAGGCGGTAGAGCGTGGCGCCGATATAGAGGGCGCGGGCGCCGAGCGGATTGTCCGGACCGCCGGGCATATAGGCCGGCAGGTCGGGGACGCGCTTGCGCATCTCGGCCGGCGGGGTCCAGCCCGGCCACTCGGCCTTGCGGGTGATGGTGTGCTGGCCCGACCAGCGGAAACCGTCGCGGCCGACGCCGATGCCGTACTTGATGGCCTGGCCGCCGGCCAGCACGAAGTACAGCCGGCGCTCGGCCGTCTCGACCACGATGGTGCCCGGCTTGAACTTGGTGTCGTACGGCACGGTGGTCCGCACGATCGCCGTGTAATGGGAAGGACGGCCGCCGCCATTGGTGTTGACCGGACGGTCGATCCAGGTGCCGGTGTCGTTGTCGTAGAACAGCCTCGCCATCGCCGGCCCGGAGCCGGCCATGGAAACGGCGACCGCGCCGAGCGCCGCCAAGATCAGGTTACGTCGATTCATCATTGCCTCAGAGCCCAGCCGGGCGAGCGATATCCCGGCAAATCATGGTAAAATTTGCTTAGCCAAATTGCGTGTTGCCCGAAAGTGCCGTCTCGCAGCTTTTGATGGCTTGCTTTGGTGCTAACAGCGACTGTGTTGCGGCAAAGCGACAATCGGCGATCACCATTGCGTGAACAAGCAATGTTGACAGGGCATCGGCCGTTTCTTACTGCCACCGCGCGGGGGACATATGGCAGACGATCTCAAACGGCAGGCGGCGGCAGCGGCACTGGGCGAAATCCGGTCCGGCATGCGAGTCGGGCTCGGCACCGGTTCGACCGCGCGCGAACTGGTGGCGCTGGTCGGCGAGCGGGTCAAGGCCGGCCTCGACATCATCGCGGTACCGACGTCGGAGGCCACGGCCGCCCAGGCCCGCAGCCTCGGCATTCCGCTGGCAACGTTGGAGGACGTCCCCGAGCTCGACCTCACCATCGACGGGGCGGACGAAATCGGCCCGGGCCTCGGCCTGATCAAGGGCGCCGGTGGGGCGCTGCTGCGCGAAAAGATCGTGGCGGCGGCCAGCAAACGGATGGTGGTCATCGCCGATACCAGCAAGTCGGTCGACGTGCTCGGCCGTTTCCCGCTGTCGATCGAAGTCAACAAATTCGGCCTTGGCGCGACCCAGATCGCCGTCGAGCGCGTGGCGCGCCGGCACCAGGCCGAGGGCGGGGTAAAACTGCGGGTGACGCCAGGTGGAGAGCCGCTCGTTACCGATGGCGGACACCTCATCCTGGATGCTTTTTTTGGCCGCATTTCCAATCCAGAAGCGCTCTCGATCGACCTGCACGACGTGCCGGGCGTGGTTGAGCACGGGCTGTTTCTGGGGCTGTGCCAGAGGGCCTACGTCGCAGGCGCCGCAGGCGTTACAACAATCGATGCGTGACGCGGGGCGTCACCCAACCGGGGGGCTTTGAGCCAACATGACGAACATCAATTTGACGCGCCTCCGCAGCTGGATCGCGCTTGCCGTGCTGGCGCTGTCGCTCGGTTTCGGCGCGGTCGCCACGGCCTCGGCTCAGGAAATCGCGCCTGAGCAGCTGGCGCTCGCCCGCAAATATGTCGACCTGACCAACAAGGCCGGCATCTACGAGGCGATCCTGGTCAAGACGGCGCAGCAGACCAGCAAGCTGCTGTCCCAGTCCAATCCCGACATCACCGACAAGATCGATGCCACGATCGGCAAGGTCCTCGAGACGTATAAGGGCAAGAACGACGAGTTGTTCAACCAGTTCGCCCGCGTCTATGCGACGACGTTCACCCAGGAAGAGCTGCAGCAGATCGTCGATTTCTACTCGACCCCGACGGGCCAGAAGCTGGCCAGTTCGGCTCTGCAGATCAATGACGGCATCCGCGCCGTCATGCAGGTCTACACCAACAATTTCGGCACCGAGTTCGTCTCCAAGGTGCGCGCCGACCTCAAGGCGCAGGGCTACAACCTCTAGGCCGACTGCACCGCAGCCATTCAGGACCCCGCCTTGTGCGGGGTCTTTTTTTGTGCGACCGGCACGCATGGCTTACGATTTCGATCTGGTGGTGATCGGCGCGGGTTCGGGCGGGGTGCGCGCGGCGCGCGTCGCGGCGGGCTATGGCGCCAGGGTGGCGATCGTCGAGGAATACCGCATCGGCGGTACCTGCGTGATCCGCGGCTGCGTGCCCAAAAAGCTGTTCGTCTATGCCTCGCGCTTTTCCGACATGTTCGAGATCGCCGGCAGCTTCGGCTGGACGGTGGATGCACAGTTCGACTGGCCGACGCTGGTCGCCAACAAGGACAAGGAAATCGCCCGGCTGGAGGCGGCCTACGTGGCCGCGCTGGAGAAGCCCGGGGTCGAGATCATCCGCGATCGCGCGGTGCTGACGGGGCCGAACGCCGTCAAGCTGCGCTCGGGGCGCGAGATCACGGCCAAGTATATCCTGGTAGCGACCGGCGGGCATCCGCACCTGCCCGACATTCCGGGCAAGGAACTGGGGATCACCTCCAACGAGGCGTTCCATCTGCCCAGGCTGCCGCATTCCATCCTGATCGAGGGTGGTGGGTATATTGCCTGCGAGTTCGCGACGATCTTTGCCGGACTTGGCGTGAACGTCACACTGGTCTATCGCGGCGACAAGGTCTTGCGCGGCTTCGATGAAGACTTGCGGGCCGGGCTCGATATGGGGCTGCAGGAGCGCGGCGTCAGGGTGATCTACGAGACTTACGTCAAAGCGCTGGAAAAGCAGGGGGATGACATCCTCGCGCACTTCTCGGATGGCGTAGATGCGCCGTTCGGCGCAGTGATGTTCGCGACCGGCCGCCGGGCCAACACCGTGCATTTGGGTCTGGACGTTGCAGGCGTTCATCGCAACGAGAACGGCTCCATCGCGGTCGACAAATTCTCGCGCACGAATGTTCCCTCGATCTATGCGGTGGGCGACGTGACGGGCAGGGCGCAGCTGACGCCGGTCGCGATCCGCGAGGGCTGGTATGTCGCCGAGACGCTGTTCAACGACAATCCGCTGGCCGTCGATCACAGCCTTATCGGCACGGCCGTGTTCGCCGAACCCGAAGTGGGCACGATCGGGCTGACCGAGGCGGAAGCGGCCACGCATGGCGACATCGATGTCTACCTGACCCGCTTCCGGCCCATGATGAATACGCTGTCGACCAAGACGCAGCGCACGATGCTCAAGCTCATCACCGAAGCCAATGGCGGCAAGGTGCTGGGGCTTCATGTGCTTGGGCCGGATGCAGCCGAGCTGATACAGATGGCCGCGATCCCCATCGGCATGAACGCAACCAAGTCCGATTTCGATCGCGCCATGGCGATGCATCCCACGGCCGCCGAAGAACTGGTGACGTTCAAGGCGCCCAGTTATGTGTATCGGGGCGGCACGAAGGGCTAGCTTGCCGCCGCTCGCCGCAGGGGGTATGCCCCGCGCAGAACAAGGCGTGAGTGGTGGATATGCAGAGCTGGAGCCCCGATAGCTGGCGGAACAAGCCGATTTCGCAGGTGCCGGCATATCCGGACGAGGCGAAGCTGACGGCGGCTGAAAAGCAGCTCAAGAGCTTTCCCCCGCTGGTGTTCGCCGGCGAAGCGCGCGAGCTCAAGAGCCAGCTGGCCGAGGTCGCGCGCGGGGAGTCCTTCCTGCTGCAGGGCGGCGACTGCGCCGAGAGTTTTGCAGAGCACGGCGCCGACCACATCCGCGACTTCTTCCGCGTCTTCCTGCAGATGGCGATCGTGCTGACGCATGGCGCCGGCAAGCCGGTGCTCAAGGTCGGGCGTATCGCCGGCCAGTTCGCCAAGCCGCGCTCGTCCGACACCGAGACCATCGAGGGCGTGACGCTGCCGTCTTATCGCGGCGATATCATCAACGATATCGGCTTCACTCCCGAGGCGCGCATTCCCGATCCCGAGCGGCTGCTGCTGGCCTACCGGCAGTCGGCGGCGACGCTGAACCTGCTGCGCGCCTTCGCGTCGGGCGGCTACGCCAATCTGGCCCGTGTGCACGAATGGACGATGGGCTTCATGAAGGACTCGAACGCCAATGCGCGCTTCGAGGAAGTGGCGAGGAAAATCGACGACGCCATTGGTTTCATGAATGCTTTGGGCCTGACGCCGGACAATACGCCGGCGCTGCGCGAGACGAAATTCTACACCAGCCACGAGGCGCTGCTGCTGGGCTACGAGGAAGCGCTGACCCGCCGCGACTCGATTACCGGCGACTTCTACGCCACCTCCGGCCACATGCTGTGGATTGGCGACCGCACTCGCCAGCCGGACGCGGCGCATGTCGAATATTTCTCGGGCATCAAGAACCCGATCGGCATCAAATGCGGGCCGTCGCTGAGCAATGACGATCTGATGCGCCTGCTCGACAAGCTGAACCCGACCGACGAAGCGGGGCGCATCACGCTGATCTGCCGCTTCGGCTCGGACAAGGTGAAGGAGCATCTGCCGCGCGTCATCGAGACGGTGCAGAAGGCCGGCCGTACCGTGGTGTGGACCTCGGACCCGATGCACGGCAATACCATCAAAGCGGCGACGGGGTACAAGACCCGGCCGTTCGAGAAGGTGCTGAGCGAAGTGCATTCCTTCTTCCAGGTGCACCGCCAGATGGGCACTTACGCGGGCGGCATCCATATCGAGATGACTGGCGATGACGTCACCGAATGCACCGGCGGCAGCGTCGGCGCGGTGACCGAGGCGTCGCTCAAGGATCGCTACCACACCTATTGCGACCCGCGGCTCAATGCGAGCCAGTCGCTGGAGCTGGCGTTTCTGGTGGCGGAAGAGATCCGGGTGCAGCGCCCGGCGCGGCAGCTCGTAGCCGGAATGTGATTGACGCCGCGGGGACGCGGCGCATAGTTGGAATGCACGTCGTGGACTCGGAAGCGGGTGGAAGCCCCGCGCGGTCGCGCCACTGTAACCGATGAACGCCCCAAAGGCGTATTGGAAGTCAGACCCGGCCACGGCATCGCAGAAACCTCAACGGGACGCGAAATCCCAAGGAGCTATGATGTCCGATATCGCTTTGGCGCCAGAGGCGCTGCCGCAACCCATACCCCTCCGTGAATTGCTGCCCTGGTTGGTGTTTGCCGGGCTGATCGCACTGATCGCGATCTATTTCGTCGGAGCCGAGGAGGGGGCGACCTCCCTCATCTCCGGAATGTGGGTGCACGAATTCGTGCATGACGGCCGGCATATGCTCGGCTTCCCCTGCCACTGAGGGGATAGCGACATGGCTAGAAGTTTCCTGATCCGCGGCATGCTGTGCGGCCTCGCGGCCGGCTTGCTGGTTTTCGTCTTCGCCAAGCTGTTCGGCGAGCCCAATGTCGATGGCGCCATCGGCTTCGAGGAGCAATTGGCGCATCTTGCCGGCGGCGGCCACGACGAGGAAGAGATCGTCAGCCGCGACGTGCAATCGACCTGGGGCCTGCTGGTCGGCGTGCTGGTCTACGCCACGGCGCTCGGCGGGCTGTTCGCGCTGCTTTATGCGATCTGCTGGGGCCGCATGGGGCGGCTGTCGGCCCGCGCCAGCGCCGCGCTGCTCGCCGGGGCGAGCTTCGTGGCGATCTATGTGGTGCCGTTCATCAAATATCCGGCCAACCCGCCATCGGTCGGCAACCCCGACACCATCGGCTATAGAACCGAGCTCTATTTCGGCATGATCGTCATTTCGATCATCGGCATGGTGGCGGCGGTCAATCTCGGCCGCGGGCTGGCGAAACAGCTGGGCGGCTGGAACGCGAGCCTCGCCGGCGGGGCGGTCTACATCGTACTGATGGCGGTGGCCTATGTGTTGCTGCCCACGATCAACGAAGTGCCCGATGCCTTCCCGGCAACGCTGCTCTGGCAGTTCCGCACGGTGGCCTTCACCATGCAGCTGATCCTGTGGGGTGGCGTGGGCTTGCTGTTCGGGGCCCTGACGGAGCGCAGCCTCGCCGTCCGTACCGCGGCGCTGCGGGCGGCGCCGGCTAAGTAGTCGACGAAGGGGGCAGCGGCCATCGTCGCTGCCCCGTTTTAGGGAGCGTTAACCCTAACAAGGCATAAACGACGCATCGCGTTTGTATGTGCCGAGGGTATTATGTTCCGTCCGATCCCGAGCCTGTTGGCGTTGATGACGGCTACGATGCTGGCAGGGCCCGCGCTGGCCGCCGACATCGACAACTGGGACGACAGCGGCCCGGCCTTGCGCGACGGCTATCCAACCGAACCCGGCGACTGGGCCGGCCTTGGGGACAAGGACGATCCCATCTCCATGGAAACCGGCGTGCGCTACTGGTACGCGCTGGGCGGGCAGAGCTTCGGCTCGGGCGGCAGCGCCCTGAGCTCGCAGGACGCCTCGCATATCGGGGAACTGCATCTGCGCGTCGAGGACCATTCCTCCAACGTCTACGCCAAGGCGATCGCCGGCTATTCGGTCAAGATGGACGGGACCTACAAAGGACCGCTGACCAGCGGCGACATCGTCGACGGCCATGTTGGCTATGTGGGTGCCGATATCGGCTGGAACACTTTCACCAACGGCTCGGCCGGCGTCGGCCCGTTCCTGGGCTATATGTACTGGCAGGACGAGCCCGACACCGGGCGCAACAATTTCACCACGGTGAGCTCGTCGAGCGATGTCGACTACGATCCGGGCACCGGCCAGACCTTCCTGCCGGGCGACAGCGCGCCGAACCATGTGGATACGCATTTGCTGCGCCTGGGCGTGAGCGGCAAGGCCGTGCTGGGCGACTATTTCGACATCACCGCCGAAGTGGCCGCGGTGCCCTACGCCAAGGTCAGCGGCAGCGTCGGTGTCGACGATCCGACCTTCTCGACCGCCACCTATGCGGGCCCGGCGCAACTGCCTTATGCCAGCGTCGCGAACGGCAACATCCACACCATGCGGGCCTCGACCACGCAGATCGACGGATGGGGCTATGGCGCGCAGGCGGAGGCCTGGGTCGGCTTCCATCCGACCGAACATCTGGCGTTCCGCCTGGGCGGCCGTCTCTGGTACCTGCAGGGCACCACGGACTCGACCTACACCAAGGCGACCATCGGCGATCCGACCGATGCCGATCTCGACGGCACCTACGACACCAAGCCGAGCGTCGTGAAGCAGGACTTCATCAGCACCAACCAGCCCTTCAAGATGTTCCGCTACGGCATCCTGGGCGAGATGACGTACGCATTCTAGGAGCTGATGCTCTGTCCGGGCGGTCTCGAGTGGGCTCGCTCGGCCAACCAAGTCTTTCCTTCTTGCTCCGTCCGAGCGATCCCGAGTGGGCTCGCTCGGCCAACCGCTTGCAGTTGGTGCCCTAACCTCCGCGCCGTCCAACCGCTTGCCCTCACAAGGGTGAGCGGCTAAGCGTTTTTCCGTCTCCAATGCCCGGAACAGTGCCGTGACGGATCGCCTGCGCATCGCGCTTGCCCAGCTCAATCCCAAGGTCGGCGCGCTCGCCGCGAACCTCGAGCTCGCCAAGAGCGCGCTCGAGCAGGCGGTGGTGGCCAAAGCCGACATCCTCATGCTGTCCGAGCTGTTCCTGACGGGCTACTTCCCCGAGGATCTGTTCTTCAAGCCGCGTTTCGTCGAGGACGCGCTGGCGACGGCGGGCGAGCTGGTGCGGGCGACGAAGGGCACGTCGGTCAGCCTGCTGCTGCCGACGATCTGGCGCGAGGGCCAGCACCTGCACAATGCGGTGCTGCTCGCCGAGGACGGCCGAGTAGTGGCGCGGCGCTACAAGCGCGAGCTGCCCAATGACGACGTGTTCTACGAAAAGCGTTACTTCACCGCCGGCCCGCTGCCCGAACCGCTGGAGATCAAGGGCGTCACGATTGGCGTGCCGATCTGCGAGGACATCTGGCACCAGCCGGTGAGCGAGTATCTGGCGGCGCGCGGCGCCGAGCTGCTGCTCTGCCCGAACGGCTCGCCCTATTGGGCCAACAAGCAGCACACGCGACGCGATCTGATCCGCTCGCGCATCCACGAGACCAATCTGCCGGTGCTCTACCTCAACCAGGTCGGCGGGCAGGACGAGCTGGTGTTTGACGGCGCGAGCTTCGGCATGGAGCCGGGCAATGCTAAACCGGTGTTCCAGGCGCGCAGCTTCGAGGCGGATTTCTCGGTGTCGGACTGGGAGCGCACGAAAGCTGGCTGGCGCTTCGTCAGGGGCGACGTGACCCCGCTCGCTTCGATCGAGGAAGCGCCGTGGCAGGCGATGCTGCGCGGTCTGCGCGACTATGTACGCAAGAACGGCTTCTCCAAGGTCGTGCTGGGACTGTCGGGCGGCATCGACAGCGCCATCGTCGCCGCAATCGCCGCCGATGCGCTGGGGCCGCAGAATGTGCACTGCATCATGCTGCCCTATCGCTACACGTCCGAGGATAGCCTCAAGGACGCGAAGGATTGCGCCGAGCGGCTGGGCGTCCGCTACGACGTCGTTCCAATCGGCAAGCCGGTGGACGAGGCGCTGAACGAATTGCAGCCAGTGTTCGGCAACGCACCGGTCGACCTGACCGAAGAGAACATCCAGTCGCGCATGCGCGGGCTGGTGCTGATGGCGGTCTCCAACAAGACCGGCGCCATGTTGCTCACCACCGGCAACAAGTCGGAGATGGCGGTGGGCTATGCCACCATCTATGGCGACATGAATGGCGGCTTCAATCCGATCAAGGACCTCTTCAAGATGGAGGTCTACAAGCTCGCCGACTGGCGCAATTCGCACATTCCCGACGGCACGCTGTGCCCGCATGGCGACGTCATTCCGCAAAACATCATCGACAAGGCGCCCACGGCGGAGCTCCGGCCCAACCAGAAGGACCAGGACTCGCTACCGCCTTATCCGATCCTCGATGAGGTGCTGACCGGCATGGTCGAGGACGAGCTGTCGGTGGCCGAGATCGTCGAGCGCGGGCATGGCCGGTTCGACCTCGCGCTGGTCAAGCGCGTCGAGCGGCTGCTCCTGCTCGCCGAATACAAGCGGCGGCAGGCCGCGCCGGGCGTCAAGATGACCAAAAAGGCTTTCGGCATCGGGCGGAAGTACCCGATCACCAATGGCTATCGCGACGAGAGCGACGTCGTGGTGCGCGAGGCGGCGGTCGCCAGGCAGGGTGTCGAGTGACCACGGTTCGCTACGCGCCGTCGCCCACAGGGCGGCTGCACCTCGGCAATGCCAGGCCGGCGCTGCTCAACTGGCTGTTCGCGCGGCGTGCCGGCGGCACTTACGTGCTGCGGCTCGACGACACCGACACCGCGCGATCCACTGCGGAGTTCGCACGGGCGATCGAGGAAGATTTGCGCTGGCTCGGGGTGACGCCGGACGTGAAGGTCCGGCAGTCCGATAGAATGGCGCTCTACGATGCGGCGCGCGACCGGCTGATCGCCGCGGGCCGGCTGTATCCGGCCTATGAGACCGAGGAAGAGCTCGAGATCAAGCGTGGCCGGGCGCGGCTGTTGGGCAGGCCGCCGGTCTACGATCGGGCCGCTCTGGCGCTGACCGAAGAGCAGAAGCGGGACTACGAGGTCGCGGGCCGCCGGCCGCACTGGCGGTTCAGGCTCGACGGCAGGCCGGTGCAGTTCACCGACCTGATCAAGGGCCCGCAGACCGTCAACACCGCCTCGATGTCGGACCCGGTGCTGATCCGCGGCGACGGCTCGTATCTCTATACGCTGTGCTCGGTGGTGGACGATATCGACCTCGGCATCACCCATGTGATCCGCGGTGAGGACCATGTCAGCAATACCGGCACGCAGATCGAGATCTTCGAGGCGCTGGGCGGCGCGGTGCCGGAATTCGCGCATCACAACCTGCTGACCGGCGCGGAGGGTGAGGGGCTCAGCAAGCGGCTCGGTTCGCTGTCGCTGGGCGAACTGCGAGAGGATGGGTTCGAGGCGATCGCGGTGGCGCTGGTGGCGGTGCTGACCGGCACCAGCCTGCCGGTCGAGCCCTATCCCGATCTCGAGGCGCTGGCGGAAAAGCTCGACCTCGACATGATCTCACACGGGCCGGCGCGGTTCGACCCGGCCGAGCTCGAGAGTCTCAACGCCCGCATCCTCCACGCCATGCCCTACGACGTGGCGCGGCCGCGGCTGCCGGCGTCAATAGGAGGCGCGGCGTGGAACATCCTGCGCGCCAACCTGCAGAAATTCTCCGACATCGAGCCGTGGGCCGCGGTGCTGCAGGGCTCGCTGCACCATCAGCCCGAAGCGGGCGACCGGGACTTCCTCGACAAGGCGAGTGAGTTGCTGCCGGTCGAGCCCTGGGACGAAACGACCTGGGCGAGCTGGACCAATGCGCTGAAGGCCGAGACCGGCCGCAAGGGCAGGGGGCTGTTCCATCCGCTGCGGCTCGCGCTGACCGGGCGCGAGGATGGGCCGGAGCTCAAGTCCCTGCTCCCTCTGTTGGGGCGTAAGGCGTGTCTGGACCGACTATCCTGACGCGCTTGTCGCCGAACATGACGATGCGCTCGGGATCGTTCGCCGCCTGCCTGACGGCGACGGGCTTGGGCTCTTCGCCCGGCGCGGCGGGGCGCGGCCGCGGCAGCGGGATATCGACGAACTGCGTCGAAGCCTCGACCACCGTCACCTCCATCGCCCGGCGCGGATCGCGCATCGGCAGCGGGAACGTGTCGGCGCCATAGGTGATCATCGCCCGGTTCGTGCCGTCCGACTGGGCCGCGAGGCCGATCGAGCCGTAGCTGGTCTGTGTCTTGCAGGTATTGGCGGGATCGTAGTTGGTCCGGTAGGCGAAGGCCGTGGGCAGCGATTTGTAGGGCTCGCCCTGCAGATTGATCATCTGCTCGGGCTCCTGGCCGGGATTGTCGTAGTAATAGAGGTCGACATCGACGCCCGGACACTGCTCCTGGCAGGTCGAGAGGTCGTTGGGCGCGTACTCGACGAGCGTCGAATAGCTGATCGGCCAGTAATAGCCATCGCTCTTGCGCACGCACACGGTACGGACGGTTTCGTAGCCGGCGTAACCGGAGAACTGGTCGCCCTGCGTGACATTGCCGTCGTCGGTGTTGTCCTCGAAATTGTTGAACAGCTGGTCGAAGATGCTGCCGCGCTGCTGCGGCGTGCTCGAGGCCGAGTTGCAGTTGAAGCGTGCCATTTCCTGCAGGATCGCCTCGCGCTGCTGCGACACGGCCGCGCCGGTATCGGCCTGTGCCGCCGCCTGGTCGCGCGCCGCCCGGGCCTTGAGCACGGTGCGCGCCTCGGCGCGGCATTGCGCGCTGAGTTTCTGGCCGGCCTTGGCGGCGGCGTTGCAGCCGTCACGCACATACTGGCTTTCGGCCTGCTGCACATCGCGCTCGGCCTGGCGCTGGCGGTCGTTGATGCCGCCCAGATCGCCGAAATTGCCGCTCCGCTCGATATTGCGCAGCGAATTGGCCAGCGCCTGGCAGTTCTGCGACTGCGCATAGGCATCGCCGGCGTCCAGCATCGCCAACAGCAGGGCGATCGCCAGCAGCACGAAGCGAAGCAGCAGTTTCGACGGAAGCGCCATGTGGTCCAATGATCGAGCCCGTTCCCCGTCCGCTATTCCAGCAATAAGCCGAAAATCGGACCAGGTCCAAAGCCGGCAATCTAGCGGGCGCCTGTCACCGCAAGGTGAACGGGACGGCCCCGACGTGGAATAGAACGGCTTGTCAGGCGTTTGCGTTGCTGCGAGCTTTTTCGCCACTGACACCGGAGATCCCCGATGCCCCTGCCCAAACTCACCGCCCTCGCTTTCGCCTCCCTTGCCGCGCTCGGCACCGTCGCGGCGCTGGCCGACGACCTGCCGGCGGTTACCGTCGATCCCTCGATCGCCACCATGACCGCCGACCAGAAGGTTGAGGCACGCGAGGCGGCCATGAAGGAAGATGGCAAGCTCCTGCGCGGCGCCAAGGACGCCACCGGGCAGGATGCCGTCGAGCTGACCACCAAGGTGCTGCAGAATTTCACCAATTTCCCGGCGCTGTTTGCCGATGGGGCGACCAACGACAAGTCGGAGGCGCTGCCGATCATCTGGACGGAGTTCGACAAATTCACCGCGATCTTCGACAAGGGCCGCGCCGAAGTGGAAGCGATGCGCACCGCCGCCGCCGCGGGCGACCAGGCGACCTACCTCACCCATCTCAAGGCGCTCGGCGGGGTGTGCGGTGAATGCCACCAGACCTACCGCAAGCCGGACTAAGCGGTTCGCGGCCTTCGCGGCGGCGGAAGAGGCTTAGGCCTTCATCCGCCCTCCGGGCACCTTCTCCCCTCAGGGGAGAAGGTATCGAGCGCAATCCTGGAGGTTTGGCCGAAATGGCGGCCCTTACCAGCCCGAGAGGCCGGAAAATGCCCCCCTTGCTTTCCCTGCCGTTCGTCGTCAGATTGCGCGCCATGAAAACCGTCCAGGCGATCTCGATTACCTGCCCGATTATTTGCTGCTAACACCTGTTGGCCGCGCGGTTTTCTTCATTCTCTGAGTTCTAGTCCCGAAGAGCCCGCTGCCAGCGCGTCACACTTGTTGAGGCATTGGACTGCACATGGCGAGCGACCTGAAGCTCAGGCTCCACAACACGCTGACCCGCACGAAGGAGGATTTCGTCCCCCTCGATGCGAACAATGTGCGCATGTATGTCTGCGGCCCGACGGTCTACGACTTCGCCCATATCGGCAATGCGCGCCCGGCGATCGTCTTCGACGTGCTGTTCCGGCTGCTGCGCCATGTCTACGGCGAGAGCCACGTCACTTATGTGCGCAACATCACCGACGTCGACGACAAGATCAATGCTCGGGCGGCGCGCGACTGGCCGGACCTGCCGTTGAACGAGGCGATCCGCAAGGTCACCGAGACGACGGCGACGCAGTACCAGAAGGACACGGCGGCGCTGGGCTGCCTCGAGCCGACCGTGCAGCCGCGCGCCACTGACAATATCGAGGGCATGCAAAAGCTCATCGGCCAGCTGATCGCCAACCACCATGCCTATGAGGCGGGTGAGGTGGGCGAGGTGCTGTTCGAGGTGAGCTCGATGCCCGACTACGGCAAGCTGTCGGGCCGCGAACTCGAGAACAATCTGGCCGGCGCGCGCGTCGAGGTCGATGCGCACAAGCACAACCCGGCCGACTTCGTGCTGTGGAAGCGCTCGTCGGACAGCGAGCCGGGCTGGGACTCGCCCTGGGGCCGCGGCCGGCCGGGCTGGCACATCGAATGCTCGGCCATGAGCGAGCGCTATCTGGGGCAGGTGTTCGACATCCATGCCGGCGGGCTCGATCTGATCTTCCCGCACCACGAGAACGAGATCGCCCAATCGCGCTGCGCCCACGGTACCGAGACGATGGCGCGCTACTGGCTGCACAACGGCTTCCTGCAGGTGGAAGGCGAGAAGATGTCGAAGTCGCTCGGCAACTTTTTCACCATCCGCGAGCTGCTCGATACGCCGGTGCTCGGTGGTCGCGCATGGCCTGGAGCGGTGCTGCGCTTCGCCATGTTGATGACGCACTACCGGCAGCCGATCGATTTCGGCACGCGAGCACTCGAAGAGGCGTCGATCGCGCTAACCTACTTCTCCGCGTTTGCAGCGGCAGTCGATGGCGCCATGCCTTCATCGGAGTTCATGGAGGCCCTTCAGGACGACCTGAATACTCCGCGAGCGATTTCTGAATTGCACCGATTGCTGAAGGCGAGCCGTAGCGATCCGGCTAACTTCATGAAGGGTGCCCAGAGCCCCGCAGCCGAACTAGCCGCTGGGCTGATGCTGCTGGGCATCGACATCCAGACGTACGATGGCCACTGGATGGAGAAGCAGTCGGCGTCCTTCATAACGTCATTGGATAGCACGCGGATCGAAACCTCTGTTGCCGAGCGCCTTCAGGCCCTCAACTCGAAGGACTTCAAGCGCGCCGACGAAATCCGCGCCGCATTGTTGAGCGAGGGCATCCAGCTAATGGATTCCAAGAACGATGCCGGTGAGCGCATCACCAAATGGGAAATGAAACGATGAGGGAGACAACCCCTCATCCGGCTGCTTCGCAGCCACCTTCTCCCTCAAGGGGAGAAGGGGACCGGGGGACGGTTGCGCAATCTGGAAAAGGGAAGTCGGTTGACGGAGCTGGTTCGACCACGGCGGCTGATGCTGATCTATCGGCCCGCCCTGAACGGGAGAATGATCCCGGTCCCCCTTCCCCCCTTGAGGGGGAAGGTGCCCGAAGGGCGGATGAGGGGTTGCCTACCAAGGACACGGATGCGGCAGCTCTGGCAGCGATAGCCGAGCGCGACCTGTCCAAGCGCCGGCGCGCTCGTGCGGAATGGCGGACGCCAGCGACCAAACGGCTGCGTGGCTTTGCCCGCAACATGCGTCACGCCCCAACCGAGGCGGAACGTCGCCTATGGTCGCTGGTGCGCGACCGGCGGTTGGACGGTTACAAATTCCGGCCGCAGGTGCCGATCGGCCGTTATGTCGTCGATATGCTATGTGCCGATCACAAACTGATCGTTGAGCTCGACGGCAGCCAGCACGCAGACAGCGTCCATGATGAAGAGCGCGATGCGTGGCTCAGGGCGCAGGGCTTTCGCATCCTGCGCATCTGGAACCCCGACATGCTGGCACGTCCGAACGGCGTTCTTGAACTAATCTGGTCAAACCTGCAGGAGCAGCAACCATGAGTGCAACTGTCGATCACATCGGGATCAACGTTACCGATTACGAGAAGGCCAAGGCGTTCTATGCGGCGGCGCTGCAGCCGCTGGGGCTCACGGCGCTGATGGATTTTGGCGTTACTGTGGGCATGGGCGGGGACTTTCCGTTCCTGTGGATTTCGGCGGGAGAGCCGGGGCACGTGCATCTGGCATTCCGCTGTGAGACGCGGGCCGAGGTCGATGCGTTCTACGCCGCGGCAATGCGGGCCGGCGCCACCGACAACGGCAAGCCGGGGCTGCGCACCGAGTACAACGAGAACTACTATGCGGCCTTCATCCACGACGCGGATGGGCACAATATCGAGGCCGTCTGCCACAATGCCCAGTGAACTGCTCACCGGCGGCTGCCAGTGCGGGGCGGTGCGCTTCTCGGCCAAGCGGCTGGGACGCGCATCGATCTGCCATTGCCGCATGTGCCAGAAGGCCTTTGGCGGCTTTTTCGGGCCGCTGGTGACAGCGTTCGGCGTCCAGTGGACGCGCGGTGCGCCCGCGTGGTTCCAGAGCTCGAACAAAGTGAAGCGCGGCTTCTGCGCCGCGTGTGGAACGCCGCTCGCCTATGATTTCGGCGCCTCGGCGATCGAGCTTGCCATCGGCGCTTTCGACAATCCGGAGCTTGCGCCGCCGACCATCCAGGTCAATCCGGCCGACAAGCTCAGCTTCTTCGACCAGCTGATGACGCTGCCGATGCGCCAGCCCGGCGAGTCACCCAAGGCCGACGAGTTCAAGCTCGACATCGTCAGCCATCAGCATCCCGACCACGACACCGAACACTGGCCGCTAGCCTAAGGACCTTCCGCGTGAGCGAACTTCGCACTTTCTATCCCGAGATCGAACCCTACGCTTCCGGCATGCTGGACGTGGGCGACGGGCATTCCATTCATTGGGAGCGCGTCGGCACGCCGGGCGCCAAGCCGGCGGTGTTCCTGCACGGCGGGCCTGGCGGCGGGCTGTCGCCGAACCAGCGGCGCGCCTTCGATCCGAAACGCTATGACGTGCTGCTGTTCGATCAGCGCGGCTGCGGCAAGTCTACGCCGCACGCCAATCTCGAGCACAACACGACCTGGGACCTGGTGGCGGATATCGAAAAGCTACGGGAGATGGTGGGCGCCGAGCGCTGGCTGGTGTTCGGCGGCTCGTGGGGCTCGACGCTGGCGCTGGCTTATGCCGAAACGCACCCCGAGCGGGTGAGCGAGCTGGTGCTGCGCGGCATCTTCACGCTCAGGCGCTGGGAGCTGCAATGGTACTACCAGCACGGCGCCTCGCTGATCTTCCCGGACAAGTGGGAGGGCTTTGTGGCGCCCATCCCCGAGGCCGAGCGCGGCGATCTGATGGCTGCCTATCGCAAGCGCCTGGCCGGCGACGACGTCGAGGCGCAATTGGCCTGCGCCAAGGCGTGGGCCAAGTGGGAGGGCGAGACCATCACGCTGCTGCCTGATCCCTCGGTGTCAGAGAGCTTCTATGATGGCCACTACGCGCTCGCCTTTGCGCGCATCGAGAACCATTTCTTCGTGCATGAGGGCTGGATGGAGGAGGGGCAACTGATCCGCGATGCGCACAGGCTCAAGGGCATCCCCGGCGTCATCGTGCAGGGCCGCTACGATGTGTGCTGCCCGCCACAGACGGCGTGGGACCTGCATCGCGCCTGGCCCGAAGCGGCGTTCCACATGGTCGATGGGGCCGGCCATTCCTACAGCCAGCCGGGCATCCTCGACCAGCTGGTGCGCGCCACTGACCGCTTTGCGGAGAGCGCCAAGTGAGCGACTATCTGACCGGCGGCTGCCAGTGCGGCGCGGTGCGCTATCGGGTCGCCGGCCCAGCGCGCAGCGCCACGATCTGCAACTGCCGGATGTGCCAGAAGGCGATGGGCAACATCTTCGCCACGTGGGCCGAATTCACCGCGCCGGTCGAATGGACGCGCGGCAGGCCGAGCGTGTTCCGTTCGTCGGGCAATGTGCAGCGCGGCTTCTGCTCGAACTGCGGCACGCCGCTCAGCTACCAGTGGGGCCGGAACAATCCGGCGCTCACCATCGGCTCGTTCGACAATCCGGACGCGCTGCTGCCGACGGGCGAGCTGGCGCGCGACAACCGCCATCCGATCGTGGGGCATTTCGACGAGCTCAGCGAGGAGCCGCTCGGCTCGACCGACGAGGAGCGCGATATCCTGGCGATCCTCAAATCTTACCAGCATCCCGATCAGGACACCGACAACTGGACGCCGGGAGGGGCGCAATGAACGATCTCGATCTGGGCGAATTCTCGGGCGGCTGCCAGTGCGGCGCAGTTCGGTTCCATGCCAAGGCACTGCGCGAGAACCCGCATGTCTGCTATTGCCGGATGTGCCAGAAGGCGACGGGTAATCTGTTCGCCGCGCTGGTCGGCGTCGGCCACGAGAACCTCACCTGGACGCGCGGCAACGCGGCGGAATTCCACAGTTCCGAGCATGTTGGTCGCGGCTTCTGCCAGGATTGCGGAACGCCGCTCTATTATCGCCACGATGGCGGCAAGCACATCTCGTTCGCCATCGGCGCCTTCGACGAGCCGCACCGCATCCCCTTGATGTACCAGATGGGGCTCGAGGGCAAGCATCCCTCACTGTTCCATCTCGGCGACGTCGAGGAGGTCGGCACCACGGAGTCGGCGATGGAAACGGAAGCGGCGGCGATCAAGACCAGCAACAACCAGCATCCCGACCACGATACGACGAACTGGACGCCACATACTGGGGGGAACAGATGAGCGAGGTCAGACTGACCGGCGGCTGCCAGTGCGGCGCCGTGCGTTATGCGTTGACGAAGATGCCGCACCAGCCCTGCATCTGCCATTGCCGGATGTGCCAGAAGCAGGCGGGCAATTATTTCGGGGCGTTCGCCGGCGTCGATATCGAATATTTCGAGCTGACGCGCGGTGAGATCACCTGGTGGGCCTCGTCGGCGACGGCGGAGCGCGGCTTCTGCAAGAACTGCGGCACGCCGCTCGCCTGGCGCGAGCATGGCTGGGCTTATATCGCGATGATGAGCGGCTCGTTCGATCATCCCGAGCTGGTGCGGCCGATCTTCCAGTATGGGGCGGAGTCGATGATGCCCTGGCTGCGCGAAGTTCTCGAACAGCTGCCGGCAACGGCGACCGGCTCGACCGGCCCACAGATGAAAGAGGACGGCGATCCGCACTACGACCTGATCCGCCGCACCAACCACCAGCATCCCGACCACGATACCGACCATTGGATACCCGAACCGAGTCACGCGTGATGAGCAAAGACCGCCTCTATCTCTTCGACACGACGCTGCGCGATGGGGCGCAGACGGCTGGAATCGAGTTCTCGCTCGAGGACAAGATCCGCATTGTCGGGCTGCTCGAGGAGATCGGCGTGGACTACATCGAGGGCGGCTATCCGGGCGCCAATGTGGTGGACGATGCGTTTTTTGCGCAGAAGCAGACAAGCCGCGCGACGTTCACGGCGTTCGGCATGACCAAGCGCAGTGGCCGTTCGGTCGGCAACGATCCGGGCGTGCAGGCCATCCTCAATTCGGCGGCGAGCGCGACGTGCTTTGTCGGCAAGTCGTCGTCCTACCAGGTGACGCTGACCCTCGGCATCACGCCCGAGGAGAACCTCAAGAACCTCAGCGAGACGGTGAAAGCCGCAGTGGCTGCGGGCAAGGAGGCGATGGTCGATTGCGAGCACTTCTTCGACGGCTACAAAGCCGATCCGGGCTATGCCACGAAGTTCGTCGAGACGGCGCTGGGCGCGGGCGCGCGCTGGGTGATCCTCTGCGATACGAATGGAGGCACGATGCCGTCCGAGGTCGCCGCGATCGTCAAGGCGCTGCCGGTGGACAAGGCCAGGCTTGGCATCCACGCGCACGACGACACCGGCCAGGCGGTGGCCAATTCGCTCGCGGCGGTGGAAGCGGGCGTGCGCCAGATCCAGGGCACGCTCAATGGCCTGGGCGAGCGCTGCGGCAACGCCAACCTCGTGACGCTGATCCCGACGCTGGCGCTGAAGCCGGTCTTCGCCGAACGCTTCGAGGTCGGCGTAACGCCGGCGCAGCTGGGCGAGATCACCCGCGTCAGCCGCGCCTTCGATGATCTGCTCAACCGCGCCTCGGACCGGCAGGCGCCGTACGTCGGTGCGGCGGCGTTCGCCACCAAGGCGGGCATCCACGCCTCGGCCATCGCCAAGGATCCCTCCACCTATGAGCACGTGCCGCCCGAGAGCGTGGGCAACGAGCGCAATGTCATGGTCAGCCAGCAGGCCGGCAAGTCGAACCTGATGACGGCGCTCAAGCGCAACGGCATCAGCCTCGACAAGGACGATCCGCGGCTCGAGCGACTGCTGCGCACCGTCAAAGAGCGCGAGGCGCGCGGCTATTCCTACGATGGCGCGGAAGCCAGTTTCGTGGTCCTGGCGCGACACGCGCTTGGCACGGTGCCGGAATTCTTCGAGGTCGAGAGCTATCGCGCCTCGGTCGAGCGCCGGCACAATGCCAAGGGCCAGACGGTCAATGTCACCGAGGCGGTGGTCAAGATCGTCGTCGATGGCGAGCGGCTGATGTCGGTGGCCGAAGGCAACGGTCCGGTGAATGCGCTCGACCTCGCCCTGCGCAAGGATCTGGGCAAGTTTTCGGCCGAAATCGCCGATCTGGAGCTGGTCGATTTCAAGGTCCGTATCCTCGACGGCGGCACGGGCGCGGTCACCCGTGTACTGGTCGAAAGCCGCGACGGGACGGGCGAAAGATGGTCGACGATCGGGGTGAGCGCCAACATCATCGACGCCTCATTTGAGGCGCTTTATGAGTCAATCACCTACAAACTCTTGAAAACACGAGGGGGAGCCGCCTAACGTCCCCTTCAGGGGGATTGTGGGTTTGGCCGGGGCACGCGCCGCTGCGTCATTGTCGCTGACGATCGCCGTCGCATTCGCGACGCTGCTGGTCGTGGGCGGGATTCTGGCCGGGCCGGCGATCCGCTCGTGCTGGGGCGATACGGGCCGGATCGGGGCCTGCCTGCACAACAGGCTGGAGCAGGGCGGCCTGCTGCCCGCGACGCCGGAGCCCGCGCAAGTCCCTGTTCTGCCAGCGCAAGCGCCGCCGCAGATCGTGGCGGAGATGCCGCCGCATCACTCGGGCTGGATCGAGGCCAATGCCACCGAATACGAGCCCGCGCCGGTTGCCAATGCCGTGCTGAGCGCACCGTCCGGCAGCATCGCAGTAGACGGAATCGCCATCGCGCCGGCCGATGCGGCGGCAGAGGCCCGATTGACGGCCGCGCTGGGAGACCTCGAAACGACGGGGTCGGTCCTGGTACCGCCGGGGCCGGTTGCGGTCGTCGATCTCGCCCCGCCGCCCGGGCAGTTGACGACGGGCGGGAGCGCGCCGCTTGCCAGTCCGCCGGTCGCCGATGTCGCGCTGGTCGAACGAGCCGGGCAGCTTTCGGCCGGCGGCGAGGCGGTCGCCGTTGCGCCGTCAGGGGACGCAATGCTCGCGCCGCTGCCGGCGGTGCTGGGTGCCAGCGGATCGAGCAGCGGCAGCCCGTCGCTCATGGCGACAGCGGAACCGCTGGCAGTCGTGGTGACGCCGCCGCGGCCGATCATGGCTCTGCCGGAGACGGGTGGCAGCATCGGCAGCGGCCCCAACAGCAGCGGCGAGGCCACGCTCGAGGCCACCGCAAAGCCCATCGCCCCACCCACCACGCCCGCGCCACCGTCCAAGGTGACGGCGAAGCCGTCGCCCATCAAGCCGGGACCTGCGGCCACGCCGAACCCCAAGGCGATCATCAAGTTCAACCGCCGCTATCCGGACGTCGTCGTCTTGCCCAAGCCCAATAGCGGCAAGGCGTCGTCTTTCTCGACATTGCAGCTTCGCTGACCCACTCGCGTCTTGCGCAAGACGAAGACTTCTTCTATCGGTAAACAACGATGAACAAGATGCCGGACGACGAATTTGCCGACGTGATGCGCGCGCTGGGCCACCCGGTGCGGCTCTCGATCCTGCGCATTCTCGCCGAAAAGCAGCAGAACGACTGCTGCTGCACCGACGTCACCGAGTGCCTGCCGCTGGCGCAGTCGACGGTCAGCCAGCACATCAAGGTGCTGGTCGATGCCGGCCTCGTCGAGCGCAGCCCCAAGGGCACGCGCAACTGCTATTCGCTGAACCCCGACCGCCTCGAAGCGCTGAACGGCGCCTTCTCCGGCCTGTTCTCGGGCCTCGCGGAAATCCACGCGCCCCGCGTGACGGAAGCCGAGCCGGCCTGATGGCGCCCTCCAAGACCGATCCCAAGCCCGCGACGATCACCGCGGAGGGCTCGCTTCTCTCTACGGCGAAGAACCTCTGGGGCTATATGTGGCCCGAGGGGCGGCCCGATCTCAAATGGCGCGTCGTCTTCGCGGTCGCCGCACTGCTGGTCAGCAAGGTCGCGACCACGCTGGTGCCGTTTGCCTACAAGGGTATCATCGACGGGGCCAACAAGGCGGCAGCGGGCAACGAAGCGCTGGTTATGGGCATCGCCGTGCCGGTGGTACTGGTGGTCGCCTACGGGCTCGGCAACGTCATCGACTCCGGCTTCCAGCAGTTGCGCGACATCATGTTCGCCAGCGTCGGCCAGCATGCGGTGCGCAAGCTGGCGTACCAGACCTTCGAGCATCTGCACCGGCTGTCGCTGCGCTTCCATCTGGCGCGGCGTACCGGCGGGCTTAGCCGGGTGATCGAGCGCGGCACCAAGGGCATCGAAACCATCGTGCGGTTCATGGTGCTCAACATCGTGCCCACGCTGGTCGAGTTCGTCGTCGTCTCGATCATTTTCGTGGTGATGTTCGGCGTTACCTATCTGGGCGTCGTCGTCGTCACCATCTGGCTCTATCTGTGGTTCACTATCCGGGCGAGCAACTGGCGCATCTCCATCCGTCGCGACATGAACGACAGCGACACCGACGCCAACTCCAAGGCGGTCGACAGCCTGCTCAATTTCGAGACGGTGAAGTACTTCGCCAACGAGCGGATGGAAGCCGAGCGCTTCGACAAATCCATGGAGAAGTACGAGGCCTCGGCGATCCGCATCTGGACCTCGCTGGGCTTCCTCAATTTCGGCCAGGCGGTGATCTTCTACGCCGGCGTGATCACCATCGGCGTGCTGTCGGTGCTGGCGGTGCTGAGCGGCAAGCAGACGATCGGCGACTTCGTGCTGCTCAACACCTTCCTGATGCAGATCTACCGGCCGCTCAACATGATCGGCTTCGTCTACCGCGAGATCCGGCAGGGGCTGACCGACATCGAGGAGATGTTCAAGCTGCTCAACCAGAGCCCGGAGATCGTCGACAAGCCGGGCGCCAGGGCGCTGGCGATCAGCGGTCCGGTGATCCGCTTCGAGGACGTGCATTTCCACTACGACCCCGAGCGCGAAATCCTCAAGGGCATCAGCTTCGAGATCGACGCGGGCAAGACCACGGCGATCGTTGGGCCGACAGGGGCGGGCAAGTCGACCATCTCGCGGCTGCTCTATCGTTTCTACGAGGTGACCGGCGGGCGCATCACCATCGACGGGCAGGATTTGCGCGACGTGACGCAGGCCTCGTTGCGCGCGCAGATCGGTATGGTGCCGCAGGACACCGTGCTGTTCAACGACTCCATCGCCTACAACATCAATTACGGCCGGCCCGAAGCCGGGATGGATGAGGTGAAGGCCGCAGCCGACATGGCACAGATCGGCGACTTCATCGCCAGCCTGCCCAAGGGCTATGACAGCCAGGTGGGCGAACGCGGCTTGAAGCTGTCGGGCGGAGAGAAGCAGCGCGTCGCCATCGCGCGCACCATCCTTAAGGGACCGCCGATCCTCATCCTGGATGAGGCGACCTCGGCGCTCGACACCAAGACCGAGCAGGACATCAAGTCGGCGCTAGACGTGGTGAGCCGCAACCGTACGACGCTGGTCATTGCGCACCGGCTCTCGACCGTCATCAACGCCGACGAGATCATCGTGCTGCGCGACGGGCTGATCGCCGAGCGTGGCACGCACCAGATGCTACTGCTGCGCGACGGCCTCTATGCCCAGATGTGGAACCGGCAGCGCGAAGCCACCGAAGCCGAAGAGCGCGCCAGGCAGGCGGCCAACGACGAATTCGTGAAGCGCGGGCTGCCGGCGGCAGAATGAGCGAGGTATCGATCTTGCCCGCTGCGACGGAGGACAGATCGACGATCGCCAATCTCATCCAGCTCTACCTCTACGACATGACCGATGAGGGCGTGTGGCCGATCGGCGATGACGGGCGCTATGGCTATGACCGCCTCGATGCGTTCTGGCGGTTTCCATATTTGCTGCGGGTGAATGGCGAACTGGCCGGGTTCGCGCTGGTGATCGACGAATGCCCGCTGACCGGTGTCAGGCCGTGCTGGTTCATGGCGGAGTTCTTCGTGCTGCGGGGCTACCGGCACCAGGGCGTGGGGCGTGAGGCTGTCAGGCAGATCGTGCAGCGGCATTCCGGCCGATGGCATGTCGGGGTATGGAAAAGCCACCCCCGGTCGGAGGCCTTCTGGGATCGCGTGCTGAACCAATATCGAGGATTGGCGATCCACGAACTCGAATATGAAAACGCAGAGTGGCGGCTACGCGCTTTTGACGCCTAGCCACAACAGGGAGGTGGACGATGCAGTGGTGGTTCTATCTGGTGGCGATCCCCACCGCCTTGCTGCTGACGAACGGCATTCCACATTTCACGCAGGGCATTGCGGGCAAGAAATTTCCCTCGCCGCGCTCGGGTGGACCGGGTACCGAGGACACAGCGCTGTTCAACGTGCTTTGGGGCGGCGGCAACCTGATCGTCGGCGCCATCCTGCTGTGGGTCATTCGCGACGGCCTCGGCGATCTCTGGCTGATCGTCGAGATGGTGGTGATCGGCATGATCTTCGCGTCGCTGCTGGGGATGGCTTTTGGCAATCCCGAGCGTTTCGGGCGACGCCGCAATTGAGCGCCGGTGTTGGACGGACCACCTTCTCCCCTTGAGGGAGAAGGTGCCCGAAGGGCGGATGAGGGGTTGCCTCCACATCCGCGAGAGCTGAGAGAACCCCTCATCCGGCGCTGCGCGCCACCTTCTCCCTCAAGGGGAGAAGGGGACCCGTGCTCGGCCTCCGTACAGGATCAGCCCCGGCTGCGTGCGCCATAGCGCCAGATGGCGACGCTGAGGCCGACCACGCTGATCAGCGCGCACCAGATCAACGACACTTCGATCGGGTGCAGCAGCGGGAAGGGAGCGTCCGGCGGGATCGGGTTGGGGTTGTGGAACAACCCGCGCAGCGCCGCGACGACGGTGGTGACCGGGCTCCAGTCGGCGAGCAGCCTGAGGATCCATGGCATGTTGTCGGTCGGCACGAACGCGTTGGACGCAAATGTCAGCGGGAAGATGAAGACGAAGCCGAGCGTCTGCGCCGTGCCGACGCTGCGGACCAACAGGCCGATCATCGTGCCCAGCGAGATCATCGAGAAGGCAAAGAACAGCATCAGGCCGAGCGCCGCGAGGGTCTCGATGGGCGTGCCGTGCGGCGCCCAACCGACGATCAGCCCACAGATGGCCATCACGATGATGCCGAGCAGTGCCTCGATCAGCGACGCGATGGCGCGCCCGAGCAGCACTGAGGCGGCGCTGATCGGCAAGGCCCGGAAGCGGTCGATGACGGCTTCGGAGAAGTCGTTGACGATACCGATGGCGGTGGTCATGGCGGCGAAGCTGAGCGTCTGGATGAAGATGCCGCCCATCAGGAATTCGCGGTAATTGCCGCCCGGCACATTGATGGCGCTGCCGAAGATGAAGCCGAACAGGATCACGAAGATCACCGGCTGCAGCGTCACGTCAAGCAGTCGCTCGGGTACGCGCGGGATGTGCGAGAGATTGCGCCAGACGAAGATGCCGATCTCGTCGAGCATCTTCAGAATGCCGTTCTGGCGGGCGGGGAGGGCGGTGGTGCTCATGCTGCGGGCTCCAGGGCAGGCTCGGCCTCGTGGCGGCCGGTGAGTTCGAAGAACACGTCGTCCATGCTGGGCTTGACGACGCTGACGGCGTTGAGGCCGACGCCGGCTTCGGCCAGCGCCGCCAGCAGATCGCCGGTGACGGTGAGGTCGCGCAGCGGCACCATCAGCTCGCCATTGCGCAGGAACGGCGCGCTGAAGGCGAAGGGCGTTGCAATCTCGCGCAGCGCCGTCTCGGTGAAGCGCTCGTCGAGCTGCACCGCCAGCGTGGCGCGGCCGACCCGGCTCTTGAGATTGGCCGGCGTGCCCTCGGCGACGACGACGCCATGGTCGATCACCGCGACGCGCTCGGCGAAACGGTCGGCCTCGTCGAGATATTGGGTGGTGAGCAGCACGGTGGTGCCGTCGCGCGTCATATCGGAGATGACATCCCAGGTCGCGGCACGGCCGGTGGGATCGAGCCCGGTGGTGGGCTCGTCGAGGAACAGTACCGGCGGCTTCACCACGAGGCTGGCCGCAAGGTCGAGCCGGCGTCGCATGCCGCCCGAATAGGTCTTGGTGCCCTTGTTGCCGGTGCCGGCGAGGTCGAAGCGCTCGAGCAGCTCGTCGGCGCGCCGCTTGGCATCGCGGTTGGACAGGCCATGCAGCCGGCCGATCATGAACAGGTTCTGGCGGCCCGAGAGCAACTCGTCGACGCTGGCATATTGGCCGACGAGCCCGATATTGCGGCGCACATCCATCGACTGCGTCACCACGTCGAACCCGGCGACACGGGCGCTGCCGGCATCGGGGCGGAGCAGGGTGGTCAGCATGCGCACCGTGGTGGTCTTGCCGGCGCCGTTGGGGCCGAGCAGGCCGAACACGGTGCCGCGCGGAATACTGAGGTCGATGCCGTCGGCGGCTTGAGTCTGGCCGAAGCGCTTGCGCAGGCCGTGCGCCTCCACGGCCAACATCGAGGCGTCCATCTTCATTCCCGAAAACTCCCGTTCGCAGGGTTGGCCGGCCTCTGGCGGCCGGAACGCAGATTTGGTACAACGTACGAAACCAATAGTCGTACGGTGTACGAGTGTCAAGAGACGAGTCGCTGCGGGACCGTTTTTCCCGCCTGCGCGAAGCCCATCGCGAACATGCCGAGCGCGGCCAGCGCGAGCTCGACCAGGCGCGGCGGGATATCGAGGAAGCCACCCGCCAGCGCCAGGAGGCGCAGCGGCTGCACGACGAAGCGCACCGCCTGCGCGACGCCGAGCGGGCGCGCCGCTCCGGCCGCAAGCCGCTCGACGCCGTGGCCATCGCCACCGCTGCCGTCGCCATCGCCGATGCGCAGGGCATCGACGAGGTGTCGATGCGCAAGATCGCGGCCGTGCTCGGCTCGGGTACGATGTCGCTCTACCACTATGTGCGGACCAAGGAGGATCTCCTGGCCGCCATGGACGACATCATCATGGGCGAGATCCTCGTGCCGCCGCGCGAACTCAAGGGCGGCTGGCGCGAGGCCATGACGGCAGTGGCCAAGGCGACGCGTGATGCCTACCGGCGCCACCCCTGGGCACTGACCATCCAGACGCAGGGCGGACAGCCGGGGCTCAACGGCCTGCGCCACGTGGAACAGTCGCTCGCCGCGCTGGCCGATACCGGGCTGGGCTTCGAGGCCAAGATGGCGATCAACGTGGTGGTCGACGATTTCGTCTTCGGCCATTCGCTGCGCGCCGTTGCTGTCGATTTCGAGAGCGGCGATACCGAAAAGATGCTCGGCTACATCGCCGACTTCATGGCCGCCAACATCAGGCAGGAAGAGTTTCCGGAGCTGATGAAGGAGATGGGGGACACCCCGATGGCAGAATTCGTGCAGCGCATGGCGCACACCTTCCATCCCGACGAGTGGTTCGCGACCGGGCTCGATTCCGTGCTCGATGGCCTCGCCCGGCACTACGATATCAAGGAATAGCGTTCCAGTACTCGATGGCGCGCGCGGCGATGACGGACACGATCAGTCCCCAGCCGAAGCTCAGGAACGTGCCGATGATGATGTATTCGGAGGCCTGGCGATGCTCCTGGTCGCTGGCGTCGGAAAAGCGCAGGATCGACTTGGCGGTGATCAGGAAGCCGGCGCCGGCGATCTGGCCGATCAGCACGAAGAACATCACCAGCGCGCGCTCGAGCCAGCCGATGTAGAGGCTGCCATTCGTCAGGCCCGCGGTGAACTTCGGCCCGACCTCGTTCTTGAGCGGTTGCACCAGCGCGCCGATCAGCGTGCCGCCGACCTGCAGGTTGAGGATCAGGCCGGCGACGATCGTCAGGACGATGAGGAAGAGGCGGTGCGGCTCGGTGGGAAGCGTGCCCGCCCAGCCCGCGGCCGCAGCTTGGGGATTGAACCAGGTCAGAGCGGCAACGACCGCGGTGTGAAAGACGAATTCGCTGACGAAGGGGAGAAGGACGCGAAGCGGCGAGTCCGGCCTGGCGCCAGGCAGCAGCCGGGCAGCTACCGGTTCTTTGATGAGGCCGCCCGCAACTGCCACTATTGGCGCCGCAGCCAAGGCAATGACGATCCAGGGCTGCCAGTTGCCCAACAGCGCCGTGGCGATGACGCACACCGTGAGGATCTGCAGCGGCAGCGCCCAGCCGCCGGTGCCGCGCAACGGAAAGCGGGCGATCAGATAGGCTGTGAAGAGGACGAGGAAGGTTTGGTCCATGAAAACAGCCTGAAAAGCCTGTGGTTGGAAAACAGCCTAAATCGGCTGTAGCAGGGTATCCCACGCGGTAGTTTCGAGCGCAGCCATCGCGTCCGCAAGGGCCTTCCATCCCGCGCCGGCCAGGGCCTTGCTGACAGCCTGCTGGGTCTTTGATGGCGCGAACATCTTGCCGATATCCTGGTGGGTGGCGGTAGGTGCCATCAGCGCATAGGCGACAGTTTCCGCCTGCTCGGGCTTCCAGCGGCTCACTTGCGCGTCGCAGAGCTGGATCAGCGCCGGGAACCACTGGCGAAGCGCGCCAGCCCGCTCGGGCAACGCACCCGTCATGCGGTATTGCACCTCGATGCCGTCGAGCGCGCGACCCGAGAGGACGAACGCTTCTCCGGTCGATCGCGTAATGTGGGTGGGATGTATCTCGGCATTGCCCACTCCAATGGCGAGCCGGGTGGCCGCGAGGTCTGCCGCCGCGAGCCGGGCACGGATCAGCAAAGCGAGGCGCAGCGCCCCCGCAGGATCGGACATTGCCAGTTGCCAGGCATCGCCGCGAAAGAACTCCGCCTTCCCCACCAGCGCGTCGGGATGGGCCTTGGCGAAATCCTCGACGGCCTGGCCGATCGCAGCCAGAACCTCAGCGAGCCGAGCAGCGCTGAGCGTCGATGAGCCAACGATATCGCCTGTCAGCACCGCAACCATCACCACACCAATCCAACACCCAAAATAGGTTGTATCTAGAAAAACAGCCTAAAAAGGTTGTTTCTGATAAAACAACCTGAATTGGTTGTCAACTGATACTGGATACAAACGAAAGGCCCGGATCGCTCCGGGCCTTTGTGATTGTCGCTTGCGCCGGGCCTACTCGGCGGCGTGGCGCGTGCCTTCGCCTTCGTCGTTGGCGGGGGCAGGGAGCGGGGCTGCGACCTTGGCGGGCGCGTCCTCCGGCACATCGACGACCTCGCCTTCCGGCGTGATCGCACGGCGCGGGAACACCATCCGGAACAGCCGGCCCGGCAGGCCCCACAGGCCCAGGAAGAACGCACCGAGCTGGTGACCGGCGACCTTGGGGGCGACGATCATCACCGGCACCATCACCAGCGTCAGCGCGGTCGACACGAACAGGCCCGACACCAGAGCTTCCGACAGCGCCACGAACCAGGTGCCGGCGAGACCGCCGACCGTGATCTCGCGGCCGATGAAGTCGAACTCGATGTTGAGCGCCATAGGGATCACGCCGAGGGCCGTCACCGTCGCGGTGAGCAGCACCGGGCGGACGCGCTGGCTGATGGTCAGCAGCATCGCCTTGACCGGCTCGACACCATCGTCACGGCTGTAGTGGTTGTACGTGTCGGTGAGCACGATGCCGTTCTTCACCACGATACCTGCCAGGGCGACGATGCCCAGGCCCGTCATGATCATCGAGAACGGCGTATGCGTGATCGCCAGCCCCAGCATCACGCCGGCGAGCGACATGCCCACCGTCGAGATGGTGATGAACACCTGCCAGAAGCTGTTGTACTCGAGCAGCAGGATCAGGGCGATCAGCGCCAGCGCCACGATGAACGCCTTGACGATGAACGCCCCCGTATCGGCGTTCTGCTGGTCGGCACCGCCATAGACGATGTGCGTGCCGGCCGGGAAGGCGCCCGACTTGATCTGTTCCTGCTCCCAGGCCTTGACCTGCTTCACCTTGGCGTCGGAGTTGACGCCGGGCTTGAGGTTGGCAGCCACGGTCATCGAGTAGACGCCGTTCTTGCGGCTCAGGGTCGCGACCTTGGGGACGGCCGTGCGCTTGATGAAGTTGCTGACCGGCACGAGGCCCTGGGCCGTGACGATACGCAACGAGTCGAGTGCATCGAAGGTACGCTGCTCCGCCGGCAGGCGGACGCGGATATCGAGCTCGTCCGTCGAGTCGTCCGGCCGGTACGAGCCGATCTTCACGCCAGCGGTAACGAGCTGCACATAGGGGCTGAGCTCGCGCACGCCGATGCCGTACTTGGCCGCGGCCACGCGGTCGATGGTGACCTGCCAGTCGATGCCGGGGGCAGGGCGGCCGTCTTCCACGTCGATGGCGTCGCCCAGATCGTTCTCGATGTAGCTGCGAACCTTGGCAACGACAGGCTCGAGATCGGCGTAGTTGGTGCTCTCGACACTGAGGTTGATGGCCTTGCCCGACGGCGGACCGTTCTGCTGGGCAGCGATCTGTACTTCGAGGCCGGGGATGTCCTTAACCTTGTCGCGGATGTCCTGGAAGATTTCCGCGGCCGGCACGCGCTGGTCCCAATCCTGCAGCTGCAGCTGGAACGAGCCGATGGTGTCCGGCGGCGAGTCACCGCCAAAACCATTGCCCCCGCCAAAGGCCATTACCGAGTCCTTGATGCCCTGGACGCTGAGGATCCTGGTCTCGACCTCGCGCAGCATGTCGCGCACCTCGATCGGCGAATAATTGCCGCGCGCGATCACGTTCACCGTGCCCTGTTCGGGCTCGGAGTCGGGGAACAGCACGAAGCCCGAGGGATGCGCGAACATGAAGATCGCGATCAGGACCGCAAAGCCGATCGGCAACGTCGCCAGCGGGTAGTGGATGAGCTTGCTCATCAGCCGCACATAGACGCCGGTGAAGCCGCCGACTTTGTTCACGTCGAACTTGTCGGGATACATCACGATGTCGGCCTTGGCCTTGGCGACCGGGTCGATATGCGTGCGGGCGATGAACGCGCCGATGATCGGCATGAACACCAGCGCCGAGGCGAGCGAGGCGCACATGACCACGATCACGATCGTGGGCAGGTAGCTCATGAATTTGCCGATGATGCCCGGCCAGAACAGCAGCACCACGAAGGCGCTGAGGGTCGTGAAGGTCGCCGAGACGACCGGCACGAACATCTTGCGCGCCGCCATGATGAAGGCCTCCCGCTTGGGGACGCCCTCCTGCAATTTTCGTTCGGCGTACTCCACCACCACGATTGGATCGTCGACGAGCACGCCCACCGCCAGCACGAGGCCGAACATGATCATCATGTTGAGTGTCATGCCCAGCAGGCTGGTGACGAGGAACGCGATCATGAACGAGATCGGGATCGACATGCCGATCATCAGCGCCGGACGCAGACCCAGCGCGGCGACGCAGACGATCATCACCAGCGCGACGGCGGTGAGCACCGCGGCCTGCAGCGAGTTGAACAGGCTCTTGGCCGATTCCGACTGGTCCAGCAGGAAGGAATGCTGGATGCCGGTCGGCCAGTCGGCCGTGACCTGCTCGGTCGTCGCCTTCACCTGGTCGACCACGTTGATGACGTTCGTGCCGAGCTTCTTGACGACGCTGAGGGTGATCGCCGGCTTGCCGTTCACATCAGCATAGCTGGTCGCGTCGGCGAAGGTGCGGGTGATCTGCGCCACGTCACCGAAGGTTACCACGGTGTCGCCGGAGGTCTTGATCGGCAGCGAGATGACGTCCTGCGCCGTGGTGATCAGGCCGGGCACTTCGACGTTGAACGAGCCCTGGCCGGTATCGAGCGTACCGCCCGGCACAACGAGGTTGTTCTTGGCGAGGGCGTCGAACAGCTGGCTGGCCGTGAGGTTGTAGGCCTCGAGCTGGTCCATGTTGATGGTGACGGCCAGCATCTCGTCGCGCGAGCCGGCGAGATCGGCCGACTGCACGTCGGGCAGCTTCTCGAGCGCTTCCTTGAGGTCCTTGGCCTTCTGCACCAGCGCGCGCTCCGGCACGTCGCCATAGACGGCGACCGAGAGCGAGGGGAACGAGGCGGTGGACACCGAATTGACCGTCGGCGTGGTGGCATCGTCGGGCAACTCGCCGGTCACGCCGTCGAGCTTGGCGCGCACATCCGAGAGCGCCTTGTCCTTGTTGGCGTTGACGTCGAATTCCAGCAGTACCGAGGCGTGGCCGGTCGAGGAGGTGGTCGTGTAGTTGACCAGCCCGTCGATGTCCTTCACCCGATCTTCGATCGGCTTGCCCAGCAGGCGCTCGGCATCGCCCGGCGACACGCCGGTCTCGCTGACCGAGATATAGAAGTAAGGAATGTCGATCGCCGGGAAGCTTTCGCGCGGCAGCGACATGTAGCTGAGCACGCCCGCCCCGAGCAGCAGCACCATGATGGTGAGCACCACTCGTGGCATGCGCAGAATGCGCTCGAGAAAGTTCATCATGACGGCTGCTCCGAGCTGCTGCTGGCGGTGGAGTCACTCCCGTCGGCGGTCGCGCCGATGGGAGTGCTGTCAGTCTTGGCATCGACGACCTGGCCGGGCTGCACATATTCCTGCCCGACGGTGATGACGCTGATCTTGGGCGCGAGCCCGGTAACCCAGACGCCCTCGCGCGTATCCTTGACGATCGTCACGGCGTGGAAGGCCACCTTGCTGCCCTCCTCGACCGTGCGGATGCCGAGCACGCCCTGATCGTCGAGCGTCAGCACCGACTGCGGCAGCACGGTCACCGGCGCCGTGCCGACATTGACCACGGCATCGGCCGTGATGCCGTCGCGGATCTTGCCGTCGGCATTGGGCAGCTCGATCTCGACCGGGAACGAACGCGTCGCGTCGTCGGCGGTCGAGGCGATGTAGGTCACCTTGCCCTCGACCTTGTCGCCGCTGATCGTGGTGACCGTCGCCGTCAAGCCGAGCCTGGCGTAGGTGATCTTGGCCTCCGGCACCGAGGCGATGAACAGCATCGGATTGAGCTGCACCACGGTGGCGCAGGGCTGCCCGGCGGCCAGCATGTTGCCCACCGTCGCGAGCGGATCCTGGATGGTGCCGGCAACGTCGGTCTTGATCTCGGTGCGGCCCAGTTCGAGCTGGGCATTCTCGAGCGCGGTCTTGGCGCCGGCGAGCTGCGCCTGAACCGCCAGCGTCGTGTTCTGTGCGGCGAGGCCCTTCGCGACGAGGGCGGCGTTGGAGTCGAAGGCGGTCTGCGCCTGATCGACGGCGGCCTGCGCCTGGTCGACCGCGAGCTTGCGGGCGCCCTGATCGAGCACGCAGATCGTGTCGCCGGCGTTTACCTGCTGGCCCTTGGCGAAATTGATCGCCTGCACGGTGCCGGAGGTCTGTGCCACCACCGACACCGACGCCTTGGCCTTGGTGCGGCCGCGCAGTGCGTAATCGATCGGCATCAACTGCTGCGAGACTTCGGCGATGCGCACCGAGCGGGGCGCTGCGGTGGTCTCGTCGCCGCCATTCTTCTCGATATTGCGCTCGGCGATGGTCTTGAACGCGTCGGCTTCCTTCTGTGCCGCAGCGGCGGCGTCGTCGGCAGCCTTGGCGGCGTTGGTCGCGGCATCCGCGGCCGACTTGGCCTTGGCGGCCTCCTCGGCCTTCGCTGCGGCTTCTTTCTTCAGCTCTTCGCCCTTGGCGATGCCGGAGGTGTCCGCGTCGTCCGCCGCATCGGCGGCGGTCTTGGCGTCGGCGGCGGCCTGATCGGCGGCCTTCCTGGCGTCATCGGCCGCCTGCTGCTTGGCCTTGGCCGCGTCGAGCAGGCTCTGCTGCTCGGGCGTCAGTGGCTCGGTCTGCGCGGCGGCAATGATGGACCTCTCGCCATTGCCGGGCCCCTGGCCGCCGATCTTGATCGTGCCGCTGGCCATCAGCACGGCAATGCCAATGACGATCAACAGCGCGATGCCGTAGGAGTAAATCGCACGCATTCGGAAATAGCCCTCTATTCAGCGGCGGCAGCGGCATCGGGCCGCGCCAGCGCAATCAGTTCGCCCATGTGGGCCTCGATATGGTCACGCGCAAAAGCCATGCAAGACCGGCCATAGTCGATTATCCAGCGGTCGGCGGGCTGCGTGTGATTGGTGGCAAGCCGATCCATCTCGGCGATCGCCCCGTCGAGCGAAGCGATTCGCTCCCTCAACCGCACCTGGACGAGCGACTGCGGCAGCTCGGACGCAAAGCGCGCGAACAGCAGGAACTCACTGCGGTACTCGTCCTCGCCGATCTGCTCGAACAGCGAATTGATGAATTCGCGGCGACCCAGTTCGGTGATGACGTAGATCTTCTTGGCCGGCTTGCCGTCCTGCTGCTCGACCCGCGAGGTCACCAGCCGGTCGGCCTCGAGCTTGGCCAGTGCCGGATAGATGGCCCCGAAGCTGGCATCGACGAAGTAGGAGTACTCCCCTTCCGTCGACAGCTTGCGGATTTCGTAGCCTGTCGCCTCGGCGTCATAGAGAATCGCGAGACAGATGGTGCGGACGTTCATATTCGCTGGACCCGGTGCATATGCTGGGCAAGAATATGCCGGGCCTATATACGCACACCGGAGTCACCGCAAGCGCGTAGGTTGCATGTAAGCCATGCGCAGTTAACGGGGCCTTGCCCCGGCAGGGTCAGCTTTTGGCCAGAAGCGCCCGCATTTCGGCCGATCCGCGCTGCGCCAGGTCGGCATTGGCGGCTGCGATGAAGAACGGATTGAGGTTGTCGCCGCCCTTGCCGTAGCGCAGCGGCGCGCCGTCGAGGGCGAGCACCGCGCCGCCCGCCGCTTCGAGCACGGCCTGTCCAGCGGCCGTATCCCATTCGCAGGTGGGGGTGAAGCGCGGGTAGAGCTGGGCCTCGCCGCGCGCCACGAGGCAGAATTTCAGCGACGAGCCCACAGAGACGTCGTCAACCACCTGGAAAGTCTGGCAGAATCCTTCGAGGGCGCCGTGGCCGTGCGAGCGGGAGGCGACGACCCGCATTGGTCCGTTCGGGTTGGTGCGCAGCGGCAGCTTTTCGTTGCGGCTGGTGATTTCCCAGGCGCCGTCCGGGCCGCCGAGAAAGGTGGCGCCGGACGCAGGCGCGAGGACGACACCGAGGGTGGGGCGGCCGTTTTCGACGAGCGCGATGTTGACCGTGAATTCGCCGTTGCGCTTGATGAATTCCTTCGTCCCATCAAGAGGATCGATGCAGAAGAAACGGTTGCCCAATTCGGCGACGTGGCCGGCGGCGGCGCTTTCCTCGGCCAGATAAGGGATGCCGGTGGATTTGAGCATGTCGAGTATGACCTTCTCGGCCTTCTGGTCGGCGAGCGTCACCGGCGAGCCGTCGAGCTTCTGGAAAGCGTCGAATTCGTCGAGGTAGACCTCCATTATCTCGGCGGAAGCCGCGCGGGCGGCGGTCAGCATCAGGTCGAGAAGCGGCTCGGTCATCGGCAAAATCCTTGGGTCGGCGCGGGTTTAGGGCCGGGCCGGGCGGCTGTCTATCGACATTTGTGCGACACGCTGGAAGATGGCCGCATGAACCTCGAAGACGCCCGCGCGCTCGACCGCGCCGACCCGCTTGCCCGCTTCCGTGACCGCTTTTCGCTGCCGGACGGGATCATCTATCTCGACGGTAACTCGTTGGGCGCGCTGCCGAAATCGGTGATAGAGCGGAGCGCCCGGGTGGTGGGTGAGGAGTGGGGCAGGGATCTCATCACCAGCTGGAACCGGCATGACTGGATCGACCTCCCGCGGCGCGTCGGCGAGCGAATTGCGCCGCTGATCGGGGCGGAGCAGGGGAGCGTGATCGTCGCCGACTCCACCTCCATCAATATTTTCAAGCTGCTGGCTGTGGCGGTGGAGAAGCCGCCGGGGCGGCGGATCATCCTGACGGAGGCGGGGAACTTCCCGACCGACGTCTATGTCGCCGGCAGCGTCGCGGCGCTGACCGGCCATGAACTTGTTGCAGGTGATGTCACGGCAATCACCGATGACGTCGCGGTGGTGCTGGTCACCGAGGTGAACTACCGGACCGGCGCCCGGCACGACATGGGCGCGCTCACCCGGCTGGCGCATGAAAAGGGCGCGCTGGTCGTCTGGGACCTCTGTCACTCTGCCGGGGCGTTCCCGGTCGACCTGGCGGGGGCCGATGCCGACTTCGCGGTCGGGTGCGGCTACAAATACCTGAACGGCGGACCGGGTGCGCCGGCCTTCGCTTATGTCGCGCCGAAGCATCAGCCCGGACTGCGGCAGCCGCTGAGTGGCTGGCTGGGGCATGCAGCGCCGTTCGAGTTTGCCGACGACTATCGGCCGGCCGAGGGGGTTGATGCGCTGCGGGTGGGCACGCCGCCGATCCTGTCGATGTCGGCGCTGGACGCAGCGCTCGATGCATATGAGGGCGTCGACCTGGCTGAGGTGAAGGCCAAGGCCGATGCGCTGTTCGAGCTGTTCGTGGGCAATGTCGGTGAGATCGAGGTGCTGACGCCGTGGGATGCTACTAAGCGCGGCACGCAGGTGTCGGTGCGCCACCCTGAGGCTTATGCGGTTATGCAGGCGTCGATCGCGCGCGGCGTCATCGGCGATTTCCGCCAGCCCGACATCATGCGGTTTGGGCTCACGCCATTGTATCTGCGCTACGAGGACGTGTTCCGCGCGGCGGAGATCTTGCGCGAGATCATCGCTACGGGCGAGTGGGACAGGCCGGAGTTCAAGCAGCGCGCGAAAGTGGTCTAGCTCACCACGTTCCGATCACCCGCTTCACCTTCGCGATGAAGCCCTTCAGCCCGTCCGGCGTGACGTTGTTCATATCGTATAGCGCCAGGTAGGTCGGGGGGAGCCAGCCGCCGAAGGTGACCCAGCCCCAGCGCTTGGCCATGCGGCGCGGTGGATCGCCCATTATCCAGGTGCGCCAGCGATTGCCGCCATAGGAGGTGACGAAGGCGACCTTCCGGATGTGCTTGAGGTTGGGCTTGAGCGTGCCCTTGTCGGGGCCGTCGCCGCCTTCGAGCACGAACGAGACGCCGGGCATGAAGACGCGGTCGAAATAGCCCTTGAGGATGGCCGGGAAGCCATAGTTCCACACCGGATGTACGACCACCAGTGCCTCGGCCGCCATCAGGCGATCGACATAGGGCTTGAGCTCGGGCGTGATGTTGTCGGGCACGTGGTGGTAGAGTTCGCGGTCCTGCCGCGTCAGTACCGGCTGGAAATTCTCGGCATAGAGATCGACCAGGTCGGGCGTGTGCCCATTGGCCTTGAGCGTCTCGAGAACGGCGTTACACAGCGCCCGGTTATAGCTGCTTTCGACCGGGTGGGCGTGCAGCACCATGACCCGCATCAGGCGGCGCCCAGCGTCTTAAGGCCCTCGAACAGCCAGGCGCGGCCGCTCTCGAAATCGAAGTTCGGATCGTCCCAGGCGATCATCTTGCCGGGGTTGAGGATGCCCTTGGGATCGGCCTGCTTCTTGAACTCGAGCTGGTTGCGGTCGGTCTTCTTCATGCCGCCCTCTTCGAGAGTGTAGCGGTGGGGGTTGAAGACCAGGCAGCCATTTGCCTCGTGCAGCCGGATGATCTCCTCGAGCCGCTCTTCGGTCGTGTAGCGCACGATCGGCAGGCCGGAAAACACGATGCGGCCGTCGAAGCGGGTCATTTCGAGATGCATCGGCATTTCGTCGCCGAACAGCTCGATGGCCCATTTGACATGCTCGAGATCGGGGTACTGCGTCTGCAGATAAGTGATGCCCGGATCGAGCTTGAGGCCGCGCAAGGTCGTGTGGTTCCAGGCGAGCTCGTAGATCGGCGGCAGCTTCTTCTTGTCGTCTTCGCCGATCTGGTCGTTGCGCAGCAGCAAATCGCCCTTGAAGAAGGCGATGAGGTCGACCAGCGCCGGCACGGCGGCGGGCGCTGCCATCAGCAGCACCACCGATTGGTCGCGGTTCTTGATATAGGGCCGGTGGCGGTTGAACCAGTCATAGGGGACGGGCGCGGCTACGGGCGAAATCTCCTTGAGCAGCAGGCCGTCCTGGCGGGCCGCCTGTTCGCCGAAGGCGCACGCGTCCAGGATGCTGTCGAAGCCGACCATCACGTCGACCCACTCATAGGCCGTGGTCAGCGGCATCTCGGCCTCGACGATGATGCCGTTGGTGCCGTAGGCGTGCGCGACCTTGAGGATGTCGGGACCGGTAAGGTCGAGGATGCGCGGCGTCTCCTCGCAGGTGATGACCTTAAGCCCCAGGATCGAGCCGAAATTGCGCAAGCCGCCCCAGCGAATGGAACCGACGCCGCCCGAGCCGCCGGCGATGAAGCCGCCCAGCGTCGCCATGCGATAGGTCGACGGGTGGAAGCGCAGTTCGCCGCCCACGGCTTGCTTGGTCTGCTCGTCGAGCTTTTCGAGGATGATGCCGGCTTCGGCGCGGACGCGGTCCTTTTCGATCCTGACGATTTTGTCGAGGCTCGACAGATCGAGGATGACGCCACCTGACAGCGGCATGGCCTGGCCGTAATTGCCCGTGCCGGCGCCGCGCGGCGTGACCGGAATGGCGTTCTTGAAGGCCGCGGCGAGGATGGTGATGACTTCGTCCTGAGTGCGCGGCGTCACCACCAGCTGGGCAGTGACATTGTCGAGTTCGGCCTTGAGGCGCGGCGAGTACCAGTAATGGTCGCGGCTCTTCTGCTGGACGATCCGGGGATGATCCTGCTGCGGAATGTCGCCGAGCGCGGCACGGAAAGCGGTCAGGTCCATGTCAGGCCTCCATCAGGTCGTCGAGTTCGCGATAATCGGGCAGGGTAGTGTCGATCGCAACGCCATGGCGCAGCACGACCCGGTCCGATTGCGGGCGGGACAGCAGTTCGGTCCAGTTCCGCGCGCGAAACAGGATCAGGTCGGCGGGGGCGCCGACGGCGATCTCGCCGCGATAGTCGAAGCCGGCAATGCGGGCGGCATCGGCGGAGATGGCGCGAGCCCACGGCCAGGCTTCATCGAGCGGGTGATCGAAATGCAGGATGCGCGCGCCCTCGCGCAGCACTTCCAGCCCATCGAGGTCGCCATAGGCATAGAACGGGTCGCGCGTGTTGTCGGAGGCGATGGCGACCGGCACGCCGGCGGCGCGGAATTCGTGCAGCAGCGTCACGCCGCGCTGCATCGGGGTCACGCCGCCATCGGCGTTGCGGCCCATCAGATAGAGATTGCACAGCGGCAGCGATACGATGGCGATGCCGGCTTGCGCCACGGCCTCGATGGTGCGGCGCTGCAGGCCCTCGTCTTGGGTGATGATGGCGCAGCAATGGCCGGCGAGGACGCGGCCCTTGAAGCCGGTCTCGAGGATGCACTCGGCGAGCGTGAGCAGCACGACGGAATCGGGGTCCAGCACCTCGTCGGCGTGGACGTCGATGTCGACCCCGGCATTGCCGGCCGCCTCGATGACGGCCAGCATGGCCTCGCGGCTGCGCGGATAGCTGCGCACGGCGCCTCCGATCGCGCCTCCGGCTTTCGCGACACGATCGGCAATCGCCTGCATCGCGGCCGTGTCCATGAGCGTGTCGGGACCGACCAGCGAAACGGCCTGCAGCTCGACTCGCCCGGCCCAGCGTTCGCGCATCTGCTCGAACACTTCCCACGAGACGTCGTGCTGGGGCGGCGTGGATTCGATGTGGGTGCGGATGGCAGCGGTGCCGTGCGCATAGGCGCTGCGCAGCGCAAAATCCATCCTGCGTTCCACGTCGCGGGCGGACCAGCGCTCGACCGTGTCGCGGATGGACTGGTTGAGCGCGGTCTCCCAGGTGCCGTCCTCGTTAGGCCGGCGTGGCCAGATGTGGCCCTTGTCGAGATGCGTGTGGATGTCGGCGAAGGCCGGCAGGACGAGCCCGCGATCGAGGTCGCGTCCCGGGCCCGGAGCGGCGGGGGAGAGAGAGGCGACCTTGCCGCCCTCGATGCCGATATCGATGATTTCGATACCACCGCCGGAGCGGCCCATCAGGGCAGAGGGGACGGACGCGTTACGGAGATATTCCATCAGTTCTCGCGGCGCACGGCGCTCTCGTGCCAGCGATGCAGCACGGCCCACGAGATGAGCGAGGTGATGCCGAAGATCGCCACGCCCGTAAGCGTCAGCAGGATCAACGCGGCGAACATGCGGGGGATATTGAGGCGATAGCCGGATTCGAGGATGCGGAATGCAAGGCCGGAGCCTGCGCCGGCCGAACCGGCGGCGAACTCTGCCACCACCGCGGCGATCAGCGCGAGGCCGCCGCCGATGCGCAGGCCCGTAAGGAAGTAGGGCATCGAGGCGGGGATCTTGAGATAGATCAGCTGCTGCCAGCGGCCGGCCCCATACAGATCGAACAGGTTGAGCAGGTTGTGGTCGACGCTCTTCAGCCCTGCCACCATATTGCTGAGGATGGGGAAGAAGGCGACGAGGAACGCCACGATCAGCAGGGCGGTCTGCGTGTTGGGCGCATAGATCAGCAGCAACGGCGCGATGGCGACGACCGGCGTCACCTGCAGGATGACCGCGAAGGGGAAGAGGGCGAGCTCGATCCACTTGGACTGGACGAGGATGATCGCCAGGGCGACGCCGCCCACCAGTGCGAGGGCGAGTGCCTCGAAGGTGATGATGAGCGTCGTCCACAGCGACGGCAGCAGGGTCGGCCAGTCGGTCCACAGCGCGCCCACCACGTCGAGCGGGCTGGGCAGGATGTATTTGGGCGTACCGCTGACCATCACGTAGACCTGCCAGACGATCACCGCGAGGAGCAGCATGGCGACGGGCACGACGATCTGCAGTACCTGCTCGCTCACCGGCGTGCGCGGCGGCGCGATGACGGTGTTGGCGTCAGTGCCGATATTACTGTCGACGGTGGCCATCAGTGCGTCCCCCCGCCGGCGTGGATGGCGTCCTGCAGTGCCTTGCTGACCAGCGCGGTCGTGGCGCGATATTCCTCGGAGGTCCGGTATTGCTCGTCGCGCTCGGCCGAGGTGCTGAGCGGCAGGTCGGTGAACACCTGGCCTGGCCGGGCGCGCATCACCACGATGCGGTTGCTGAGGTAGGCGCTCTCGAACACCGAGTGGGTGACGAAGATCACGGTGACGCCGGACTGCCGCCAAAGCTTCAGGACGTCGTCGTTGAGCTTCTGCCGGGTGATCTCGTCGAGCGCGGCGAACGGCTCGTCCATCAGCAGCAGTTTCGGCTGGGTGACGAGGGCGCGGGCGATCGAGACGCGCATCTTCATGCCGCCGCTGAGTTCGCGCGGATAGGCATTGGCGAAATCGGCGAGGCCGACGGTGGAAAGCGTCTCCATGATGCGCTCGCGCGCCGCGTCCTTGCTGACCCCTTGCAGCTTGAGCGGCAGGTAGACATTGCCGAAGACGGTGGACCACGGCATCAGCGTAGGGTCCTGGAAGACGAAGCCGATATCGCCTTCGGGTAGGCCGCGCGAGTTGATCGTCGAGCTCGGCCATTCGACGGCGCCCGAGGAGGGCAGGCCGAGGCCGGAGATGATGCGCAGGGCGGTGGACTTGCCGCAGCCCGAGGGTCCGAGCAGGCTGAGGAATTCGCCGCGCCTGACCGTCAGTGACATGTCGGAGAGCGCGAGCGTGCCGTTGGAGAAAACCTTGGACACGCCGCGCATGATTACCACCGGCTTGACGGTGGACATGGTGGGGCGCGTCGGCGCGGCGAGGGCAGTGTCGGACAAGGGGTGGCCCAGTGCAGGAATCAAGATGGCGCGGGCGTCGTGCCCGCGCCACGCTCGATATGCTTACTTCTTGACGAGGTCCATGCCGACGCCCTTGCAGACGAACTGCGTGGTGAAGGCGGCCTTGTAGTCGAGGGAGGCGTCGACGATCTTGAGCCCGGTCAGGATGTCGTAGAACGCCTTCTGCCGCTCGTCGGTCATGCAGCCGATGCCCTTGGTCTCGGCGTCGCCGGAAACCGCGATGCCGTGGTCCTTCATCTGCTGGAGGGTGAACGCGAGCTGCTCGTCGGTCATCTCCGGGTTGTCTTTCTTGATGAGGTCGTTGGCGGCCTTGTTGTCGCCGTAGAGGTAATTGTACCAGCCGATGATCGAGGCATCGACGAAGCGCTGCACCAGGTCCGGATTGTCCTGCACCAGCTTGGTCGTGGTCTCGATGGTCGTCGAGTAGGGCGCGTAGCCGTTGTCGGCGAACAGGAAGACGTTGGGCTCCTCGCCCGAGGCGTTCTTGACCGCCAGCGGCTCGGAGGTCAGGTAGCCCTGCTGGGCCGACATCTTGTCGGCGATGAACGGCGCCGGGTTGAAGGTGTAGGGCTTGTACTGCTCGTCCTTGAAGCCGGGGAAGTTGGCCTTCATCCACACGAAGTCGGTGACGAAGATGTCCTTGCCCATGAAGATGGTGTCGGCCTTGGCGATGTCGGCGAAGGTGTCCATGCCGACGCCCTTGTGCGTCATCAGGATCTGCGGGTCCTTCTGGAACATGGCGGCGACGTTGATCACCGGGATGCCCTGCTTGATGTCGTCGTAGAGGCTGAACTGGCCGCCCATGTAGAAGTCGATCTTGCCCGAGATCAGCAGCGCTTCGTTGGCCGCCTGTGGGCCGCCCTGCACGATGGTGACATCGAGGCCGTATTTGGCATAGGTGCCGTCGGCGACGGCCTGGTAGAAGCCGCCATGCTCGCCCTCGGCCAGCCAGTTGGTGCCGTAGCTGACCTTGTCATTGGCGTAGGCCGGAAGCGCGATGGCGACCAGCGCGCTGGCGGCGAGCAGTGTTGCAGTGAGTTTCATGTCGTTCCCCTGTTGTCCGAAATCCGCTGTCCGGCGGTTGACCCCGCGCCGGCCCGATGGTGTCCAGCCATCTTGCGGAGATTAAATCAGCCGTCCGCACCATATGAAAAGCCTAAAATCGCGGCATTGGCCGTATTGCCTTGATTTTCGGCACGCTGCTTCGGTTTGGGACTGGCTTTCGCCGGTTTTGCCGGTTAGCTGAGCATATTCCAGAGGCCGATATGCACAGCCCGCTCTCCCCCGCGACGATTCATCCGCCCTTTTCGGCCTACAGCAACGGCGTCGAGGTGCCCGCCGGGCAGCGGCTGGTGTTCTGTTCGGGCCAATTGGGGATCAGCAGGGACGGCGTGATTCCGCCGACCGCCGCCGAGCAGGCCGAGCTCTGCTTCGACAATATTGCCGCCATCCTCGGCGCGGCGGGGATGGGGCTCGAGCACATCGTGCGGATCAATGCCTACGTGACGGATCGCGAGCATCTGCGGCCCTATATGGACGTGCGCAACAAGCGCTTCGCGGCGCCGCTGCCGGCCTCGACGCTGATGGTGGTCGCCGGCTTCGCCCGGCCGGAGTTTTGCGTCGAGATCGAGTGTGTGGCCGCCGGCCCCGCGGCGGAGGTTTGAAGATGGCGTCGTTCCGCAAGCTGTGGTGGCAGGACTTCACCGCCGCCGATTTCCAGAACATCGATCCAATGATGACGATCGCCATCCTGCCCACGGCGGCGATCGAGCAGCATGGGCCGCATCTGCCGGTGGGCGTCGATACCTTCCTCAATCGCGGACCGCTGGAGATGCTGGCCAAGGTCGTGCCGGCCGGCCTCGATATCCGCATCCTGCCGGTGCAGGCGATCGGCAAGTCCAACGAGCATATCTGGCAGAAGGGCACGATCTCGGGCACGGCCCATACGCTGATCGATCTATGGTTCGAGATCGGACAGTCGGTGAGCCGTGCCGGCATCAAGAAGCTGGTGATCGTCAACAGCCATGGCGGCAACGTGTCGATCATCGACATCGTGGCGCGCGAACTGCGGGTGCGCGAGCAGATGCTGGTGGTCAAGACCAGCTGGGCCGCCTTCGCCACGCCCGAGGGCATGGTGACCGACCTCGAAAAGCGCCACGGCATCCATGCCGGCGACGTCGAGACCTCCGAGATGCTGCACTTCCAGCCCGACCTGGTGGACATGACCAAGGCCGAGAATTTCCGCTCGGTGGCGGCGCGTGACGAGCAGCAGTTCCGCTATCTGCGGCCGACCGGCTCGCATGCCTATGGCTGGATCGCGTCCGACCTCAATCCGGCGGGCGCCGTCGGCAATGCGTCGGTCGCCACGGCCGAGCGCGGGCAGGCGATTGCCGCAGCGCAGGTCGCGGGTTTTGCCGAACTGCTGGCGGAGGTCGAACGCATCCCGCTGCCCGGCGTCGCCGAATAATTTCTTCCGGCCCGGAACCTAAGCCAGCGATCTGCGTTGCGAAATCGTTTTGGACCGTGATGTCTCATCGCGGCGGTTTCGGTTTGGGGGGCCATTCTTGGCCAAGGCGCAGGAACTCGAAGGTGCGGCGGACAGCGATGCCCGACTGCGGCTGGCGCTGGCGTTTGGCGACCTCGCCATCTGGGAACTGGACGTTCCGCACAACCACCTGACCCGGTCGCCCGAGCTTAATCGCCTCTACGGCTTTCCGCCCGACGCCACGCCACAAATCGCCGATTACCTCGGGCGCTACGCGCCGGGGGAGCTGGAGCGGGTGACGCGGCTATCGGAAGAGGCCGGGGCCCGCGGCGATACCAAGATCAATATCGAGATCAAGCATATCTGGCCCGACGGCACCGTGAAGTGGCTGCTGGTCCGCGCCGAGGCCGTCGATCCCGAGCCCGGCAAGCCGACCTTTGGCGGACATGTGCTCGGCATCGTCATCGATATTACCCAGCGCAAGCTGATCGAGCTGGCGCTGGTCGAGAGCGAGCGGCGTCTTCGGCTGTCGCAACAGGCCGGCGGCATCGCCTCCTTCGAGCTCGACGTCGCGACCGGCATGCTGTTCGCCAGCGACAATTTCTGGGCCCTGTGGGGATTGCCGCAGCGCAGCAGCATCCACATCGACGAGTTGCAGGCGCTGATCGTGCCGGATTTCCGTGTGGTGGTGAGCTCCGACCAGACGCGCCGCGCCGGCACCTCCGAGCCGCGCATCGAATTGCAGATCCGGCGGGCCGATACCGGCGAGGTCCGCTGGCTGGCGCGCGATCTCGAATTCCAGCGCGATGCGGCGGGCAATCCGGTCAAGATGTTCGGCGTGATGCGCGACATCACGACATCCAAGGCGGCGACCGAACGCCAGGCGCTGCTGACCCACGAGCTCCAGCACCGGATCAAGAACATCCTCGCGACCGTGAGCGCCATCGCCAGCCAGACGCTGCGCAGCGGCGATCTCGAAAGCGCGCGCGAAACTTTCACCACCCGGCTCAAGGCCCTGGCCGAGGCGCACAATATCCTCACGGGGACCGGCTGGACCGAGGCCTCGCTGCGGCAGGTGCTCGACGCCGCGCTGGCGCCGCACAATCTGGGGGCGCGAGCTGCGCTGCGCGGGGTCGACCGCAAGCTGACGCCGCGCATGGCCCTGTCGATGGCCCTGGCCGTCAACGAACTGGCGACCAATGCGGTCAAGTACGGCGCCCTGTCGAACGACGCGGGGCGCGTCGATATCAGCTGGGACATCAACATCCCGCCCAGCAACGAACCCGAGCTGGTCTGGATCTGGCGCGAGAGCGGCGGGCCGCGGGTCGATGCCCCGCAGCGGCGCGGCTTCGGTTCGGTGTTGATCGAACGGGTGCTCGGCGCCGATTTCGGCGGCACCGTGACGACCGATTATGCCAGCAAGGGGATCGTGACGACGCTCAAGGCGCCGATGGCCAATCTGCCGCGGATGGGACTGGACTAAGCACTAGATGGCGCCAGCGACGACAACGACGAAGACCAGGGTTCTGGTCGTGGAAGACGAGGCGCTGCTGCTCTTCACCATCGCCGACGACCTGCGCGCAGCAGGCTTCGACGTGCTGGAGGCGACGAGCGCGGCGGCCGCCCTGCGGCTCCTGGAGCGCGAAGAACGCATCGGCGTACTCTTTACCGACGTCGACATGCCCGGCGGCATGAATGGACTGCGGCTCGCCGACACGGTGCGGGCCGCCTGGCCCGATGCGGGCATCATCATCACTTCCGGGCATATGTACCTGCGCGACAGCGACCTGCCGGTCGGCGGACGCTTCATCTCCAAGCCCTATACGCCCGAAGCAGTGGTGCGACTGATCCGCTCGCTGGCGGCCTAAGCGGAACCCCTCGTGTGCCCGCATCGTTGACAGCGGCGACCCCTCAGACTGCACCATCCGATGAAACGTGATCCCGACCTTGCGCAAGCCGTCCGAGCGACGGCGTATTTCTTGTGGGAACAGGACGGCAAGCCGCCCGGCCGCGCCGTGGAGTACTGGCTCAGGGCCAAGGACATGCATGTCCGCCAGGTTGCCTATGACCGCTGGCTGGCCGAGGGCAGCCCGCACGGCCGCGATCTCGACATCTGGGTCGAAGCCGCCAAACGGATCGAGGAAATCTGATCAGAGCACGAAGTCGCCCGCCGTCAGGTGGACGTGGCCCCTGAACACGATCTCGAAGTCGGTATGCCCGTCGCCATTGGTATCGCCGAGCACGAGGGTCGTGTTGTGCGTGTGGTCGATGCGCAGCTGACCCGCTTTGTGCCCGAAGCCGTGGCTGCCGATGAACTTGAACGCATTGTTGGCGTGGGCGTGCGTGCTCGCATCGATGCCGCTGAGATCGATGGTGTCGGTGCCGTGCCGGAAATCCATGATCTTGTCGTGCGACGACTTGGTGCTCTGCGAGCGCGAGGTGAAGAAGAATGTGTCGGCGCCCGCCCCGCCCCGCAGCACGTCGGCGCCGCTGCCGCCCATGAGGCTGTCCGCTCCGGAGCCGCCATAGAGACTGTCGCGACCGGTGCCGCCGCTCAGCGAGTCGGCGCCACCGAGGCCGTAGAGATGGTTGGCGAGGCTGTTGCCGACCAGCACGTTGGCCACATCCGTGCCGGTGCCGTTGCGAGCCTTGCCGGTGAGGGTGAGGTTCTCGAGATCGGTCGTCAGCGTATAGTCGAACGAGGCGCGGACGGTGTCGATGCCTTCGTCGGTGAGCTCGGTGATGACGTCGTCGGGCGAGTCGATCACGAAAGTGTCGTTGCCGGTGCCGCCGACCAGCACGTCGGCGCCTGCGCCGCCATCCAGCCAGTCGTCGCCTGCGCCGCCATCGAGGTGATCGGTGCCGCCATTGCCCAGCACGCGGTCGTTCACCGCAGCGAGCGAGCCGTAGAAGAAATCGTCTTCGTCGCTGAGCGAGAATTCCTCGATGCGCACGAAGGTATCGCCCGCGGCATCGCCGGTGTGGGTGTTGGTGACGAAGTCGAGCGTGACGGCGTGCTCGTAGACGACGATGTCGAAGCCGTCGCCGCCGTCGATCGCGTCGGCCCCGTCGCCGCCGAGGATAGTGTCGTCGCCTGAATTGCCCGACAGCACGTCGTCGCCGCCGAGGCCCGCAATCCAGTCATTGCCGAAATCGCCGCTGATCGAGTTGGCGTCGTCCGAGCCGGTCACGTGGTCGGCATAGACGCTGCCCCAGACGTTCTCGAAGCCGCCATCGAGGGTGAAGCCGGTCTTGCCGACGCTGCTGGCGCCGACGCCGCCCAGATCGACCGTCACGGCCGCGGCTGCGGCCGCGAAGTTGAGGCGGTCGGTGCCACCGTCGATGTCGTGGACGACCGACCGGCTCGCATCGGCGGCGACCAGGCGCGCGTAGGAGGCGGTGAAGTAATAGTCGCCATTGGCGCCAGTGTCGTCGCCGTAAAGGTCGAGGTGGAGGTTCTTGACGTCGAAGCTGTCCGACGTGGTCGGGTGGCTGAGCTTCACCGTCCAGGTGCCGTACGGGTTCTCGCCCCAGGTCTCGACCGACGAGAAGGTGAAATCGAGCGAAGTCTTGCTGCCGGCGGCCCGCAGGTTCGGGGCGATCAGGCTCACCGTGCCATCGGGGGAGACGAGCTCGATGCGCAGGTCGCGCAGGTCCGCGTCGCTGACATCGAGGCTGAGCTCGACGAAATCGAGCGAGAAGCCGTCGGTGCCGGGGTTGGCCACATCGACGGTGAAGGTCTGGCTAAGCGGATCGGCCGGGGAGGAGACGTCGAAATCGGCGCCGATATGCTGCTCGTTCGCGGCATCGTGCTGCAGCGTCCAACTGCGGGCGAGGGCGACGGCCGAAGCGGCATTAAGCGCGCCAAAACCCATCTCGCGGTCGAACACCATGCCACCGCCATTGACGTTGCCGGCACCGTTGGTGGTGGTCACGCCCGAGCGCGACGGATCGGCGCTGACGGCGAGGATTTCCTGGATGTCGCGATAGCCGAGGTTGGGGTTGACCTCGAGCATCAGTGCAATGGCGCTCGACACCATCGGAGCGGCGAAGGAGGTGCCCGACACGTGCGACGAGCCCTTGGCGCCATCTTCGTCGCCGGCCGTGGTGATGAGGCCGACGCCGGGCGCCGAGACCAGGATGTTGGTGCCCGGGCTCGAAAAGAAAGCGGACTCGCCTTCGCTGTCGTGGGCGCCCACGGCAATGGCGAAGCGCGAATTGGCGACGTTGTGGAAGTTGGAGTCGTCGCCGAGGTTCTGCCCGTCGATGGTGATGCGGCCATTGCCGGCGGCGAACACCATCGCAGTGCCGAGGCCGCCGCGGCCGGTGGTGGCGGCCGTCTCGATGCCGGCGGCGACGGCGGCGTAGCGTTCGCTGTTGAAGTTGTCGGCAAAGGCGGTGGTGAAGCCCCAGGAATTGTTGGAAACGTCGTAAGCGGCCTGGTGCGCCATGATCTGGGCCAGGTCGTCGATGTCGAAGCCCGAGCCGTAGCGCAGGTAGGACGCCGTGATGGTGGCGTCGGGCGCCGCGCCGATGGTGCCGATGCTGTTGCCGCCGGCGCCGGCGATGACGCCCGCGACCTCGGTACCGTGGGTCTCGATGTCGGTATCCGGCCGCGCGTCGTAATCGGACGCGTCGTCGCGCGGATCGAAATCGAGGCTCTGGTCGTAATTGCCGCTCAGATCGAGGTGCGTATAGTTGACGCCCTCATCGACCACCGAAATGACAATGCCGTGGCCCGTGGCGTAGCCCCAGGCGGCGCCGAAGCCGGCGGCACCGAAGCTGGTGCCCGTCAGATTCCAGTATTGGCTGGCCTTGATTTGCGGATTGCTGAGTGCTGCCACGCTCAGCGGCGCAATGCTGGCCACGACTTCATCGTCGTCTTGCTGACTATTCGAAGTATTGTTCATTGACGTCTTCCCCGATGGCTCAAACGATACGGGTGACGACGCGAAAGGCCCGTTAACAGGCGGCAGTATCCACGGGTCAGATGTGGTAAAGATCGAAGTAATCTTACCCGGACATTGGTCGGTTAATTGCCAGTAGCTGAGTTATGGACGGGATATGAATTTCAGTAGACTGTTAAGCAAATTGGATCGATGCGGGTAATCGGGCGTTAAGCCTGTGATCGCCGGCGGATTAACTATCGCGGGTAAGGAGCGGCAGGCGGCGGGCAACGAAGCGGCCGGGACACGGGGGCGGCGCGGTTAATTCAGGCCCGGACGCGACGCTGCAAAGCTTTAGGCGCAGCCCTAACGCCGGATGAACGGCTTGCCCCGCCGCGGGACGCTGCCGTCGGGACGGCACTGCGCTGCCGGGTAAGGTCTCGTTTACACCCGCACCCGGACGGGGTGCTTGCCGCGGGGCGTCGGGCGGGCGCGGGGCCGGCAAGCGTAAACGCCCGCTGCCCACTGGCGAAGCAGCGCGCCGCACGGTTATGCTGCCGCCCAAGTAGACTTTTCTGATTTGGCCAGGGCGGCCAGCTTTACACTTTTGGGCATCACCGATCGGGGCGTGTCTTTGGCTGGCGAGCCGAATGAACTCGACGATCTCGCGAAACTGACCGATCGCGCCGTGCTCGAGCCGGCGCGCTGGGAAGACGTTTGCGATGCGCTGGCCCGGTTCATGGGCGGTGTTGGTACAGTGCTGGTGCCGGAAGCCAAGGAATACCAGACGGGCCCGCTGGTCGCGTCCGCCTCGCTGGCCGAGTATCGCGAGAAGATCGTGCGCGAGGACTGGCATCTGCGCAGCTTCCGCCGCCGCGTCGTGCCACTCATCAAGACGCGCGGCTACGGCACCGACCTCGATATCGCCGACGCCGCGCTGATGGCGCGCGAGCCGTTCTATACGGAGCTGATCACACCGATGAAGTTCGGGGTGTTCATAGGGCTGCATATTCCGGCCGGCCGCGACAGCATTCAGGGTGCGGGCGCCGGTCTGACCACCGTCAACGGCAACCAGGCGGGCGGGCAGCTCGGCACCTTCGTCATCCAGAGCAGCAATGTCAGCATAAGCGGCTTCACCATCCTCGGCCTGGATGGGCCGCACAACGTCGAGAAGGCCGCGATCTACTTTCCGCAGGGCGTCAATAACGTCTCCATCACGAACAACGTCATTGTGGCCCGGGGCGACTCCGCCATCGACTCCGACTATTCCAGCGCCATTTCCAACGTCACGATCAGCCACAACACCATCTCCGGCGCGACTTTCGATCCGACGCAGCCGATCAACCACTTCACGACGTTCACTAATGACCAGTTCGACATCAACAACGTGCCGCGCCCGGTCGTGTATTTCGGCAACACCAACAAGTCGAACATTGTCTTTAGCGACAACGACATCACTGCCGCGTCCGGCAGCGTCGACGATCAGGGACACTTCCGCGGCAACGCCGCCGTCGTGCTCGACGGCACGTCCAACACCGCCAGTGGCAATACCTTCGAGGGCCTGAACAACATCGCCGGCGCGGCGGGCATCGACAACGCGCCGTCACTGCGCATGCGCGGCACCGGCCACACGGCCACCGGCAACACCATCGATGGCAGCGTCTCGGGCGGCATCGACTCCTCCAGCGCCGCCAACGTCATCGCCAGCAATCCGACTGTCGTGCACAGCGGCGACTACTTCTTTGCGGCTCCCGGCAACGAGACCTTCACCGGATCGGCGGCGCTCCACGATACGATCGACATGACGTTCGCCGGCACGGATGGCGGCTTCGTCGATCTGGCCAACACCAGCAGCGGCGGCATGGCGTTCTCGTCCGACACTGGCATCGACCAGCTCTCGGGCATCGAGGACGTGAAGGGCAGCGCCGGTACCGACGTGCTGCTCGGCAGCTCCGCCGACAATACCTTCATCGCCACCGGGGGCCAGGACCAGATCGACGGCCGTGACGGCATCGATACCTTCGACGCCTCGAGCGCCACCGCCGCCGTTCAGGTCAACCTCGTCTCGGGCGCGGTCACCGGCGCCTTTACGGCGACCGTGGCCAACATCGAAAACGTCACCACCGGCGCCGGCAACGACACGATCACGCTGTCCTCGGCGGCCAACGTCGTCGATGGCGGGGTGGGCGTCGATACCGCCGTCACCACGGCCAGTGCTGCCGATGTCGCCATCTCCGAGACGGCCGGTGTTTTCACCGTCGACGGCGACACGCTCAAGAACGTCGAAAGGCTGCAGACCAGCGACAACAAGGGCGTCTGGCTCGTGCACAATTCGGCCGAGCTGACCTACGCGCTGGCGCACGCCGCTGCCAACGACGTGCTGAAACTGGCGAAGGGCAGCTACAGCGGCAATTTCGACATCCACACCAACGGGCTGACGATCGAGTCCGCTTCGGGTGTAGCCTCCGATGTCGTGCTGAATGGCACGTTCCGCTCCGACAACCAGAGTTCCGCAGGGGGCCGCACGCCGATCCTGGACTCACAGTCCGTCGATGCGTGGCTCAAGACTGCTCCGGCCTATAACGGCGCCTCGGGAAGCGGCCTGACGATTACCGGCACCGACATCACCGTCAAGGGTATCACCATCCAGAACTATACCCGCGGCATTGAGCTCGGTAACTCGGAGGGCCTGACCCTCGACGGCGTGGCGATCAAGGACGTTTTCATCGGCATCGATAAATCGCCGAGCGGCGTCGGCGGCAACACCAGTCCGGTCTCGGTCACCGATTTCACCATGCTCGGCGGCTCGATCACGCACGGCGTCATCGGCATGAACATCACCGTCGCCACTTCAGACCATCCAGGCGCGTTCAGCGGCGTCACGATCGATGGAACGGACTTCCAGCACCTGACCGAGAAAGGCATCTATCTCGAGCAGCTCAGCGACGGGCTCATCGACAATGTGACGATGACGGATGTCGGTCAATATGGCGGCGTGCCGTCAAACGGGCAGAACGGCATCAACGGCATCGGCATCGAGCTGAACCTGAAGTACGACCACTTCCAAGACGTCACGATCAGCAATTTTGACCTGACCGATGTCGGTTCCAGCAACAAGGATGGCCTCGGCCCGCAATTCGCCAACGCTTCCGCCATCTCGGTCAAGGCGCGCGACGACGCTCCGTCGTACAACACCAACAAGGCTACGCTCGATACCGTCCACATCAAGGACGGTACGATCGATGGCACCTCGACGGGCATCCGCATCGGCGAGACCGGCAAGGCCACCGCTGGCCCAACGAACGTGCAGGTCGAGCACGTCGCAATCAGCGATGCCATTACCGGCACCTACGACAACCAGACCACGACCCCGCTGCACATCACTCTGTCGGATGGTGACGACAGCGTGAACGTCAATCCGGCGGCGACCGGCTCGTTCGTGTTCGAGGGCTTCGAGGGTGCCGACAGCATCACCGGCGGCGCGGCGAACGATACGATCGACGGCGGCGCGGACAACGACACGATCGATGGCGGCGCCGGCACCGACACCCTGCTGGTGTCGGCTGTGCCGGGTGCGGCGTCGGTGTCCAACAACGGCACGACCTGGTCGGTGACCAGCGACGACGGCACGGACACGATCAAGAACGTCGAGATCATCTCCGCTACTTCGGGCGATCGCATCCTGCTGGTGGGCAATGGCGGCTTCGCCACCATCCAGGCGGCCATCAATGCCGCCGCGAGCGGCGACACCATCATCGTTGCCAACGGGACCTACAACGAGGCCCTGACGATCGGCGACAAGGAACTGCACTTCATCGGCGCCAACAGCGGCGTCGCCGGCACGGACGACCGCGGCGACGAGAGCGTGATCGGCGGCACCGTTACTGTGATCAGCAACCACAGCGTCACGTTCGACGGCTTCACCTTCAAGGGTGGCAACGTCAGCTCGAACAATGGTGAGCTGGATCTGCGCGGGACCGGAACGTTCGAAGTCGAAAACTCGATCTTCACCCGCGATACGGCGGTCGGTGGGGGCACCTTCCGCGGCATCATGCTGTCGACGGCCGCGCAGGGCATCGTCAGCATTCACGACAACCTGTTCACCGGCACGGCCCTCGGCAAGTATGGCACCTCGTCGTGGACCTCCGGCGTGTGGTCGGACGGCGCAACGTCGTCGCTCACCATCACGAACAACACGTTCGAGCAGGTCAAGACCGGCCTCAACCTGGACGGCTACGACGACAACGGCAACGTCTCGCACAACACCTTCGACCAGGCCGGCACCGGTATCTCGTATGGCTACAACGGCGACCACACCTTCGCCCATACGCACGACAACACCTTCAAGGATGTCGATGACGCGTTCAGCTGGAAGAACTACACCACGCCGGTAACGGTAGACCTGTCGGCCAGCCAGGACGTGGGTTCGGGTCATACGCTCTATGTGTTGGGCGGAGCAGCCGGCGACACCATCACCACCACCGATGGCAACGACTACATCGGCGGCGACGGCTATTTCGGGCCGGAGCCGGGTTATCCCGGCGCGCCCGCCGGCGACGACAGCATCAAGGCCATGGGCGGTAACGACACCGTCGATGCCGGCAACGGCAACGACACCGTCGATGGCGGCACCGGCAATGACGTGCTCAACGGCTTTGGCGGCAACGACTCGCTCACCGGCGGCGACGGCAACGACGCCATCGACGGGGGCGCGGGCATCGACACGGCCGTGTTTGCGCACAACCTCAACGACTACCTCATCTCATACAACAGCGGGACCGGCACCTACACGCTCGTCTACAGCGGCACGGATACCGACACGGTGACGAACGTGGAGAAATTCCAGTTCGCCGACAAGACGGTCGACGTCCAGGCCAATGCGGGGGCGCTCATCAACGGGGCCGATCCGCAGTTCTCCTCGGGATCGACCGCTTCGTTCGACGAAGGCACCACGGGCCTCGTCTACACCGCCGTGGCGACCGATGCCGACAGTGCTGCCACGTTCGGCAACATCGTCTACTCGCTGGAGGGGGCCGACGCATCCCTGTTCACCATCGACGGTGCGACCGGCAAGGTGACCAACAACGCGGCCGCCGACTACGAGACGCGGACGAGCTACAGCCTCACCGTCGTCGCTACGCAGGGCGTAACCTCGACCAGCAAGGCTGTGACCCTCAATGTCAACGACCTGAACGACACCAACCCGGTGTTCTCGGGCGTCGCGACCGGCAATGTCGATGAGAACGCGCTCACGAGCACGGTCGTCTACGATGCGAACGCCACCGACGCCGACACGCATTTCGGTGCCGTGACCTACAGCCTGGGCAACGCCAACGACGAGGCGGCTTTCACCATCGACACCGCCACCGGCGAGGTGCGGCTGAGGGCCAGCGCCGACTACGAGACCAAATCGTCCTACACGATCGTGGTTACGGCCAGCCAGGGCGATGTCACCAGTGGCATCACCAGCACGCCGCGGACGGTGACCATTTCGGTCAACAACCTCAACGACAACGCGCCGGTGTTCCACAACGACGCCACCGTGAGCATCAACGAGAACTCCGCGACCTCGGTGGTGGTGTTCGACGCCAATGCGACCGACGCCGACGGCCCGGGGACCATCGTCTACGGACTCTCGGGTGACGATGCGAGCCTGTTCAACATCAACTCGTCCACGGGCGAAGTGACCTTGAAGAGCCAGGCGGACTACGAGACGAAATCGAGCTACCACTTCAGCGTCGATGCAACGCAGGGCACCGGTCCGGCCGCGTCCAGCAGCTTCGCGGTGACGCTCAACGTCAACAACCTCAACGACAACGCGCCGGTGTTCCACAACGCCGTGACCACCGTGAGCGTCGAGGAAAACAGTTCGACCTCGGTCGTGCTGTTCAACGCGGACGCCACCGATGCCGACAATGGGACGATCGTCTACTCCCTGTCGGGTGCGGACGCGGCGCTGCTCGACATCAACACGACGAACGGCAACGTGACGCTGCGGGACCCGGCCGACTTCGAGGGCAAGTCGAGCTACGACTTCAGCGTCGTGGCAACCCAGGGCACGGGCCCGACCGCGAGCACCAGCCTCGCGGTCAAGCTCAACGTCACCAACGTCAACGACAACGCGCCGGTGTTCCACAACGCCGACACCAACCCCAACGTCGATGAAGGCTCGCCGACCTCGCAGGTGGTCTTCACCGCCGACGCTACCGACGCCGACAACCAGGGGGCAATCGCCTACTCGCTCACGGGCGAGGACGCGGCTCTGCTCAATATCGACGCTTCCACTGGCGAGGTGACGCTGCGGGACGAGGCCGACTTCGAAGGCCAGGAGAGCTACAGCTTCACGGTCGTCGCGACGCAGGGAACGGGCCCGTTCGCCAGCTCCACCCTCGACGTCGTCCTCGACGTCAACGATCTGGATGAGGGCATCGCCGGTCTCGCTACCAAGAACGTCTCGGTCGAGTCCGGATCGACCCTGACCGCGATCGGGCAACTCGATACCAACAGCGCCCTCACCTTCGACGTCACAGCGGTAGATGCGGGCACCGGCCATGTCTACCTGGCCGATGGCACGACCGAACTGTCGACCTCGATGACGGGCCTGACGCTGGATGAGGTCAACGGACTGCTCTTCTCCTCGGGGAGCAAGGGCACCGGCGGCATCACGTTCCTCGTGCATGAAGGCAGCAATACCGACACGCAGCAGGTGGTGCTCGACGTCAGCAAGGTCGAGAGCAAGACCTACACCGGCGGCAGCGGCTCAACCCGCATCGACGGTGCCGGCGGCAACGACACCGTCAAGGGCGGGGCAGGGGCCGACACGCTGCTGGGCAGCGCGGGCAATGACCGGCTCTACGGCCAGGCCGGGCACGACGTGCTGACCGGCGGTACGGGCGACGACCGCTTCTACTTCGCCGAAAAGGTCACCTCGACCAGCTCGGACTTCATCACCGACTTCACCCGCGGCCAGGACAAGATCGTCGTCGACAACGCCTACTTCGCGGTTGGCTCGAGCGTGACGTCCTCGGAGGTCTGGCACAACACCACCGGCAAGGCGCACGACAGCAACGACCGGTTCATCTACGAGACCGACACCGGCAAGCTCTGGTACGACAAGGACGGCACCGGCAAGACTGCGGCCGTGGTCATCGCGACGCTCGAAGACACGCCCGGCCACCATCCCTCGACGTTGACCTCGGGCGACTTCTTGGTCGTGTGAGGTCAATAAGGCCCGGAAGGTCCGAAAATTTCACGGATCCGCCCAAGGGCGGGTCCGTTTTCTTTACCGCACATGAACAAATCTTCGTTTTCGCCCCAACAATCGCAGGTTTGAGCCATTGCACGCGGGTTTTGGTTGTAGTTTGACTCCGCGCCGTCACGACCGCTGGGTCGGGGCAAGATACGTGCAACGTTTTTCTGTCATCATCGGCCAGATACACCCCACAATCCGGTAGATCATCTTGAGCAATGCCGCCGCCGTTCCGCTGATCCAGTCCAAGGCCCCCAAGCTGAATCTCGCCCCCGCGGCGACCGGCGCGGTGGTGTCGCTGTTTTTCGTCAGCCTCGTGTCGAACGTGCTGATGCTGGCCGGCCCGCTCTTCATGCTGCAAATCTACGACCGGGTGCTGTCGAGCAAATCCATCCCAACGCTGGTCGCCTTTGTCTTCCTGATCATCGCAGTCTACGCCTTCTACGCCTTCATCGAGACGCTGCGCTCGCGCATGTCGCTGCGCCTCGCCAACCTGTTCGACCATGCGATGGGCGAGCGGCTGTTCCAGGCCTCGGTAAAGCTGCGCCTAGCGGCCGGTCAGGCCAACGCCCTCGATCCGGTGCGTGACGGTGATACGCTGCGCACCTTCCTCGCCAGCCCGGGCCCGCTGGCGCTGCTCGATCTTCCCTGGGTGCCGATTTACCTGGCACTGGTCTTCATCATCCATCCCTACCTCGGCTGGCTCACCACCGCCGGCGCGGTGATCGTGACGGCGCTGATGCTGATCAACGAATTCGCGCTGCGCAAGCCGAGCAAAGAGTCGAGCGCAGCCATTGCCTCGCGCCAGCGCCACACCGACGATGCGCGCGCCAATGCCGAGACCATCGTCGCCATGGGCATGCTCGGCGATGTCGGCCGGCGCTGGACCGACCGCACCCGTACCATGCTGCTGACGCAGCGCACCACCACCGATAGAGCGATGTTCTTCTCCTCGCTCACCAAGGCCGTGCGCCTGCTATTGCAGTCGCTGGTACTCGGCCTCGGCGCCTATGTGGTGATCCAGGGCGAGATGACCGGTGGCCTGATGATCGCCGCCTCGGTGCTGACCTCGCGTGCCCTCGCCCCGGTGGAGCAGACCATCGCGCAGTGGAAGCAGTTCGTGGCGGCGCGCCAGTCCTTCGCCCGCATCAAGCGCTATTTCGACGCGACGCCGGACAAGAGCCGCGACACCATGCTGCCGCTGCCCAAGGGCAATCTGTCGGTGCGCGGCCTGGTGTCGGCGCCGCCCGGCTCCAACCAGCCGATTATCTCGGGCATCCAGTTCGAGCTCGTGGCCGGCGACGGCATGGGCATTCTGGGACTGTCCGGTTCGGGCAAGAGCTCGCTGGTGCGCACGCTGTGCGGTGTATGGAACCCCCTGGGCGGCGAGGTGCGCCTCGATGGCGCGCTGCTCCAGCACTACGATCCGACGCAGGTGGGCAAGATGTTCGGCTATCTGCCGCAGCGCGCCGACCTGTTCGAGGGCACCGTGGCCGAGAATATCGCCCGCTTCCAGCCCGATGCGCAAAGCGACGACGTGATCGCCGCGGCGCAACTCGCCAACGTGCATGAGCTGATCTCGAGCCTGCCCAATGGCTACGACACGCAGGTCGGCCTCGCCGGCGACAATCTGAGCGCCGGCCAGCGCCAGCGCGTCGGTCTCGCCCGCGCCCTCTACGGCAACCCGTTCATCGTCGTGCTCGACGAGCCCAACGCCAACCTCGACGCCGAGGGTGACGCGGCACTGTCCGACGCCATCCGCGTGGTGCGCCAGCGCGGCGGCATCGTCATCGTCGTGGCGCACCGGCCGAGCGCCGTGATCGCCGTCGACAAGCTGCTGTTCATGAAGAGCGGCCGCCAGGTGGTGTTCGGGCCCAAGCAGGAAGTGCTCAAGCAGATCACCGGCGACAATGTGCAGCCGATGCGCGCGCCGGGAGTCTCGTCATGACCGCCATCGCCGAAACCCCGATTGCCGACATCGGCAGCCTGCGCCGCCACTCGATCGTCGGCCTCATCGCCATCTTCGGCCTGTTCGGGGGCCTGTGCTTCTGGGCCGCCAACACCGATATCGCGGGCGCGGTGATCGCCGGCGGCACGCTGCAGGTCGAAAGCTACGCCAAGCAGATCCAGCATCCCGATGGCGGCACGGTCAAAGAGATCCTCGTTCACAACGACGACGCGGTCACCGAAGGGCAGGTGCTGCTCAAGCTCGACGACGTGGCCATCCGCGCCAGCCTCGGTGTCGTCACCGCGCAGCTCAACGAAGCGCTGGTGCAGGAAGCCCGGCTGGTCGCCGAAATCGGTGGCAAGACGGTGTTCACGGTGCCCCCGGCGCTCGACGCCAAGGATCCCGATGTCGAAGCGCTGGCGACCACGCAACAGCAGATCCTGACCTCGGCGATGGCCGACAAGGACGGCCGGATCGGCCAGCTCAGCGAGCAGATTTCGCAGCTCAATGCGCAGATCGACGGCCTCGCCATGCAGCAGGACGCCGCTGAAAAGCAGCTCAAGATCATCCAGGACCGCATGGTCAACATGGATGCGCTGTTCGCCCAGCACCTCGCCCAGGCCGCCGACGTGAGCAACCTGCATTTGCAGGAGGCCTCGGCCGAAGGCGAGAAGGGCCGGCTGATCGCCGCCATCGCCCAGACCAAGGCCACGATTTCCGAAAAGAAGCTGGCGATCGAGCAGATCGGCAACGATTTCATGTCGCAGACGCTCGACGATCTGCAAAAGACCCGCCAGACCATCGCCGAGGCCACCCAGCAAAAGCTGGCCGGGCAGGACCGGCTGACACGCACCGTCATCCGCTCGCCGCAGGCCGGCATCGTGCACGAGTCGATCGTCCACACCGTTGGCGGCGTCGTTTCGCCGGGCCAGACGCTGATGCAGATCGTGCCTCAATCGGACACGCTGCTGGTCGGCATCCGCATCGATCCCAACGACATCGACGCCATTCATCAGGACCAGAAGGTCAATCTGCGGTTTACCAGCCTCGACCACCGCCGCACGCCGGAGGCCTGGGGCAAGGTAGAGAGTGTCAGCCCCGACCTGGTGACCGAACAGCAGACTGGCCGCCGCTATTATACGGCCAATGTTCGCATCGATGCCGACGAGCTCGCCAAGCTCGACAAATCGATCAAGCTGCTCCCCGGCATGCCGGTCGAGGCGTTCGTGACTACCGGCGACCGCAGCGTGCTAAGCTACCTGCTGCACCCGCTGACCGAGGAAATGCAGCTCGCCTTCCGCGAGGAATAGGCCGCTATTTCCGGCGGGTGATCCGCTGCACCAGCTTCGCCGCCCGCCGCAAGGGGGCGGTGACGCGCCATGACGGCGAGGCCTTGAGCTCGCGCAGCGGGCGCTTCGCTTCGCGCCGCGCGCGGCCTACCGCCGGCACCGGGCCACGGATGATGGGGATGACCTCGCCGCGCTTCTCCATAGCCAGCCGCCAATAGGCGCCCATCTCGCCGTCGAGTTCATCCGACAGCCTGTAGATGCGGCCGAAATACGGAGGTCCCGGGCTCTTGGTGATCTCGCCCAGCACGACCTCGCGCCCATTAGTGTAAAGATCGATGCCGACGAAGGCGTCGTCGACCTGAGCCGCGATGGCCCGGGTTGCCGCCAATACGTCCTGCCAGTTCGACGGGCGCAGGCGGGGCGGTATTGCCGCTTGGGCGTCAGCGCCACGAGATATTCGGGCAGGGGCTCGAAATCGCCTCGGAAGCAGGCGAGGCTGTGGGGGCGCGTATTGCGATCAACCTGCATGATGAAACGGGGCTCGCCCCCGAACATCCACGCCTTGTAGTCGTAGGGGACTTCGTCGGGGCCGTTCTCGCCCACAATCAGCTCCTCGGCGATGATGGTTTGCCCGACGTCCTGCCGCACTCGGCGGATGACCGCCAGCGTGTCGGCCTTGATCTGGGCGGTGCTCACCATGGTGCGGGCCAGCATGTTCCAGTATTGGTCCGGGCCGCGCCGCACCAGCAGGTAAACGCCGTGCGAGGACGCCAGCCGGTCGGGCTTGAGCACGAAGCGCTCGGGCAGCCCGTCGAGATCGACGGCCTCGATGTTATCGAAGGTGCGGTAGAGCTGCGGACTGCGTATGCCGGCCGCCACACCGACTCGCCGCGCCTCGAGCTTTGACTCTTGGTAGGATGTAACGAGTTTTCCCTTGTGCTGCGCCAGCAGAAACTCGCTGAACCTCTGCGCCTCGCGTTCGCCGCTGTACAACTCTGTCTAACTCCCCAATTTTGAGCCGACCCTAGACAGACACGCGCCGATGCGCGAGGCCTGCCCGCATTTTTCGCCCGGCTCGACGTAGCGTCGCCAGCCACATCAAAGCCTGTTGATCCTGCCGGGGATTGAAGCTAGAAGGCACGCCGAACCGCTCGGGCGCCACGCCCCGCGGCTCGCCAGACGCCCGCTCCGCCGGCCTTTGGGGAATAGTTCAACGGTAGAACTACGGACTCTGACTCCGTCAATCTTGGTTCGAATCCAGGTTCCCCAGCCAGCGCCTAGCGCTCTGTTTTCATTGCCGTTTCTGCGTCAAGCAGAAATCTGATTGCGAGAGCAAGCAGGGCATTCTGCATTTCATTCTGCTAGCGGTTGAACGCGTCCGCGCCGGCGAGTCCGCCGGAGCCTTGTGCTTGGGCGGTCCGTATCGACGTACCGCGAATGCCGTCGGGACTCCCGCGACGGGAGATGGAGATATTGGAACGAGCTGAACCGTGGGGTCGTTCTTTCCTGCCCAAGGAGAGATCGATGAGCGAACTGCTGCCCGACGCCCCCGGCGCCCCGCAAGGAGATGCCGGCGGTCAAGCTGGACGAAGCGGAGTTCCGCAAGCGGTTCCTGAACCAGTACATCGATCCGGCGTTTGCGCCGCTTGGCGGTGAGCTCGACAGGATCGCCGACGCAGCGTGGGACGCCTATGTCAACTCGCGGAAGTCGCCGAGGACCCGCGAGGCGGGCCCGGGATACGCCAACCCCGATTATGAGCTGTCGCTCGACTGGATCGCCGCCAGGGAAGCGATCGATGCGGCCAAGGCCGACTATGCGCGAGCGGATCGGCCGGCCCGCGCGCTGATCATCAATGCGGCATCGCGCAGCGAGCACACCTGCCCGGGCGAGACGTAGAAGTCGTATCGCCTGTCCAAGCTCGCCGAACAGGTGCTGGAGGCCGCCGGCATCGAGGTCGAGTTCCTCGATCTGTCACGGCTGTCGTCGGAGTATGGCCGCAACATCCTGCCGTGCAAGACGTGCTTCTCGACCGCAGCGCCGCTCTGCCACTTTCCGTGCTCATGCTACCCCAACTATTCGCTGGGGCAGACGCAGGACTGGATGAACGACATCTACCCCATGTGGGTGCGGGCCGACGGCGTCGTGATCGTCTCGCCGGTCAATTGGTATCAGGTAAGCTCGCCGCTCAAGCTGCTGATGGACCGGATGGTGTGCGCCGATGGCGGCAATCCGGACCCCACCAGCACTGACGGCAAGGAGAACGTGCCGCTCGCCAAGGAGCTCGAGCTGAAGGGCTGGGACTATCCGCAGCATCTCAAGGGCCGGCTCTTTTCAGTGATCGTGCATGGCGACGTCGAGGGCGCCGAGAATGTGCAGCGCTCCGTTGGCGCCTGGCTGAGCTTCATGGGGCTCGAGGTTGCCGGCAACAAGGCCACCCTGGACCGCTATATCGGCTATTGGGAGCCCTACGCCACGAGCCACGATGCTCTCGACCGGGACCTTGCCGTGCAAGGCGAGGTACGGCAGGCCGCGCAGACGCTGGCCGAGGCCGTCGCAGCAAAGCGGTCGGAGCGGTGGGTATCGCCGGGCGCCGGCCTGATCCGGCCGCGCCGCAAATAGAACGGGATTCTTCGCGCCAGGCGGAACGCCCGGCCTTGCGGCACGTTGCGCATTGGAACCCGCACGGCCGAACCCCGAACGTATCCGTGCGACCTTCCATCAGAGTTACCGAGGAGCCTCACATGGTCCGCCTGCTTCTGGCCACTACTGCCGTGGCCGCAATTCTTTCGACCGCCGTTTACGCCCAGGACGCCTCGTCGTCCGCGGCGCCCGACGTTTCGGCCATGGCGTCGTCGTCCGCGTCACCGGCCGACACTTCCGGCGCCTCGAGCTCAATGGCGCCCGCCCCGGCCGATACGTCATCCTCGGCGATGGCGTCTTCCGCCATGGACAGTTCGGCCATGTCCTCGCAGATGTCCACGGCGTCATCGATGGAATCCTCGATGATGGACGATGCCTCCTCGGCCATGTCGTCGGTGCCGGCGGACACCACCACTACCGTCACGCCGCGCGCGCCGGTGCAGATTCTGTCGGGCTATACGCGCGTCGATACCGACCAGCTCGCCAGTAAGATCATCGGCAAGCCGGTGTTCGACTCCAAGGCCAAGGATGCCAACAATCTCGGCAACATCAACGACCTGGTGCTGAACACCAATGGCGACGTCGCCGCTGTGGTGCTGGGCGTCGGCGGCTTCCTCGGCCTCGGGGAAAAGCAGGTGGCCGTCGATTACTCGGCGCTGCAGTGGGTGATCGCCGACGACAATACCGAGCGCTTCGTGCTGCAGACGACCAAGGACGAGCTCACCAACGCGCCGGACTTCCAGACCGTCGACGACCAGCCGACCGCCAGCAGCGCCCAGTGAGTTGCGCGAGGCGCTCCGCCCGCGCGGAGCGCCGTCTTCGTGGCGGAGCGGCTGAAAGGCGGAACCGCCGCGCCGCGGGAAAGTTAGGCGATGATTGCAACAGGGAGCTCCCCATGCCCACCACCGAAAAGACGCTCGAGGACCTCTTCGAGGACACCCTCAAGGACATCTATTATGCCGAACGCCAGATCACCAAGGCGCTGCCCAAGATGGCGCGCGCGGCGCAGTCGCCCGACCTGAAGGCCGGCTTCGAGAAGCACCTGCAGGAGACCGAAGGGCACATCGAGCGCCTGCAGCAGATCTTCGAAATCCTCGGCAAGCCCGCGCGCGGCAAGACCTGCGAGGCCATCCTCGGCATCATCGAGGAAGGCAAGGAGATCATGGAGGACTTCAAGGATACCGCTGCCCTCGATGCCGGCCTCATCTCCGCCGCGCAGGCCGTCGAGCATTACGAGATCGCCCGCTACGGCACGCTCAAGGCGTGGGCCAGGCAGCTGGGCAAGGCCGATATCGTCGCCCTGCTCGAGGCGACCGAGAAGGAAGAGATCGCCACCGACCAGACGCTGAGCAAACTCGGCGTGCAGAGCGTGAACAAGAAGGCGGCGTGAGCGTAGCGCCCCTGACGACACGAGTACGGGCGCCTTCGGGCGCCCGTTCGCATAGAGCGAGGCGCGCGCCATCTGGGTCCACCGCCGCGATTTCGTCTCCGGGCGCAGGCGCCGCGACTGTAGGGCCGCCCGCCAGGCGCAGGCCCAATATGTCCAAATGGTAACCTTGCTGCCTTTTCGCTGCCGCTTTTCGACACCAGATCGCGGGTTGAACCTTCGGGGCGCTTGCCTCGTTATTGGGCAGTACCTCGCGTCTTTCCGCGTGCTGCCTACCTGACAACCCAGAAAATCGTGCCGGTCACCGCGCCGGCCACAGGATGATGATGACACGCACCCTTAGCTGGATTGCCGCGCTGGTTTTTGCGGCCTTTTCGATCGGCCCGGCGCTCGCCGCGGGCGCTTCTCCCCTCGGCCAGTGGCAGGTGACCACCGGCGAGGCGCGCTATGCCGTTTCTTCGTGCGGAGGCGGCCTTTGCGCCAAGTTGGTCTGGCTGCGCTCGGATGCGCGGACGGCCGATAACCTGGCGCTACTCAACCATTATGTCGTCAAGGGCGCGCAGCCGCAGGGCGGCGGCCAATGGGCGGGCAACCTGACGATGAACGGCACCTCGTACTCGGGCACGATGACGATGGTGTCCAAGAATTTCATGACGCTCAAGGGCTGCTCCGGCATCCTCTGCCAGACCTACGAATTCACCAGGATCTAAGCCGCTCTGTCCGAGCGATCCCACACGGGCTGGCTCTGCATGACGCCCCTGCGCATTGCGCGGGGGCGTTTGCTTTTGACACATGGCGCGCCCATGCCCTAAGCTTTGCGGGACGTTTGAACAAACTGCGATTGGGCGCCACCGGTATTCGGTAGGCGACCGCGCAGAAGGAAGTTGGCGAGTGACCCAAGAGGATCACCCCGCCACCGCAGCCGCGCCTTTGCGCGCGGACGAGGCTGGAGGCCGGGGGGCCGACCGGCACGACGCGCGCAATGGGTCCAGTGCCCCGCGCGCGGAGGCGGAGCGGCGGAAGGACAACGCCCCCACCGGACGCCCGCGGTCGCGCGGGCCGGTTTACGCCGCGCTCGACCTGGGCACCAACAATTGCCGCCTGCTGATCGCCCGGCCGCACGAGCAGAGCTTTCGCGTGCTCGACGGCTTCACCCGCATCGTCAGGCTCGGCGAGGGGCTGTCGGTCACCGGCCGGCTGTCGGACGCCGCGATGGAGCGCACGATGGACGCGCTCCGCCAGTGCCGCAACAAGCTGCGCGAGCACGAGCCCGCTCGCATGCGGCTGATCGCGACGGAAGCCTGCCGCGCTGCCGCCAATGGCGAGGCCTTCATCGCGCGCATCAAGACCGAGCTCGGGCTGGACCTCGAGATCGTCGACCGGCAGACCGAGGCCGAGTTGGCGGTGACCGGCTGTGCCGATCTCATCGAAGCCGAGAGCGCCGGGGCGCTGATGTTCGATATCGGCGGCGGCTCGTCGGAGCTGGCCTGGCTCGATTTCCGCGGCGGCCGGCCACGCCGGCAGGGGCGCATGGCGGCGTCGATCCGCTCATGGCAGTCGCTGCCGGTGGGCGTGGTGTCGATCGCCGAACGCTTCGGCGGCGTCGATGTGACCAACGAGACGTTCGAGGCGATGGTGGCTTACGTCGCCAACCATCTGCGCGAGTTCAAGGGGCGGGGCAAGCTGAGGCAGATGATCGCCGAGCATCCGGTGCACCTGATCGGCACGTCGGGCACGGTGACGACACTGGCGGGGCTGCATCTCGGCCTCGAACGCTATGAGCGCCAGAAGGTCGATGGGCTGTGGATGAAGCGGGCCGAGGTCGATGCGACCATGTCGGCGCTGCTCGCCATGCCGTTCGACCGGCGCGTGGCGCATCCTTGCATCGGCCGCGACCGCGCCGATCTGGTGCTGCCCGGCTGCGCCATCTTCGAGGCGATCCGCCGCGAATGGCCGACCGAGCGGGTACGCGTCGCCGATCGCGGCCTGCGCGAAGGTATCCTCATTTCACTGATCGACGCCGATCGGGCCGCCGGTCGCAAGCCGCAGGGGCGCCGCTGATGGTCAAGACCACCAATATGGGCGGCGGTGCCGGCCGCAAATCCGACCGCGACCTCAAGGTGCGGGTGAAGACGTCGAAGGGCCGCAAGGTCGGCTCGACCATCTGGCTGCAGCGCCAGCTCAACGATCCGTTCGTTGCGCAGGCCAAGGCGGAGGGCCTGCGCTCGCGCGCCGCCTACAAGCTGATCGGGCTCAACGAGCGGCATCATCTGCTGCGCAAGGGCATGCGCATCGTCGACCTCGGCGCGGCGCCCGGCGGATGGAGCCTCGTGGCGGCGCCGATCGTGGGCACGACCGCCGAGAATCCGCTGATCGTCGGCATCGATTTTCTCGACATGGACCCGATCGAGGGCGTGGTGCTGCTCAAGAAGGATTTCAACGACGAGGATGCGCCCGCGGCGCTGATCGCGGCGCTGGGCGGGCACAAGCCCGACCTCGTGATGTCGGACATGGCGGCGCCCACGACCGGGCATCGGGCGACCGACCATCTGCGCATCATGGCGCTGGTCGAGCTGGCGGCGGATTTCGCCATCCAGGTGCTGGCGCCGGGCGGGGCGTTCGTGGCGAAAGTGTTCCAGGGGGGCACCGAGCATGAATTGCTGGCGCTGCTGAAACGGCATTTCAGTACCACACTGCACGCCAAGCCGCCGGCCTCGCGCAGCGGCAGCGCGGAGACGTACCTGGTGGCCAAGGGGTTCAAGGGGTAGGGGCCGGCGGTCGGGTCCTCCCTTGTGGCGAAGTCACCTCCCCAAGCTGCGCTTAGGGAAGGCCCCGAGTAAGAGCTATTATTCCGCCGGCGCCTCGACCGCTTTTGCATGTCCCGTCAAATGACCGCCCGCCGCCTTGGGCAGGCGGAAGAAGATGAACGTGGCGATCAGGGCCACGGCGGCGATGACGTAGAAAGCGATGTGGAAGTCGAGCAGCACCGGTTCGCCACCATGGGTGCGACGCAGCAGCTCGAGCGTACCGCCGCCGAGCGCCACGCCGGAAGCCAGCGAGAGCTGGATGGCCACCTGGCTGATGGCCGTGGCCTGGCCGGCGTCCTTGTCGTCGATGTCGGCGAAGGTGAAGGCGTTGGTGGAAGTCCAGAAGATCGACTGCACGAAGCCCGTAATGACGAGAAGCCCCATCATGATCGGTTGCGGCGTGCTGGGCGCATAGATGCCCATGCCGACGACGCCGAGCACGGTCAGGAAGGTCGAGACCACCAGCGTCATGCGGAAGCCGAGCCGGTCGATGATCTGCTCGGCGACGAATTTTGCCGCGAACGAGCCGACCGCGGTCGAGAAGGTGACCATGCCGCTCTGGAACGGGCTGAGCCCGAAGGTCAGTTGCAGCATCAGCGGGAAGAGGAACGGCATGGCGCCGGTGCCGAGGCGGAAGAACGTGCCGGCGACGATGGTCGAGCGGAACAGCGGGAAGCGGAACAGGCGCAGATCGAGGATCGGGTATTCCACCCGGCGCCAGTGCCACATGTAGATCGCCCAGAAGACACAGCCGGCGATCAGCGCCGCGATGCCATAGCTCACCGGCAGGGCCGGGAGGGTCACCACCGAGATGCCGAAGGTCCAGCCGGCGAAGGCGGCGCCCGACAGGAAGAAGCCGGTGAAATCCATGCGGCGCGGCGCGTTGCGGCTCCAGTCGGGCAGGAAACGCGTCACCAGCACGATGCCGATGAGGCCGATCGGCACGTTGATGAGGAAGATCCAGTGCCAGCTGAGGAAGGTGGTGATGAAGCCGCCCACCGGCGGGCCGAGGATGGGGCCGACGAGGCCCGGGATGGAAATCCACGCCATCGCATCGACGAGTTGGTTGCGCGGCGTGACGCGGACGATCACGAGGCGCGCCACCGGCGTCATCAGCGCGCCGCCAAATCCCTGCAGCAGGCGCGACAGCACGAAGGTGAGGAGCGAGTTCGAGGCGGCGCAGGCGACCGAGCCGGCGAGGAAGATCACGATGGCGACGCGGAAGACGTTCTTGGCGCCCCAGCGGTCGGCCATCCACGCCGAGATCGGGATGAAGATGGCGAGCGCCACGAGGTAGGCGGTCAGCGCCAGCTTCAGCGCGATCGGCTCCGAGCCGATGTCGTGCGCGATCGAAGCGAGGGAGGTCGCGATGACGGTCGAGTCCATGTTCTCCATGAACAGGGCGACCGCGAGGATCAGCGGGACGAGGCGGTTTTGCATGTCAGGCGACGGCCTCGGCCTTGGGCAGCGGTTTGCTGGCGTGGTGGCCCGAAACATTCGCGCCGGCATCGGGCGGGAGGCGCAGGAACTGCAGCGTGCTGACCAGCGCGAGGGCCGCCACGATGAACCAGGCGATGTGGAAATCGAGCAGGTCCAGCGGGACGCTGCGGATCTGCGTGGTGGCCTCGAGGATGCCGCCGGCGACCGCGACCCCGAGCGCCACGCTGATCTGCTGCGCCACTGCCGACATCGAGGTCGCCTGGCTGGCGTCGGCCTCGCTGATATCGGCATAGCCGAGCGTATTGACGCCGGTGAACAGGAACGATCGCGTCAGACCGCCCACGAACAGGCAGAGCATCAGCAGATAGTGGTTGGTCTGCGGGGTGAAGAAGCCGTTGACCGCGAGGAAGCCGCTGCCGATCAGTGACGTCACCGCGAGGACGCGCGGGAAGCCGAACCGCGCATAGAGCCGGGTCGCCCCGAATTTCGAGATAATGGCGCCGAACGCCGACACGAAGGTGGTGAGCCCCGATTCGAACGGCGTCAGGCCGAATGTCAGCTGCAGCATCAGCGGCATCAGGAAGGGGAAGGCACCGATGCCGATGCGGAAGAACGTGCCCCCGACGACGGTCGTACGGTAGATGCGGTTGCGGAAGAGTTTCGGGTCGAGCAGCGGATGGTCGGTCCGCTTCGTGTGCCAGTAATAGATGGCGAGCGCGACCACACCGACAGCCACGGCGGCGTAGCCCGTGACCTGCGGGATCGCCGGCAGGCTGATGACGGACAGCCCGAAGATGACGCCGGCAAAGCCGATGGTGGTGAGTAGGAAGCCCGGTATGTCGATCGGCCGGGGCGTTCGAATCTCGGCCTTGGGCAGGTAGCGGGTGGCGAGGACGATGCCGATGGCGCCGATCGGCACGTTGATCCAGAAGATCCAGTGCCAGCTCAGATAGGTGGTAAGGAAACCACCTACCGGCGGACCGGTCAGCGGTCCGATGAGAGCGGGCATCGTGAGCCACGCCATGGCCGAGACGAGCTCATTGCGGGGCGTGGCACGGATCAGCACGAGGCGAGCGACGGGGGTCATCATCGAGCCGCCAACGCCCTGCAGGAAGCGCGAAACCACGAAGGCGGGCAGGGAGTTGGAGAAGGCGCAGGCGATCGAGCCGACCACGAAAATGGCGATTGCGACGCGGAAGATGTTGGTCGCGCCGAACCGGTCGGCCATCCAGCCCGAAATCGGGATGAAGATGGCGAGGGAGACGAAATAGGCGGTCAGCGCCAGCTTAAGCGCAATCGGGCTGCTGCCGATATCGGCGGCGATGGCCGGCAGCGAGGTGGCGATTACCGTCGAGTCCATGTTCTCCATGAACAGGGCGACGGCCAGGATCAGGGGCGTGATGCGGATCAATTATCGAACAGGCAGGCGGGGGAGGGGTGCCGATGCATTTGCTATGGTCCTAACGGTTCATCACGGCAAGAAGAAATCCCGGGATCGCGGGATCGTGAGGGGGAGAGGGCGGTTGACCCCATGGTGCGATTTAGTGTGAATACGCGGTCGCGGCCCAGATATGCAGGTTTTGAATGAAAAGTTTCTCGTCTTCGAGCTTCGCCTCCGATCATGCGGTGGCGCTCGACCTGGCTGCCGAAGCTGTCCGCGATAACCCGCACGCACTTTTCACCGATTTCCAGTGGTTCCTGCTCGAAGGCAAGGACACCATCTTTTTCACCGCGTTCAGCAAGCGCCGCTTCGACAAGGCCTCGATCGAGCAGCTGACCGCGCAGATGGTGGCGCTGGCGCCGCAGCTGACGCATGGCTTCGTCGGCGCCCGCCCGGGCCATCCGTTCCCCCAGCATATCCTCGACGCCATCACCTCGGTCGAGGAAGTCGACAGCTTCGAGGACTATCCGGACAAATGGCTGAGCTCCAGCCAGGACGTCTTCAAGCAGACCGAGTTGCCGCTGTTCCGCGTCATGGCGGCCAATCTCAAAGGCGGGCCGGATGCCGAGGGCCGCATGTCGGTCATCCAGGTGCGCTCGGCGCACTGCCTGCTCGAAGGCTCGGATGCGGCGCTGCTGACCCGCTCGCAGACCGCCAATCACGGCATCCAGTCCGACAAGGGCAACAAGCTCGCCTGGATCAAGCGCTTCCGCGGCGCGCTCGCCGGCTATTCGCTGGCTTTCGTGTCGGCGCTGGCCGCTTCGCTGGTCAATCCGCCGGAGCGCAAGCTGTTCTTCAAGACGCTGGCCTTGCCCCGCCAGCGGCTCCGCGCCGTCGCCAACAAGCTCGGCGTGCGCCAGCGTTCGCTGTATTTCGCCCTCACCACCTATGCGCTGCATTCCGAGAAGGACCGGCGCGTCAAGGACAAGGTGATCACCGCCGCCTACACGATGCTCGATACCAAGCGCACGGCATCGGATGACGACTTCTTCCGCGTCCGGGCGCTCGAGGCGCGCTTCCCGGCGATCACCGATTTCCCGTCCTACGCCAAGGCGGTGGACGAGGTGATGGAGACCAGCGAGCAGAAGGACCTCAGCAATTTCCAGCTGGTGATCCTGGGCATGATGCGCGCCATGCGCCGGCTCAAGGGCATCTTCCCCTGGCTGATCAGCGACAAATTCTGGCGCCTGCAGGGCACGACCGCCGATCTGGTGCTGACGCTGGTGCCGCCCCACCGCAGCATGGGCCCGCTCACCGAGTGGATGATCGAGCCGATCTATTGCGGCGCTTTCCACAACTCGACGAACATCTGCACGTTCTGCCCGGGCCGCGAGTACATGACGCTGAACTTCGTGGTCGAAGAGCGGCATCTGACCCATATCGCCCGAGTCGAGAAGCTGATCGCCGAGCTCGAAGCGGCCTGAGATATTGCCCCGACACGGGGCGATGCTATGGTTTCCCTCGGTATTGCTGAAGGGGAGCGGGCGATGGTCGAGCGGCGGATGCGGTTGACGCCTGAACTGGTCGCCAGGGTACTTCCCTACACCGGCGAATACCGGCCGCAGGCGAGCATCAAGACGCCCGACGAAGTCTACGAGGCGGACGCCGATGCCATTTTCGCAGCGCTGCCGCGGAGCGGCGAGGTCTGGGTGTTTGCCTTCGGCTCGCTGATCTGGAAGCCCGGCCCGGAATTCGGTGAGCGGCGGGCGGGCGTCATTCGCGGCTGGCATCGCGCGTTTTGCCTCGGCTGGGACCGGGCCTATCGCGGCAATCCGGTCAATCCCGGCCTGATGCTGTCGCTCGATCGCGGCGGGCAATGCCGGGGCGTGGCGCTGCGCGTCCTCGACGATGCGCCGGGCGTGCGGGCCAATCTGCTGGCGGTGCTCAAGCGCGAGCCGCGTCCGGCCCGCTGGGTCAGCGTCCGATCGCCGGCCGGCGATGTGCGCGCCCTCGCTTTCGTCAACGATCGCAACGGTCCGGCCTATATCGGCGGGCTCACCAATGAAGAAATCGCCGACGCCCTGGCCAAATGCAGCGGCAAGTTCGGCTCGATGGCCGAATATCTGCACAACACTATCAACCATCTGGCCGAGTTCGGCATTCACGACAGGCATTTGTGGGAGATGCAGGAGCTCGTCGCCGAGCGTATCGAGCGGGCGCACCACGCCACGCCATAAGCTATGCGCCCAGCGACTAGCCACCCGCAGGTGTCGATGATATTGACCCTCGCCAACCCGCGGGGCCGTCGAGTCGCCGCGGGCTTCCTGTTTTCACCCCCTAGCGGATTGGGAAGGGCCTGCCCTTGGCGAAGATCATTACCTCCATCACCGGCGATGCCGCGCTGACCTTCGACGACGTGCTGCTCCAGCCGGCGCGCTCCGACGTGCTGCCGACGGACGTCGATATCCGCAGCCGCGTGACCAGGGATATCGAGCTCAACCTGCCGCTGATGTCGGCGGCGATGGACACGGTAACCGAGTACGGCATGGCGATCGCCATGGCGCAGGCCGGCGGCATCGGCGTCATCCACCGCAACCTCGAGCCCGAGCAGCAGGCCGAGCAGGTGCGTCAGGTCAAATCGTTCGAGAGCGGCATGGTGGTGAATCCCATCACCATCGGCCCGGACGCCACGCTCGCCGATGCGCTGGCGCTGATGCGGGCCAACCGCATCTCGGGCATTCCGGTGGTCGCCAATGGCGGCACGGGGGGGCGCGTGACGGGGAAGCTGGTGGGCATCCTCACCAATCGCGACGTGCGCTTTGCCTCCAACGAGCGCCAGAAGATCGCCGAGCTGATGACGCACGAGAACCTGGTGACGGTGCGCGACGGCGTCGGCAAGGACGAAGCCAAGTCGTTGCTGCATCGGCATCGCATCGAAAAGCTGCTGGTGGTGGACGATGCCGGCAATCTCGTCGGGCTGGTAACGGTCAAGGACATCGAGAAGGCGCAGCTCAACCCCATGGCGGTCAAGGATGCGCAGGGGCGGCTGCGTGTTGCGGCGGCCTCGACCGTCGGTGACAAGGGCTATGAGCGCTCGATGGCGCTGATCGACGCGGGCGTTGACCTGCTGGTGATCGACACGGCGCACGGTCATTCCGTGCGCGTCGCCGAGGCGGTGGAACGCGTCAAGCGCGAGAGCAACTCGACCCGCATCGTAGCGGGCAATGTCGCGACGGCTGAGGCGACGCGGGCGCTGATCGATGCCGGCGCGGACTCGATCAAGGTCGGCATCGGGCCGGGCTCGATCTGCACCACGCGCATCGTTGCCGGCGTCGGCGTGCCGCAGCTTGCGGCGGTGATGGCGTGCGCCGAGGAGGCAGACAAGAGCGGCGTGCCGGTGATCGCCGACGGTGGAATCAAGTTCTCAGGAGATCTGGCTAAGGCCCTGGCGGGCGGTGCTTCCTGCGCCATGGTCGGCTCGCTGCTGGCGGGCACCGACGAGAGCCCGGGCGAGGTGTATCTGTATCAGGGCCGCTCCTATAAGGCCTATCGCGGCATGGGCTCGGTGGGCGCCATGGCGCGCGGCTCGGCCGACCGCTACTTCCAGCAGGAGGTGCGAGATTCGCTCAAGCTGGTGCCCGAGGGCATCGAGGGGCAGGTGCCCTACAAGGGGCCGGCCGGCAATGTGCTGCATCAACTGGCGGGTGGCTTGCGCGCGGCGATGGGCTATACCGGCGCGCACACGCTCGAGGAATTCCGCGAGAACGCGACGTTCGTGAAAATCTCCGGCGCGGCGCTGAGCGAGAGCCATGTGCACGATGTGACGATCACCCGCGAGCCGCCCAACTATCGCGGCGGCATCTGAGCATGCGCCTACCGGGACGGCTGAGCGCCGCCATCGAAGTGCTCGAAGACATCGACCGCCGCCATCGGCCCGTGGCCGAGGCGCTCAAGGCCTGGGGCGTCAACAACCGCTTCGCGGGCGCAGGCGATCGCGCCGCCATTGGCAATCTCGTCTACGACGCACTGCGCCGCCGCTCGAGCCATGCCTGGGCGATGGGCGAGAATACGCCGCGGGCGCTGATCCTGTCGGTGGCCGTGCGCGAATGGGGCGAGACGCCCGAACAGCTCAACGACCTGTTCGCGCAGGACAACCACGCGCCGGGCGTGCTGAGCGTCGACGAGGTGCAGCGTCTGAGCAAGGCCGAGCCGCTGGCTGGGGCGCCCGAGCAAGTGCGCGCCGATCTGCCGGAATGGGCGATGCCGTCGCTGCGCCGCAGCCTGGGCGATGATCTCGTGGCCGAAGGGCAGGCGATGGCGGCACGACCGCCGCTGGACCTTAGGGTCAATACGCTGAAGTCGGAGCGCGCCCGGATGCTCAAGGGGCTGGAGCGGGTCGGCGCGGTGCCGACGGATATCTCGCCGATCGGCATTCGCGTGGCGGCCGGCGAGCGCGACAGCAGGACTCCCAACGTGCAGGTGGACGAGGGCTACCTCACCGGCGGTTTCGAGGTTCAGGATCAGGGCAGCCAGGTCGTGGCGCTGCTGGCGGGGGCGCGGCCGGGCGAGCAGGTGCTCGACCTCTGCGCCGGCTCCGGCGTAAAAAAAGTAAGAGAGCTTGGGATCAT
>JBEHYU010000016.1:0-75950 GCA_048498015.1 Pseudomonadota bacterium
CTCTACCAGTGGGAATCCAACACCCGCGGCGCCACCATCATCGGCGCCGTCGGCGCCGGCGGCATCGGCCTCAAGCTCTGGGAAGCGATGCGCACCAATTCCAACTGGGCCAACGTCTTCTACATGGTCCTGCTGATCCTGCTGGTCGTCTTCACCTTCGACGCTGTGTCGAACGCGTTGCGGTCCAGGCTGATCGGCACGCAGCGCTAGCCCCTCTTCTCCCTCCCCCGTTGCGGGGAGGGTAGCGCAGCTTAGCCGAAGGCGTAGCGAAGCTAGGGTGGGGGGAGCAGCAACCTCAGGGCGTGCGTCTCCCCCCCACCCTAGTTCCGCTAGCTCGCTGCGCTCGCAGCTCCACTACCCTCCCCGCAAGGGGGAGGGAGACCGGCTGCACTTTCGACGCAAACCGACCCCGCAGTCAGTTCTCCCTCCCCCTTGTGGGGAGGGGGGACCATGCGAAGCATGGTGGGTGGGGGTAGCCGCTTGCGCTGCACCCTACACCACCCGCCCGAACCACAGCAGCGACAGCATCCCTGCCACCACCGCGAACAGCGCTCCAATCCCCGCAAACACAAACGCGATCTCGGTCAGCTTCTTCTCGCCCACCAGCTTGGTGCTGAGCGAGGCGTACACCCGGTTGAGGTCGTCCGCCGATTGCGCCTCGAAATACTCGCCATCGGTGCGCCGCGCGATTTCCTGCAGCGTCGGCGCGTCGAGCATGGCGCGCATCGAGCGGCCGGCGAAATCGACCACCGAGCCGCCCGGCGTGCCGAACCCCACGGTGAACACCCGCACGCCCCAATCGGCCGCCACCTGGCCGGCCGCGATCGGGTCGGGCCCGGCCGTCGTCGCCCCGTCGGTCAGGAGGATAATCACCGCATTCTCGTACGAGCCGGGCGCCACCGGCACGTGCTGCGGCCGGTTGGGGTCGACGGCCGGCTTGTCGAATAGCGACTTGCTGTCGATCGCCCCGCCGCTTGCCGGACCGGCGAGCCCCGCCGTCAGCGGATCGCCGGTGCCGCCGGCGATGCCATAATAGAAGTTCACATCCGGAAAGATCGTCCGCATCGAGGTCAGCAGCCCCGAGCCGACCGCCGTGCCGCGCCGCAGCTCGAAATTGTCGATCGCCGCATAGAGCGGGTCGCGGTCGATGGTCGGCGCCTGTACCTGCAGCGCGATCGAGGCGAACGCCACGATGCCGATCTCGACATTGGCTGGCTGCTCGGCGATGAACCGCTTGGCCGCCGCCTGCGACGCCGCGATGCGCGAGGGCTGCACGTCGTCGGCGCGCATCGAGCCCGACACGTCCATGGCGAGGATCACCGTCGCCCGCGACGACGCCAGCGTCACCACCGCCTGCGGTCGCGCCACCGCCACGATCAGCGCCGCGATGGCAATCAGCAGCAGCGCCGGCGGCACGTGCCGGCGCCAGCCCTGCGCGCGGCCCACCGCGGCCTTCACCAGTGCGAGGTTGGCATAGCGCACCACGGCGCGCTTGCGGCGTCGGAGAATCCACACATAGAGCCCGGCGAGGGCGGGCACGAGCACCAGCAGCCACAACAGTTCCGGCCAGACGAAGCTCATGGCGCCGCCTCCGTGGGTGCCAGATGCGCCGGCACCGTGCCACCGCCGCCGAGCGTGCCCTGGGCCCTGCGCAGATCGGCAAAGCGGCGGATGGCATCGACCAGATCGTCGCCGGTCGACAGTTCCAGCACGTCGCAGCCGGCGGCGCCGAATGCGGCAAGCAGCGCCGCTTCGGCCCGCTCCGCTTCGAGCAGGAAGCGGCGGCGGAATGCCGGATTGCCGGTATCGACGAAGACCTGCTCGCCCGTCTCGGCATCCTCGAAGGGCAGCAGGCCAAGATCGGGCAGGGCGGTATCGAGCGGATCGACCAGCCGCACCGCCAGCACTTCGTGGCGCCGGTTGAGCGCGCCGAGCGCCGCTTCCCAGCCCGGCACGCCGATGAAGTCCGACAGCACGAACACCAGCGAGCGCCGCTGCACCGCGCCGAGCCCCCGCTTCAGCAGCACTGCGAGATCGGTGCGCGGCGCGCGCAGCAACCGCGGATTGGCCTGCACCCGCGCCAGCAGATGCAGCACCTGCTGCCGCCCGCCGCGCGGCGACACCACCAGGCCGTTCAGCCCGTCATGGAGGATCGCCCCGACCTTGTTGCCCTGCCGTGTCAGCAGCCTTGCCAGCACCGCCACGAACTCGGCGAGCACCTGGCGCTTGCTTACCTCGCCCGAGCCGAAATCCACCGACGGCGACAGGTCGCACAGGAACCACGCCGTCACCTCGCGATCCTCGTTGTAGATCCGCACATGCGGGATCTGCGTGCGTGCCGTGACGTTCCAGTCGATGTGCCGCACATCGTCGTGCGGCTGGTATTCGCGCAGGTCGGCGAGATCGAGGCCGAAGCCGCGAAACAGCGTTCTATAGTCGCCCTGCAGCAGCCCGTCGAGTTTGCGGATCACCGTCCACTCGAGCCGCCTGAGCAGGGCTTCGGCTGTGTCAGGCGACGCGGACATGGCGCTCCAGCAGCTTTTCGGGCGCGGGCACCGCCCTCAGGATCTGCCGCACCAGCTCGTCGGCGGTGATCCCGTCCGACAGCGCTTCGTAGCTCAGCACCACCCGGTGCCGCAGTACGTCCGGCACCACATCGAGCACGTCCTCGGGCAGCGCATAGTCGCGGCCGCGCAGGAACGCCAGCGCCCGCCCTGCCTCGATCATCGCGATGGTGGCGCGCGGGCTCGCGCCATAGAGCACGTACTTGCCGGCCTCCCTGAGCCCGGCCTTCGCCGGCTCGCGCGTCGCCGTCACCAGCTTCACGGCGAATTGCAGCAGCGTCGGATCGACATAGACCTCGCGCACGCGGGTTTGCAGCGCCAGCAACTGCTCGGCGCTCGCCACCCGCGCCACCGCCTGCATCGCGCCGGTGACGCGCGAGACGATCACATACTCTTCCTCCTCGGTCGGATAGCCGACCAGCACCTTCATCATAAAGCGGTCGACCTGCGCCTCGGGCAGGGCGTAAGTGCCCTCGGTCTCGATCGGGTTCTGCGTCGCCATCACGACGAACGGGTTGGGCACCTTGTGCGTCCCGCCCGCGATGGTCACCTGCCGCTCCTGCATCACCTCGAGCAGCGCCGATTGCACCTTGGCGGGCGCACGGTTGATCTCGTCGGCCAGCAGCAGGTTGCAGAACACCGGCCCGAGCAGCGTCGAGAAGTCGCCGGTCTTCTGGTTGTAGAGGCGCGTTCCAATCAGATCCGAGGGGACCAGGTCCGGCGTGAACTGAATGCGCTTGAAGCTGCCGCCGATCACCTCGGCCAGCGTGTTGACCGTCAGCGTCTTGGCCAGCCCGGGCACGCCCTCGACCAGCAGATGCCCCTTGGCCAGCAGCGCCACCAGCACGCGCTCGAGGAAGCGATCCTGCCCGACCACGATCTTTTTGACCTCGTAGAGCACCTGCTCCATCAAAGACGCGGCGGCAGCAGATTTTTCGTCCATTTTACCGTCTCCAAAGGCCATGACTTCGCGTTTTTAGAGGGGGTTCTCCCCCACCGAATTCGCCGCCGTTTCGATCGGCATCGCAAAGCCGATGCCCGCAAAGGTCCGGCTGCCCGACGGGTTGAGGATGGCGGTCACGATCCCCACCACCTCGCCATCGGCGTTCGCCAGCGGCCCGCCGGAGTTGCCCGGATTGGCCGCCGCATCGAACTGGATCAGGTCGCTCAGCCGCTTGTTGTTGTCGCCCGTGAACGCCCGATGCAGTCCCGACACCACGCCCGCGCTGACCGACGGCCCGATGCCGAACGGAAAGCCGATCGCCACCACCTCGTCGCCCGGATTGAGCGAGGTGCTCGCCGCCATCGTGGCCGGCACTAGGTCGTCGGGGATGAGGCTGGTGCGGACCACCGCCAGGTCATTGTCCGGCTGCGCGCCCACGATGTGACCCTCGGTCACCGTGCCGTCCATGTAGGTCACGCGCAGGCTCGGCTCCGATCCGGCCACGTGGAAATTGGTGAGGATGTCGCCCTTGTCGTCGATCACCACCCCGGTGCCGACCGTCGGGTATTTGTCGTGCGGCACCAGCCAGTTGCCCGCCTTCAGCCGGCTCATCCACTCATTGGGGATGGCCTTGGCGTCATAGCCCTGCACCATCACGACCGACTGGATCACCCTGGCGTAGGCGATGGAACTCAGCGACGGCCCGCGCTGGCGCGCATCCACCACCATGTTCACATCGGCGATGAACTCGGCATCGCTCACCTGCGGGATCGGCGGCCGCGTCAGGTGGTAGCCGCCCACGATCGCGCCGGCGATCGCCGCGCTGACGGCGATCAGCACCACGCCCTGGTGCCGCCGATAGATCGAACTCCACCACCCGGCAAGCCGCTGGCGCAGCTTCGGTCCGGCGGCCTCGGGCGCATCGGCATAGATGCCGCCGGCGTCGGGCATCGGGCCCACGCCGATCCCGCCGCTGCGCCGCGGCCGGCCTGATCGCGAATAGAGTGGACGCCTGCTCACCGTCGACAGCTCCACGCTGACCCGGTTACCCCGATACGCCGTCTTCTTATTCCCTCGCGAAGAGGCTAGCCCCGCCTGTCCCCCTTGCCAACGACAATTCCGTCCGTCTCCAGCGGACGTGATGCTGTCTGATGCTCAAATAAATTGTCGATCACATTGGTAGAGATTATCATGCGGACATGCGTTCCATCGGATCCATCGCGATAATCGGCGGCGGTGCCAGCGGCGTTCTGCTCGCTTCGCATCTGCTGCGGGCGTCCGCCGCTCGAACCGTCACTTTGATCGAGAAACGCCCCGAGCTCGGACGCGGCGTCGCCTATTCGGCCCGCCAGCAGGATCACGTGCTGAATGTCGCGGTTTCCAACATGAGCGCATTCGCCGACGATCCCGACGACTTCTGGCGCTGGCTGCGTGCCCGTAACCTGGTCGCGGAAGCAGATCGCTTCGTCTTCGTACCGCGCCGGCACTATGGCGCCTATCTCGCCGGCGTGCTGGCCGATGCGAACAGCAGCGGGAAGCTGAACATCGTCCACGGTACCGCGACCGATATCCGCGAAACCGGTGAGGGTGTGCTTCTCGTCCTCGACGACGGACGGACCGTCGCGGCCGACGTCGCCGTGCTGGCCGTGGGCCACGAGGAGCATCCGCCGCGCGGCAAGGGCATCGCGATCCGCGCCGGCTCCGCGGCCGACACGCCCCTCGAGCCGGACGCGCCGGTTATGATCCTCGGCTCCGGGCTGTCGATGGTGGATGCGTGGCTGACGCTCGCCGAGGCCCGGCATCGCGGGCAGGTTACCGTCGTCTCGCGACATGGCCTGCTGCCGCTGCGACATGCCCGCGTCGACGGGCTGTCGTTCGACCCCGCCGAGGTTCCTGTCGGCGTGCCGCTGCCTCGCTTCATGCGCTGGTTCCGCGAGCGCGCCGCCCGGGAGGCCGGCAGCGGACGCGACTGGCGCAGCGTGGTCGATGGGCTCCGCCCCTACAACCAGCGCATCTGGCAGGGCTGGTCGGAGCGCTCGCGCCGACAGTTCATCGCCCATGTCCGCCCGTTCTGGAACATCCACCGCCACCGGTTGCCACCCGTGCTGCACGATCGGCTCGCAGCGGCGGTCGCCTCGGGCCAGGTTCGCCTGCGCGCCGGCCACGTGCTGGACCTTGCCCGCGACGGCGCGCTGATTGACGCCACGATCGCGCCCAAGGCGGGTGGCGCGCCGGAAAAACTGCGGGTCGCGCGGGTCTATGATTGCGGCGGCGTCACAGTCGACGTCAGGCAGAGCTCGAATCCGGCGATCCGGGCGCTCGTGGCCAATGGCCGCGCCCGGCCGGATCGGCTCCATATCGGTCTCGACGTGACCACCGATTGCGCCGTTATCGATCGAAGCGGTACGCCGTCGCAGCGTCTGTTCGCACTGGGTCCCCTGACCCGCGGTACCTTCTTTGAAATCGAGGCCATTCCCGACATCCGGGTTCAGGCTGCAGCGCTCGCTGCACGCCTCGCCTGAAAAAAGGCGGCAGCGCCGCTGCGCCACCGCCCCAATCGCTCGATATCGATGTGCCTCAGCCCTCGTCGCTCGCCCGCTCGGCCAGCGCAAAGTTCTGCAGCAGCAGGGCCTTGTCGGCATCGTCGTCCGCCACGGTGATCAGCGACGAGAAGGCCGCGCGGATGATCTCTTTCTTGCTGGCGTCCGGGTGGGCCTTGCGGGCCGCCTTGAGCAGCTCCTTCGGCGTCATTTTCGGCTTGGCGAGGCTGATCAGCGTCGCTTCGATGGAGGACCCGGCTGGTGCCTTGTCCTTCTTGGTCTCTTTGGCCATGCGCGCATACCCCGTGCGTATTTTTCGGGAAAGGGGCACAGTCCGCTGTCACAATCCAGCATTGGAATGTCGCCCAAGTATTGCGTGATAATGTCGAGTACAATTGCGGAATATGGCAAAATAGCCTGTTGTAAATATCATCTATCCGTAAAATTGACGCCCGGCTCATAGATGAAATGCGGGATTTACGGATATCTGACAAGATAAGCCGCGACGACGTTAACACCCACTTAGTGGACTATCCCTATGATTCTGCGTTGCCGCGCGGGCACGTGGGATCGCGGCTGTCCATTTGGGGGAGGCAATCTGCTGATGTTCGGGCTCAACACCATTGCGCGCAAGCTGCCGTTGGCGCTGGTCGCCTCGGCCTTCGTCGTCAGCCTCGGCGTCGGGCTCGGCGGCTATCTGATCGGCTCGCAGATGGTGGGCGACCTGACCACCCACAATCTTGCCTCGCTCGCCCATGAGCGCGCCAAGCAGGTGCAGGATTTCATGGCCACCGTGACGGGGGACCTGCAGACCACCGCCAGTTCGCAGTCGACCAACCAGGCCATCCGCGACTTCTCCAATGCCTGGCTGCAGCTGCAGGGCGACAAGGGCGCCGTGCTCAAGCAGGCCTTCGTCACCGACAATCCGAACCCGCCCGAAAAGCGCATGCTGTTCGACGACGGCCCGTCCAACATCAACTACTCGGTCACCCACAGCCAGTACAACCCGCAGTTCCGCGCGCAGCTATTGTCGCGCGGCTATTCCGACATCTACCTCATCGGCGCCGACGGCAGCATCTTCTACTCCGTCACCAAGGGCGACGATTACACCGCCAACGTCAAGAAGGAGGACAGCCCGCTCGCCGGCTCCGGTCTCGCCCAGGTGTTTGCCGCGGCGACCGCCGAGACCGACAGCAGCGGTCCGGTGGTGTTCTCCGATTTCGCGCCCTATGGCGCCAACCACGACATCTCCGCCTTTGTCGGCCTGCCCATCTACAACCAGGCCAGCGGCCGGCTGACCGGCATCATCGCCTTCCGCTTCTCGCCCGCGCTGCTCGGCTCGGTGGTCGGCGATCGCACCGGCCTGGGCGATACCGGCGAAGTGCTGGTCGTCGGCAGCGACAAGCTGCTGCGCGTCGACTCCACCTTCAGCGAGCAGAACGACGTTCTGGCGACCGAGCTCGACAGCCCGGCGGTCGATGCGGCCCTCGGCGGCAGCGCCGCCAGCGGCTCGGCCGGCGGCTATCGCGACGCCACCATGCTCGTCGCCGCCGCGCCGGTGCAGGGCACCGATGCCAAATGGGCCGTGGCTGCCGTGATGACCGAGGCCGAGGCCTTTGCCCCCATCGGTACGCTGTTCCGCACCATGCTGCTCGTGGGCGGCGGCCTGCTGGTCGTTGCCGCCATCATCAGCCTGATCTTTGCGCGCTCGGTGACCAAACCGATCACCCGCCTGACCGGCACGATGAAGGCCCTGGCCGAGGGCGACCTCGAAGTCGAGGTCAAGGGCGCCGGCCGCTCCGACGAGATCGGCGAGATGGCCCGCACCGTGGAAGTGTTCCGCGAGAACGCCCTGAAAATCTCCAGCATGACCGATGAGGAGCGGGCAGGCAGCGAGCGCCGGCGTGTCGAGCGCACCACCATGATGCAGGCGCTGCAGCAGGCTTTCGGCCAGGTGGTGAACGCCGCCGTCCGCGGCGATTTCTCCCAGCGCGTCGAGGCTGAATTCCCCGATCGCGAGCTCAATGAGATCGCCGCCTCCATCAACAATCTGGTCGAGACTGTCGATCGCGGCCTGGGCGAAACGGGCAGGGTGCTGTCGGCCCTCGCACAGACCGATCTCACCCATCGCGTCGAAGGCGACTATCAGGGCGCCTTCGAGCAGCTCAAGACCGATACCAACGCCGTCGCCGAGAAGCTCGGCGAGATCGTCGGCCGGCTGAAGGACACCTCGCGCACGCTCAAGACCGCGACCTCGGAGATTCTCTCGGGCGCCAACGATCTCAGCGAGCGCACCACGCGCCAGGCTGCCACGATCGAAGAGACCTCCGCCACCATGGAGCAGCTGAGCTCGACCGTGCTGCAGAACGCCCAGCGCGCCAAGGATGCCAGCGTGGTCGCCGCCTCGGTCACCCGCACCGCCGAAGAGGGCGGTGATGTCATGCACAAGGCGACCGACGCCATGGAGCGCATCACGGCGTCGTCGGGCAAGATCTCCAACATCATCGGGCTGATCGACGACATCGCCTTCCAGACGAACCTGCTGGCGCTCAACGCCTCCGTTGAAGCCGCGCGTGCCGGTGAAGCCGGCAAGGGCTTCGCCGTCGTGGCCGTCGAAGTTCGCCGCCTTGCCCAGAGCGCCGCACAGGCCTCGTCCGAAGTCAAAGGCCTGATCGAGCAGTCGGGCGCCGAGGTCAAGACCGGCTCCAAGCTCGTCACCGAAGCGGCCCAGAAACTCGAAGCCATGCTTGCCGCCGCACGCTCGTCCAACGAGCTGATGGACGGCATCGCCAAGCAAAGCCAGGACCAGGCCGCCTCGATCGAGGAGGTCAACGCCGCCGTCCGGCAGATGGACGAGATGACCCAGCACAATGCCGCGCTGGTGGAAGAGACCAACGCCTCCATCGAGCGCACCGAGGAGCAGGCGGTTGAGCTCGATCGCATCGTGGAAGTCTTCCAGATCGCCGACGATCACACCCCCACGCTGTCACGGCCGCGCCGCCGCGCGGCCTGATCGCGCCATGCTTCGACCTCCCGCGGGTCACCGCTAAGCCCTTTTTGCGCCGGGGTTTTCAGCCTAAGCTCGCGCGCGACAACGGGGCGATCCTTGGGCAAGATCTTCATCTCTCACTCGTCGGCCAACAACGCCGAGGCGCTGGCCATCCATGACTGGTTGAGCCAGCAGGGCTGGGGCGACGTCTTCCTCGATCTCGATCCGCGCCGTGGCCTCGTCGCCGGCGATCGCTGGCAGGCCGCCCTCAAGGCCGCTGCCGAGCAGTGCGAGCTGATCCTCGTGCTCATCAGCCCCGATTGGGCCAGATCGCGCTGGTGCCTCGCCGAATTCCTGCTGGCCAAGCAGATGAACAAGCAGATCCTGGGCGTGCTGGTGCGGCCCACCCCGCTCGCGGACCTGCCCGTCGAACTCACCGCCGAATGGCAGCTCGTCGATCTCAGCGCCCCCGATGCCGGCTGGTCCACCATTATCTCGCCGCCGCGCTTCGAGCCCGAGACCACGGTCTCGTTCTCCGGCACCGGCCTCGCCCGGCTCGCCGCCGGCCTGCAGAAGGCCGGGCTCGACGCCACGACCTTCAACTGGCCGCCGCCCGGCGATCCCGGCCGCGCGCCCTATCGCGGCCTGCTGCCCCTTGATGCCGACGATGCCGGCATCTTCTTCGGCCGCGACGGCGCCACCATCCTCACCCTCGATGCCCTGCGCGGCCTGCGCACGCAGGCAGCACCGCGCTTCGCCACCATCCTGGGCGCCTCGGGTGCCGGTAAATCGTCGTTCCTGCGCGCCGGCCTGCTGCCCCGTCTCGCGCGCGACAGCCAGCATTTCCGCGTGCTGCCCATCATCCGCCCCGAGCGCGCCGCACTCACTGGCGAGCACGGCCTTGCGGCAATGCTCGAGACGGCTCTCAAGGCCCGCAACATCGTCCGCAATCGCGCCGATATCCGCGCCGCGGTCGGGCAGGGCGCGACGGCGATCCGCCCGCTGCTGCGGCAACTGATCGAAACCGACAGCGGCGACACCGCCGGCGCCGGGCCACCCACCCTCGTCGTCGCCATCGACCAGGCCGAGGAATTGCTGCCCGCCGACAATGCCGAGGCCGGCGCCTTCCTGACCCTTCTCGCCGACCTCGCCGGCGCCGACGATCCGGCGCTGCTCGCCATCCTCACCGTGCGCTCCGACAGCTTCGATCAGCTGCAATCGCGTCCCGAGCTTGCGGGCACGCAGCCGCATCATCTCGTCGACCTGCCACCGATCCCCTCGGGCGCCTTCGGCGACATCGTGCGCGGTCCCGCCCGCCGGATGAGTGCCGCCGGCCGTAAGCTCACCGTCGAGGAACCGCTGGTCGATGCGCTGCTCGCCGATATCGAGCAGGGCGGCGGCAAGGATGCGCTGCCGCTTCTCGCCTTCACCCTCGAGCGCCTGTTCCGCGACTACGGCGCCGATGGCGACCTGCGGCTCGGCGAATACCAGCAGCTCGGCCGCATCCGCGGCGCCATCGAAGCCGCCGTCGAGCAGGCCCTCGCGCGCGCCGACAGTAACCCGGCGATCCCGCGCGACCGCGGCGCGCGCCTCGCTTTGCTGCGTCGCGGTCTCATCCCCTGGCTCGCCGGCATCGACCCGGCCACCGGCTCGCCCCGCCGTCGCGTCGCGCGCCTCGCCGAGGTCCCCGACGAGGCCCGCCCGCTGATCGAGCTGATGGTCGAGCAGCGCCTGCTTTCGACCGACACCGACAAAGCCACCGGCGAGCGCACAATCGAGCCCGCCCACGAGGCATTGTTGCGCAAATGGGGCGCCCTCGATGGCTGGCTCGCCGAGGATTCCGCCGACCTCTCGCTGCTCGAAGCCCTGCGCCGCGCCGCCACCGACTGGGACGCCAACGTCCGCGCCGCCGAATATCTGGCGCACAAGGGCGCCCGCCTCTCGACCGCCGAACAGGTCGCCGCGCAGGAGCGCTTTGCTGCCTACCTCACCTCCGTCGATCGGGCCTATCTCGCCGCCGCCCGTGCCGCCGAGAACGCCGCTCTAGCCCGCGCCCGCGCCGCCCGCCTGCGCACCACCATCGCGGCGGCAATCGCCGGCATCGTCCTCGTCGCCGGCCTCACCGCCGGCTGGTTCATCTGGTCCGCCGGCGAGGCGGCCAGGACCGAGGCCGCCGCCAGTTTCGCGGTCGCCCGCTCCGAGGCCGCGTTGCGCGCCGGCGCGCCCGAGGCAGCGGCGTCGGCCGCCCTCGACGCCTTCGGCCTGCTGCCCGGCACCACCACGCGCACCGCTGCCGCAACCGCGGCGCTCGCCGTCTCCCCCAATGCGCTGGCCCTCTACCAGCCGGCCGGCCGGCTGGTCGACACCGCCTTTGCGGACCCCGCCCACCTGCTGCTGCTCGACGGCAAGGGCGGCCTCACCACCATCGACGTGATGAACCGCCGCGTCGCCGACCACACGGCGGCGGAACTCGCCTCGCCGGCCATCGCGCTTCGCCCCGGCGAGATCGTGCACGCCGACGCCAGCCTCACTACCCTCGACGGCCAGCCCATCGCCGCGGCGCCCGCAGAGGACTTCGCCGCCCGAGCCGGCACCGTCAAGACCGGCGCCGACGGCAAGGTCGTCGCCCTCATCGGTCTCATCGGCGACGTGCTCGTCCGCGACTGTCGCTCGCTGCCCTGCCGCGACACGCACCTCGATCCGCCCGCCGGCACCAGCGCCCAGTCGCTCGCCGTCAGGCCCGACGGCGCCGCGCTCGCCGTCAACTGGTCGCCGCATCTGCTGGCGCTCTACACCGATCTTGGCGCCGCCCCGGTGCTCATCACCATCCCGGGCGACATGTCCTCGCTCGGCGGCATTGCCGGCATGGACTGGAGCGCCGTTACAGACAATATCGCCATGAGCGCCGATTCCGGCCAGGTGCTCATCCTCGATCCGCGCACCCACAAGCTGGAGGCCCACGCCTTCTTCGGTGGGACCAGCGCCGCCATCGAGTGGTCGCCTACTACGCCCGAGCTTGCGCTGGCCTGCGGCGACTACCGCACCATCTGCGTCTGGCATGCCGACGCGCAGCGCCTCGCCACCTACGCCGGCCATACCGATGTGGTCCGCTCGCTGCACTGGAGCCCCGACGGCACCATGCTGGCCAGCTGGGCGCCGAACGACCCCGTGCGCCTCTGGTCCACCATCGAGGACAGCCGCATCCTCGCCACCCGCGCCGATCCGGCAATGACGCCACTGACCTCGCTTGCCGTCGATCGTACCCGCCATTTTGTGGCCGCCGGCGACAATCGCGGCAGCGTCTGGCTGTGGTCCGGCGAAGACCCGGTGCCCGTCGAATACAGCGACGGCAAGCAGGAGGCGCCGGTCACCTCGCTGGCCTTCCTCGCCGATGGCCGCCTCGCCGCAATCTACGAGAACACCGCGCTCATCGTCTGGCGGCCGGGCCAGGCGCTGGCGGACAAATCCGTTGAGCTCGACAATCTGCGCTTCTCGCGCGTTGCCGCGCTCACCGGCGACATTCGTGCCGCTGTGCCGCTCAGCGACCGGACCACGCTGGTGCTGAGCGGCGACGACCTGCGCGACGCCCGCGTCGCCGCCGACACCGTCCCGCTCGACCAATGGGGCGTCACCGCGGCGCCCGCCGCAAACACGGCGTTCGTCTCCCATTCGGACGGCTCCATCCGCCGCCGCGATCTCGGCGCCGGCGGCGAGGGCACGACCGTCTTCGATGCCGGCACTGCTGCCTGCAACGCTGCGCCCACGACAGATAACAATGGCAGCCGCAGCCTCGATGTCTCGGCCGACGGCAAATGGCTTGTCGCCACCCGCACCGACAGCGCCGTCATCGTCCACAACCTGGGCGATCCGGCCCGGCCCCTCTGCCTCGCGCTGCCGGCGCCCGACAGCCGCGCCGTCGCCTTCTCGCCCAACTCGCAGAAGCTCGCTATCCTCGGCGCCACCGATCGGCTCTACGTCTTCGATCTCGCCCATCCCGACACGGCCGAGATCCTCGGCGCGCCCGCCGTGCCCGACAGCATGCTGCTGACTGCCAGCGGGACGCAGCGCCGGGCCAACTGGCTCGCCTGGGGCGATGACGATACGTTGCTCATTGCCACCGCGCTCGGCACCGTCGAGGCCATCGCGCTCGATCCGGCAGGCTGGCGGGCGCGTGTGGACAGCCTGCGCATCAGCCCATAGTCTCGCGGCGAACGGGGAGGCTCGCGTGCGGATAACGGCTTTGGCTCTGGCGCTGGCGCTGTCCACCAGTCTGGTCACGCCCGGCCTCGCCGCCACCGTCGCGCCGCTTGCGCCGGCCGCCGCGCCGCTCGCCACCCCGGGCGCCGAACCCGGCGCGCTGCGCACCTGGGTGCAGCTCGTCTGGAACCCCGTGACGCGCCGCCTCGATCGCCTCGCCTTCACCGCCTGGGACCCCATTCCGTCGCTCGGGCTCGAGCTGAGCTGGACGCCCGACGACCCCGCCGGCAACGTCGCGGGTCCCCTCAATGGCCGCGGCACGCTGAGCTTCCGCAAGCCCGGCGCCGCCTCCTACGATCGATCGGCGGCACTGGCGCAATATCGCGGCGCGCTCCGCGATGGCCGCGCCGACGGGCAGGGCGAGTTCCTCGACGCCACCGGCTTTTCCTATGCGGGCGGCTGGGCCGACGGCCTGATGGAGGGGCAGGGCCGCCTTACCCTCGCCGATGGCGACGAATATGTCGGCGCCTTCCACGCCGGCCTCCGCGACGGCAAGGGCATCTTCACCGATGCGACCGGCCACGCCTATGCCGGCCAGTTCACCGCCGGCCTGCCCGACGCGCAGGCGATCCTCGCGCAAGCCGAAGGCGATCTCCGCCTCGGCGTCGTCACCGAACGGCGGCCGCACGATTACAGCTTCGACATGGACCCGCTGAACTACACCAGCAAATCCGATGGCGAGGTGCTCGACATCCTCCCCGACGATCAGCGCCTGCTCGACGTCTGGCACGGCAACGTGCCGATCACCATGAACGACGCCGAGGCCCTCCTGTTCGACTCGGCGGGTGCGCACCAGAGCTTCCTTGGTCGCGACGAGCGCTTCCAGCCGGTGCCCCTGGTGTTCTCGCTCGAGAATACCGCGACCGATACCGTCTCGGTCGTTGGCGGCTATCTGGATGTCGCCAGCAGCGCTCGCGACGGGGAGCCGGCCATCCAGGTCCGGTCGGTCTCGGCCGATCCTTGTTCGAGCGGGGTGTTCTTCTCGCCGGAGTTCAACATCGACAATTTCGGCTGGGCCATCGCCGACAATGCCACGCTGTCGCTGAGCGCCGGCTCGTCCGACGGCCGCATTGCCGGCGCGCCGCTGCGGGTCCCGTTGGGTGCGATCACCGATACGGTCGCCGCCGACACCACCGAGTTGCTCGCCGGCCTCGGCCTCGATACCGATCTCGTCGCGCACGACAAGCTGCACTGCACCGACCCCAACGACGAGCGTCTCTGCCTCGCGGAACTGAAGCGCTCGGGCCATTTCGGACAACTCGCCGATTACCTGTCGCTGGCCTACACCACCGTGTCGGTCACCGTCATGGGGACTCTCGATTACGACTGGGCCGAAAGCGGTGCGACGGACATGAACCACAAGACGTCGAGCTTTTCGGTCGTCATTCCCGTCGCCTCGGTGGCCAACGACGCCGAATGCGGCGAAGGCGGCGAGCCGATGCCGGTGAGGCGCGATCCGTTCGAGCTGCATCTGGACGAGAAGGGCTACAAGATTGCCATGCCGTTCTCCGCCGATGTCGAACCCGGCTTCACGGCACGCTGGCGCATCGAGCTGGGCGCGCCCGAGACCAGCCTGCACGATTTCTCCATCGTGCTGCTATTGGCCGACGGCACGCAGGTCCGGTCCCGTCCGATCCATCTGACCTGGTTCATGCCGCCAAAGCATACGGACAACTGACCGGCCCCGCCTGCGGCATCAGGCATGCCTAGGGCCGGCTGAGCTCGAACAGGTTCGGGATCGGCACCAGCCGGGCCGCCATCGTGCCCTGCCGGAACACCCGCAGTTCCAGCAGCGTGCCCGAGCCGCGCGGCGAGGTCTGGTCGAACAGGAAATTGCCCAGCGAGAACAGCATCTGGCTCGCCCCGCCCTCGAGCGGCACGAGGCTGTCCGCCGCCTGGTGCGAATGCGCCCCCACGATCAGCGACACGCCGCATTGCGCCAGCGCCGCCGCAATGGCGCGCTCCTTGTCGGTCGCCGCCTTCGTGTACTCGGTGCCCCAATGGACGAACGCCACCAGTGGGGGCGCGGCATCGAGCCCGCACACCCAACCCAGATCGTCCAGGTCGGCGATGGCGTCGCCCACCAGCTTGCCGCCGACGAAGTTCAGCGCCAGCAGCCGGAACGCCCCCATGTCGGTGACGCTGCCATGCTCCAGCGGCTTGATCCCCAGCGCCCGCAATTGCGTCACCGTCTCGGCCCGGCCCTCCGGGCCCAGATCGTTGGCGTGATTGTTGGCGAGGTCGGCCGCAATTACATGCAGCGCCGCCAGCATGGGCGCCGCGTCGGCACTGACCATCACATGCGCATCCGCCCCGACGCCGGTCACCGGCCCGCCCAGTAGTACGCCTTCGAGATTGACCACCAGTGGCGCTCCGCGCGTGATCTCCAGCACTGCATCGCGGAGCCTGCCCCATGCCGCCGGATCGTGCAGCGCCGGCAGGAAATACCGGCCCAGCAGCACGTCGCCGCCGAACATCAGCCGCGTCTGGTCCGGATAGTCGAACACCGTTCCATCGGCGGCGTTCTTCACATAAGCCGTCACCACATAGCTCGTGGTCGATCCCGTCGCGCCGCCATACTCGACCGAATTGCCGTTCGCCAGTACCACCGCATGCGAGTGGAACACCTCGTTCTGCAGGCTCATCTGCACATATTGCGCCGCCTTCGAATCCATGTGCGACGGCTGCAGCAGCGGCGCCACGCCCGCCGGATCGCCCGCCGCGATCATCGCCAGCGTCTCCTGGTCGCGCACCATCGCCTCGGGCAGCGGCCGGTAATGCGAATAGTCTGTCGATTGCACGATCAGCGTGTCGGGCGTCACCAGCGGCTTCAGCAGCTCTACCATCGCCCGCCAGTCGGCCTCGCCGGCATTCACCGAGCCCAGGATCGGGATCACCTCGGCGTCCGGGAAGAAATGCCGGATGAACGGCGCCTCGGCCATCACCCCATGCTCGTAGCTGATCGTCGGCAGCATTTGCACCAGGGCCGTGTCTGCTGCCAGCGTCTCGACCCCCGCATGGTCGGACTTCACGACACCGAACACCGTTTGCAGGTCTTCGCGCGTGGTGCCGAACGGCTTGTCCACCTTGTGGAAATGGTCGGGCGAAATCACGATGATCCGTCGGTAGTGCCCAGCCGACGCCGCCCAGAAGCCGCGCGCGATCAAATCGGCGGCCAGCAGATGATGCGGCACGCTGATGCCGGTCACCCCCGCCGGCGGCACGAAGGCCGGTGTCTCCTTCTCGATCGCCGCCAGCAGCGGCGCCGGGTCCTGTGCCGGCAGGAACGGATTGTCCGCCGCGGCCGCAACGCTCCCCCACAGTGCCACGATCAGCCCCAGTGCGGTCCTGATCGCGCCCATAAACCCTGCCACCATCCGCTCCCTTTGCGACGCCGCGCGACCATGCCATGTTGTTGCGCAATTGGGGAAATTCTCTGCCGTGACGCTCCGCCGCCTCGCCCTCTATGCCGCGCTGCTCGTCGTGCTGGCGGTCGCCGGCCTGGCGCTGGCCGATTGGGCGCTCACCGCCTGTGCCCCGCCGCCGCTGCCTGGCGACGAGCTGTGGACCATGCGGCGCACGCTGGCCGACGCCATCACCCTCGTCTTCCGCCTCGGCAGCGCGTCCTGCTTCACTGCCGATCCCTCGGCCGGCTTGGCGCTCGCCATCGGCAGCAAGACCCTCGGCCTCCTGCTCGTCGTCCTCGCCGTCATCGTCCTGTGGGAGACCGCCGGCCGCGAGCTGCGCCGGCGCTGGTTCGCGGCGCGCGGCGGCCATGTCGTCCTCGCCGGCACCCATGACGATCTGAGCGAACTCGCCCGCCGCCAGTCCCGCTTCGCCGGGACCTTCTATCTGGCCCCCGATCGCAGCGCCGCCGCCGACATCGCCCGCCGCCACCCCTTCGCCGAGATTGCCACGGTCGAGGCTCGCCGGCTTGCGGGTCAGCTCACGCGCCTCGGCGTCGGCAAAGCAAAGCTGCTCGCCGCGGCCACCTCCAGCGACCTCACCAATGTCGCCATCGCCGAAGCCGGTCTCGCGACGCCCGGCACCGGCGAGCTGCTGGTCCGCCTCGAGCAGAACGCCGTTCGGACGCTGTCGAGCCATCGCCTGCGCCTGCGCGCCGCCGGGCAGGGCAGGGCGCTCGCTGTCGTCTCGCTGACCCAGCTGCAGACCCGCCGCGGCATGGCCGCCGCCATGTCGGGCCGCTACACGCTGAGCGGCGAGCCGCGCGTCCACGTCGCGCTCTGCGGTTCGGGCCCGACGCTGCAGACCGCCAGCTTCGGCGTCGCCCAGCAGGGCTTTGGCCTCGAATCCGCCAGGCCGCTGCTCTCCATCCTGCGCACCGGCGCCAGCGATTTCGCCGCCGGTGCGCTGCATCGGCTCGAATCCGCCGGTATCGCCGAGATCGACCTTACCGATGTGCCGGGCTCCGCCGATGGCCTCGACCGCGCCATCGGCGCCGTCGTCGAGGACGGCCCGCCGCTTGCGGCCGTGCACGTCATAGGCGAGTCGGGCGGCGAGGCCGAGGCAATGGCGCTGCGCTGGGAAGAGGTGCTGCTGCTGCTGCGCCAGCCCGTGCCGCCCATCGTCGTCTATGGCAGCGAGGATCGCCCGCTCGGCACCACCGGCATGATCCGCGTCGCCACCGCCCACAATCTGGCCGAGGCGCGCGAGGCCGCGCACCTGATGGACCAGCGCGCCCGCGCCGTGCACCAGAGCTTTCTCGATGCGCAGCGCCTCGCCCGCGGCGACCAGTTCGGCACCGCCCCCGCCGAGGCCGAATGGCTGCATCTGCCCGAGGTCTTCCAGGACGACAATCGCAGCGTCGCCGACCAGATGGACTACAAGCTGGCGCGCGTCTTCATGCTCTCGGGTCCGGGTAGCGGCTCGGCCGCCATTCCGGCCGACGCGATCGAAACGCTCGCCGTCGTCGCCCACGAGCGCTGGTGGGCGGCCCGCGCGCTGGCCGGCTGGCGCCACGGCGAAAGGCGCGACAACCGGCTGATGCTCCATCCCGACATGGTGCCGTTCGACCAGCTCGACGAGCCCGGCCGGCAGAAGGATCGCGACGAGGTCGCGAGCCTGCCCACCATGGCCGCCCTCGCTGGCGAGGCCCTGCGGCGTGAGCGTCGCATCGGCATTCCACGGCCGCTCGAGGCCGATGCCTATGCCCGCCTGCGCGACGACCTGCGCGCCACGCCCAAGGCCGAGGTGCCGGTCGCCGTCTTACCCCTCGACGATGTTGCGATGCTGCGCCTTGCGGCCGCGCTCATCGATGATGGAGTGCTGCTCGAAGCCATGCTCGACCACTGGGGCGATCAATTGCGCGCCGATCCGGCTGCCGGCCCGCTGCTGGCCGATATCCTGCGCCGGGCCTGGCGCATCCATGTCGTGCCGCAGGCCGAGGCGCGCGAAATGCTGATCGAACGCGTCGGCGCCTGCGTCGGCGAGACGGGAGCCATCGATGCGCTGGTCTGATCTCCTCCGCCCGGTGCTGGCACTCGCGCTGTGGCTCGCTACCGGCGCCGCCTTCGCCATCACCCCGGTCAGCGATCTCGAACGCTCGGCCACCCGCCAGGCCATCGCTACCCAGCTCGGCCCGTCGCATTCCTATGCGCTGCTCATCGGCATCGACCAGTTCGACAATCCCGGCTGGCATGGCCTCAGCGGCGTCGGCCCCGAAATCGCCTCGATTGAAACGGCGCTCCAGGCGCAGGGTTTCACCATCGTGCCCGAAAGCCATGTCGGCCGCCTCGATCATGATGCCCTCAAATCCGCCATCGAGCATTTCTTCCAGACCTACGGCCAGCAGGCGGAGGATCGCCTCGTCGTCTATGTGGCGACGCACGGCTATTCCGATCCCTCGCTGCCCAATGCCGATGGCTATCTCATCGCCTCCAATGCCGGCGCGCCCGCCAACGGCATGGTCCAGAACGGCTATTCGGTGCATGAGCTCAGCGCCGCGCTGAGCTCCATCGCCGCACAGCACGTCTTCCTGTTCTTCGATTCCTGCTTCTCGGGCGCCATGCTGCCCGAGCCGCCCACCCGCGCCAATGACAGCTTGCTGGCCGCCAAGCCCGCTTTGGCGCTCAGCAAGGAGACCGCGGCCTGGACGCTCGATCTCCTCGCCCACAATGCCCGCCTCGTGCTCACCGCCGGCGATGCCACCGAGACCGTGCCGGACGTCAAGTCGCCCTTCGCCGAGGCCGTCGTCGATGCGCTGAACGGCGCCGCCGATGCCGATGGCGACGGCCTGACGCTCGGCTCCGAGCTCGCCCAGTTCGTGCGCGCCCGCGTCGCCCGTGCCTCGCGTCTGCTCGGCCACGCCAACGACCCCATCTTCGCCGTGCTGCCCAAGCGCGACCCGCCCGTCCAGCCGCGGCCGGACGTCGCCGAGCCTGGCAAGATCAATTACGGCCTGCAGGGCGATTTCATCTTCCTCACCCCCGGCGGCCCGAAGGCGGCGGCCGAGCAGGGCGTCAGCGAGCAGCAGGCATTGCTGACCGAAAAGCAGTCGCGCCTCGAGACCGGCCAGTTCCTTGCCTGCGTGGATTGCCCCACCATGGTCCGCATCCCCGGCAGCGACGGGCTCGCACTCTCCTCGACCGAGATCACCTACGCGCAGTGGGACGCCTGCTATCGCGAGATGGCCTGCCACCGCTACCTCGGCGACGACGGCTTCGGCCGTGGCGATCGCCCGGCCGGTAACATGACCTGGCTCGATGCGCTCGAATACGTCACCTGGCTCGGCAGCAAGTCCGCAGGCGGCGAGCAACCCTGCCTCACCTATCGGCTGCCCACCGAAGCCGAGTGGAGTGGAGCGGCGCTCTACGGCACGGCCGGCCCCGTCACCTGGCCCGAAGCCGTCGCCGATGGCCAGCCCGTCTGCTGGGGCTGCGGTGCCGGCGAGGACGGCGCCGCCGCGCTCCGCACCGCCAGCCAGCCCGCCAATCCGGCGGGGCTTTACGATATGGTCGGCAATCTCTGGGAATGGGTCGATGACGGCCAGTGCGATCTTACCGCCATCCGCCAGGCCGGCCAGTGCGCCCCCGGCCGCGTCATGGGCGGCTCCTACGCTACCGCCGCCGCCTCGCTCCCGGCCATTGCCGATGGCGGCGCTGCGCCCCGCACCGGCAATGCCCGCCCCTGGTCCTCGCCCACCATCGGCCTGCGCGTCGCCTGCGACGTGAAGGAGTGAGCGCCGCATGCGTGAACCGCCCACCCAGGAATGACGCAGTGAACCAATTGCAGCCGCGGTCGACCGGCCGCGCTGAGGCTGGAAAGCCATTCTCCCGCCAATAGCCGCCGCCGCACAATCGTTTCTCGACTAATTCGGTAGAGTCAGCGAGGCTCACCTCCCGAAGAAGGAGAGGCCGATGACCCGACTGATCGATTTCCTGACCTTCAAGCCCGCCCCGCCGGATATCCGGCGCGAGCCGCCCGCCGCCGACGATCGGCTGCGCAAGGGCGAGCGCGACCTCGCCATCCTCAACGGCAAATATCCCGCCTCCGCCGCCGATATCGAGCAGATCAGCGAGTACCGGCTCGCGAGCCTTATGCAGTACCCGCACTACTAAGCGAGGCGCCGTCCCGCCTCCGCCACGCCAACCTCGCGCAGCAGCGCTACCTTCTGCTCGAGGCTCTGGCGAAACGCCGCATTTCCCGCGAGCTCGCGCGAGAACACCCGCTCGAGCCCGAGGAACCCCTCGACCAGCTGCGCCGGCTCGATGCGCTGGAACTCCGCCCGCATCGGATCCTGCACCTCGATCGGCTTGCCGTCGAGCGTGGTCCCCCGCGCGTAGATCATCCAGGCCGCGACCCCCAGCGCCAGCCGCTCGAACGGCGCACCTGCCGCCAGCCGGTCGGCGATCGTCCCGAGCAGCCGCTGCGGTAGCTTCTGGCTGCCGTCCATCGCGATCTGGTAGGTCCGGTGCCGCAGCGCACTATTGGAGAAGCGTTCCACCAGCTGCGCCGCATACGCCTCCTTCTGCGCGCGCGGCAGCACCAGCGTCGGCGCGATCTCTTCCGCCATCATCGCTCCGATGAAGCGCCGGAAGCCCGGCTCGGCGATCACCTGCGCGATGTACTCGTAGCCGCCCAGATAGCCCAGATACGCCATGGTCGAATGGCTGCCATTGAGCATCCTGAGCTTCATCTTCTCGTACGGCTCGACACCGCCCGCCGGCACGAACTGCGCCCCGCCCAGCTCGAGCGGCGGCGCCTTGCCGACAAAGCTGTCCTCCACCACCCATTGCAGGAATGGCTCGGCCATTACCGGCCAGGCATCATCGAGCCCCAACAATCCCGCAACTTCCGCGCGATCCGCATCCGTCGTCGCCGGCACGATCCGGTCGATCATCGTCGCCGGAAACGCCACGTTGTCGCGCACCCAGCGCCCGAGACCGGCATCGATTGCCTCGGCGAATTCGGTGAACACCCGCTGCGCTACCGCGCCATTGTGCGGGAGGTTGTCGCAGCTCAGCACGGTGAACGGCGCGTGCCCCGCCTCGCGCCGCCGCCGCAGCGCTTCCGCGATCAGTCCCGCCGCCGTCGCCGGCTCGCGCGGATGGCTCAAATCCGCGACGATATCGGGATGCGCCACGTCCAGCCCGCCCGACGCCGCATTGTAGCAATAGCCCTTCTCGGTCACCGTCAGCGACACTACGCGGGTCGCCGGGTCCGCCATGCGCGCCAGCAGCCTTTCGCGCTGGTTGGGCGCATCGAGCACCTCCAGCACGGAGCCGATGACGCGCAGTTCGCGTTTCTCGCCATCCTTCACCAGCACCGAGTAGAGCCCGTCCTGTGGCTCCAGTGCGTCCTTGGTGTCGGGCCGCCTGAGGCTGGCGCCGACGATCCCCCAACTGGGATCGCGTTCCAGTACGTCGTCGAGCACCACCGCCTGGTGCGCCCGATGGAACGCCCCGATGCCCAGATGCACGATCCCGGCCGTTACCTTGCTGCGGTCGTAGCGCGGCAGCCGCACTCCCGCGCGCGCGACCCCCAGGGCCTCCGGCGACAGCCTCATAGCTTGTACGCTTCCTTGGGCAGCCGGTAGGCGAGGTCGCCCATCACCGCCTGTGCCTCGTCCTCGTCGAGCCGGTATTCGGCGACGAGCCGCGCCAGATAGGCGGCGTCCACGCGCCGTGCCACGTCGTGCCGCGCCGGGATCGACGGGAACGCCCGCGTGTCGTCGTTGAAGCCCACGGTGTTGTAGAACCCCGCCGTCTCCGTCGCCGTCTCGCGGAACCGCATCATCCCCTCGGGGCTGTCGAAAAACCACCAGGGCGGGCCGAGCTTCAGCACCGGATACACCCCCGCCAGCGGCGCCAGCTCGCGCGCATAAACCGTCTCGTCCAGCGTGAACACGATGATCGTCAGCCCGGTCAGCAGCCCGACCTTGTCGAGCATCGGCTTCAGCGCGCTCACATAGTCGGTGGGTTTTGGAATATCGAAGCCCTTGTCCGGCCCATACGCCTCGAACATCGCGGGCGAATGGTTGCGCCACGAGCCCGGATGGATCTGCATCACCAGTCCGTCCTCGACGCTCATCTTGGCCATCTCGGTCAGCATCTGCGCCCGGAACAGTTCGCGCTGCTTCTCGTCGCTCCGCCCCGAGCGGATCTTGTCGTAGAGCGCCTTCGCGTCCGACTGCGGCAGGTCGGCCGTCGCCGCCGTCGGATGTCCGTGATCGGTCGCCGTCGCCCCCATTTCCTTGAAATAGGCCCGGCGCTTGCGATGCGCTTCCAGATAGCCCTTCCACTTGTTCATGTCCTCGCCGGTGATCTCGCCCAGCCGGTCGAGGTCCTTGAGGAAATTCGGCTTGTCGGGGTCCACCACATTGTCCGGCCGGTAGGTCGGCACCACCCGCCCGTCCCACCCGGATTCGCGGATCTGCCGGTGCCAGCCGAGATCGTCGATCGCCGCATCGGTCGTGGCGATCACCTCGAGGTTGAAGCGCCGGAACAGCTCGCGCGGCCGGTATTCCGACTTACCGAGGCACTCGGCGATCCTGTCGTAGATGGCGTCCGCATTGGCCTCGCTGAGCCGCTCGGTGATCCCGAACAGTTGCTCCAGCGTCGTGTCGAGCCACAGCCGCGAGGGCGTGCCGCGGAACAGATAATAGTACCTGGCGAACAGCCGCCAGATCGTCCGCCCATCGGTCTCCACCGCCTCGCCGTCGCGCCGCGGTACGCCCAGCGCGCGCGGCTTGATCCCCTGGCTCACCAGCATGCGCACCACATAATGGTCGGGCACGATCAGGAGCTGCGCCGGATCGGGGAAGGGCAAATTCTCCGCATACCAGCGCGGCTCGGTGTGTCCATGCGGGCTGATGATCGGCAGGTGGCGCACGCTGTCGAACAGCCGCCGGGCGATCTCGCGCCTCGTCGGATCGGCGGGGAACAGTCGATTGTCGTCAAGCATCAGCGGGCACCGGACCGGAAAAGACGGGCCACTATGGCCACCCCGCTTACCCGGTCAAGCCGCTATGCCGGCCCCGCTTGTCACTCGTCGGCAAACCCCTTGGCCACCGGCGCCTTGGCCACACCGGCCTTCTCGAGCTGCCGCGCCACGCGCAGGGCGAAATCCTCGCGCCAGGGGGCGGTGACGATCTGCACGCCGAGCGGCAGCTTGTGCCCGCCCACCCAGATCGGCGCCACCGCCGCCGGCAGGCCGATGAACGAGAAGGGCTGGGTGAAGATGCCGAGATTCGGCCGTACGGGCATCTCGACCCCGCCGAACAGCGCCGTCTTCTGCCCGAGCTTGGGGGCCCGCATCGGCGCCGCCGCCGTCAGGATCGCATCCGTGCCCTCGAACAGCTTCAGCATCTGGTCGCGATAGACCCGCCGGAAACGCTGCGCCCGCTCGACCCAGGCCGCCGGCAGCATCGCGCCGGCCAGCAGCCGGTCGCGTACCTCAGGCTCGAACTCGTCGGGTCGCTGGCGCAGCCGCTCGATATGGAGCGCCGCCGCTTCCGCCATGGTGATCAGCACCGCCGCTGCCCGGGCCGCCTGCGCGTCGGGCACGCTGATCCGCCGCGTCGCCTCCAGCGCCTTGCCGGCGATCTCCACCACTTCGCGCGCTTCCGCGTCGCCGGCGAAATAGCCGTCCGCCACTGCGATCCTAAGGCCCGCCGCACCCCGGCCCAGCCGGTCGCTGATCGCCTCGAGCGGCCGCTTCACCTGCGCCGGGTCGGCCTCGTCGAACCCCTGCATCGCATCGTAGCTCAGCGCCAGATCGTCCACCGAGCGGGCCAGCGGCCCCATATGGTCGAAGCTCGCCGCGAACGGGAAGGTGCCGCGCCGGCTGAGCCGCCCATATGTCGGCTTCAGCCCGAACAATCCGCTCAGCGCCGCCGGCACCCGGATGGAGCCATTGGTGTCCGAGCCGAACGCCAGCGGCACCAGCCCGCCCGCCACCGCCGCGGCCGGCCCGCCCGACGAGCCGCCCGTCATATGGCCGAGGTCGTGCGGATTGCGCGACGGCCCGTCATGCGCGTTCTCGCCGGTAAAGCCCGAGGCGTATTCGTCCATGTTGAGCGCGCCAACGCACACCGCGCCCGCCGCTTCGAGCCGCGTCACCAGCGCCGCGTCGGCCCCGGCCGGCGGGTTGGCGCGGTTGATGCTGCTGCCTGCCCGCGTCACCACGCCCGCCAGGTCGTAGAGGTTCTTGACGCCGAACGGCACGCCGGCCAGCGGCAGCTTCTTGCCCGCCCGGATCGCTGCATCGACCTTGTCGGCCGCCGCGATGGCGCGCTCGCCGGTGATATCGGTGAAGGCGCCCAGCCGGCCATTATTGGCCTCGATGCGCGCCAGCGCCGTCACCACCACATGCCGTGCCGTCGTCTCGGCCGCGTTGACGGCCTTGGCGATCTCGGCGACGCCTGCCGTCGATTTCATGCCCGGTAGATCGGCGCGGCTTCCGCGTCGTCCTTGAGCGGCACTTTCTCGAGCAGCGCGGCCAGCTTGGCCGCCGTCTTGAGGTTGGCCTTGATCCCGGCGCGGTGCGCGGCCGTCAGTTCGAGCCTGAGGACAGGCGCCATCGCGTCGATCCACTGCTCGAAATCCGGAAGTTTGGTCGTCATGCAGAAATTGCCCCGATCCCGGGGCAGGCGGCCACCCCGACGATGCCGCCCACGCCCGATCGGCGTAATCGTAGCCGTCTTGCCGACCGGAAAACAGCTTCTTGGCGGTGTTTTGGCCTGCCCGGGAAAGCAATCGCCCCGCCTTGGGGGGAAGGCAGGGCGATCGACAGGGTCAACAATCGTTCGGGGACAGGCAGACAATGCCCGGCGCAGCCCATGGTTCCACGCGGCCGCGAAAAAATCGGCGTTAAGCTCCGGTCAACCATTTGGCCGGGCAAACTCCAGCCGGCGCGCCCTTCCGGGGCGGTGCTAAGCCAACTTTAAGCCTCGCCCCGCAAGGCTCTCCTGCTGCCGGCTGGAAAGGCCGGAGCGGGGGCAACTGGGACGATGCGACTGGAGAAATTTCGCGCAGCTTTGGCGGGCGTCTTCCGTCCGGCGAATATCGCCGGTGCCGTCGCGCTGTGCGTCGTCATCGGCGCCGCCGTGTTCGCCGATGTGCAGAACCGCACCCTCCAGCAGCAGGAAATCCGCGCCACCGTCGCCCGCCAGGTCGGGCTGGTACGCGCCCGCCTCGAAGGCAACATCAACGGCAATCTGCAGCTCGTGCGCGGCCTCATTGCCACGCTCGCCACCGAACCCGACATGGACCAGGAGCGCTTCGCCTCCCTCGCCCATTCGCTGTTCGAAGAAAAATCCCAGTTGCGCGACGTCGCCGGCGCCCCCGATCTCAAGGTCACGCTGCTCTACCCCATCGCCGGCAACGAAAAGACCATGGGGCTCGACTACACCAAGACCGATGCGCAGAAGATCGAGGCGTTCCGCGCCCGCGACAGCCATTCGGTCGTGCTCGCCGGTCCACTCAACCTGATCCAGGGCGGTGTCGGTTTCATCGGCCGCTTCCCCGTCTATGTCGATGGCCCCAACGACACCGAGCGCTTCTGGGGCGTCGTCTCCGCCGTCGTCGACAGCGACCGGCTCTACCGCGACAGCGGCCTCGACGATCTCGACCTCGGTCTCGACGTGACGTTGCGGGGCAGCAACGGCACCGGCTCGACTGGACCGGTGTTCTATGGAGCCGCGGATGTGCTCGATGACGCTCCGGTCGTTGCCGACGTCAAGCTGCCCGGCGGCTCCTGGCAGATCCTCGCGCGTCCCACCGGCGGCTGGGACGCGGCGTTGCCCGATCCCACCAATTTCCGCCTCGCGCTGCTGATCGCCGCCGCCCTCGTGCTGGCGCCGCTGGTCGTCGCCTGGCGGCTGATCAACGAGCGCTCGCGCCACATGAGCGAGCTGCGCGAGAGCGCTCACCAGCTCGCCGTCCTGTCGCGCCGCCTCGGCCTCGCCCTCGAGACCTCCGAGGTTGGCGTATGGGAGTTCAACGTCGATACGGATACCGCGGTCTGGGACGACCGCATGGACGAACTGTTCGGCCTGCCGCGCGACGGCAAGATGCGCACCGACGCCGATTGGCGCCGGGCCGTCCATCCCGACGATCTGCCGCGCATCCAGGGCGTCATCGACGACGCCCTGCGCAGCCGTGGCCGCTACGTCATCGAATACCGCATCCGCCCGCTCAATGGCGATCCGGAGCGAACCATCCGGGCGGTCGCCTCCTGCTATCGCGACGAGAGCGACGGCTCGATCCGGCTTGTGGGCTGCAACTGGGACGTCACCGCCGACGCCATCACCCGGCAGGCGCTCGAGCGCGCCCGTTCCGAGGCCGAGGCCCGCAACGCCGATCTCATCGAAGCCACCGCCCGCATCGAGCACACCTCGCTGCACGATGCGCTCACTCGCCTGCCCAATCGCCGCTATCTCGATCGCGTGCTCGCCGAGCGCGCCGAGGCCGAGAACCGCGACGGCGGCGGCCTGGCGCTGCTCCACATCGACCTCGACCGCTTCAAGCAGATCAACGACACGCTCGGCCACGCCGCCGGCGACGCCATGCTGGTGCACGTCGCCAGCGTGCTGCGCGCCAATGTCCGCGAGGACGATTTCGTCGCCCGCATCGGCGGCGACGAGTTCGTCGTCGTCTCGGCGCTGCGCAATGGCCGGCGCGACCTCACCCGCCTCGCCAACCGCATCATCGACGAGATGCGCCAGCCCGTGCCCTATCAGGGTCACGAGTGCCGCTGCGGCGTGTCGGTCGGCATCGCTTATCAGCGCGGCCCGCAGGTCGACGACAAGCGCCTGCTGATGGACGCCGACATCGCGCTCTATCGCGCCAAGCGCCACGGCCGCAACCGCCACGAATTCTTCACCGAGGCGCTGCAGGCCGAGATCGTCTCGACCAAGCAGATGGCCGACGACATTCTCACCGGCATCGAGCAGGGCCAGTTCGTCGCCTGGTACCAGCCGCAATTCGATGCCCGCACGCAGCAGATCAGCGGCGTCGAGGCGCTGGCCCGCTGGGAGCATCCGGCGCGCGGCGTCGTCTCGCCCGCTTTGTTCCTGCCGATCGCCGAAGACCTCAACGTCGTCGCCACCATCGACCGCATGATCCTCGAGCAGACGCTGGCCTGGATGCGCATCTGGCGCGCCCAGGGCCTCATCGTCCCGCACGCCTCGGTCAACGTCTCGGCCCGCCGCCTGCGCGACGAGAACCTGGTGAAGTCGCTGCGCAAGCTCGACATCGAGCCGGGCACCATCTCGTTCGAGCTGGTCGAATCCATCTATCTCGACGAGAGCGACGACATCGTCGCCTTCAACATCGACCAGATCCGCGAGCTCGGCATCGATATCGAGATCGACGATTTCGGCACCGGCTACGCCTCGATCGTCAGCCTGCTGAAGCTGAGGCCGCGCCGCCTCAAGATCGACCGCCAGCTGGTGATGCCCATCGTCGACAGCGAGCCCGGCCGCCAGCTCATCGCCTCCATCGTCGACATCGGCCACTCGCTCGGCATCGGTGTGGTCGCCGAAGGCGTCGAAACCCGCGAGCACGCCCGCATCGCCACCGAGCTCGGCTCGGACGTCCTGCAAGGCTACGCCTTCGCCCGCCCCCTCAGCCCCTCCAGCATCGAACGCTTCGTCGCCAACTGGCAGGCCAAAGTGCAGGCGGCGTAACTCCACTCCCGGAAGCGTCTTTGTTTGCTCTGTCTGATCGATCCCAAGTGGGCTCGATCAGCCAACCGCGACCCCCACCCACCGGCTTCGCCGGTCCCCCCTCCCCTCAAGGGGGAGGGAGAGTGCTGACTGAAGCTTCCTCGCGAGCGGATAATGCAGTCGGTTCTCCCTCCCCCTGGCGGGGAGGGGGGACCATGCGAAGCATGGTGGGTTGGGGGGAGGCCGCTTGCACCGGGTTCTGTCGGCGCTACCCCACCACCGGCGCCCACAGCACCTGGTCGATCCGCTGCGCCCCCACCGCCAGCATCACCACCCGGTCGAACCCCATCGCGATCCCGCACGCCTCCGGCATGATCGTCAGCGCGGACAGGAAATCCTCGTCGATCGGATAGCGCTCGCCATAGAGCCGCGCCTTCTCGTCCATCTCGCCCATGAACCGCCGCCGTTGCTCGCCGGCATCGGTGAGCTCGCCGAACCCGTTGGCCAGCTCCACCCCGCACGCATAGACCTCGAACCGCTCCGCTACCCGCGCATCGTCGGGCGCCTTGCGCGCCAGCGCCGCCTCGCTCGCCGGATAGCGGTCGAGGATCGTCACCCGCCCCATCCCCAGCTGCGCCTCGACCTTCTCGACCAGCACGCGCGTGAACAGATACGACCAGTGCACTTCCTCCGGTACCGCGATCCCGGCTTTCCGCATCTCCGCCGCCAGCGCCCCGGCGTCGGTCGTGCCATCCGCCCGGATCGTCGCCAGCAAATCCACCCCCGCATAGCGCATGAACGCATCCGCTACGCTCAGCCGCTCCGGCTCGGCGAACGGATCGCATTCCCGCGCGCGAAACGTCAGCGTCCGCGACCCGGCCGCTTCCGTCGCGAGCCTGAGGAACGCCACGCAGTCGTCCATCACCGCCGTGTACGGCTCGCCCACCCGGTACCATTCCAGCATCGTGAACTCCGGGTGATGCGTCGCCGTCCGCTCGCGGTTGCGCCACACATGGCCGAGGCTGGCAATCCGCCGCTCCCCCGCCGCCAGCAGCTTCTTCATGGTGAATTCCGGCGATGTGTGGAGATAGCGCGTCACCCGCGCCCCGTCCTCGCTGATCGCATCGGTCGCAAAGGCATGCAGGTGCGTCTCGTTCCCCGGGCTTGCCTGCAGCCCCGGCGGATCGACCATCACGAAATCATGGCCGGCGAGATAGCCCCGCATCGCCGCCTCGATCCGGTTGCGTGCCAAGAGCATCGGGCGGCGGTCCGCATGCCGTTCGGGCGTCCACCAGGGCGAAACATCGGGGGAGGTCATTGGCGGCTCTTTCGTCTGCGGGACTGGCGGAATTGGCCAAATTGCGCTATCGGCGGCGCCGAAAACGCGAATTCCGGCACTCCGCCGGCCTGTTAGGCCGCCGCGCCTGCCGTCACAAGGAAGAAATAATGGTCAAAGTCATCGCCTCGTCCCTGCGCAAAGGCCAGGTCGTCGATCAGGACGGCCGGCTCTACGTCGTGCTCACCGCCGAGAACATCCATCCCGGCAAGGGCGCCTCGGTGACCCAGGTCGACATGCGCCGCATCACCGATGGCGTGAAGGTCAGCGAACGCTGGCGCACCACCGAAATGGTCGAAAAGGCCGATGTCGACGAGCGCGAATACCAGTTCCTCTACAATGACGGCGAGGGCTACCACTTCATGGAGCCCATCACCTACGAGCAGATCGCCGTCCCCGAAGACGTCGTCGGCAACCAGGCCGCCTTCCTCCAGGACGGCATGAAGGTCTTCATGAAGACTTTTGAAGGCGTCGCGCTCTCCATCGAACTGCCCGCCCGCGTCACCCTCGAGATCACCGAGACCGAGCCGGTGGTGAAGGGCCAGACCGCCTCGTCCTCGTTCAAGACCGCCGTGCTCTCCAACGGCGTCAAGACCATGGTCCCGCCCCATATCGGCGTCGGCACCCGCGTCGTCGTGATGACCGAAGACGCCAGCTACGTCGAACGCGCCAAGGACTGAGGCTCCCAAGGGCCCGGCGAGATCACGCCCCATCCCCACCTCTCCCTTTTGGGGAGAGGTGGGATTGCGCAGCAATCCGGGTGAGGGGGCCCTCCGCGATGCTTCGATCGTCACCGGCATCGTGTTACATTTGATTGCCCGGCGGTATTTGGGGCGCTTGGAGGACTAGATGAACGATCTCGTTTTCTGGCTTTGGGCTCCTGCTCTCCTCGTCATCACGGCCGTGTTCGGCATCGTGATCATGCGCCGCGATACGCGTAACCATCACCGTCATCCGGCCGAATAGCGTCACACCGAGGTAACCGGCGGAGCAGCGCCCAGGCGTCGCGCGGAACTTGCCGCGCCGCGCCCGACTTCCTATGTTGGTCGGGCAATGCCTCGCGCGCCTGTTGCGCCGCGCCCCTCTTTCCGCATTGGAAGCATCATGGATATCGATCTGGCCTCGCGTTCGGTTGTCGCCGTGCGCGCCAACATCCCCGAAGACGCCTTCACCGCCGCGGGCCTCGGCACGCGCCGCGAGGGCAGCGGCGTCGTCATCAGCGACAAGGGCCTCGTGCTGACCATCGGCTACCTCATCACCGAGGCCGAGGAAGTCTGGCTGACCACGCAGGACGGCCGCACCATCGCGGGCCACGCGCTCGCCTACGACCAGGAAACCGGCTTCGGCCTCGTCCAGGCGCTCGGCAAGCTCGATCTCGCCCCGATCCCGCTCGGCATCTCCTCGAAAGTCCGCGTTGGCGATGCGGTGACCTTCGTCGATGGCACCGGCTCGGCCGTGCGCGCCGCCGTCGTCGCCCGGCAGGAATTCGCCGGCTATTGGGAATATCTGCTCGACGAGGCGATCTTCATCGCTCCGGCCCACGCCTCGTGGGGCGGCGCCGCGCTGCTGGGCTCCAATGGCGAGCTGCTCGGCATCGGCTCGCTCCGCCTGCAAATGGTGCAGGACGGCAAGGTCGCCGACATCAATATGGCGGTGCCGATCGATTTGCTGCGCCCCATCCTCGACGACATGGTCACCACCGGCCAGGCCAACCGCCCGCCGCGCCCCTGGCTCGGCGTGTTTTCGGCCGAGAGCGACGGCGAGGTCGTGGTGATGAACGTCTCCGAAAACAGCCCCGCCGCCAAGGCCGGCCTCAAGCGCGGCGACGTCATCTCCGACGTCCGCGACGCCGAGATCGGCGGCCTCGCCGATTTCTACCGAAAAGTCTGGGACATCGGCAGCGCCGGCGCCGACATCCCCATGCGCATCGTCCGCGACGGCCGCGACACCTGGGTCCGCGTCAAGAGCGCCGACCGCACCGCCTTCCTCCGCCGCCCGTATTTGCAATAGCCGCAGTCGGGAATCCTCTCCCGTTTACGGGGGAGCGGGACCAGCCGAAGGCTGGTGGAGGCGGCGGCCCCACGCTCGATCTCATCCTCCCCATGGTGGGGAGGATAGCGAAGCCAGGCGAAGCCGTAGCGCAGCTTGGTGAGGGGGTTCTTGCTCTCAGTCGGCACTCCCGGAAAGCAGTCCCCGCTGATACCCGCCATCACCAACCTTCATTGGCCCATCGCGCCCCCGCCCGCTACAGCGGACCAATGCACTTCCGCCCCGCCACCCCCGCCGATGCCGAACCCATCCGCGCACTCGTCCGCGAAGCCTACGCCAAATGGGTGCCGCTGATCGGCCGCGAGCCGATGCCGATGACCGTCGACTACACCATCGCCGTCCGCGAGCACCGCATCGAGCTCGCCGAAGACGCCGGTCACCTCGTCGGCCTCATCGAAACCATCCCGCAGCCCGACCACCTGTTCGTCGAGAACGTCGCCGTCCGCCCTTCGGCCCAGGGCAACGGCCTCGGCGGCCAGCTGATGGCCCGCGCCGAGGCCCAGGCCCGCGCGCAAAACCTGCCCGAACTCCGCCTCCTCACCAACGCCGCCTTCGCCACCAACATCGCCCTCTACGAGCGGCTCGGCTACCTCACCACCCACACCGAGCCTTTCCGCGGCGGCACCACGGTCTACATGACGAAAAGGCTGAGCTAGCAGGCAGGAGACGGAAGAGGCCACCCCATCCACGGCGTCATTCCTGCGAAGGCGGGAATCCACGCGATGTCGCGGACGTCCGGAAGCGCGGTCTGGATTCCCGCCTTCGCGGGAATGACGTTGTGGGTGAAAGCCGCTCCCAGTCCCCAACAGCAGACGCAGAAGCTTATTCCGCCGCCATCGCTAGCCGATGCTCGATCCGCGTCGGCTCCGGCGCCAGGATGGCCACGTAATGATCCATCTCATCGAGCGACGCATCGACGCTTTCAAGCAGCGCCGACGCCGCGCTCTGCACCATCAGCAGGCCATGGAACGCTCCATGCCCGGCCGGCAGTCGGTCCAGCGCACGGTCGATGCGTGCCATCAGCATAATCAGGCCGTGCTGCGTCTGCTCGGCGGCATTCATCGTCATCGAGGAGGGCGCCTTGCCGCGCCGCGCCGCGATTGCCGCGATGCGGAACCGGTCGGCCTCGTCGTTCCAGCGCTGCAGCTGGCTGCGGGCGTCCTCGAGCAGGCGGGTGGCAACATCTTCAACCATGCGTCCGCAACGCCGCGTCCGCCGTCATGGTTGCGCGCCCCTTGCGATGCCGTCCGATAGACGCCAAACACGGTAAATGGCGCTCCCCGTCGATACCGTCCTGCCCGCTTTGCTCGCCGCGCTCGAGACGCATCCGCGTGCCGTGCTGGTGGCCCCGCCCGGCGCCGGCAAGACCACTCGCGTACCGCTGGCGCTGTTGGGCGCCACGTGGGGGCAAGGCCGGATAATCATGCTCGAGCCGCGCCGCCTCGCGGCCCGCGCCGCCGCCCGTTACATGGCGGCATCGCTCGGCGAACAGGCCGGCCAGACCGTCGGCTACCGCGTCCGCCTCGAGAGCCGGATCAGCGCCGCCACCCGCATCGAAGTCGTCACCGAGGGCGTCTTCACCCGCATGCTGCTCGATGATCCCGAGCTGACCGGCATCGCGGCCGTCATCTTCGACGAGTTCCACGAGCGCAGCCTCGATGCCGACCTCGGTTTGGCGCTGGCGCTCGACGCCACGGCGCTCCGCCCCGATCTGCGCCTGTTGGTCATGTCCGCCACCATCGATGGCGCCCGCGTCGCGTCGCTGCTGGGTACCGGCGAGCGCGCAGCGTCGCACCAGGCAAGCGCGCCGGTCATCGAAAGCGAGGGCAGGGCCTTCCCGGTCGAGACTCGCTATGTCCCGCCCGACCCACAACAGCGGCTCGAGGATCAGGTCGCGTCCGCCGTGCTTGCGGCGCTGCGCACCGACGAGGGGTCGGTCCTCGTCTTCCTCCCCGGGCAGGCCGAAATCGCCCGTACGGCCGAGCGCCTGCAGAACCGCGTTCCAGAGGGCACTGATATCGCCCCGCTCTATGGCCAGCTGACCGCCGACGAGCAGGATCGCGCCATCGCCCCCACGCCGGCCGGCCGCCGCAAAATCGTGCTGGCCACCTCGATCGCCGAAACCTCGCTGACCATCGAAGGCATCCGCATCGTCGTCGATTCCGGCTTCCGCCGCGTCCCGGTCTACGACCCTGCCACTGGTCTCTCGGCACTGGAAACCCGCCGCGTTTCGCGCGCCGCCGCCGACCAGCGCCGCGGCCGCGCCGGTCGCGTGGCGCCCGGCATTGCCTACCGTTTATGGCCGCAAGGTCAGGACGGCGCGCTCGAGCCCTTCGACACGCCCGAAATGCTCGCCGCCGACCTCAGCAGCCTCGCCCTCGATCTCGCGAACTGGGGCGTCACCGATCCCGCTACGCTCGCCTTTCTCGATCCGCCGCCAAAGCCGGCCTGGACCGAGGCCGTCGGCCTGCTGCGCTCGCTCGATGCGCTCGACGCTGCCGGCCACATCACCGCCGAGGGCAGGGCGCTGGCCAGATTGCCGCTGCATCCGCGCTTCGCCCACATGATCCACCGCGCCGAGGACAAGGTCACCGCCGCCGAACTCGCGGTCCTGCTCGGCGAGCGCGGCCTCGGCGGCGACGATACCGATCTTGCCCACCGCCTCGCCCGCTTCCGCGCCGACCGCTCGCGCCGCGCCAGTGACGCCCGCACCCTCGCCCGCCGCTGGGGCGGTCCGCCGGGCGACACGTCCGCTGGCGCTCTGGACATCGGCCGCAATCTCGCCCGCGCCTTCCCCGATCGCGTCGCGCAGGCTGCCGGCGCCCGCGGCCGCTATCGCCTCGCCAATGGCCGCGCCGCCTCGCTCGATGCGACCGATGCCCTCGCCGGCTCGCCCTTTCTCGTCGTCACCGACATCACCGGCGCCGCCGCCAGTGGCAAGATCCGCGCTGCCGCAGCGCTGACCCGCGACGACATCGAAGATCTCTTCGCCGCCCACCTAAGGACTGAAACGACGCTCCACTGGGACGAGCCGAGCGCCTCCGTCCGCGCCCGCCGCCGCCGCACCTACGATGCCCTCGTCCTTGCCGACGATCCCGTCCCGCCGCCCGACCCTGAAGCCGCCGCGCAGCTGCTGGCCGAACACGTCGCCGATCGCCTGCCCTGGTCGAAGGACCAGCGCGCCATCATCGCCCGCGCCAAATTTCTCCATCCGGATTTCACGGTTGCCACCGGCGATATCGCGGCCCAGCTCCACGGTCGCTCGGCCCTCGCCGACATCACCGCCGCCGACCTCGATCCGCTGCTCTCCTACGCGCTCCGCGCCGAAATCGAGCGCGCGCTGCCCTCGCATTTCGATGCCCCCTCGGGCAGCCGCATCCCCATCGACTATACGGCGGAGAATGGCCCCGCCATCGAGGTGCGCGTACAGGAGCTCTACGGGCTCGACCGCCACCCGGCCGTCGCCAACGGCAAGCTGCCGCTGCTGCTCATCCTGCTCAGCCCCGCGCACCGGCCGATCCAGACCACCCGCGACCTGCCCGGCTTCTGGCGCGGGAGCTGGAAGGACGTCGCCAAGGACATGCGCGGCCGCTATCCGCGCCATCTCTGGCCTGACGATCCCGCTGCTGCGCAGGCCACCAACCGTGCTAAGCCTCGGGGCACATAGGCGGATTGCCTTTTTGGTCCGCACAGGTCAGTTTTGACTGAACGGTCAAAAGTACCGCGAGGGAGCATGCACAAGATCATCGAGGCGCTCGAAGCGCGCCGCGCCGACGCCCGGCTCGGCGGCGGCCAGCGCCGCATCGATGCCCAGCACGGCAAGGGCAAACTCACCGCGCGCGAGCGGCTCGACGTGCTGCTCGATCCCGGCTCCTTCGAGGAATACGACGCCTTCGTCACCCACCGCGCCGTGGATTTCGGCATGGCCGAGACGGTCATTCCCGGCGATGGCGTGGTCACCGGCTGGGGCACCATCAATGGCCGCATGACCTATGTTTTCTCGCAGGATTTCACTGTTTTCGGCGGCTCGCTCAGCGAGACCCACGCCCAGAAGATCTGCAAGATCATGGACCTGGCCGTGCAGAACGGCGCCCCGGTCATCGGCCTCAACGACAGCGGCGGCGCCCGCATCCAGGAGGGCGTCGCGGCCCTCGGCGGCTATGCAGAAGTGTTCTGGCGCAACGTCCAGGCCTCAGGCGCCATCCCGCAGATTTCAGTCATCATGGGCCCTACGGCCGGTGGTGCCGTCTATTCGCCAGCGATGACAGATTTTATCTACATGGTGAAAGACACTTCATTTATGTATGTCACCGGCCCAGACGTGGTGAAGACCGTTACCTCCGAGATCGTGACCCACGAAGAGCTCGGTGGCGCCGGCACGCACACCAGAACCAGCGCCGTCGCCGACGCCGCCTTCGACAACGACATCGACACCCTGCTCGAAATCCGCCGGCTCTTCGATTTCCTGCCGCTCAATGCCAATGTGCGACCGCCCCGCCTCGCCACCTTCGATACGCTGGAGCGCAGCGAGCCGGCCCTCGACACCCTCATCCCGGACAGCGCCAACAAGCCCTACGACATGCATGAGGTGGTGCGCCGCATCGCCGACGAGGGCGATTTCCTCGAGCTGCAGAAGGACCACGCCGGCAATATCCTCACTGGCTTCATCCGCCTCGACGGCGAAACGGTCGGCGTCGTCGCCAACCAGCCGATGGTGCTGGCGGGCGTCCTCGACATCAATTCGAGCAAGAAAGCCGCCCGCTTCATCCGCTTCTGCGACTGCTTTGGCATCCCTATCCTGACGCTGGTGGACGTCCCCGGCTTCCTCCCCGGCGTCGCGCAGGAATATGGCGGCATCATCAAGCACGGCGCCAAGCTGCTATTCGCTTATGCAGAGGCAACGGTCCCCAAAGTCACCGTCATCACCCGCAAGGCCTATGGCGGCGCCTATGACGTGATGGCCAGCAAGCATATCCGCGCCGACGTCAACTACGCCTGGCCCACCGCCGAAATCGCCGTGATGGGCGCCAAGGGCGCCACCGAAATCCTCTATCGCGCCGAACTCGGCGACAAGGACAAGATCGCCAAACGCACCGCCGACTACGAATCCCGCTTCGCCAACCCATTCGTTGCTGCGGAGCGCGGTTTCATCGACGACGTCATCCTGCCCCGCGACACCCGCCGCCGCGTCGCCCGCGCCTTCGCCACCCTGAAGCACAAGAAAGCGTCGGTCCCCGCCAAAAAGCACGACAACATCCCGCTGTGAGGAGCCATGGCCAACGACGATGACGAAGAGAGTGTCGAAGTTGGATTGGGCTCAGCAAAGGTCGTAGCCAAAGGAAAGAGCGTCGCGAGGTTAGGGGACGCTTTGGCCGACCTTCTGAGTCCGTTCTCCCAAGGGTTCGGATTGGTGGGCGATCATATCCGCATCTACAGGGAGCGATCGGTGCGATCCGTGCTCGAGCGAGCGACTGAGATAAAGGCGGAGCGGGGCGAGCAGGTTCGGCCTATCAATCCGAAAAATCTACTGCCGTTGCTGGAGAATGCGTCCCTCGAGGATACCGATGCCCAAGGCCTTACGGACCTCTGGGCCCGCCTCCTAGTCTCAGGTGGCGAGGGCTTTGACTCTCAACTGGCAATCTTTAGTGACTCTCTCAAGCGTCTCGGCAGACGAGAAGCCGAAGTCCTCAGGAACCTTGTGCTAAATTATAGGACGTTTCCGTCTGCTCGATTTGATGACATCGAAGATATCTATGACGACCGCCGATTTTCGCGAATTTATCGTCCGCTGGCCGCGATTGTCGAAGAGGCAGAGTTTGACGCACAGGCGAAGGCCATCTGTGACCAGGCCGACATAACCTATGGTGCTCCGCTCTATGTCGGTCAAACCCAAGAAGGCACCCTTGTCTACTTTACCGAACTGGGTACGGACATGGATTCCTTGTTCGTCTTGGAGCGCGAGGGCTTGCTGCGGATCAGAGCAACTAAATTGGTCTACGAGACGGAGGGGCTGACGGTGACAACCTGTAACGCGACGAATCTAGGCGTGCGCCTCATCGCCCGATGCTATCCGGCGGCCGAGTCCAACTAGATGTTCACCTCCCTCCTCATCGCCAATCGCGGCGAAATCGCTTGCCGGGTCATCAAGACGGCCAGGCGTATGGGGCTGCGCACGATCGCGGTCTATTCCGATGCCGATCGCGACGCGCTGCATGTGAAGATGGCCGACGAGGCCGTGCACATCGGCGGCTCGGCGGCGCGCGACTCCTATCTGTCGATCGACAAAATCATCGCCGCCTGCAAGCAGACGGGCGCCGAGGCCGTCCACCCCGGCTATGGCTTCCTATCCGAAAATGCAGAGTTTGCCGCCGCTCTGGATAAAAATGGCATCATTTTCGTTGGGCCGCCGACGCGGGCCGTCGAGGCCATGGGCGACAAGATCACCTCCAAGAAGCTCGCCGCGGCCGCCGGCGTGTCCACCGTCCCCGGCCATATGGGGCTGATCGCCGACGCCGCCGAGGCGGTGACCATCGCGCGCCAGGTCGGCTATCCGGTGATGATCAAGGCCTCCGCCGGCGGCGGTGGCAAGGGCATGCGCATCGCCTGGAACGACGCCGAGGCTCGTGAAGGTTTTGAGCGCTCCAAATCCGAAGCCGCGTCCTCCTTCGGCGATGACCGCATCTTCATCGAAAAATTCGTCACCGAGCCGCGCCATATCGAGATCCAGCTGATCGGCGACCAGCAGGGCAACGTGCTCTACCTCAACGAGCGCGAATGCTCGATCCAGCGCCGCAACCAGAAGGTCATCGAGGAGGCGCCCTCGCCCTTCCTCGATGCCGCTACCCGCCGCGCCATGGGCGAGCAGGCCGTCGCGCTGGCCAAGGCCGTCGGCTACTACTCGGCCGGCACGGTGGAGTTCATCGTCGACGGCAAGCGCAATTTCTACTTCCTCGAGATGAACACCCGCCTCCAGGTCGAGCACCCGGTGACCGAGCTCATCACCGGCCTCGACCTCGTCGAGCTGATGCTGCGCGTCGCCGCCGGCGAGCCCCTGCCGCTGGCCCAGGCCGACGTGAAGCTCGACGGCTGGGCCATCGAGTCGCGCCTTTATGCCGAGGATCCGTACCGCAACTTCCTGCCCTCGACCGGCCGCCTCACCCGCTACCATCCACCGGCCGAAGAGCAGGATGCCGAGCACGCCGTCCGCAACGACACCGGCGTCTACGAAGGCGGCGAAATCTCCACCTTCTACGACCCGATGATCGCCAAACTCTGCTCCTGGGCGCCGACCCGCGAGGCAGCGATCGGCGTCATGCAGGAAGCGCTCGACCAGTTCGAGGTCGAAGGCGTCGGCAACAACATCCCGTTCCTCAGCGCCGTAATGGCCCAGCCGCGCTTCCGCGATGGCCGTCTTACCACCGGCTACATCGCTGAAGAGTTCCCCGAAGGCTTCACCGGTGTCGCGCTGGACGCCACGGCGCTGACCCATCTCGCCGCCCTGGCATGCGTTTCTGCATATGCGCTCGAGACGCGGACCTACGCCGGCGCCGAAACCCGCCGCGCCGTGCTCATCGGCGATCGCCGCTGGGATTTCGCCGTCCGGGCCGATGGCATCGAGTATTGGCTCACCGACCCCGCCGGCAAGAAACTGCTGGTCGAAACTGGCTGGCGCCCCGGCATGAGCCTCGCCATCGCCCGCGTCGATGGCGAGTTGCACCACGTCCGGCTCGATCGCGTCACCGGCGGCTTCCGCCTGCGCTGGCGTGGCGCCGATCTGGTCGCCCGCGTGCTGCTGCCGGCTATCGCCGACCTCATGCCGCTGATGCCGGTGAAGGTCCCGCCCGATCTCAGCAAGTTCCTGCTTTGCCCGATGCCCGGCCAGGTCGTGCGCCTCGACGTCGCCGAGGGCGATGTGGTGGAAGCCGGCCAGCCCCTCGCCATCGTCGAGGCCATGAAGATGGAGAACGTCCTCAAGGCCGAGCGCCGCGCCCGCGTGTCGAAGCTGCGGGTAAAGCCCGGCGCCGTGTTGGCCGTCGATGAAGTGATCCTCGAGTTCGAGGCGGTCTGATGGCCACCTCGCCCACATTCGAGGAGTGGGCCAAACTCGCCGCCCGCGAGCTCAGGGATACGCCGGTCGATGCGCTCAACCGCGATTATGGCGGCGTTTCGGTGCGTCCGGCTTACTTCCCCGACGACGTACCGGACGGCATGCCCGGCGCCGCGCCCGGCCAGATGCCCTACACGCGGGGCGTCCGCGCCACTATGTACGCCAACCGCCCCTGGACCATCCGCCAATACGCCGGCTTCTCCACGGCGCGCGAATCCAACGCCTTCTATCGCCAGAACCTCGCGGCCGGCCAAAAAGGCCTGAGCGTCGCCTTCGACCTCGCCACCCATCGCGGCTATGACAGCGACCACCCACGCGTCGTCGGCGATGTCGGCAAGGCCGGCGTCGCCATCGATTCGGTCGAGGACATGAAGCTGCTTTTCGACGGCATCCCGCTCGACCAGATGTCGGTTTCGATGACCATGAACGGCGCCGTGCTGCCGGTGCTGGCCATGTTCATCGTCGCGGCAGAGGAGCAGGGCGTGGCGCAGGCCCAGCTCGACGGCACCATCCAGAACGACATCCTCAAGGAGTTCATGGTCCGCAACACCTATATCTATCCGCCCGAACCCAGCATGCGTATCGTCGGCGACATCATCGCCTATACAGCTTTGCATATGCCGAAGTTCAACTCGATCTCGATCTCCGGCTACCACATGCACGAGGCCGGTGCGACCGCCGTGCAGGAGCTGGCCTATACCCTCGCCGACGGCCGCGACTATGTCCGCGCCGCCCTCGCCCGTGGTCTCGATATCGACGCCTTCGCCGGCCGGCTGAGCTTCTTTTTCGGTATCGGCATGAATTTCTTCCTCGAGGTCGCCAAACTCCGCGCCGCCCGCACGCTCTGGTCGAAGCTGATGACCGGGCTCGGCGCCAAAGACCCGCGCTCGCTGATGCTGCGCACGCACTGCCAGACCTCCGGCGTCAGCCTCACCGAGCAGGACCCGCACAACAACATTGTCCGCACTACCATCGAGGCGCTGGCCGCCGTGCTGGGCGGCACTCAGTCGCTCCATACAAATTCGTTTGACGAGGCCATCGCGCTGCCCACCGAGCAGTCGGCCCGTATCGCCCGCAACACGCAGCTCATCCTGCAGCACGAGAGCCGCGTCACCGACGTGGTCGATCCGCTGGGTGGCTCCTACTACATCGAGGCGCTCACCGCCGACCTGGTGGCGCGCGCCGAAGCCTTGATGGCTGAGGTCGAGACGCAGGGCGGCATGACCGCCGCCGTGCAGCAGGGCGGCCCCAAGGCCGAGATCGAGAAGGCCGCCGCGCTGCGCCAGGCCCGGGTCGATCGCGGCGAGGACGTCGTGGTCGGCGTCAATCGCTATCGTCTCGAAAACGAGGCGCCGATCCCGTTCCGCGAGGTCGACAACGCCAAGGTACGCGACGAACAGGTGGCGCGGCTGGTTCAGATTCGCCGCTCCCGCAACGATGAGCGCTTCAAATTCGCCATCGTCGACCTGGTCCGCGCCGCCAACGACAGCCGGCGCAACCTCTTGGCCGCCGCCATTGAAGCCGCCCGCGCCCGGGCCAGTCTGGGCGAGATTTCCGCTGCGCTCGAGACCGTGTTCGGCCGCCACAAGGCGGTCACGCGCGTCATCTCGGGCGTCTACGCCGACTCCTACAAGGACGATCCGCAATATGCCGAAATGCAGCGCCGCCTCGGCGCCTTCCGGCTCCGCCAGGTGCGCAAGCCCTCAATCTTCATCGCCAAGATGGGACAGGACGGGCACGATCGGGGCGCCAAGGTAATCGCCTCCGCCTTTGCCGATCTGGGCTTTGCCGTGCAGATGGGCGACCTGTTCGAAACTGCCCCCGAGGTCGCCGCCCATGCCGCCGAGCTCAAGGTCGATGCGGTCGGTGTCAGCTCGCTCGCCGCCGGCCACAAGACCCTCGTGCCGGAGCTGATCGCCGAGTTGCGCAACCGCGGCCTCGGCCATGTCACGGTGATCGTCGGCGGCGTCATCCCGCCCGAAGATTATGCATTTTTGCATGACGCCGGGGTTGCGGAGATCTTCGGGCCCGGCACCAATGTGCTCGAAGCCGCCTTCTCGGTCCTCAACCAGATCGAGGGAAGGCTCACCAACCGATGATCGGCCGCCTCAATCACCTCGCCATCGTGGTGCCCGACCTCGATGCCGCCGCCGCGAAATACCGTGACCTGCTCGGCGCCGAGGTGCACGCGCCACGAGCCTTGCCCGAACACGGCGTCACCGTGGTCTTCGTCGTTCTCGACAACAGCAAGATAGAGCTGATGACGCCACTCGGCGACGCCTCGCCGGTGGCCAAATTCCTCGCGGACCATCCCAATGGCGGCATGCACCACGTCTGCTTCGAGGTCCCCGATCTCGCCGAAGCGACGCACCAGCTGGCCGCAGGCGGCGCCCGCATCCTCGGCGACGGCCAGCCCAGGATCGGCGCACACGGCCTGCCGGTGCTCTTCCTGCACCCCAAGGATTTCGACGGCACGCTGATCGAGCTCGAAGAAACAAAGCCCGAGTTTCAGCCCGACTGACGGCTCCGCTCGATCGCGTCGGCCAGCAAGGCGTGCATCGGCGAGCCGATTACGCCAAGCTGCCGCACAATGCCCATATGGTTCTCGCCCGACAGCGTGACGCGCTCCACATCGGCGCCCCGCGCCTCGGCGGCATAGGCATAATCATGCGCCTGGCTGTGGAACGGCTCGGATTCGTCATGGCCGACGACGATCTCGTATCGTGGGCCCACCGACTGCACCGCCTCGAAGGGCGACCAGTGCGCCACCTCTTCGTCCGTCAGTTGCACCTGGTCGCGCAGGAAGCTCTGCGGGATCGGGCGCAGATCGTAGATGCCGCTCAGCATCAGCAGTGACCGCGGCAATATTGGCGGCAATTCGCGTTCATGCGGCGACCGGCTGGCCAGATAGGAGCATAGATGCGCCCCGGCCGAATGTCCGCTCGCCGACAGCCGCTGCGCGTCGCCGCCGAGTTCCGCCGCATGCGCCGCGAGCCAGGCCAACGCGCCGCGCGTCTCGTCCACCAGTTGGGCCATGCGCGCGCCGGGCATCAGCGTGTATTCGACGATCGCCGCGACCGCCCCCTCGCTGACGATGCCGTCGGCCACGAAGGCGTAATCCTCCTTCACCTGCGCCCGCCAATAGCCGCCATGGATGAACATGTGGATCGGCGCCCCGCTCACCTCGCCGGGCGGAAAGAAAATATCCATCCGGCAGCGCGGCGCCGCGCCGTAGGGCACGTCGCGCCGCCAGCGCAGGGTCGCCCGCGTCGCGTCCGAAGCGAGCCGGTAGTCATCCATGTAGCGCTCGAAATCGGGGAGGAGCGCGCTGATCTTGAACGGGTCGGTCATGGCGGCAGCCGAGCGGAGACGCGGCGCGAAGTCAATTAGCCGGCGGTCGGACCGCGCCCAAAGTTCCCGTTTTGTTTCGAGGCAATGTCCGCTAGAACACCGCCATGTCCGATTATGTCATTCCGCCTCCGTCCCAGCCCTATGTCCCCGTCGCCGGCGGCGGCAAATTCCCTGTCCGCCGCATCTTCTGCATCGGGCGCAACTATGCCGACCACGCCCGCGAAATGGGGCACGATCCCAATCGCGAGCCGCCTTTTTTCTTCACCAAGCCCGCCGATGCGCTGGTGATCGGCGACGCGCCTACGCCCTATCCGTCGGCCACCGCCGACCTCCACCACGAGATCGAACTCGTCGCCGCCATCGGCCGTGCCGGTGCCGATATCTCGTCGGCCGATGCGCTGGCCCATGTCTGGGGCTATGCGGCCGGCATCGACCTGACCCGCCGCGACCTGCAGGCCGAAGCCAAGAAGCTGGCGCGACCCTGGGATATGGCCAAGGGTTTCGACGCCTCGGCGCCCATCGGCGAGCTCGTCCCGGCCGCGCAGGTCGACCCCACGGTCGGCCGCGTCAGCCTCATGGTCAACGGCGCCGAGCGGCAAGCCGCCGATCTGGGCGAAATGATCTGGCCCGTCGCCGACGCCATCGCGTTCCTGTCGCGCCTCGTTACCCTCCAGCCCGGCGATCTGCTCTTCACCGGCACGCCGGCGGGCGTTGCCGCCATCGTTCGCGGCGACCGTCTCGAGGGCGCCATCGCGGGCGTCGGCACCGTGACGACGACCATCGCCTGATGCCCAGCTGGTCGCCCCAGCAGGATGCGGCGCTGCTCGCCGTTTCTGAATGGCTCAAGGACAAGGACGGCCCGCAGGTCTTCCGCCTGTTCGGCTGGGCCGGCACCGGCAAATCGACGCTGGCGCGCTATCTCGCCGAGGGCGTGCGCTCGGTCAAATACGCCGCCTTCACCGGCAAGGCAGCGCTGGTCATGCGCCGCAAGGGCTGCCGCGGCGCGTCCACCATCCACTCGCTGATCTATTCGCTGGTCTCCGAGAAGGAGGGCGAGCCGAAATTTGCCCTCGACCCCGACAGCGAGGCCGCCAGTGCCGACCTCATCGTCATCGATGAAGTCTCGATGGTCGATGAAAATCTCGGGCGCGACCTGTTGAGCTTCGGCACGAAGGTTCTCGTCCTCGGCGATCCCTTTCAGCTGCCACCGGTGCAGGGCGCGGGCTTTTTCACCGCGCACGATCCCGACGTCATGCTTACCGAGATCCATCGCCAGGCCGCCGACAATCCCATCATCCGCATGTCGATGGAAATCCGCGAGGGCGGCTATCTCGAATATGGCCGCTACGACGACTCGATCGTCGTGCCGCGCAACGAGGTCGATCGCGAAGCCGTGGTGAGCGCCGACCAGGTGCTGGTCGGCCGCAACAAGACCCGCGTCGACTACAATGATCGCCTGCGCGAGCTGAAGCAGCTGCCGCGCCACGAACCCGTCGCCGGCGACCGCCTCGTCTGCCTGCGCAACAATCCGGTCAAGCGCCTGCTCAACGGCCAGATCTGGACCGCCGCCGAGGTCAAGAAGCGTTCCGGCGACCGCTACTCGATGCTGCTCGATCCCGACGAGGAAAGCCTCAGCGGCAAGAAGCAGCAGGCCCGCGTCATCACCCACCAGGCCTTCTTTGCCGGCGAGGAAGACCAGCTCGGCTGGCCCGAACGCCGCCGCTTCGACGAATTCACCTTCGGCTACTGCCTGACCGTGCACAAATCGCAGGGCAGCCAGTGGGACAAGGTCTACCTGTTCGACGAAAGCTTCGTCTTCCGCGAAGACCGCCGCCGCTGGCTCTACACCGGCGTCACCCGCGCCAGCCAGCAGATCACCGTGGTCATCTGAGCGAGAGCGTGATCGCCGCCTACCCACGACGTCATTCCCGCGAAGGCGGGAATCCAGGCGGTGTCACGGACGTCCGCAAGCGTGGTGTGGATTCCCGCCTTCGCGGGAATGACGCGGTGGTTGATTGGAAATCGCTGAGCTGATCCCTCGCCTTATTCCGCCAGCGGAAAGCTCAGCGTGAAGCGCGAGCCGCTGCCGTCGCTGGCAAATTCCGACTCGCCGCCCAGCTGTTGCGTCAGTGCGGCGATCAGCCGGCGGCCGATGCCCTTGGCCGGTGCGGCAGGATCGAAGCCGATGCCATTGTCTTCCACCACCAGCGCGCCCTTGCCCATCTGCTTCTCGAGCCGCACGGTGATCACCCCGTCCCGGCCTTCCGGGAAGGCATGCTTGAACGCATTGGCTACCACCTCGTTGAGGATCAGTCCGAGCGGCGTCGCCACGTCCTTGTCGACCGCCAGGTCTTCGAGCTGCTCGACCACCTGCACATTGGGGCCGGCGCCGCCGCGGATGTTTTCGATCAGTGTCTGCAGGTAATCGCGCACCCGCACCTTGGCGAAGTCGTTGGAACGATAGATGTGCTCGTGCACCGCCGACATCGCCGCGATGCGCTGGCCCATGTCGCGCTTGATCTCGCGCGGAATGGGCTGCATCTGCAGCAGCGAGCCCACCGATTGCAGATTGTTCTTCACCCGGTGATGGATCTCGCGGAACAGGACCTCGTTGTGCGCCACCGCGGCCGCGAGGCTTGCCTGCGTCTTGGCGCTCCGGCGCAGGATGCTCGCGGTGATCAGCGAGCCGATCAGCAGCGCCAGCCCGATCGGCACCATCAGCCACAGCACCGTCGCGATCGCCGTCCACAGGCCCGCCAGCGCCGCGTCCTGCGAGATGGTGGCGAACACCACCAGTCCCAGCTCCGGCACGTGGCGGAAGCCGATGATGCGGGTGATCCCGTCGAGCGGCGATTTCGAGGTGTAGGTGCCAGACGGGTTGCCCGAGATCTGCGGCCAGGCGGCCGAAATCTTCGCCGCATTGATCGGCTCGTCGATGCGCGGATAGCGTCCCACCATCCAGCCATCCTCGCGGTGCACATTGATGTTGGAGTCCGGTCCGAGCTTCTGCGGCTCCCAGAAGCGCTGCAACAGCGCACCCGGAATGGCGATCACCGCCGCGCCGGCAAATCGGGTGCGGCCGAGCCGCTGGGCGATGACGATGGTCTGGGCGCCGGTCGCGGCATTCTTTTGCTGCGGCGCGATGATCCAGTCCTGGCCGCTTGCCAGCGCCGCGAAATAGTCCGTGCTGGCAATGTCGGACGGCAGCGCCGGGCTGCCGCCCTCCGGCACCGCGTTGCCGTTGTCGTCGTAGATCGCGAGGCTTGCCTCCGCCGGCAGCGTCTTGAGCGCCGCGTCGAGGCCGGCCTTGTCGTTCTGGTTGATGTCGCCCAGCGTGTCGCCGCTCGCCGCCGCGACGATCTTGAGACCGGCGAGACCGCCGCCCAGCGACCACAGCACGTCGTCCGCCACGATGTCGGCGGCGTCCTGCGCCTTCACCTTGGCGCTGGCGATGGTCGATCCATATCCCTGCCAGCACAGGAAGCCGAAGATGGCGAAAACGACGACGATCAACCCGGCGCTGATCGCGATGACCGTATCGGCGGCGCTCCAGCGCCAGCCTGGCTTGCCTGCCGCAACAGCGATGGACGGCGGGGCCGGATGGGCGAGTTCAGCCATTATTGCCCCCCGCCTCGACCATGTTGTCGATGATGCCCAGCAGATGCGGTTCCTGATAGGGCTTGCTGATGAAGCGCGCGCCCGCCGGCAGTTCTCCGGGCTTCACGCCCACCTTGCCGGAAATCACGATCAGCTGGATGGGCGGCCATCTGCCGCGCACATAGTGCGCCAGCCGGATGCCGTCCATGCTGCCGGGCATGTCGACATCGGTGAGGATGAGGCGGATGCCGCTGTCGCGCTCGAGCAGGCGTATGGCCTCGTCGGCGCTGGCCGCTTCGACCACCGTGTAGCCGGCGTCCTCGATGGTGCTCGCCAATCCAAGCCGGATCAGCGGCTCGTCCTCCACCACCATGATTTTCATCTGCGCGGAATACCCCCAAATCCGACTTCAAACGCGATTGGGGCGCCATGGTTCCGCGCCAGTGCAAACATCGTCAACACAAAGCAAACGGCCGGAGCATCGCCCCGGCCGGCAAACTCATCGAGGCCGCAGATCAGACGCGGGCGTCGAGCCACGCCTGGATGTCGCCATAGACCTGCTGCTTGTCGATGTCGTTCAGCATGTCGTGGTAGAAGCCCTCATAGAGCTTGAGCGTTTTGTCGCTCGAACCGGCATGGTCGAAGAATTTCTGGCTTCCCGACGGCTTGGTAGCCTTGTCCAGGGTGCCGTGCAGGATGAACACCGGCAGCGTGATCTTGCCGAATTCGCGACCCAGCCGGTCATCGGCGCGGGCCAGCGCCGCCACCGTCTTGGTCGGCTGGTTCTCGTGCGCGATCAGCGGGTCGGCATCCATCGCCGCCACTACGGTCGCATCGCGTGAAAAGGCCTTGTTGGGGAGCGCCAGCACGTGGGCATGCGGCGCCAGATGGCTCAGCCCCTTGAGCGCCGCGATGGCGAAATCGGGAGCCGGCACCTGGTAGGCGAAGCTCTCGCACACCAGCCCCGCCAATTCGCTCTGGTGGTCGAGCGCATAGACGACGGCGGTCACGCCGCCGGCCGAATGGCCGAGCATGAACAGCTTCAGCCCCGGATTTTCGGCCTTGGCGATCTGCACCACGCCATCGACGTCAGCCACATAGTCCTCGATGTCGTCGACATAGAAGCGCTCGCCGTCGCTGAGGCCGCGGCCGCGCAGGTCGACCGCGTAGACCGCAAAGCCATCGGCGGCGAACTGTTCGGCCGGCCATTTGTAGAAGGCGCTGTGGGAGTTGAACCCAGGCACGATGACGAGGACCGCCTTGGGCGCCGCGGCGGGGCTCCAGGTGCGGTAGGCAATCCTGAGCCCGTCCTTGTTGTCGTACCGCTTTTCAGTGGGAAGTGCTGCCTCGGTCATGCTGTTCTCCTGTTGCTGACGCTTCGGGCGCGTGATGCCGAAAACTGGCGAATTCGGCCCCGTGCAGTCTTGAACGAAACTGCGACAGTGCGGCGTCACTGGCCTGCCGGGCCGGCCCGCTCCGCCGGTGGTTCACAAATCTGCCGCTTTGCTGTATGGTGCCACCCCATTCGACCGCCTCGTGATCGCTCGAGGCGCCGGCCAGTCCGGCGCCCGCGACGGGGCATTTTGTCATTCCGGGGCAGGGGCTCCGGTACTCTGGAGAGCCTATGGCTAAGGAAGACGTCCTCGAATTCCCCGGTACAGTCACCGAACTGCTGCCCAACGCCACCTTCCGCGTGAAGCTGGAAAACGACCACGAGATCATCGCCCACACGGCCGGCAAGCTGCGCAAGAACCGCATCCGCGTCCTCGCCGGCGACAAGGTCCTGTGCGAAATGACCCCCTACGACCTCACCAAAGGCCGCCTGGTCTACCGCTTCCGCTGACGCCAAACGGTCGGCGGACAGCGCGTGCCTTTCGATCGGTCAGGCAGAGCTCAAATGCGCCACCGGTTGGGCGGCCGAGGCGCCCACTGGTAAGTCAAGCGGACCTTCGCCATCGATCGGCCAGCGCGACGAATCAGGCGCCGGCTGCTACGCTGCCTTGAGCTGGTAAATGGCGCCGGTCGAGAAGAGATTGCCGCGGGGAATCTTGCCCGGCCGCACCGGCTCCCAGCCACGCGCGGCCATGATTTCGCGGATCCAGCGGCCGATAAGCTTCTTGGCTTCCTTGTCCTTGGGCTTGAGCCCAACCCGAAGCAGCTGTTTCCCTACCGCCCGTGGCGCCGGAATGTCATTGCGGCAAAGTGCAATCATGTCCCGGATATTCTCGGCGTCGTGGAGAATCGGCGCCACCTTCTGCCCAAGCGCACCGAGCTTGAACGCCTTCAGTCCAAAATCCGCAGCCACCATGTCTCTCCCTGATTGATGCCAGTCGCTTCCAGGTGTGGCCGGAAGCGCGTCAGCAAGCTTGCTAAGCGCAATATTGCCAAAGGCCGGCACAGAGTCAACTTGTCCGTCGGAGTGAGCGATGAGCAGGGCCTGCGTGGATGCATCCAAACTCCCAAAACCTGTAGCCAGGAGAGCTCTCTGTAGATCGATCACGCAAGTGCCGCCGAGGAGCAGGTGGCTGCGCCAGCAAGCTTGCGATCCGCAATGTTGAGGTAAGCTTGCGCGGGGCGGTTTATGCTACCGAACTCGGTGGGGTCAGCTACCGCGAGCGGGCTGGGCGTCAGCCCTTTCCGCTCAGGACCGCCGCCGTCGCATCTCCTCCCTCGACGACTTCAGGCGCCATCACAGCTCGCGCCGCAAAAGCTTGCCAAACGCAATATTGCGACTCGTAGGGATAGGTGAGTTTCCCTCGACCCTCGACCCTCGACCCTCGACCCTCGACCCTGAGCCAGGGGCAGTCCAGCCCGCAAAGCCAGCCAGGACGCTAATAAGAGCGCTGATCGCAATATTGCGTACCGCATGCTTGTTGTAACCCGCGGTGCCGGGTTACGGCTCTCCACTGGTGCGCCCTCGCTTCCCCGGTCCCTGCCGCTGCGTCTTTGATCCGGCATCCGCTCGCGCTACACCTCCCGCCTCACGGGAGAATCGCGTCATGGACTATCGCCTGCTCGGCCGCTCCGGCCTGAAAGTTTCGTCGCTTGCCATCGGCACTGCCACCTTCGGCGGCGATGGGCTGTGGGGCAGCACCGATGTTGCCGACGCGCAGCGTCAGATCGACCTGTGCCTCGATCACGGGGTCAACCTCGTCGATACGGCCAATGTCTACGGCGACAGCAAGTCCGAGACGATCCTGGGCGAAGCGCTGACCGATGGCCGCCGCGACCGCGTGCTGATCGCCACCAAGGTGCGCTTTCCGCGCGGCTCGGGTCCGAACGATCGCGGCCTCAGCCGCTGGCACATCATCCGCGAGTGCGAGAACTCGCTCAGGCGCATGAAGACCGACCACATCGACCTCTACCAGGTGCACGAATGGGACGGCGAAACCCCGCTCGAGGAGACGATCGAGGCCCTCGATACCCTCGTCAAGCAGGGCAAGGTCCGCTATCTCGGCTGCTCCAACTATTCCGCCTGGCACCTGATGAAGGCGCTGGCCGCTGCCGACGCGGCCCACTGGCAGCGCTTCGTCTCCCAGCAGATTCACTACACGCTCCACTCGCGCGAGGCCGAATACGAGCTCGTGCCGCTCGGGCTCGACCAGGGCGTCGGCATCCTCGTCTGGTCACCGCTCGCCGGGGGCTGGCTGACGGGCAAGTACACCCGCAACAGCCGTCCCGAATCCGGCCGCCAGCAGACCGGCTTCAAGGAGCCGCCGATCTATGATTGGGACCATCTGTGGGACATCGTCGACGTCATCAACGACGTCGCCAAGGCGCACAATGTCTCGGGCGCGCAGGTGTCGCTCGCCTGGCTGCTGCAGCGCCCGCTGGTCGCTTCGGTGATCATCGGCGGCCGCAATATCGGCCAGTTCGAGGACAATCTCAAAGCCGTCGATCTGAAGCTGACGGCGGACGAGATTGCGAGGCTCGACAAGGTGAGCCAGCCGCCGCTGATCTATCCCTACTGGCACCAGAACTTCACCGCCACCGATCGCCTCGGCGAGGCCGACCTGGCGCTGCATCGCCCCTATCTGCCGGAGTAGCCCTAGGGCGTCACGTCGTCATCGCCATCGGCGGTGACGGCGTTGTTTCCGCCGCCGGCGTCGACATGGTCGATCTCGCCATCGGCCGCATCGATGCTGTCGCCGACCTGCGTGGCGAAGTCACCGCACTGGTCCCCGCTGCAGCCCTCGTCGCCGCCCTTGATGCTGTCGGCCCCGCTGCTGCCGCTGATCGTGTCGCCGACCGTTGCGAACAGGCCGCAGGTCTTGCCGTCGCAGCGTTCATCGCCACCGCTGATGGTATCGTCGCCGCTGCCGCCGTCGATGTTGTCGCCGATATGGGCTGCGATCGCGCAGTTCTCGCCCGTGCAGCTTTCGTCGCCGCCGAATATGGTGTCCTTGCCCGGGCCGCCCTTGATCGTGTCGCCCAACTGCCCCGCCGTGGCGCAGTTCTCGCCGGTGCAGCTTTCATTGCCGCCATGGATGACGTCGTCGCCGGCGCCGCCGTCGATATCGTCACCCAGCACGAAGGCGGCGGCGCACACATTGCCGTCGCAGCGTTCATCGCCGCCAAAGATGATGTCGTTGCCCTTGCCGCCCTTGATCCGGTCGCGCTCGCCATAGCCGTAGATCTTGTCCGACCTGGCGCTGCCGATCAGGATGTTGACGTCGTCTGTGCCGTGGATTTCAAGGCCCGTATAGCCCTTGGGCAGCTTGAACCTGCCGCCGTTGAAATTCTCGCTGTCGACCTTTAGGTCGTGCCGGCCCGCATAGGGGCTGCCGACCAGAACGACGATATAGCGGCCATGTACCGTGACCGTCACCTTCGGCGCCTTGCCCGGCTTGGAGCTGTCGGCCGCCATCGGCACCGGTATCGAGAAATCGCCGATCGGGCTGGTGCACAGGATGCTTCCGGCCTTGTCGTGGAACACCACGAACCAGCTGTAGCGCCCGGGATGCACGCTGAGCTTCTGGGCAAGCGCCGCCGCCTTGCTGCCGCCGCTGTGCTTGCCGTCGAGCCCCACCAGCACGATGTCGCGGCTCGCCGTGCCCCGCGGCTCGCGCGACCAGCTGAACTGCGTGCTCATGAACAGCCGGAAATGCAGCTTCCCGGCCGGCGCGGTCAGCGTCACGCCCGGGCAGGTCTGCGCCGCCGCCAGCACCGGCTGCGCCATCATCAGCAGCAGCAGTCCGGCGGCAATGCTCGCGATCCATCGGGCGATGGAGCCCATCGTCATTCTCCTCGTCCTGCCGCGCCGGGAGACAAGCAGCGGCACCACGCCGCGTCAACCGCGCGCCGGCCGCGTTGACAAAGCTTTGAACCATTCTAAACTGGAGCCGCAACCTCAGCAAAAAGCGCGTTGTTTCTCAACGGCTTGCATCCCAGGCAACTCCATGCGCCTCACCCGCCAGTCCAGCTACGCCATCCGCACCCTGATCTATTGCGCGGTCAATGCACCCGGGCTGAGCCGTATCTCCGACATCGCCAAGGCGCATTCGATCTCAGAACTGTTCCTGTTCAAGCTGATCAAGCCGCTGGTCGAAGCCGGCTTGATCGAGACGGTGCGCGGCCGCAAGGGCGGCATCCGCCTCGGCCGCCCGGCCAGCGACATCACCTTGCTCGACACCATCCGGCTCACCGAGGAAAACTTCGCCATGGCGGAGTGCTTCGAGGGCGGCAGCGACGTCCATTGCCCGCTGGTCGATGCCTGCGATCTCAACGCGGCGCTGCGCGAGGCGCTCAACGCCTTCTTCGAGGTCCTCGACGGCTACACCATCGCCGACCTCGCCCATAAGCGGGTTTCGCTCCGCCAGCGCCTCGGCCTCGATATCGAGGAACTGCCTGCGCTCGCCGCACATTGATCTGCCGCCTCTAGACTCCACCCGGAGCCGCCTTGCCGAAAGATTGGCGCGACCTGTTGGCCGGATTGGCCGCGCTGGCGCTGGGCCTCGCGGCCTTCCTGCTGTTCGTCGGCTGGCAGACGCTGGTGCCCTCCAATATCGGCTGGCTGAACTTCGCCGATCGCGGCATGCACACGCTGGGCTGGATGTTCTACCGCGCCGCCCCGTGGGACCTGCCGCCGGGTATCAGCCCGCGGCTGGGTATCGAGCTCAGCAGTTCCATCGCACTGGTCGATGGCCTGCCGCTCTTCGCCATTCCGTTCAAGCTGCTCTCGCCCTGGCTGCCGCCGGTCTTCCAGTATTGGGGTTATTGGCTGCTGTTGAGTTTTTGCCTGCAGTCGCTGCTCGCTTATCGCATCGCGCGCGAGCTCGGCGCGACCTGGCTGGTGGCGGTCGTCGCCGCCGCCTTCGCGCTCATCACCCCGGCCTATCTGTTCCGCGTGCCGATGCATCTGGCGCTGGCGGGTCATTGGGTCGTGCTTGCCGGCCTGCTGCTCTATGTCCGCCGCAAGCCGCCGGCGCTCTGGATGTGGCCGCTGCTGTGCGGCCTCACCGCCGCCGTTCATGCCTATCTTCTGGCGATGGTGTTGGCGCTCTGGGCCGCCGCGTGGGTCGAGCGGCTGTGGAGCCGTCGCATTGCCGGGGCTGCCGCTTTCGTCGAGATCCTGCTGGTCGCAACAGCTACCGGCGCCGTGCTCTGGGCAGTCGGCTTCTTCGTCACGCCCTCGATCGGCAGCTATGGCTATGGCGATTACAAGCTCAATTTGCTGTGGCCGCTGCTGACCTACCAGAACTGGTCGCAGCTCTTCCCCGACTGGCCGCACACCAAATACGACTATGAGGGTCTGAGCTTCCTCGGCATCGGCATCCTGGCGCTGCTCGCGCTGGCGCTGCTCACCGGCGCCTTCACCCGGCTGCGCGCCATCGTCACGCGCCGCTGGCTGCCGCTGACGCTGGTACTGCTCGGCCTGATGGTCTTTGCCTTCTCCAAGGATATGAGCTTCGGCAGCACGCAGCTCCTCAAGCTCGATTTGCCCAGATGGGCCGACGATTTCGGCGCCACCTTCCGCTCCACCGGCCGCTTCGTCTGGCCGCTGCTTTATTTCATCACCATCGGCGCCGTCGTGCTCGCCGCCGGCCGCTGGCGTGCGCTGATCGCCGTGCCGCTGGTGCTCGTTGCGTTCGGCGCGCAGGCCTGGGACTCGTGGCCGGCGCTCACCGGCTTCGCCAAGCGCCAGTCCGCGCCGTCCGAAATCTGGAGCACGCCGCTCACCTCGCCGTTCTGGCGACGCGCCGCCGCCGCCGGCTACAATCGCGTCCGCGTCATTCCGGTGCAGGACCCCGGCACCGACTGGCGGCCGCTCGGCTACTACGCCGTCACCCACGGCATGGACATCGACTCCGCTTATCTGGGTCGCCTCGACATTCGCGGCTTGGCCCATCTCCGCCTGCGCGAGGCCGATGTCCTGCGGATTGGCGATTTCGAGCCCAACACCATCTACGAGCTCGACGCTATCTCCGCCCTCAAGGCCGCCGAGCATATGGGCCCCGACGATCTGCTTGCCACCATCGATCACCGCATCATCCTCGCCAAGGGTGGCGCCTATCTGGTCGAGGGGCTAGGCATCGAGCCGCATTTCGGCGGCATCGAGCCGGCGACCGGCAGCGGCTGGGCCCGCTTGCCTTAGGCTCGACCGCCGGACTATTGCTCCGCCATCCCAGCCTGCGGAGCCCGCTTGACCGACCGATCGCGCGACATCGCCGCCGAGCTTGCCGCGCTGCTGCTCGGGGTTGCGGCGTTTTTCGTCTTCGCCGGCTGGTGGGTGCTGATCCCGGGCAATCTCAGCTGGCTGGGCACCGGCGATCGCGCCATGCACACGCTGGGCTGGCTGTTCTACCGCGATGCCCCCTGGAGCTTCCCGCCGGGCGACAATCGCCCGCTTGGCCTCGAGATCGGCAACTCCATCGCCCTCGTGGACGGCCTGCCGCTGCTCGCCATGCCGTTCAAGCTGCTGTCGGCCTGGCTGCCGCGGCCCTTCCAGTACTGGGGCTGGTGGTGGCTCGTCACCTTTGCGCTGCAATCGCTGTTCGCCTACCGCATCGCCCGCGAGCTCGATGCCTCGCGCTTCGTCGCGCTGTGCGCGGCGCTGTTTGCGCTGGTCACGCCGGCCTTCCTCGCCCGCCTGCCGCTGCATATGGCGCTGGCCAGCCACTTCCTGCTGCTCGCCGGGCTCTGGCTGTATGTCCGGAAGCAGCCCCCGCGCTGGTGGGCATGGCCGCTGCTCATCGCCATCACCGCCGCGGTCCACATCTATCTGCTGGCGATGGTCTGCGGCGTGTGGCTCGCCGCGTGGCTGCAACGCCTCTGGCTCCGCCGCATCCGCTGGCAGGCCCTCGCCGAGCCGCCGCTGATCCTCGTGCTGAGTTGGACCGTACTGCTGCTCGATGGCGCGCTCGATGTCGGCCATGCCGCCGGCATCGAAGGTTTTGGCTTCTATCGCCTCAACCTCCTCGCTCCCATCCTCGATTACGGCATGTGGTCGCGCCTCGTCCCCTCTTTGCCGCATGGCGACTACGACTATGAGGGCGTGAGCTTCTTCGGCATCGGCATCCTCGCCGCGTTGCTCATCGCGCTGTTCACCGGCGCACTCGCCCGGCTGCGCGAACTGTTCACGCCGCGCTTTCTACCGCTGCTGCTCGCCGTCATCGTCTGCCTGCTGTTCGCCATCTCCAACCGCATCGGCGTCGCCGACCTGTCCACCCGGCCGATCCCGCTCCCCACTTGGCTGGAGGCTCTGGGCGCCGCCTTCCGTTCGTCGGGCCGCTTCGTCTGGCCGGCGCTCTATCTCGTCACCATTGGGGCGGTCGTGCTCGCCGCCTCGAAACTCCGGCCCGGTATCGCCGTTCCGGTACTCGTCTTCCTCGCTGCCGCGCAGATCTACGATTCGCGCACCGGCTGGCAGAGCTTCCGCGCCACCATCCCGGACCCGGCGCCGCTCTGGCAGGTCAGCCTGACCTCGCCGTTCTGGGATCGCGCGGCCGCCGCCGGTTACAATCGCCTTCGCGCCATCCCGCCGGTCTATCCGCGCAATCGCGACTGGAAGGCGCTCGAGACGCTAGCCTTCACCCACGGCATGGACACCGATGTCGCCTATCTGGGCCGCATCGACGAGCAGGGCGTCGAGGCCCTGCGCTTCTATGACGAGGACATGCTCGCCAATGCCTGGTTCGAGGCGAAAACGCTCTACATCCTCGATATCGAGGCCGCCCGCCTTGCCGCACCGCAGGTGAAGGCGGCCGATCTCTTTGCCGTCATCGACAATCGCATCGTTTTCGCCCAGAACGGCGCCGCGCTGGTCGATGGTCTCGACATCGATCCCCACGGCGCGACCAAAGCCCGCTCGTGGCTCAATCCCGGTACCTGATTTATGCCCGCCGCTCCCCCGATCCTCGCTCTCCAGTCGATCCGCCTGACCCTGGGTTCGACGCTCCTGTTGGAGGACGCCGAACTCTCGGTCCTGCCCGGCGACAAGATCGCGCTGGTCGGCCGCAACGGCTCGGGCAAATCGACCCTGCTCAAGATCGCCGCCGGCGAAATCGAGGCGGATGGCGGTAAGCGCTTCCTGCAACCGGGGGCCACCATCCGCTATCTGCCGCAGGAGCCCGACCTCACCGGCTACAAGACGACGCTCGATTATGCCGCCGGCGGCCTCGAGGCGGGCAACGATCCGCATCGCGCCCGCTATCTGCTCGAGCATCTGGGGCTGACCGGAGACGAGGATCCTTCGCGACTGTCGGGCGGCGAGGCCCGCCGCGCCGCGCTCGCCCGCGTGCTGGCGCCCGAGCCCGATATCGTGCTGCTCGACGAGCCGACCAACCATCTCGATCTGCCCGCCATCGAATGGCTCGAAGCCGAGATCAAGGCGATGCGTTCGGCGCTGGTCATCATCAGCCACGACCGCCGCTTCCTCGCCGACCTGACGCGCGCCACCGTCTGGCTCGACCGTGGCGTCACCCGCCGCCTCAACAGGGGCTTTGCCGCCTTCGAGGAATGGCGCGATACTGTGCTCGACGAAGAGGAAACGGCCCGCCACAAGCTCGACCGCCAGATCGTGCGCGAGGAGCACTGGCTGACCTATGGCGTCACCGCGCGGCGCAAGCGCAATGTCCGCCGTCTCGAAGGCCTGCACAATCTGCGGCAGGAGCGCCGCGACCAGAAGCGCCAGGTCGGCAACGTCAAGCTCACCGTCACCGAGTCCGAAAACGTCACCGGCAAGCTGGTGGTCGAGGCCGATCGCGTGTCGAAGGCCTTTGGCGAGCGCGTCATTGTCGACGACTACTCGACCCGCATCCTGCGCGGCGATCGCGTCGGCATCGTCGGCGCCAATGGCGCGGGCAAGACCACGCTGATTAAGCTGCTGACCGGCGACCTGCCGCCCGACAGCGGCAAGATCCGGCTCGGCTCCAACATCGAGCTAGCAACGCTCGACCAGCGCCGCGCCCGGCTCGACCCGACCTCCACCCTCAAGGAGGCGCTGACCTCGGGCGGCTCCGATACGCTGATCATCAACGGCCAGCCCAAGCACGTCATGGGCTACATGAAGGATTTCCTGTTCACCCCCGAGCAGGCCCGCACTGCCGTCGAAAAGCTCAGCGGCGGCGAACGCGGCCGCCTGGCGCTGGCCCGCATTCTCGCGCTGCCCAGCAACGTGCTGGTGCTCGACGAGCCCACCAACGATCTCGATCTCGAAACCCTCGACCTGCTGCAGGAGTTGCTGGGCGAATATCCCGGCACCGTCATCGTCGTCAGCCACGACCGCGATTTCCTCGATCGCGTCGCGACCTCCGTGATCGTCGCCGACGGGCAGGGCAAATGGACGGAATATCCCGGCGGCTATTCCGACATGGTCACCCAGCGCGGCTACGGCGTCACCAAGCCCGAGCTCGAGAAAGCCGAGAAGGGGCCGCGCAACGCCGCAATGCCGCCCATCGCGCCGCCGGCCAGCAAGGCGAAACTCTCCTTCAAGCAGAAGCACGCGCTCGAGACACTGCCCAAGGAGATCGCGAAGCTCGACGCCGAAATCCTCAAGGCGAACGAGATTCTAGCCGACCCCAGCCTCTACACCCGCGACCCGAAGAAGTTCGCCGACATTTCCGCCAAACTCACCGCCGCCGAAGCCGCCAAGGCCAAGGCCGAAGATGAATGGCTGGCACTGGAAATGCTGCGTGAGGAAATCGAGGGGTAGGGGCCAGACTGGCCCCTCACTCGCTTCGCTCGGCACCCTCTCACCCGAAGGGGCGAGGGGACGATGGAACCGAAGCTTCAGTCGGCGTCCCCTCGCCCCTCCGGGGAGAGGGTGGCCGCGCAGCGGCCGGGTGAGGGGCCGTCAGATCACCAGCCCGTCAAAACCCCATCACCGGCGTCTGCAGCACCTGCAGCGCCCCCACCGGCTCACCGCGAATCCGCTTGAGCAGCAGCTCGCCCATCTGCAATCCGGCCAGCGCGATATCCTCGCTGATCACGTCGACGCTGGGGCGCACCAGCGAGAAGATGCCGCTCATCTGCTTGGTGACGATGTCGGCATCGATGCCGATCTGCCGCCCGGAATCGACGATCCCGGCGATCACCGCCAGCGCCACCGCATCGCCCGGGCACACATAGGCATCGGGCGCCTTGCCCTGCGCGATGCGCGCCATCGTGGCCTTGCGGATGTCTTCGGCGGTGTCGTCGAGCGTCACGCGCGTTTCGAGCTCGTAGCTCATGCCGGTTTCCTGCACGGCCTTCAGCAGCCCGTCGCGCAGATGCTGCCCGAAGGTGAAGCGCGGATTGGCCGACACCATCGACACGTGCCTGCGCCCCTTGCCGGCGAGCCGCTTGGCTGCCTCGTAGGCGAAGGTGAAATTGTCGTAGTCCACATAGGGGTGTGGCGTCGCGATTTCCGTCCGCCCATGCGTGACGAACGGAAAGTCCTGCTCCAGCAGCAGCCGTACCCGCGCGTCGTTCGGCTCGGTGCGCGAGAAGATCACGCCATCGGCCATCTTGTTGCGCAGGATGTGATTGACCGGATCGAGCGGATCGCCGCCCCGCACCCCCGGCGTGATCACCAGATGATACGGTGTCCCCCGCAGCGCCGTGCCGATGCCGCTGACCAGCGACTGGCTGAAATTGAGGATCTCGTCGTGCGGGTCGAGGATCAGGCTCACCACATGGGTGCGGCCGGTCTTCAGTCGCAGCGCCGTGCGGTCGGGCACATAGCCGACCTCGGCCGCCACCTTCTGCACCCGCTCGCGCGTCTCGGCGCTGAGCTCGGGCGCATTGTTGAGGGCGCGGGAAATCGTCGTGATGGCAAAGCCCGTCATCTCCGCGATGGTGCGCAGAGTGGGCTTGCCGGAACGCGGCACACCCCGTTTGACGCGCGGCTTCTGCCGCGGCCCGAGCTCGTCCACCAGATCCCTCCCTCGCAATGCCCGGCCGTCCCTCACGGTGTCCCGTGCGGCCTTGCCGTCAGCGGGGCTTGTGCACTGCTGCGGCCTAGCTCAACAGATCATGCAATCGATTTCAAGGTGCGGCACGCGCGCGCAATTGGCCGAAAGTCGTATGGAATCTCAGCGCCTTACTGGCCGCCGGATGGTTGCCATCCTCACGATTGCGAGATCAGCCGAGGCCGCGTTTGGCTGTGCACGTACCTCACGGCGACCTCCGCTGACGGTGACCGCTTTGCCACCAAGGTGGCGCTTGCGCGGCGCGGCAAAACGGTTCATGCGTGACGGCGTGGCGTTTATTTTTCGCCATTGAGCGGCTTGCGATATCGGCGTTCGCGCCTATCTCCAGGCCAGTGTTTGGCAACGGGGTCTGCCCCGCACCGGAGGGAAATTCGATGATTCGACTTTGTTCGATCAAAGCCCATGCCGGGATTCAAGCCAAACGCGTAGCCCCCTCCGTAGGGTGTTCGCGAAACCGGCGAATGTGATCCGAAGGGCAAAACGCCCGTCACCTTCGCGTCTCAGATTTCCAGTAACACCCCGGCCGCCGTGCTTCGGCGCCGATGGAGGCATGTCCCATGCAGCATCAGACAATTGCCCGGCCCCCCGCGCAGCGGCCCATCGCCATCGAGGTCGACGGCGAGCCGCTGGGCGTCGTCGTCCCCGCCGATGAAGGCTTCCGCTTCCTCGCCGTGAAGCTCCAGGCCTTCGCCGTCGACGGCAAGATTTTCACCACCATCGAGCAGGCGCGCGATGCCGTGTCCGAAGTGGTGCATTTCCAGCTGACGGAATAGCGCGGTTGTCCGAGCGAGCCCTCTTGGGATCGCTTGGACAGAGCAAAAAGAGGAGGCGCGACTCGATCGTCCCGCCTCCACAACGTCATTCCCGCGAAGGCGGGAATCCAGGCTGCGCTCTCGGACGTCCGTGAACCCGCCCTGGATTCCCGCCTTCGCGGGAATGACGCAGCGGTGAGACGAAACTCTACTTCTTGCCCTTCCGCGCTGCGACGGAATCCCGTTCCACTAACGCGCATTCGAGCTTGGTGACCGGGTAGCGGTCGCGGCGCGGCGCGTTGGCCTCGAGCTGTTCGATCGCCCATTGCCCCATCGCCCGGTGCGGCAGGATGGAGGTGGTCAGCCGCGGATGCAGGTGCCGCGAGATTTCTTCGTCGTCATAGCCCACCACCGAGATATCCTCGGGGATGCGCAGGCCGGCTTCCTTCAGCGCCTCGTAGCAGCCGATCGCCATGCGATCGTTCTGGCAGAAGATCGCGGTGGGTGGCTGCTTCAGCGCCAGCAGCTTCACCGTTGCGTCATAGCCGGCGCTCGCTGACCAGTTGCCATCCATCACCAGCGCCGGATCGAACGGAATGTCCGCCGTCGCCAGCGCGCGCCGATAGCCCTTCAGCCGGTCCTGCGCGCCCGACATGAACGCCTCGCCCATGATCGTGCCGATGCGCGTATGGCCGTTGCGGATGAGATGGTCCGTCGCCGATTGCCCGCCGGCGATCTCGCTCGGCACCACGGCCGGGAAGCGGTGATCGGCGGTGTAGCAGTTGAGCAGGATCACCGGGATGTTGAGGTCGTAGAGATAGGCCGGCGCCACGATCTCGCGGGTGAAGATCGTCATGTAGATCAGCGCCGAGACATTCTGCCCGGTGATGGCGCGCAGCGCCCGCGGCTCCATCTCTGGGTCCGATTGCGTCTGCGTCACTAGAATGATGTTCCCAGCGCCCCAGGAGGCCTGCCGCGCCCCCTCGATGGCGACGATCGCCTCGGGGCTGGTGGACAGCTGGTCCACCGCAAAGCCGATCATCGAGTTCGTGCCGATCGCCGCTTCCGGGGCCGGCTCGGGCACCACGGCCGGCGAGTAGCCGAGCGAGCGCGCCGCCGCGTAAACCCGGTCGCGCGTCTGCTGCGAGATCTTGATCGAGTCGTTGCGGTTGAGCACGAACGACACCGTCGCCTGCGAGACCCCCGCCTCGCGCGCCACGTCGGTCATGGTCACGCGGCGGCGCGCCGGCGAGGCCCCGCGGCGCGGCTTCGGCGATGTCTGGCTGATAACGATGGGCCCGCTCCCCCTTGGGCAGTGGCCCGAGTCGCCACGCATGGTGCCTAACTAATAATCATTAGTCCGCCGGGCCTTCACCGAGTCAAGTGCCCGATTTTCAGCGTCCTCACGCCAGTCACGCTTGACCGGATATTAGTAATATGAATAACTCGCGGTCGTGGCAGCCAGCCGGAACACCCGGCGGCCGACACGGAGGACCCGGGTCACATCAGTTTAGGGCTGGCGTCGATCCCGAAAAGTATGATTTATTAGAACTGCGCCGACCGGCGATGCGAGGGTGGTTTTGAACACCCCGTCCGGCGGTCGACGAACCGGGAAGGAGCCCTGCAAGGCGCAGGGCAAAGGGAGGATATCCATGAAGTATATCGCTTCGGTCGCCGCGATCGCGGTGGCCGCTCTGTCGCTCACGGGCGCCGCTATCGCCCAGGACAAACCGCAGCTGGCTTTTGTCGCCAATGGCGCTTCCGACTTCTGGAAGGCCGCCGAGGCCGGCATGGCCAAGGCCCAGGCCGAGCTGCCCGACTACACGCTCGTCTTCAAATATCCGGACCAGTCGTCGGTCGCCAACCAGCAGGCGCTGATGGACAATCTGGCCACCGCCGGCGTCAAGGCCATCATGGTCTCCGCCGTCGATCCCAAGGCCACCGACGTGCTCGACAAGATCGCCGGTGAAACGATGCTCTTCACCACCGACTCCGACGCGCCCGAATCCAAGCGCATCGCTTACATCGGCTCGTCCAACGTCGATGCCGGCAAGCAGGCCGCCGAGATCGCCAAGAAGGCCATGCCGAACGGCGCCAAGTGCATGGGCTTCGTCGGCCTGCTCGACGCCGCCAACTACAAGGAGCGCGCGCAGGGCTTCACCGAAGGTCTCGCGGGCACCAACATCACGCTCGTCGACACCAAGGGCGACGGCATCGACCAGACGCGCGCCAAGGCGAACGTCTCCGACGTGCTGGCGGCCAACCCCGACATCAACTGCATGGTCGGCTTCTACTCGTACAACACCCCGCGCATCTACGAGGCGCTCAAGGATGCCGGCATGCTCGGCAAGATCACCGTCGTCGGCTTCGACGACGATCCGATCACCCTGGGCGGCATCAAGGAAGGCACCATCGCCGGCACCGTCGTGCAGCAGCCGTTCGAATGGGCCTACCAGGGCTTCAAGCTGATGGCCGCCGTGCTCGGTGGCGACAAGTCGGGCATCCCGGCCAATGGTCAGCTGATCGTTCCGACCAAGATCCTCTACGCGGCGGACATCGACGCCTACGCGGCCAATCTCAAGGCCATGCAGGGCAAGTAATGCGGCAGCCCCGGCTCACCCAAGCGGGCCGGGGTAGTCCTCCCACGGGCGGCAGGCGCTTGCGCTTGTCGCCCGATCTTGCCAGGCCTAGTGTCGAGCTGAGATGAGCAGCGCTCCTGCATTCCCTGCACCGGCTCCGGCCGCGCCCTTCCTCGTCCTTTCGGGCATCCGCAAGGCCTATCCCGGCGTTCTCGCGCTGCAGGGCTTTTCGATGAGCGTCGCCCCCGGCGAAGTCATCGGCCTCGTCGGCGAAAACGGCGCCGGCAAATCCACCCTGATGAAGATCCTCGGCGGCGTCATCGCTCCCGACGGCGGCACCATCACCATCGATGGCGTCGAGGAGAAGTCGCTCACCGTTGCCAACTCCATGCGTGCCGGCATCGCCTTCGTGCACCAGGAGCTCAATCTCTTCGACAATCTCGACGTTGCCGCCAATGTCTTCATCGGCCGTGAACCGCGCACCGGTGGCATCCTGAGCTTCGTCGATACCGCCAAACAGCGCCAGCTGGCCGATCCCTATCTGAAGCGCCTCGGCGCCAGCTTCACCGCCGCCACGCCCGTCTCGCAGCTTTCGCTGGCGCAGCAGCAGATCGTCGAGATCGCCAAGGCGCTGTCGACCAATGCGCGCCTCGTCATCCTCGACGAGCCGACCTCGAGCCTGCCGCTCAGCGAGACCGCAAAGCTCCTCGACGTCATCGCGGCGCTCAAGCGCGACGGCATCGCTGTCATCTTCATCTCGCACCGCCTGCACGAGATCGAGCACGCCGCCGATCGCGTCATCGTGCTGCGCGACGGCAAGCTCGCCGGCACCCTCGAAAGGGCCGATATCACCCACGACCATATGGTCAAGCTGATGATCGGCCGCGATCTCAAGGCGCAGTTCGCCGGTCCCGGCCAGGCCGCCGGCGGCATCGCGATGCGCGTCAGGGGCGTGCGTACCGGCACCTATCCGGGCGAGGCGGTGAACCTCGAACTGCACCACGGCGAAATCCTCGGCATCGCCGGCCTCGTGGGCTCCGGCCGCACCGAGCTGGCGCGCGCCATCTTCGGCGTCGATCCGATCTATGGCGGCAGCTTCGAGCTCGAGGGCGCGCCCTTCACGCCGGGGCATACGTCGCAGGCGGTCGAGCGCGGCCTCTTCCTCGTGCCCGAGGATCGCAAGCTCGCCGGCCTCGTGCTCGACCTGCCCATCAGCCAGAACATCACGCTGCCCGACCTGCCGAAATATGCGCGCAACTTTTTCGTCAGCGGTTCGAGCGAGACCAGGGTGGCCGAGGAGCAGCGGCGCAATCTGGGCATCAAGGCCCCGCAGGTGTCCACCAAGGCCGCCAGCCTGTCGGGCGGCAACCAGCAGAAGGTCGTTCTGGCCAAGTGGCTGGCCATGTCGCCAAAAGTCATGATCTTCGACGAGCCGACGCGCGGCATCGATGTCGGCGCCAAGGCCGAGATCTATCGCCTGATGCGCGGCCTCGCCGATGCGGGCGTCGCCGTCATGATGATCTCCTCCGACATGGAAGAGGTCATCGGCGTCTCCGACCGCATCGCCGTCATGCATGAGGGCAGCATCTCGGGCACGCTGTCCCGCGATCAGTTCAGTGAAGAAAACGTGCTGCAGCTCGCCGTGGGCCGGCAGGTGCAACCAGGGGGAGCCGCGGCATGAACAAGAAGGACCTCGGTCTTTTCATCCTGATCATCGTGGTGGGCGCCGTCGTGGCGTTCATCAATCCGCGCTTCCTGCTGCCGATCAATCTGGCCAACACCGCCAACCTCGTGGGCATGTTCGGCATCTCGGCGCTCGGCGAGGCCTTCGTCATCATCACCGCCGGCATCGAGCTTTCCGTCGGCTCGATGATCGCCCTCACCGGCGTGCTGTTCGTCGATTTCATCGCCAACAAGGGCATCCCCTCGCCGATCGCCGTCGGGCTGATGCTGCTGCTCGGACTGTTCATCGGCCTGTTCCATGGCCTGCTGATCACCCGGCTCAAGATGCAGCCCTTCGTCGTCACCCTCTGTGGATTGCTGTTCTACCGCGGCATCGCCCGCTTCTACACGCAGGATTCGACCGCCGGCTTCGGCTTCGGCCAGAACTTCCCCGATCTCGAATTCCTCACGGCGGGCCGCAGCTTCGTCATCCCCGACGTCAGCCCCGGCATCCCGAACTCCTTCATCGCCATGCTGATCCTCGCGGTCATCATGTGGTTCGTGCTGCACCGCTCGGTGTTCGGCCGCTACCTCTATGCCGTCGGCAAGAACGAGGACGCGGCGCGCTATTCGGGCATCAAGACCGGCCTCGTGATCGTCGCCGCTTACGTCATCTGCCAGGTGCTGACGGTGATCTCGGCGATCTACTTCGCCATGTACACCCGCTCGATTTCGCCGGGCTCGCACGGCAATTTCTACGAGCTCTACGCCATCGCCGCGGCGGTCCTCGGCGGCTTCTCGCTGCGCGGCGGGGAGGGCTCCATCATCGGCGCGCTGCTCGGCGTGGTCTTGCTGCAGGAACTGCAGAACCTCGTCAACCTGCTCGGCATCCCCTCATCGCTGAACTTCGCCGTCATGGGCGGCGTCATCCTGATCGGCGTCCTCATCGACCAGCAATTCGGCGCCTACCGCGAACGCCGCCGCATCGCCGAAGCGGCACGACAGCCGGTGGCCGAGAAGGTGCCGGCGGAGTAGGGCGAGCGGCATCCGGTCACTGGTTCAAAGAGCGCTCCGAGGTACGTCTTTGGTGCCGACTGAGGGCAAACACCCCCTCACCAAGCTGCGCTACGTCGCTGCGCTCCTAGCTACGCTATCCTCCCCCACCAGGGGGGAGGATGTCAGTGCTGGCTGCCACTAAGTGTGCCGCTTGCGCGGTGTCATCCTCCCCCCTGGTGGGGGAGGATAGCGCAGGTTGGCCGCAGGCCTACCGAAGCTTGGTGAGGGGGTGTTTGCCCTCAGTCAGCACGCAGCCACCCAAATCCGCAGTCGGGACTCCTCTCCCGCCTGCGGGGGAGGGGGACCAGCCGCAGGCTGGTGGAGGGGGGAGCACCTTGCGGTGAGGCCCTTTCGATCCCTCCACTCAAGGTGCTCCCCCCTTCCGTCACGCTGTCGCGTGCCACCTTCCCCCGCAAGCGGGAAAAGGACCCGACTGCGCTATCGAGTTGCCCGAAAACACACCTTGCCAACTCACGACTCGAACACGGCTTTCCGCCTCTGCGCAGACCGACATCCACCCCTCGAACTGCCGCCACGTCCGGCGGGGGCTATCTTATGCGTGCGTCCGCCAACTACCGCGGGGTGCCGACGAAGCACCGGCGGACGCGGTGGGGGAGAGGTGGTCGCACCGCTCCAGGTCCAGCCTTCAGGTCGCGGCAGGTTCACCCTGCTCCCTGCCTGACTGTTCCCAAAATCCCGCTGCGGAGAAGCGCTGGGCGTCTCGCCTAGCTAAACCTAACCGGAGGCGCTCGGCGCTCTCCGTCCGTGGCGAAGCTTTGTGCCACGGCAGGCTAACACCCGAGACCGCGAGGTCGTCGGTCACTTCCGCTCGCCCACTCAGCGGTTGGCCAAGCGAGCCGTTTTCGGATCGCTTGGTCCAGAGCGCAAACAGAGAGTGGAGGAGAGCTCTTTGAAACGCTACTCACCCCAAAAGCAAAACCCCCGCCATCGCTGGCGGGGGTTTCGATAATTCGGTGAACTGCCGATATCAGCCGGCGGTCGAAGACGAAGCCGGGGCCATCGGAGTGGCTTCCGACGAGGCGGGGGCCATCGGGGTCGCTTCGGACGAAGCCGGCGCCATCGGGGTCGCCTCGGACGAAGCCGGGGCCATCGGGGTGGCTTCCGACGAGGCCGGAGCCATCGGGGTCGCCTCAGAGGACGAAGCCGGCGCCATCGGGGTCGCTTCCGAAGACGAAGCCACCGGGGCGGCCGAGGACGACGGAGCCGGCGCGGCTTCCGACGACGAGGTCGTGGTGGTCACGGGGGTGGTGGTGGCCGCGGGGCGGTTGAAGATCCAGATCAGGCCGATGATCACGATCACGGCCACGATGATGATAATCCAGGTATTGCGGTTCATGGGGTTAGCCCTTGTGTTGAGGAGAGTATCGACTGGGAAGATTGATGTCGTAGTGCCTGACGCTTTGCCGCTTCCCTTCAACGGCCAGCAATAGTCTCATCCGTCATTGGCGGCGTTCAGCTCCGCCGGCGTTTTGCCATCGTCGTCGTCCGGGGCGCCGCCTAGCGCACTTTCCACCGCCTCGGCAAGGGCCACCACGTCGATGGTCCCTTTGATCGGATAGGCGGTGAGCCGCGATGGATCGTTGCCGGGGGAGCCTCCCTGGCCCTGATCGTCCAGTTCCTGCAACAGCGCGTCGAGCACCGCGCCATGCATGGGGGCGTCAGCCATTACCGTTCACCTGAAGGCCGTTCTTGTCGACCGAAATGGTCAGCTGCGGCTTCTGCGATTGATCGTAAATCAGATAACCCCCAAGGGCTACGACGGCGATCACCAGCACCCCGATCAGCGTGTAGAGCCCAGACCTGCTCATCTTAACTCCGTGAATAATGACGCATTTCGGGCAAGAACGCCGCTCGACGCGAAAAGTTCACAGCCGGGTGAACGAGCGCAAAGCCCCCACGAAGCCCGCAATTCCGGCCTCGAGCGCCCCCGAATTGTCGATCCGCACCGCGCCGGGCGGGATTTCGGGCACCTCGCGGCTGAGCCGGGCGGCGATCTCGGACTCGCTTTCGCGGCCACGTCCGGCGAGCCGTTTCGCCCGCACTTCCGGCGTCGCCCCGATCAGCACTACCTGGGTGCCGGGAAACTTCTCGACCGCGGCCGGCACCATGGCCCGCGAGCCGTTGAACACCACCACCTTGCCGGCGGCGAGGTCGTCCACGAGGCTCGCCGGCAGGCCGTAGCGCAGCCCGTGCGCGTCCCAGTTGAGGGCGTAGGCGCCTGCCGCCAGATGCGCCGCAAACTCTTCCGGCGTCACGGAGTCGTGATCTTCGAGCGCCGCCACCGCCTTGCGCGTCACCACCCGGCGGGGGAACACGAAACGCGGATCGTCGGCCAGCGCCGCCTTGCCGGCATTGATCAGCGTATCCTTGCCCGCGCCGGACGGGCCGACCACGAGCACGAGCATCAGCTGACCCGCTGGCCTTGGCGCCACACGCCCTTGATCACCGGCATCTCGCCATGCATGCGCACCCGCACCAGGTCGGCGCGCTTGCCGGCGACGATCTCGCCGCGGTCGTTGAGATGCGCCGCCTTCGCCGGTGTGCCGGAGACCATCCTGATGGCCGCGGGCAAAGTGATGTTCTCGGCCACTTCGGGCAGCATGAAGGCCGCATGGATCAGCGCGCCCGGAATGTAGTCCGAGCTCAGCACGTCGAGGCACCCCTCGCGCGCCAGATCGACGGCGGCGATGTTGCCCGAGTGCGAGCCGCCGCGCACCACGTTGGGCGCCCCCATCAGCACCGCCAGTCCGGCCTGGTGCGAATGCTCCGCTGCGATCATCGTGGTGGGGAATTCGGCGATGCTGACGCCGTCGGCCACCGATTCCGCCACATGCTCGTCGGTCGCATCGTCATGGCTGGCAAAGGCCAGCCCGGCGGCCAGCCCGCGCTTCAGGATCGCCTTGCGGTGCTTGTCCGAATATTCGGCCTGCTCGGCATGGCGCGCGGCGATGAAGTCCTCCATCTCCTTGTCGCTCAGCCGCAGCTTTTCCTTGTAGTACTCGATGTACTTGCCGACGGTCTGGTACTGCCGCTGCCCCGGCGTGTGGTCCATCACTGAGGCCAGCTTCACCAGCTTCTGGTCGACGAAGCGCTCGAAATCGTCGACCACGTCATGTGCCGGCAATTCGCAGCGCAGGTGGATCAGATGGTCGGCCTTGAGCCGTCCATCGGCCATCCCCTCATTGATGGCCGTCACCAGCACCTCGACATGGTCGCCCATGCCGCCCGGCGTTTCCGGATCGGAGCCGATGCGGACGGAATCGAACACCGTCGTGATGCCGGAGCCGGCGATCTGCACGTCATGCGCCTGCAGCGCCCCGAGCGGGTTCCAGTACACGCCCGGCCGCGGCCGGTAATGGTTCTCGAGGTGGTCGGTGTGGAGTTCGACGAGGCCGGGGATCAGGTAATCGCCGCCGAAATCCTCACCCAGCTGCGAGGGGCCGCTGTCGATCGCCCCGATCGTGTCGCCGGCGATCCTGACGCTGCCGGTCACCACCTCGTCGGGCAGCACCAGCCGCGCATTGCGGAACACCGTCTCCATCACATCGTCCCCTTGAGTTCGTAGTCCCCCGGGAGCCGGCTGAACGGCTCGCCTGGTGCTGCTTCGTGGAAAAGCACCAGCCGGTCAAGCAGCAGCGGCTGCGCCAGCGCCTCGCCGAACCACTCTGCCGCCCGGCCCTGCAGCTCGCCCTTGCGGTCCGCCGGCAGCCGGTCGGTCAGCGTCATGTGCAGCTGGAACTGTTCCAGCACGTACGGGTAGCCGTAGAGGTCGACCAGCTCGATCTGCCGCTCGCTCAGCGGCGATCTGAGCCGCCTTTCGCGCTCGGCCGCATCGAGCGGCTGCCGGAAAGGCTCGAAATCGGCAACGACGGTCGCGGCGAAGTCGGTGATGGCCTGCGGCTGGCTGACCGGCGTCAGCGCCAGAAAACCCTCGATCAGATGCGCCCCGACCGGCCCCATGCCGACCGGCTGGTGCCGGGCCGCAAAGGCGGCGGTGGCCATCTCCAGCGCCGCCAGGTCACGGCCTTCGGCGAGCCCGAACGGCGCCTTGATCGTGGCGTGGAAGCCGTAGCGGCGGGCCGAGCCGGTCAGTCCCGCGAGGTCCGGCTGGTCGAGCCAGGCGAGCGCGCGCTGCCAAAGCAGAGACTCCGTCGCGGGGGCGTAGTAGATGGCGAAGCGTTCGGACATGTGGGCTGGGGGAGAAGAAATGACGGCACTGGCTAGGAAAGCCAGATGACGCCATTGTGACGGTCATGGATAGAGCGCTTTTGGAAGAACTTTTCCGTACCGCCGTCGCCGCGGCCGATCCCGCCAGGGCCATCGCGGCGGCGCTGCCTGAGCGGCCGAAGGGCAAGACCGTGGTCGTCGGCGCCGGCAAGGCGTCGGCGCAGATGGCCGCTGCGTTCGAGAATGCATGGGACGGCCCGCTGAGCGGACTGGTGGTCACCCGCTACGGCTATGGCGCCCCGACCCGCTCGATCGAGATTGCCGAGGCATCGCATCCGGTGCCGGACGAAGCCGGCTTCCTCGCCGCCCGCCGCATGCTCGGCAAGGTCACCGGCCTCAGCCACGACGACCTGGTGGTCGCCCTGATCTCGGGGGGCGGCTCGGCGCTGCTGCCGGCCCCCGGTCCGGGCCTGAGTTTTGAGGACGAGCAGGCCGTCAATCGCGCGCTGCTCAGTTCCGGCGCGCCGATCTCGGTGATGAACGTCATCCGCAACGAGCTCAGCGCCATCAAGGGCGGCCGGCTGGCGCAGCATGCAGCGCCGGCGCGGGTCGCGACGCTGATCGTCTCCGACGTGCCGGGCGACGATCCGGCACTGGTCGCCTCCGGTCCCACCGTGCCGATCGCCGGCTCGCGCGCCGAGGCCCGCCATCTGGTGGCGCTGCACGACATCGCTTTGCCGCTTGCCGCCATCGAGCTGCTTGCCGGCAACGACAATCTGCCGCCCCGGCCGGGCGATCCGGCCTTCGCGCAGAACAGCGTTCGGATCGTCGCCTCCTCGGCGCTCTCGCTCGAAGCGGCGGCGCGCGTCGCGATCCTCCGCGGCCTCACCCCGCACATCCTCAGCGATGCCATCGAGGGCGAGTCGCGCGACGTCGCCAAGGTGATGGCCGGCATCGCCAGAGAAGTGGCGGCGCGCAATCGTCCGTTCGAAAAACCTGTGCTGCTGCTTTCGGGCGGCGAGACCACCGTCACCGTGCGCGGCAAGGGCAAGGGCGGCCGCAATGCCGAGTTCCTGCTCGCCTTCGCGCTGGCCATCGAGGGCATCGAGGGCATTACCGCGCTAGCCGCCGACACGGACGGCATCGACGGCTCCGAGGACAATGCCGGTGCCCTTGCCGACGGCACCACCGCGGCCCGCATCCGCGCCGCCGGCATCGATCCGCGCGCCGCGCTCGCCGACAACGATGCCTATACGGCCTTCAATGCCATCGGCGATCTGCTGGTCACCGGCCCGACCGGGACCAACGTCAACGATTTCCGCGCGATCGTGGTGAGGTAAGGTCGGAACTGCGCGTTCAGCTCCAGCCTGTCTGACACCACAAATCTCTCGACAACCGGTCCTTCCACGCGGTCCCGGAACGCTGTAAATGCCGCCCAACAGTGGAGGCGCGCCCTATGGCAAAAAAGAAGATCGCACTCATCGGCGTCGGCAAGATCGCCATCGACCAGCACATCCCGGTGATCGATGCGAGCCCCGATTTCGAGCTCGCGGCGACGGTGTCGACCCGCATGATTGCGCATGGCGGCCTGCCGGTGTTCCGCACCCCCGCGGAGCTCTACAAGGCGCTGCCCAAGATCGAGCTCGTCGCCATCTGCACGCCGCCCGGTGTGCGCCACGCTTTCGTGCGCGAGGCGATCGATGCCGGCAAGCACATCCTGATGGAGAAGCCCCCGACCCCGACCATCTCGGAGCTCGACGACCTCGTTGCCTATGCGCGCAAGCACAAGCGCATCCTCTTCCAGACCTGGCATTCGCGCTACAACAAGGCCGTCGATGCGGCCCGCAAGATCGTTCGCCGCGACGGCGTGCAGTCGGTGCGCATCGACTGGCGCGAGAGCGTGCGCAAATGGCATCCGGGTCAGGATTGGGTGTGGGAGCCGGGCGGGTTCGGCGTGTTCGATCCGGGCATCAACGCGCTCTCGATCTTCACCAAGCTGCTGGATTTTCCGGTGTTCGTCGACAGTGCGAAGCTGAGCTTCCCGGCCAACAAGCAGACCCCGGTCGATGTCGAGATCAGGTTCAAATCGTCCGAGCCGAACCAGCCGGAGCTGAGCGCGGGCTTCAACTGGCTCGAAGAGACTGGTGAGATCTGGACCATCCGCATCGTCACCCGGAAGGGCGACGAGCTGAAGCTCGAAAATGGCGGGCGCAAGCTCAGCATCAACGGCGTGCAGAAGATCCAGCACGGCGACGACGAGTATCGCCAGATCTACGAGCACTTCGCCAAAATCCTCAAGAAGGGCAAGTCGGACGTCACGGACCAGCCGCTGCGGATCGTCGCCGATGCGTTCCTGCTCGGCGCGCGCACCAATGTCGAGCCGTTCGCGTGGTAGCACGGCATACCCCCGAGGTCCGCTCGCTCTGGGGCCTCGACTACGACCAGCTGATCGTCAACCATGGCTCCTACGGGGCGACCCCGCTGGAGGTGCTGGCCAGGCAGGACGAGTGGCGCCGCCGCATGGAAGCGGCGCCCACGAGCTTCGTGCTGCGCGTCCTGCCCGATGCGATCCGCACGGCTGCGAGCGCTGTTGCCGGGGCCATCGGGGCCGACGGCAAAGATGTCGCGCTGGTCGACAACGTCACCGCGGCGATCAACGCCGTGCTGAACTCGCTGCCCTTCGCGCCGGGCGATGAAATTCTGCTCCACTCGCACATTTATGGCGCGGTGCGGCACACCGCGAACTACATCGCGTCGCGTACCGGCGCAAAGCTGGTGGTCGCCGATCTGCCCTTCCCGGACACGACGGCAGAACAGATCGTTGCCGCCTTCGCCAGCGCGCTGACACCGCGCACCCGGATCGCCATCGTCGACCACGTCGCCTCGCCGAGCGCGCTGATTTTTCCGTTGGCGGAGATCGTCGCCGCCTGTCACGCGGCCGGCGTGCCGGTGCTGGTCGATGGCGCCCACGCGCCAGGCCTCGTGCCCCTCGATCTGGGCATGATCGGTGCCGACTACTATGCGGGCAACGGCCACAAATGGTGGATGGGCGCCAAGGGCGCTGGCTTCCTCTGGGCCGCGCCGGAGCGGCAGGCCGAGCTCCACCCCAACATCATCTCCTGGGGCTACGGCAACGGCTTCACGGCCGAGTTCGACTGGACCGGCACCCGCGACTGGAGCGCCGCTCTGGTCCTGCCCGATGCGATCGCGTTCCACGAAAAGCTGGGCGGTGCTGCGTTGATGCAGGCCAATGCCGCAGTGGCCCGCGAGGCTGCGGCGAAGCTGGCTGACCGCTGGGGCACGCGGCTCGCCGTATCGCCTGAGCTGCACGCGGCGATGACGGTGGTGGAGCTGCCCTTCGCCGGCCCCGCCACGCCCGAACGTGCGCTGGCACTGCGCGGCGAACTGCTCGAGCTCGGCTGCGACACGCCGGTGACCGCCATGGCCGGCCGGCTGTGGACCCGCCTTTCGGCGCAGGCCTACAATCTGCCGTCGGACTTCGACCGGCTGGGTGAACTGGTGGATATGCTGGGACAGAAGGCTTGAATGTATTGGCGGGCTAGGCCGCGACTGAGGGCAAGAACCCCCTCTCTTGCTCGCCTGGGGGTTTGGCTGGTCGCCAAACCCAAGGCTCACTTTCTCCGCCACCAGGGGGGAGAATGACATCGCGCAAGGTGGAAAGTCAGCACGGTCATCCTCCCCCCTGGTGGGGGAGGATAGCGTAGCTAGCGCGTCAGCGCGTAGCGCAGCTTGGTGAGGGGGTTCTTGGCTTCAGTCAGAACTCTTCGCTACCATAGCCGCAGCAGCCCCTAACCCTTCACCGGCTTTCTGTTCATATTCGGCAGCAACACCGCCAGGAACCCCAGGAACGGCAGATAGCTCGTCCACTGGAACACCGCATCGATGCCCTGCACGTCCGCCAGCGCGCCCAGCGCCGCCGCCCCGATGCCGCCGGCGCCGAAGGCGAAGCCGAAGAAGATGCCGGCGATCATGCCGACCCGGCCCGGCACCAGATCCTGCGCGAACACCACCATGGCCGAGAAGCACGACGAGAACACGATGCCGATGATCACCGACAGGATCATCGTCCAGGTGAAATCCGCATAGGGCAGCGCCAGCGCGAAGGGCAGGGTGCCGATGATCGACACCCAGATCACGAATTTCGGTCCCCACCGGTCGCCGACCGGCCCGCCGAGAAATACGCCGACCGCCGAGGCACCGAGGAACACGAACAGCATCAGCTGGCTGGTCTGCACGTCGATGTTGAATTTGTGGATGAGATAGAAGGTGAAGTAATTGCCCATCGCCGAGATGTAGATGTTCTTGGTGAAGGTCAGCAGCACCAGCACCACCAGCGCCACGATGGTGGTGCGCCTGTCGAAGGGCAGGGCGGTGCTCGCCGCCGGCCGGCTGGCCAGCGACCGCATGTGCTCGGTGTACCAGCGCCCGACCCAGCTCAGGATCAGCATGCCGCACAGCGCCGCCAGCCCGAACCAGGCGATCGACGCCTGCCCATGCGGCAGCACCACGAAGGCCGCGAGCAGCGGCCCGATGGCCTGCCCGGCATTGCCGCCGACCTGGAAGGTCGATTGCGCGAAACCGTAGCGGCCCGCCGAAGCCAGCCGCGCCACGCGCGAGCTCTCGGGATGGAACACCGCCGAGCCGAAGCCGATCAGCGCCGAGCCGACGAGCAGCAGCCAGTAATCATGCGCGAAGCCCAGCACCACCAGTCCGACCAGCGTGAACGCCATGCCGGTGGCGATCGAATAAGGCAAAGGGCGCTTGTCGGTGTAGATGCCGATCAGCGGCTGGAGCAGCGACGCCGTGCACTGGAAGGTCAGCGTCAGGATGCCGAGCTGCACATAGTCGAGCCCGTAGGAGTCCTTGAGGATGGGATAGATCGCCGTCAGCAGCGACTGCATGATGTCGTTGATGCCGTGGCAGAGCGCGACGGCGAAGATGATGACGAAGGCGGTCTTTTGCGCCGCAGACGGGGCGCTCGCGGGGAGAGTGAGGCTGGTCACGATGGCTCGGTCTATAGACCCGCCGCCGCCCCTTGCCGAGTCCGCTTTTGGCCGATGTTGTCCACCCGTTACAATCGGTCGTTATCGCTGCGGCATCCTTCCCGCTTCGGTTGCCGCCATGTCCATCACCCCCGGTTCCCTGCCCGCCGACTTCGTCGCCAGCCGCCAGCCCTTGCCGCCCAGCCACCTCGGTACCCGCTACGACCGGGTCGGAACGTTCCAGCCCGAGCCGGGCAACACCATCGTCTGCCACGTGGTCGACGGATCGGAAACGCAGCGGGCGCTGGTCGAGGCGCGCGAGCGTTATCGCGCCATGCCGGAAGCTGGCCAGCTCGCCTTCACGCCGGTCTCGAGCCTCCACATGACGCTGTTCTCGGGCGTCAACGTCTCCAATCGCGCCGACATCGAATGGCCGCTTGGCGTACCGCCCGACACGTCCGTGGACGAGACCACGAAACTCCTCGGCGGCCGGCTCGATGCGCTTGCGCCGGGCCCAGGCTTCAGGGCGACGGTGGTGCACGCCACGCCCATCGGCCTGCACCTCGACGGCGCCACTGCCGAAGATCGCGCCGCGATGCGCGGCTGGCGCGACCGGCTCGCCGATCTGTGGGGCATCCATCGTCCGGACCATCACAGCTACCCGTTCCACATCACCATGGCCTATGTGATCGACTGGCTGCCCGATGCGGCGCTGCCGCGCTGGGAAGCGATGCTGCACGAGGTCGCCGACGGCATCCGCCGCCGCGCCCCGGTGCTCGACTTAGAGCCGCCGGCCTTCTGCTCGTTCAACGACATGAACCATTTCGAGAAGCTGCGCCTGCTGCCGTTTCTCTGACGTCGCGGCCGGCGGGGCTTCCCCTTTGTCCGGCATCGTGATGATTTCCTCGGACAGAGGAGATCAGCATGTACGACACGCTCAACGGCTCGGCCCACCCGCTCGCGGCGCGCGAGGCGCAGATCATCGCCATCCCGGAGGATGAGCGGGTCTGGGTGCCGCAGGCCGAGGGCGTCTGGTTCCGCCCGCTGCTGCTCAACACGGTGCAGGGCCAGTGGTGCAATCTGCTGCGCGTCCGCCGCGCCGGCATATTGAGCCGGCACCTCCATCCGGCGCCGGTGCATGGCTACGTCATCAAGGGCCGCTGGCATTACCTCGAGCACGACTGGGTGGCCGAGACCGGCTCCTATGTGTTCGAGCCGCCCGGCGAGATCCACACGCTGACCGTGCCCGAGGACTGCCCGGAGATGATCACCTTCTTCAACATCTCGGGCTGCATGGTCTATCTCGATACCGACAACAAACAGATCGGCTTCGAGGACGTCTTCACCAAGATCGACATGTGCCGCCGGCATTATGTGTCGGTCGGGCTGGGGGCTGAGTATGTGGAGCAGTTTGTGCGATGAGCAGCCAGGCCCCCTCAT